>NZ_JBHJUI010000016.1:2080-95545 GCF_042268405.1 Kitasatospora sp. NPDC056184 | reverse complement strand
TGGGTGTGCGGGGCCGGCGCGCGGCATTGGGGGGGGCCCCGGGCCCCGCCGGGGGGGGGGGGGGGGGGGTGACCCCCGGGGGGGCCGGGGGGGGGGGGGGCGGGGGGGCCCCCCGCCCCCGGGCCCCCGAGCCGCCGTCAGGCGGTCAGCCGGTCAACCGAGGAACCGGCTCAGAAGCACTCGTGGCCCGCGTCGGTGAAGAGGTTGAGCTTCAGGCCCCTGAGCTTGAAGGTGCCCGCCGAGGTGGCCCAGGCGGTCTGCTTCGCGCCGTACAGGTCGGCGGTGTCGGCCGCCTGCGCGAAACCGGTCTTGCCGCTGGGCAGGCCGGAGCCGAGCGCGGACTTCCAGTTCTTGGTGGCGGTGCCGTCGAGGGTGGAGGCGTCCTGGCCGATGTTGATGTTGCCGAACTCGGCGTCGGCCTCAAGGGAGTCGAGGTCGATCAGCAGGTTGGCGGCATCGACCTGGCGCTCCTTCTCCTCGCTGTCACCGGCCTCCAGGCGGAGGGTGATCTTCGGGAGCTTGAAGGGCAGCGGCACGACGTTCGGGTCGGTGACCAGCGACTGGCACAGGCCCTTGATCCGGGCGGTGTCGAAGGCCGAGACCGCGACCGGGCGGGTCGTCTTGTCGGTCTGGACGTCGATCGAGCCGAACTGGGCGAACTTCGTGCCGTGCAGCTCCTTGGCGCTGACCTTGAACTGCTGGCCGGAGATGCTGAACGACGCGGCGAGCGCGCTGTTCGCCAGGCCGACGCCGACGGCGGCGGTGGCCGCGAGGCTCGGCACCATCACCAGGGCGAAGCGCTTCCAGCGGGTCTTGCCGTAGGTCTTGGACATGCGTGTCCTCCTTGTGGGACGTACATCTCCGGCTCCCCGGTGGCGAGTCCCGCACCGGTGGGGGCCTGGGATGGGAGAGAGCTACGTCCTCGGTAGCGGAGAGCGCCGTGTCAACACTGGCGATCCCCCCGAGCGACAACCAGCGACCGCGCGGGCAGCGCGGCCGTGCGAAGGACAGGAACCGCCGTGGGACCGCGGATACCCCCCTGCCCTCTCGCCGGCGGCAGGACCGCCGGCCGCCCGGTGGGGATCCCCTCCTCCGGGTCCGCCGACCGGCTGCCGGCGGGGGTCGAAGTGTGGGGACCGGGCGTGCCGATGCTGCTCGAATCCCGGGCGAAGCACAAGAGGTCGCATTACTGACGGGTAATCCCACACGGGCCCGAATGATCATGAAATCGGCGCCTCGGACACGCAGCGTCACGAGATGGAGGATTGGTGAGGGCGAAATCCCTCGGAAACATCAGCGAAACACCCGTGGACGGTCACATGTCGTGACCGTCCACGGGTGTTGTCAAGATTTGGTAAACCTCAGAGGCGATGACCGGATTGTCGCCAAATCACCAGCGGCACCGCAGGTCATCCACCGTGCCGCCAACGGGACTTCAGAACAGCACCCGGGCCAGCGCCTGGCGTGCCGCGGTGACCCGCGGGTCCTCCGGACCGATCACCTCGAACAGCTCCAGCAGCCGCAGCCGGGCCGCGTCGCGGTCCTCGCCGAAGGTCGTGCCGACGGTCGACACCAGCCGGCCGAAGGCGTCCTCGACATGCCCGCCGACCAGGTCCAGGTCGGCCGCCCTCAGCTGGGCCTCGACGTCCTTCGGGTCGGCCGCGGCGGCCGCCCGGACGGACTGCAGGTCGAGCCCCTCGATCCGCTGCAGCAGCTGGGCCTGGGCCAGGCCGACCTTGGCCTCGGTGTTGCCCGGCTGCTCGGTGAGCACGTTCTGGTAGGCCTGGATCGCACCGCCCAGGTCGCCCCGGTCGAGCGCGTCGTGGGCCGCGGCCAGCGCCGGGTCCTCCGGCCGGCGCGGGGCGGCGGCCTCCGCGCCCTCGGCGGGCGCGCCGCCGGTGCCGCCGTCGCCGACGATGCCGAAGCGCTGCTCGGCGACCAGGATCAGCTGGTCCAGCACCTTGCGGACGTTGGCCTCGTTCTCGGCGCCCTGGAACAGCGGGACCAGCTGGCCGGCCACCACGGCCATCACGGCCGGGATGCCCTGGATGCCGAACTGCTGGGCGATCAGCTGGTTGGCGTCGACGTCGATCTTGGCGAGCACGATCCGGCCGGCGTACTCCTCGGCCAGGCGCTCCAGGATCGGGCTGAGCTGCTTGCAGGGCCCGCACCACTCGGCCCAGAAGTCGACGACCACCGGCACCTCGGTGGACCGCTGGACGACCTCGACCTCGAAGGTGTCCTCGGTGACGTCGACGACGAGCGGGTAACCGGTCCCGACCGGGTCGCCCCCGGCCGCCTCTCCGGCGGCCGCCTGGCGGGCCCGCTCGGCCCTGGCCTGCTCGGCCTTCTGGGCAGCCTCGCCGGCTGCCTTCACCGCGGCGAGGTCGACCGCACCCCGCAGGGCGGCACTGTTGAGACGAGAATTCCGTGGCTGCATGGCACCATCCTCCCCCGCCCGCACCGCTGATGGGCACCAACCTCCCGGAAAACGCCCCGCGCGGGCTGCGCGGTACCGATTCCCGGGGTGGCGGCGCCACTCCCCGATAGCCTGAACCGTTCGGCGCGGATCCCCATCCGCGCCCGCGCCGCCCCCGTCCCACGGGACGCGGCGCCTGGTCGTCGCTTTCGCTACGAGTCGTAGCGTAACTGGAGCCGGGGCACCCGCCGCAACCCCCGCCCGCCCCTGCCGGACGTGAGGTGGGCCACTTTCCCGGACCGCCCGGCTGACCTGGACATGGAGGAGTCGCTACCGTTACCGGTCCCACCCAAGTTACTTACCGGTAAACAACAAGGAGGCCCGGTGTCGGCCCCCCAGCCACCCGTCCCGGAGCGCCCGGAAACCGCCGCGGCCCGGACCAAGGGCCGCCCGCGCAGCGCCGCCGCCGACCGCGCCATCCTGGACGCCACCCGCGAGACCCTCGCCGAACTCGGCTGGGGCGGGCTCACCATGGGCCACGTGGCGACCCGCGCGGGCGTGGCCAAGACCACCCTGTACCGCCGCTGGCCGTCCAAGAACGAGCTGGTGGTGGACGCCGTCGCCAGCCTCTTCGACGAGCTGGTGATGCCGGACCTGGGCAGCCTGCAGGCCGACATCGAGGCGGTGGTGGCCCAGTTCGCCGATCTGCTGGCCCGCCCGGAGACCCAGGCGGCACTGCTCGCCCTGTTCGCCGAGGGCACCCGCGACGGGCAGCTGCGCCGGCGGATCCGGGAGTCGATCGTCGACCCGCAGAAGCGGCTGGTCCGGCAGGGCCGCGCGGCCGCCCAGGCGCGCGGCGAGCTGGCGCCGGACGGCGACGAGGCGACCGCGTGCGAGGAGGTCGACATCATCTTCGACACCATCGCCGGGACGGTCGAGCACCGGGTGCTGGTCAGCGGCGAGCCGATCACCGCCGAGTGGACCCGGCGCTTCACCGGCCTGCTGCTCGGCCCCTTCCCGGTCCCGCCGGCCGGCTGAACGCGGGCGAAGGCCGCCCGGCACCCTCCACGGGTGCCGGGCGGCCTTCGACGGGGGCGGCCTCCCGCGGGGACCTGCTCAGAACCGGGCGGTCTCCCGGTAGATCCCCCACTCCTCGCGCAGCGCGTTGCAGATCTCGCCCAGGGTCGCCTCGGCCCGCACCGCGTCCAGCATGGGCGGGATCATCGACGCGCCGGACCGCGCGGCGGCCAGCATGGCGTCCAGCCCGGCCTTGACCGCGGCCTCGTCGCGGGCCGCCTTGCGCGCGCCCAGGCCCCGGACCTGCTCGCGCTCCACCTCGTGGCTGACCCGCAGGATCTCCAGCTCGGGGGTGACGCTGCGCGGGTGGCAGTTGACGCCGACGACCCGCTTCTCGCCCTTCTCCACCGCCTGCTGGTACTGGAAGGCGGCCTCGGCGATCTCGCCGGTGAACCAGCCCTCCTCGATCCCGCGCAGGATGCCGGAGGTGATCGGGCCGATCGCGTGGTCCTCGCGGCCCTTGTCCAGGATCCGCCGGAAGATCTCCTCGGCCTGCTGCTCGATCCGGTCGGTCAGCGCCTCGACGTACCAGGAGCCGCCCAGCGGGTCGGCGACATTGGTGACGCCGGTCTCCTCCATCAGCACCTGCTGGGTGCGCAGGGCGATCTCGGCGGCCTGCTCGGAGGGCAGCGCCAGGGTCTCGTCCAGGGCGTTGGTGTGCAGCGAGTTGGTGCCGCCGAGCACCGCCGAGAGCGCCTCGACGGCGGTGCGGACCACGTTGTTGTACGGCTGCTGGGCGGTGAGCGAGACACCGGCGGTCTGGGTGTGGAACCGCAGCCACTGGGCCTTCTCGGTCTTCGCCCCGAACCGCTCGCGCATCCAGCGGGCCCAGATCCGTCGGGCGGCGCGGAACTTGGCGATCTCCTCGAAGAAGTCGAGGTGCGCGTCGAAGAAGAAGGACAGGCCCGGCGCGAAGACGTCCACGTCCAGGCCCCGGGACAGGCCCAGCTCGACGTAGGCGAAGCCGTCGGCCAGGGTGTACGCCAGCTCCTGCGCGGCCGTCGCCCCGGCCTCGCGGATGTGGTAGCCGGAGACCGAGAGCGGCTTGTACGCCGGGATCCCGTTCGCGCAGTACTCCATGAGGTCGCCGATCAGCCGCAGGTGCGGCTCGGGGGCGAAGAGCCACTCCTTCTGGGCGATGTACTCCTTGAAGATGTCGGTCTGCAGGGTGCCGTTGAGCACCGCCGGGTCGACGCCCTGCCGCTCGGCGGCGACCAGGTACATGCAGAAGATCGGCACCGCCGGGCCGCTGATCGTCATCGAGGTGGTGACCTCGCCGAGCGGGATGCCGCGGAACAGCACCTCCATGTCGGCGGCCGAGTCGATCGCCACCCCGCAGTGGCCGACCTCGCCGAGCGAGCGCGGGTCGTCGGAGTCGTACCCCATCAGGGTGGGCATGTCGAAGGCGACCGAGAGGCCGCCGCCGCCCGCCTCCAGGATCATCCGGTACCGCTCGTTGGTCTGCTCGGCGTTGCCGAAGCCGGCGAACTGGCGGATGGTCCACGTCCGGCCGCGGTAGCCGGTCGGGTGCAGGCCCCGGGTGTACGGGTACTCGCCGGGCCAGCCGATCCGCTCGAAGCCCTCGTAGGCCTGTCCGGGGGCCGGGCCGTAGACCGGCTCGACCTCGTCCCCGGAGAGGGTGGTGAAGTCCGCGTCCCGCTTGCGGGCGCTGTCGTACCGCTGCTGCCAGCGCTGCCGCCCGCGCTCGATCTCCTCGGCGTCCATGACCCCGAACTCCGCTCCGTACGGCCGCCACACCAGCGGGCGGCACAGCTGTTAGGACGTCCTACCAATTTACTCGGACGTCCTACTACTTGTCGACGGACGTCCGGAGGGGAGAGTAGCGGGGCAGACAAGAGGGCGCCCTCCCCCGTCCGGGGAAGGGCGCCCTGGGGCTTCGCTCAGACGCCGGCCGGCTGGCCGGCGGCGTCACCGGCGGGCAGCTTGGCGGCGGCCTCGGCGACCACCTTGCGCTCGGCGACGAAGGAGGCGAACGGGATGCAGCCGGCGGCCAGGGTGAAGACCATCCGGCCCAGCGGCCACTTGAGCTTCTGGCCGAGCAGGAAGGTCACCACGAAGTACCCGATGTAGAGGTAGCCGTGCAGCATCGCGACGTAGGTGGTCACGTCCTCGGCCGTGTCGAAGCCGTACTTCGCGACCATGAAGCCGCAGAACACCAGCAGTGCCACACCGGTCGCAATGGCCAGGGCCCGGTACCAGCCCAGCAGGGGGGTCGCCTTCATCGTCTACATCGCCTCGCTCGGCAGCATCGGGGGGTACGTCCTGATCCGCGCACCGCTCACACGAGGGTAGCCGCCCTCACGCCCCCGGCCGCGCAGGCCCCTCGCTGGGGACGTCCGCGAAGTCGCCCGCCGCCACCCGCAGCGGGCGGAGCAGGTCGAAGACCTCGCGGCACTGGCCCTCGTCGTACTCCTCCAGGCCGAACTCCATCGCCATGAGCTCGCGGGTGGCGCCCTCGACGACCTCGCGCCCCCGGTCGGTGATCGCCGCGAGCACGCCGCGGCCGTCCAGCGGGTTGGGGCGGCGGGCGACCAGGCCGGCCCGCTCCAGGCGGTCGACGGTGTTGGTGACGCTGGTCGGGTGGACCATGAGGCGCTCGCCGACCTTGGAGAGCGACAGCTCGCCGGTCCGACTGAAGGTGAGCAGCACCAGCGCCTCGTAACGGGCGAAGGTCAGCCCGTACGGCTTGAGGACCGCGTCCACGCGGGAGAGCAGGATCTGGTGGGCCCGCATGACCGAGGTGATCGCCGCCATCGCGGGGACGGCCCCCCAGCGGCGGGTCCACAGCTCGTCGGCGCGGGCGATCGGGTCGAAGTCGAGTGCGAGGGGCTTGGCCACCTCCTTACCGTACCGGCGGGCGCGACCGCGGCTACCAGGCGTCCTGATGGTGGACAAGCGCGACACGTGGCGGGAACACGCCAACCGGCCCGCCAGGTACGGACCAGCGCGTTGCGGGGGTGTGAACGGGCGCCAACCGGCAGCGCGGGCGGTGGGGTTGACCCCCCGGGCGGCGCCCGCCCCGCTATCAGGCCTCGGTTCGGACGGTAACCCGCTGAAAGACGGGGCGGTTCGCCCGGTTCGTCACCCTCTTCACCTTCCGCAACGTTGGCGGGACCTGGCCAATCCATGAACAAGACCTGTCATTTCACTTGTTGGATTGTCATGCTTTCCGCCAGCCCCGTCCGGTGGCCGCCGCCCCACTCGCCGGTGACCGCCGTGGACCGCACGGAGCAGCACGTCAGCGCCCGTTCCGCCCCTCAGGTGCCAACCCCGGCACCCCGGAGCGCGGCGCGACCGCGCACACGCGGTTTTCCGGAAGGACCTGTACGTGAAGCGAAAGCTCGCAGCCGGCGCCGTACTCTCCGCCACCGCCCTGCTCACCGGCGTCATCCAGGTGAGCACCGCCGCCCAGGCCACCCCGACCCCCACCGCCCAGGCCCAGGCCGCGCAGCACCGCGCCGGCCTGATCGCGCTGGCGGACGGTCAGGCCGGCCCGCTGGCCAAGGCCCTCGGGCTGGGCGGCCGGGAGAGCCTGGTCGCCAAGGACGCCGTGGTCGACGCCGACGGCACGCGCCACCTCCGCTTCGAGCGCACCTACGCCGGCCTGCCGGTGCTCGGCGGCGACCTGGTCGTGCACCAGGCCGCCGACGGCGCCGTCAAGGCGGTCGACAAGGCCGTCACCGCGCAGATCGCGGTGCCCAGCCTGACCCCGGGGATCCCCGCCGACCAGGCCGCCGCCCAGGCCTCCGGCGCGGTGCAGTCCACCGTCGGCATCGCCGCCGACAAGGACGAGTCCCCGCTCACCGCGGTGCACCGGGCCGGCGCCGCCCAGCTGGTCGTCTGGGCCGCCGACGGCAGCCCGCGCCTCGCCTACCGGACCACCGTGGAGGGCGTCCGGGCCGACGGCACCCCCAGCAGCCGGCTGCTGGTCACCGACGCCGCCACCGGCCGGGTCCTCTCCAGCCACGAGCAGGTGCAGACCGCCTCCGGCACCGGCACCGGCGTCTTCGTCGGCACCGTCCCGCTGACCACCACCCAGAGCGGCTCCTCCTACTCGCTCAAGGACGCCTCGCGCGGCGGGCAGTCCACCAGCGACCTCAAGGGCAAGACCTCCGGCTCCGGCACCCTGCTCACCGACACCGACAACGTCTGGGGCGACGGCACCGCCGCCAACCGCCAGTCGGCCGCGGTGGACGCCCAGTTCGGCGCGGCGGCCACCTGGGACTACTACAAGAACACCTTCGGCCGCAACGGCATCAAGAACAACGGCGTCGGCGCCACCAGCCGGGTCCACTACGGCCGGAACTACGTCAACGCGTTCTGGAACGACTCCTGCTTCTGCATGACGTACGGCGACGGCACCAACAACACCAACCCGCTGACCGCGCTGGACGTCGCGGGCCACGAGATGACCCACGGCGTCACCTCGGCCACCGCCGGCCTGAACTACTCGGGCGAGTCCGGCGGCCTCAACGAGGCCACCTCGGACATCTTCGGCACCATGGTCGAGTGGTCCGCCAACCTCCCCGCCGACAAGCCGGACTACCTCATCGGCGAGGAGATCGACATCAACGGCGACGGCACCCCGCTGCGCTACATGGACAAGCCCTCCAAGGACGGCGGCTCGGCCGACTCCTGGTCCTCCTCGGTGGGCGGCCTGGACGTCCACTACTCCTCGGGCGTGGGCAACCACTTCTTCTACCTGCTGGCCGAGGGCAGCGGCGCCAAGACCATCAACGGCGTGAGCTACGACAGCCCGACCTCCAACGGCTCGACGGTCACCGGCATCGGCCGGGACAAGGCCGCCGCCATCTGGTACCGCGCGCTGACCGTCCACTTCACCTCGACCACCAACTACAAGGCGGCCCGCACCGGCACCCTGAGCGCGGCGGCCGACCTCTACGGCGCCGGCAGCGCCGAGTACAACGCGGTGGCGGCCGCGTGGAGCGGCGTCAACGTCAACTGACGCCCGGCCGGCCGGCGTCCGGGGTCCCCGCCGGGAGGGGAGGCCCCCGGGCGCCGGCCCGGGCCCTCCCTCCCCCGCCGGCGTAGCAACGCCGCCCCGGGTCGACAAGACCCGACGCTGGCGGGATCCCGCCAAGGGACGAACCGGGGCACAACGGTCAGCTGTCGCACCCGGACCCACCCTTACGGGTCTTGGCGAGACCTGGCCAATACCTGGCGGAGCCCTGTCATTTCACGACATACATTGTCATGCTTCTGCCCACAGCCCCGTCCGGACGCCCGTCGCCCCCACCCATCGACGGCACGTCAGGCCGCACGGGAGCAGCACGTCAGCGCCCTACCGCCCCCTGGCGCCAACCCCGGCGCCCCGGTACGAGGCGTGACCGCGCACCCGCGGTTTCGTGGAAGGAACCCGCTCGTGAAGCGAAAGCTGACAGTCGGCGCCGCACTCTCCGCCACCGCCCTGCTGGCCGGCGCCATCCAGGTCGCCGCCGCCCCGGCCCAGGCCGCGCCCGTCCCGCAGCAGGCGTCGCTCGTCGCGCTGGCCGGGCAGCAGGCCGCGCCGGTCGCCAGGGCGCTCGCCCTCGGCGGCCAGGAGCAGCTGGTCGTGAAGGACGTGGTGGTCGACGCCAACGGCACGCGCCACCTGCGCTACGACCGCACCTACGCCGGCCTGCCGGTCCTCGGCGGCGACCTCGTCGTCCACCAGAAGGCCAACGGCACGATCACCTCGGTGGACCGGGCCTTCGACGGCCGGCTCTCGCTGCCGAGCCTCACCCCGGCGCTCTCCTCCGGCGCCGCCTCCGACCAGGCCGTCGCCTCGGTCCGGGCCACCGTCGGCATCGCCCCGACCGACAAGGACGCCTCCCCGGTCACCAGGGTCGACGGCGCGAGCACCCCGACCCTGGTGGTCTGGGCGGGCGACGGCAGCCCGCGGCTGGCCTACCAGACCGTGGTCCACGGCGAGCGGGCCGACGGCACCCCGAGCAGCCAGCGGCTGCTCACCGACGCCGCCACCGGCCAGGTGCTCTCCACCCACGAGGAGGTGCAGACCGTCAACGGCACCGGCAAGGGCGTCCACGTCGGCACCGTCACCCTGAACACCACCCAGAGCGGCTCCACCTACCAGCTCAAGGACCCGTCCCGCGGCAACCAGTGGACCGGCAACGCCAAGAGCGGCAACGCGCTGTACACCGACGCGGACAACAACTGGGGCAACGGGCTGGCGTCCGACACCCAGTCCGCCGCGGTGGACGCGCAGTTCGGCACCGGAGCCACCTGGGACTACTTCAAGAGCACCTTCGGCCGCAACGGCATCAAGAACAACGGCGTCGGCGCCAGCAACCGGGTGCACTACGGCAACGCCTACGTCAACGCCTTCTGGCAGGACTCCTGCTTCTGCATGACCTACGGCGACGGCAACGGCAACACCAACCCGCTGACCGCCCTCGACGTGGCCGGCCACGAGATGAGCCACGGCGTCACCTCGGCGACCGCCAACCTCACGTACTCCGGCGAGTCCGGCGGCCTCAACGAGGCCACCTCGGACATCTTCGGCACGCTGGTCGAGTGGTACGCCAACCTGGCGGTCGACGTGCCGGACTACCTGATCGGCGAGAAGATCAACATCTTCGGCAACGGCCAGCCGCTGCGCTACCTGGACAAGCCCTCCAAGGACGGCTCGTCCAAGGACACCTGGTACTCCGGGATCGGCGGCATCGACGTCCACTACTCCTCGGGCGTGGCCAACCACTTCTTCTACCTGCTGGCGGAGGGCAGCGGCGCCAAGGTGATCAACGGCGTCAGCTACAACAGCCCGACCTCCAACGGCTCGACCATCGTCGGCATCGGCCGGGACAAGGCCGCCGCCATCTGGTACCGGGCGCTGACCGTGTACTTCACCTCCAGCACCAACTACAAGGGGGCCCGCACCGGCACCCTGTCCGCCGCGTCGGACCTCTTCGGCGGCCCGAACAGCACCGAGTACAAGACGGTGGCCGCGGCCTGGAGCGCGGTGGGCGTCAACTAACCACCGACGGACCACCTCCGGAAAAGACGGCAGGCTGCCGGGGCCCACTGGGAGAGGGGGCTCCGGCAGCCTGCCGGCACGTGCGGGGGGTCAGGCAGCGGCCGGCACCGCGGTCTCTCCGCGCTCCTCCTTGGCGAGCATCCGCTCGGCCACGAAGCCGCCGCCGGGCAGCACCGAGAGGATGAACAGCAGGGCGCCGCGCTTGACGTCCCACTTCTGCGTCTGCCACGCCATGATCCAGAAGACCACGTACAGGATGAACAGGATCCCGTGGACCATGCCCATCACCGGGACGGCGTTGAAGTCGGTGGTGCGCTTGAGCACCGAGCAGAGCAGCAGGAGCAGGAAGGAGACCCCTTCGGGGCCGGAGACCAGGCGCAGGCGGTGGACGGCGCTGCTGTTCACGTTGGGTACCTCGATACGGGGGCTCGGAGATCGCTTGTGAACCGGCTCACAAGCATCCGCTCCATTATCGCCGAGCACCTGTCCGAGCCCGCCGCCGGGGTGGCGGCGGAGCGCGGCGGCCCGTTTTGTCGCAGACACGTACCAGAACGCCCTCGCCCCCTCCCCCGCCGGGCCCGCCGACCGCTAGATTGCGGCCGTGGCACAGTTTCGACTCCAGGGGTCAAAGACGCTCGCCGTCGACATGACCGGCGACTCCGTGAAGGCCAAGAACGGCTCGATGGTCGCCTACACGGGCCAGATGAACTTCAAGAAGCTCAGCGGCGGCGGTGACGGCCTGCGCGGCATGGTGACCCGCCGGCTCACCGGCGAGCAGATGACGGTCATGGAGGTGAAGGGACAGGGGACCTGCTACTTCGCCGACCAGGCGACCGAGATCAACCTCGTGCGGCTGAACGGCGAGACGCTCTACGTCGAGTCGGACAACCTGCTCTGCACCGAGGGCACGCTGAAGACCGGCACCAGCTTCACCGGCCTGAACGGCCTGTCCTCCGGCAACGGCCTGTTCACCACCAAGGTCGAGGGCCACGGCTGGGCCGCCGTCACCTCCAAGGGGCCGGCGATCATCCTGCGGGTCTCCCAGGGCACGCCGCTGCGGGTCGACCCCGGCGCGTACGTCGCGCACACCGGCAACCTCAACCGCTCCATCAAGTCCGGCGCCGGCTGGAGCACCTTCATCGGCGAGGGCGGCGGCGAGGCCGTCCAGGTGGAGTTCACCGGCGAGGGCCTGGTCTACGTGCAGCCCTCCGAGAAGCTGACCGTCGGGGGGGACGTCTGATGGCGTTCGCGAAGATCAACAACAAGATGATCGAGGCCCGGGTCGTGCCGGGCCAGCGGCTGTTCAGCCAGCGCGGCGCGATGCTCGCGTACACCGGCGAGGTGAAGTTCACGCCGAACATCACCGGCGGCCAGGGCGGCGTGATGTCGATGATCGGCCGCCGGGTGGCCAACGAGGACACCCCGCTGATGAGCGTCGAGGGCCAGGGCAGCGTGCTGTTCGGCCACGGCGGCCACCACGTGCACGTGATCGACCTGACCGGCGACACCCTGTACGTCGAGGCCGACCGGCTGCTGGCCTTCGAGGGCTCGCTCCAGCAGTCCACGATGTTCATGGGCTCGCAGGGCGGCGTGATGGGCATGGTCCGCGGCCAGGTGACCGGCCAGGGCCTGTTCACCACCAAGCTGGACGGCCACGGCGCGGTCGCCGTGATGGCGCACGGCGGCGTCTTCGAGCTGCCGATCACCCCGCACCAGCCGGTGCACGTCGACCCGCAGGCCTACGTCGCGCACCGCGGCCAGGTCCAGAACAAGCTGTCCACCGCGCTCGGGTGGCGCGACATGATCGGCCGCGGCTCCGGCGAGGCGTTCCAGCTGGAGCTGTCCGGGAACGGCACGGTGTACGTGCAGGCGAGCGAGGAGAAGCTCTGATGTCCTACCCGCCGCAGCCCCCGTACGGGCAGCCGCACGACCCGTACGGCCAGCCGACCCAGCCCGGCTACCCCGCCGCCCCGCCGCCCGGCTACCCGCCGCAGAACCAGCCCTACCCCCCGCAGAACCAGCCCTATCCCCCGCCGGGCCAGCCGTACCCGCCGCAGGGGCAGCCCTACCCGCCGCAGGGCTACCCCCAGCAGGGCGGCTACCCGCCGCCCCCGCCGCCCGGCCACCCCGCCCAGCCGCCGCAGCAGTACGCCCAGGAGCAGTACGGCGGCACGCAGGCCCCGCTGCCCAAGGCGCAGGACGGCTCCGGCCCGGTGGTGCACGACGCGCACAGCCTGCCGTCCAACGACAACGTCAACCCGTACGCCTTCTCCGTGGACCTCAACGGCTCGTACTTCCTGCAGAAGGGCAAGATGATCGCCTACTACGGCGACATCTCCTTCAAGGGCGTCGGCGCCGGCGTGGCCGACCGGCTGATGGGGAACTTCAACTCGCCGATGCACGCGGCGGACTGGGTGGTCGCCGAGGGGCGCGGCAAGCTGCTGCTGGCCGACCGGGCCTTCGACCTCAACTCCTACGACCTGGAGGAGGGGAACCTGACGGTCCGCTCGGGGAACCTGCTGGCCTACGAGCCCACCCTGAAGCTCAAGCAGTCGATCATCCCGGGCTTCCTGACCCTGATCGGCAGCGGCAAGTTCGTCGCCGCCTCCAACGGGCCGGTGCACTTCGTCGAGCCGCCGATCCGGGTGGACCCGCAGGCGCTGGTCGGCTGGGCGGACTGCCCGGCGCCGTGCCACCACTACGACCACGACTACATGCACGGGCTGATCGGCGGCCTGCGCCGGCTCACCGGGCTGGGCGGGGCGTCCGGCGAGGAGCACCAGTTCGAGTTCATCGGCGCCGGCCAGGTGCTGCTGCAGTCGACCGAGGTGCTGATGGCCGAGCGGGCGGTCGGCCAGGTGCACGCCGAGGCCGGGGTGCCGATGGGCGGGGTGCCGCCCCAGCACCCGTCGGGACACGGCGGCCAACTGCCCAACGTGAACGTGCCCGGTCTCGGTAACCTGGGCGACCTCGGACGGCGTTTCGGGATCTGACCGCGGCGGCCGCGGCGCGGCGGGACACCCCGCCGCACCGTGGCCGGATCCCGGCGGTCGCCGGATGTCCGCACGGGGAAAGTCGTACAACATTGAACTAAATGCGGTATCCTGGCCCCATGGAGACGCACACGATCGACCCCGCAGACCTCTCGGCCCCGGCGCCCGAACGGCCCGAGGAGGAGACCCCCTGGCTGACCGCCCGGGAGCAGCGGTTGTGGCGCGCCCATCTGGAGGTCGCCAAGCTGCTGGACTACCAGCTCAGCCGTGAACTCCAGCCGCACAACCTGGCGATCAACGACTACGAGATCCTGGTGGTACTCTCCGAGGCTCCCGAGCGGCGGATGCGGATGACCGACCTGGCCACCGCCACGCTCCAGTCGAAGAGCCGGCTCTCGCACCAGATCACCCGGATGGAGACCGCCGGGCTGGTGCTGCGCCAGGAGTGTCCCGGCGACCGGCGCGGCCTCTACGCCCACCTCACCGAGCAGGGCTGGGAGACCATGCAGCGGGTCGCGCCCTGCCACGTGCGCAGCGTCCGCGCGCACTTCATCGACCGCTTCTCCCCCGAGCAGCTCGACGCGATGTACGAGGCGCTGGCCCCGGTCGCCGAGCACCTGCGGGGCCTGCGCGGCCGCGGCTGAGCGGACGGCCGGACGGACCGGGGGCCGGCGCCCCCCCGGGGCCGATCGGCTCACGGGCCGATCAGCTCACGGTCGGGTCGGCCCGCGGCCGGGTCAGCCCGCGGTCAGGTCCGCCACCAGCCGGTCGGCCGCGCCGTACGGGTCCAGCTCGCCGGCCACCACCCGCTCGGCCAGCGCGGCCAGCTGCCGGTCGCCGTGCAGGTCGCCGATCCGGGCGCGCAGTGCGGCCAGCGCGATCGCCTCGATCTCGTCGGCGGCCCGGCGCCGGCGCCGCACGGCCAGCTCGCCGTGCTCGTCCAGCCAGGCGCGGTGCTTCTCCAGCGCCTCGACCACCTCGTCCACGCCCTCGCCCCGGGCCGCGACGGTCTTCACGATCGGCGGGCGCCAGTCCCCCGGCTCCCGGGCCTCGCCCAGGCCCAGCATGTGGTTCAGCTCCCGGGCGGTGGCGTCGGCGCCGTCCCGGTCGGCCTTGTTGACCACGAACAGGTCGCCGATCTCCAGGATCCCGGCCTTGGCGGCCTGGATGCCGTCGCCCATCCCGGGCGCGAGCAGCACCACCGTGGTGTCGGCCTGCGCGGCGATCTCCACCTCGGACTGGCCGACGCCGACCGTCTCCACCAGGATGACGTCGCAGCCGGCCGCGTCCAGCACCCGCAGCGCCTGCGGGGCGGCCCAGGAGAGCCCGCCGAGGTGGCCGCGGGTGGCCATCGAGCGGATGAACACCTCGGAGTCGGTGGCGTGGTCCTGCATCCGGACCCGGTCGCCGAGCAGGGCGCCGCCGGAGAACGGCGAGGACGGGTCGACCGCCAGCACGCCGACCCGCTTGCCCAGCCGCCGGTAGGCGGAGACCAGCGCCGAGGTGGAGGTGGACTTGCCCACGCCCGGCGAGCCGGTCAGGCCGACGGTGTAGGCGTGCCCGGTGTACGGCGCCAGCGCGGCCATCACCTCGCGCAGCTCGGGCGCGGCGTTCTCGACCAGCGAGATCAGGCGGGCGACCGCCCGCGGACGGCCCTGCCGGGCCTGCTCGACCAGGGTCGGCACATCGATCATCTGTGGCTGCTCCTTGCGCCGAGGGGCCGCGGCCCGCTCGTGGCGGTCCGCAGCCCCGGAGAATCGGTCGTGGTGCCGGACGTCAGGCCTTGGGCACCCGGACGATCAGCGCGTCGCCCTGGCCGCCGCCGCCGCACAGCGCGGCCGCGCCGACGCCGCCGCCGCGGCGCTGCAGCTCCAGCGCGAGGTGCAGCACCACCCGGGCGCCGGACATGCCGATCGGGTGGCCGAGCGCGATCGCGCCGCCGTTGACGTTGACGATCTCGGACGGGACGCCGAGGTCCTTCGTCGACTGGTGGGCGACGGCGGCGAAGGCCTCGTTGATCTCGATCAGGTCGAGGTCCTCGACGGCGATGCCCTCCTTGGCGACCGCGTGCCGGATCGCGTTGGACGGCTGCGACTGCAGCGAGTTGTCCGGGCCGGCGACGTTGCCGTGCGCGCCGATCTCGGCGATCCAGCTCAGGCCCAGCTCCTCGGCCTTGGCCTTGCTCATCACGACCACGGCGGCGGCGCCGTCCGAGATCTGCGAGGAGGTGCCGGCGGTGATGGTGCCGTCCTTGGTGAACGCCGGGCGCAGCTTGGCCAGGCCCTCGACGGTGGTGTCGGCCCGGATGCCCTCGTCCTGGCTGAACAGGACCGGCTCGCCCCTGCGCTGCGGGATCTCCACCGGGACGATCTCGGCGTCGAAGACGCCGTCGGCCTGCGCCTTGGCGGCCCGCTGGTGCGAGGCGGCGGCGATCTCGTCCTGGACCTCGCGCGGGATGCCGAGGCGGGTGTTGTGCTTCTCGGTGGACTCGCCCATCGGGATGTTCTCGTAGGCGTCGGTCAGGCCGTCGTGCGCCATCGAGTCCAGCAACTCGATCGCGCCGTACTTGTAGCCCTCGCGGGACTTCGGCAGCAGGTGCGGGGCGTTGGTCATGGACTCCTGGCCGCCGGCCACCACGATGTCGAACTCGCCGGCCCGGATCAGCTGGTCGGCCAGCGCGATGGCGTCCAGGCCGGAGAGGCACACCTTGTTGACGGTGAGCGCCGGGACGCTCATCGGGATCCCGGCCTTCACCGCGGCCTGGCGGGCCGGGATCTGCCCGGCACCGGCCTGCAGGACCTGGCCCATGATCACGTACTGGACCTGGTCGCCGGAGACGCCGGCCCGCTCCAGTGCCGCCTTGATCGCGAAGGCGCCGAGCTCGGCACCGGAGAAGCCCTTGAGGGAGCCGAGCAGCCGGCCCATCGGGGTGCGCGCCCCGGCGACGATCACTGAGGTGGTGTTGGTCATGGGACGAGCCCCTTCGCACGTCGTGGCCAGGTGGAGGATTCCGCTCAATGTACTGACCTGTTACCCGCCCGTCACCGGACCCAAGATGTGATCGAGCGCACTGGCACCGTCCAGTCAACACCGTGCCGCGTCGATCCGGGTGAACCCTGCCGCCCGGCCCGTGTGAGCAGGCTCGCACCCCGATCGCTGGCGCCGCCGTCCGGCATGCGCTGCACTGTTGCCGTCCTGTCGCACCCGTCCCCGGACCGGAGGCCCCCGTGCTCACCCGTATCGACCACATCGGCATCGCCTGCCGCGACCTCGACAAGACGGTCGAGTTCTACCGCGCCACCTACGGCTTCGAGGTGTTCCACAGCGAGGTCAACGAGGAGCAGGGCGTCCGCGAGGCCATGCTCAAGATCAACGACACCGGCGACGGCGGCGCCTCGTACCTCCAGCTGCTGGAGCCGATCCGCGAGGACTCCCCGGTCGGCAAGTGGCTGGCGAAGAACGGCGAGGGCGTCCACCACATCGCCTTCGGCACCGCCGACGTCGACGCCGACTCCGAGGACATCCGGGCCAAGGGCGTGCGGGTCCTCTACGACCAGCCGCGCACCGGCTCGATGGGCTCGCGGATCACCTTCCTGCACCCCAAGGACTGCGGCGGGGTGCTGACCGAGCTGGTCACCGCCGCCGGGCCCGACGCGCACTGAGGTCCGCCGCCGCCGCGGGGCGGCACCCGGCCGTCCGCCGCCCCGCCACCCTCATGACCCGTCAGTAACCTCACCGGACAACCCGGAAAACCCCCACGCGACCATTCCCCCGCAAGACGCTCCCACTACAATGCCCAGGTGCGCGAAGACTCCGGGGGACGGGGACGACGGGCACGGCCGAAGACAGGCCCGTCCGCCCCGGTGGGAGGCCCGTCGCAGGGGAGTCCATTACGCGGGCACGGCTGAACAGTCGCAAGACGGATCTGTCACCATTCTCCACAAGGCAAGAGTTCGCCCAGGAGTCCACCCGGACGGGGGAATGCGGATCGACCGCGCTCCCGCCCCGGACTCCGACGACCGCGGCGGGCGTCCCCGGCTAGGCGGGGGTGTCCGGACGGCGCGGATGCAAGGACCAGTCGGACCGTGCCCGGACAACGGGAGCGCGGACCGGCCGGGTCGAGGACGCAACCAGGAGATGGATGGGACCGCGGAGTGCGGGGCTACGACCGCTACGAGGTTGACGATCACCTCTCCCAGTTCGAGGCCGAGATGGATCGGACTCGGAAGGAGCGGGACAAGGCAGTCGAGCATGCCGAGGACCTCGCCTACCAGGTGGAGGTGCTCCGGGCCAAGCTGCACGAGTCCCGCCGCATGCTCGCCCAGCCGCGCGCCTTCGACGCCGTGTCCGGCCAGGCCGAGCAGATGCTCCGCACCGCCGAGATGCAGGCGCAGCAGCTGCGCGCCGACGCCGAGCGCCAGCTGCGCGACTCCCAGGCCGCCACCCAGCGGATCATGGCCGAGGCCGCCGAGCGCACCGCCCGGCTGGAGGCCGAGCTGGCCGCCCGTCGCCGCCAGCTGGAGGAGGAGCTCGCCGAGCTGCGGCGCAGCGCCGAGCAGCACGTCAACGAGAACGTCAACTGGGCCGAGCAGACCCGGGCCGGCACCGAGCAGGAGGCCCAGCGCCTGCTGCAGGAGGCCCGCGCCGAGTCCGACCGGATGATGGCCGCCGCCCGCGCCGAGGCCGCCGCGCTCTCCGACCACGCCCGCGCGCAGACCGCCGCCGACGTGGACGCCGCCCGCGGCGAGGCCCAGGCCGCCGCCGAGGCCGCCCTCCAGCGCGCCCAGAGCGACGCCGAGCGACTGCTGCGGGCCGCCTCCGAGCAGGCCCAGCAGGCCGGCGCCCAGGCCGCCGCCGACGTGGACGCCGCGCGCGGCGAGGCTCAGCAGCAGCTCGCCGCCGCGCACACCGCCGCCGAGCAGCAGCTGGCCGCCGCCCGGGCCGAGATCGGCCGGCTCAAGGAGACCGCCGCCGCCGAGCAGGGCCGTGCCCGGCAGGAGCTGGACCACGCCCAGGCGGAGATAGCACGGCTGCGCGCCGAGGCCGTCGCCGAGGCCGAGCGGGCCCACGCCGAGGCCGTCGAACTGCGGGCGCGGGCCGAGGCCGCCGCCGAGCAGCTGCAGGCCGACGCCGAGGCCGCCGCCGTACGGAAGGTCGCCGACGGCGAGGCCGCCAACGAGCAGCGCTCGCAGACCGCCCGGGCCGAGGTGGCCCGGATGGTCGCCCAGGCGACCAAGGAGGCCGACGCGATCCGCGCCGAGGCCACCACCAAGCAGGCCGAGGCGGAGGCCGCCAAGGCCGCCGCCGCCGAGGAGAGCGAGCGGCTGCGCGCCACCGCCGAGTCGGTGGCCGGACAGCTGCGGACCGAGGCCGAGGCCGCGATCGCCGAGATGCGCGCCCAGGCCGAGCGGGACGTCGCCGAGCTGCGGGCGCAGGCCGAGGCCGCCGCCGAACGGCTGCGCGGGGAGGCCGAGGAGGCCGGCCGGGCTGCCGGTGCCACCGAGGCCGCCGCCCACCTGGCCAAGGCCGCCAAGGCCGCCGAGGAGATGCTCGACCGGGCCGGCCAGGACGCCGAGGCCGCCCGTACCGGCGCGACCTCCGAGGCCGAGCGGATCCGCGCCGAGGCCGCCTCCGAGGCCGAGCGGCTGCGCGAGCAGGCGCGGGCCGCCGTCGAGGCCGCCCAGAACGCCGCCCTGGACGACGCCGCCGCGATCCGCGAGCGGATCCAGGAGATGCAGGACGAGGCCGCCCGGCTGCGCGCCGAGGCGGAGGAGCTGCGCTCGCAGGCCGCCGCCGAGGCCGACCGGGTGCGCGGCGAGGCCCGCCGGCAGGCCGTGGTGCAGATCGAGGAGTCGGCGAAGAGCGCCGAGGAACTGCTCACCAAGGCCAAGTCCGACGCGGACGAGCTGCGCGCGGGCGCCGCCGCCGAGATCGAGCGGCTGCGCGAGCACGCCAAGGAGCAGGCCGCCGAGACCCAGGGCCGGGCCGAGCAGACCCTGGAGCGGGCCCGCGCGGAGGCCGCGAAGACCACCGCCGCCGCCGAGCAGCAGGGCCGGGACGCGCTCACCGCCGCCAAGGCCGCGGCCGCCGAGAACCGGGCCGCCGCCGAACGCGACACCGCCGAACTGCGCCGCGAGGCGACCGAGTTCGACCAGCGGGTGCGCACGGAGGCGAACGCCGCCGCCGAGGCGCTGCGGACCGACGCGCAGGCCGAGGCGAACGCCGTCCGCGACGCCGCGGTGGCCGACGCCGAGCGGGTGCGCACCGAGGCCGACGCCGAGGCCGCCAGGGCCAGGGCCGAGGCCGAGGCCGCCGCCGAGGCGCTGCGCGAGGAGAGCCGGCGCGAGCGCGAGGAGGCCGCGGCCGGGCTGCTCCGGGAGCGCGAGGAGACCGCCGAGCAGCTGTCCGCCGCCACCACCGCGCGCGAGCAGTCCGAGGCGGCCGCGGCGGAGCTGACCGAGCGCACCGCCACCGAAACGGCCGCCGTCCGCGAGGCCGCCGACGCCCACGCCGAACACGTCCGCACCGAAGCCGAAACCGCCGCCGCGGAGCTGACCGAGCGCACCGCCACCGAGACCTCCCGCCTCCAGGCCGAGGCCGAACGCGCCCTCGAAGCCGCCGAAACCACCGCCGAACAGCGCCTCGCCAAGGCCGACGCCGCCGCCAAGGAGCTGCGCGAGCGCGGCACGGCCGAGCTGGCGCTCGCCGCGGAGCAGGCCGAGACGGTCCGCGCCGAGGCCGGCCGCGAGCTGTCCGAGGCCCGCGCCGCCGCCGCGGCGATCCGCACCGGGGCCGGCGAGGAGCTGGAGCAGGCCCGCCGCGACGGCGAGGAGCTGGTCGAGGCCGGCCGCACCGAGGCCGCCACCCTGGTCGAGGCCGCCGAGGAGGAGGCCGCCGAGGTCCGCCAGTCGGTGGCCGGGCTGCACGAGACCGCCTCCCAGCAGATCGCCGAGCTGCGGGCCACCGCCGAACGGGACGCCGAGGAGCTGCGCGAGCAGGCCGAGCGCGCCGCCGCCGAGGTGCGCGACACCGCCGACCGGGAGACCACCGAGCTGCGGGCGCTCGCCGACCGCGAGACCGCCGACCTGCGCGCCACCGCCGACCACGACGTGGCCCGGCTGCGCGAGACCGCCGAGCGCGAGACCGCCGACCTGCGCGCCAGGACCGACGCCGAGACGACCGCCCTGCGCGAGCAGACCGAGCTGGAGCTGGCCGCCGACCACGAGGCCGCCGAGGCCGAGCTGGCCCGGCTGCGCGCCGAGGCGCAGGGCTACGACCAGCAGCTGCGCACCGAGGCCGAGGACACCCTGCGCGCCGCCCTGGAGGCCGCCGAGCAGCAGCGCGCCGAGTCCGAGCAGCTGGCCGCCCGGACGGTGGCCGCCGGCGAGGAGCGGGCCGCCGGCACCGTCGCCGAGGCGGAGGAGTTCGCCGCCGCGCTGCGCGCCGAGGCCGAGGAGTACGCGCTCGCCACCCGTACCCTGGCCGACGACTACGACACGGCCACCCACGGCCGCGCCGACGCCTACGACGCCGAGGTCCGCGAGACCGCCGAGCAGTTCGACAAGGCCACCCGCGAGCGGGCCAAGTCCGTGCTGGAGAAGGCCTTCGCGGACGCCGAGTCGCTCGGCGAGGACGCCCGGACCACCGCGCTGGCCACCACCGCCGCCGCCGAGGAGCAGGCGGACGCGATGGTCGCCGCCGCCCGCAAGGAGGCCGACCGGCTGGTCGCGGCCGGCGAGGCCGCCGGGCAGGAGGCCGTCGAGAAGGGCCGGGCCGACGCCGACGCGCTGCTCTCCGAGGCCCGCCGGGACGCCACCGGGATCCGCGAGCGCGCCGAGGAGCTGCGCGAGCGCACCGACGCCGAGGTGGAGGCCCTGCACGAGCGCGCCCGCAAGGAGAACGCGCAGGCCATGAAGTCGGCCGGCGAGCGGGTGGACGCGCTGGTGACGGCCGCCCAGGAGCAGCTGACCGAGGCCGAGGAGCAGGCGGTGGCCACCGTCGCCGAGGCCGAGGACCGGGCGGCGGCGCTGGTCGCGGCCGCCGAGGACCGCGCCAACGAGCTGACGTCGGAGGCGTCCTCGGAGGCCAGCAAGGTCCGGCTCTCGGCCGTCCGCAAGGCCGAGGGGCTGCTGAAGGAGGCCGAGACCAAGCTCTCCAGCTCCACCGACCGCGCCGAGGCCCTGATCATCAAGGCCGAGGCCAAGCTGAAGTCCGCCCAGGACGAGGCGGAGGAGCGGCTGGACTCGGCGTCGGCCGAGGCCGAGAAGCGGCTGCGGGCCGCCGACCGGGCCGCCGACGAGCAGGTCGAGCTGGCGAAGGCGGAGGCCGAGCGGCTGCTCGCCGAGGCGCGGGCCGAGGCGAAGCGGGCCACCGACGAGGGCCGGCGCGAGCTGGACGAACTGGTGCGCCGCCGCAAGGACATCAACACCGAGATCTCCAGGGTGCAGGACGTGCTGTCCGCCCTGGAGGCCTTCGAGGCGCCGTCACCGGTCGCACAGGCCAACGGGGGAAGCAGCACCAAGAAGGACGGGGGTGCCAAGGCCGGTGCCGGAATTGGCTCTCCCCGATCGGGTGGCAATCGCTCCAAGAACGCACCACCCGATTGAGCGGACATTGTCCGCGGGACGACGGCGTTTCGTCGCCGACACTCCGGTACCGTGTCAGGATTCCCTCAACCACCTCAGCGGTTTGACGACAGGAAGCCCAGAACCCCATGAGCGACAGTCACTCCCCTCACGGCTTCGACCTGGTGCGCCGTGGGTACGAGCGCGCCCAGGTCGACGAGCGGATCACCAAGCTGGTGGCCGACCGTGACAGTGCCTTGACCCGGATCAGCGCCCTCGAGAAGCGCATCGAGGAGCTCCACCTGGAGACCCAGACCGCCCAGGCCGCGGTCGCCGAGTCCGAGCCGTCGTACGCCGGTCTCGGTGCCCGGGTCGAGAAGATCCTGCGGCTCGCCGAGGAGGAGGCCAAGGACCTGCGCGAGGAGGCGCACCGCGCCGCCGAGCAGCACCGCGAGCTCGCCGAGGCGGCCGCCCAGCAGGTCCGCACCGAGGCCGAGAACTACGCCAAGGACCGCAAGGCCAAGGCGGAGGACGAGGGCCTGCGGATCGTCGACAAGGCCAAGAGCGACGCCGCCCAGCTGCGCGCCGAGGCCAACAAGGACGCCCAGAACAAGCGCGAGGAGGCGGACGCCCTCTTCGAGGAGACCCGCACCAAGGCCGCCCAGGCCGCGCTGGAGTTCGAGACCAACCTGGCCAAGCGCCGCGAGCAGTCCGAGCGCGACCTGGCCGCCCGTCAGGCCAAGGCCGAGAAGCGGCTGGCCGAGATCGAGCACCGCGCCGAGCAGCTCCGCCTGGAGGCGGAGAAGCTGCGCACCGACGCCGAGCGCCGCGCCCGCCAGACCGTCGAGACGGCCCAGCGCCAGTCCGAGGACATCGTGGCCGACGCCAACGCCAAGGCCGACCGCATCCGCAGCGAATCCGAGCGCGAGCTGGCGGCGCTCACCAACCGCCGCGACAGCATCAACGCCCAGCTGACCAACGTCCGCGAGATGCTGGCGACGCTGACCGGCGCGGCCGTGGCCGCCGCCTCGCTGCCGAACGACGACACCATGGGCGTGCCCGCCCAGCAGTCGCGCTGACGCGGCCCGCAGGCCCCGACGGCCCCCGCCCTCCCCGGGCGGGGGCCGTCCCCTTTCCTGGGCCTTCCTCGGCTCCGCTCAGCGCGGGTAGGCGCCGTCCGGGCGCTGGTGCCCGCAGCTCAGCTGGTTGCCCTCGTCGTCCGACACCGTCCCGAACCACGAGGTGCACCAGACCGACACCGAGTCCGGCCAGTACTGCACCTCGAAGGGGTGCCCGGGCCCGTAGTCCCCGTACGAGGTGACGATGAACGTCTCCCCCGGGCGCAGCCAGTAGTCCTCGCCCAGCGGCTCCAGGGTCAGTTCGAGCAGCCCATCGGCCCGGTTGGTCACCGGCATCCGGCCGGTCACCTCCAGCGCGGAGAAGTCCCAGCCGCCGGCCTCCGCCCGCTCCTCCCTCATCCCGCCGCCACCCGCTCCAGCAGTCGCAGCGCCACCGCGTCGAACGCCTCCGGCGCCTCGATCGCGCTCAGGTGGCCGACCCCGGGGAGCACCGTCAGCTCCGCGTCCGGCAGGGCCCGCACCATCAGCTCCGCCTCGGCGGGCGGCATCAGCGCGTCGTCGGCGCCCGCCACCACGGCGGCCGGCACCCGCAGGCCGGCCAGGACGTCGAGGCGCTCCGGGCGGGCCGCCATGGCCCGCTGCGCCCAGGCCACGGAGGCCGGCGGGGCGGCGGCGACCAACTCCTGCACCCGGTCGGCCAGGTGCTGCGAGCCCGGGGCGAGCTGGCCCTGCGCCACCCGCTCGTCGAGCAGCAGCCGGACGCTGTCCCGGGCCAGGACGGCGGAGGCGATCCGCTCCCGGTTCTCCTTGGCGGCCTGCGGATCGGCGGTGGCCTTGGTGTTGGCCAGCAGCAGGCCGGCCAGCCGGTCCGGGTGCCGCTCGGCGAAGGCCATCGCGACGTACCCGCCCATGGAGAGTCCGCCGAGCACCGCCCGGTCGATCCCGGAGGCGTCCAGCAGCCGGGCGACGTCGTCGGCGACGGTCTCCAGCGAGGGCTCTACGGAGCCCAGTCCGCTGCCGCCGAAGCCGCGCTGGTCGGGGGCGATCACCCGGGCCCTGTCCCCGGCCGGACCGGGCAGCGCGTCCAGTTGGGCGGACCACATGGCGGCGTTGAGCGGGAAGGCGTGCAGCAGCACGAGGGGTGTTCCGGTGCCGCTCTCGCGGACCGACACTGCGGAGGGGAGCTGGGTCATGGGGCCACCGTATTCCGGAGCGCCCGGCGGGCCCACTCAGCGGGCCGCCTTGTCCGCTATGTCATAGCCTGACGGAGAGTGAGGGAGCTTCCATGATCGAGTTGCACGACCTGACCAAACGCTACGGGAAGACACTGGCCGTGGACCGGCTGAGCTTCAAGGTCCCCCAGGGGGTGGTCACCGGCTTCCTCGGGCCCAACGGCGCCGGCAAGTCCACCACCATGCGCATGATCCTCGACCTCGACCGCCCCACCGGCGGCCGGGTCACCATCGACGGCAGGAGGTACGGACAGCTGAGCGAACCGCTCAAGTACATCGGCGCCCTGCTGGAGGCCAAGGCCGTCCACCCCGGCCGCACCGCCCGCGACCACCTGCTCTGGCTCGCCCAGAGCAACCGGATCCCCGAACGCCGGGTGGACGAGGTGCTCGCCCTGGTCGGCCTCACCCCGGTCGCCCGCAAACGCGCCCGCGGCTTCTCGCTCGGCATGGGCCAGCGCCTCGGCATCGCCAGCGCGCTGCTCGGCGACCCGGAGATCGTCATGTTCGACGAACCGGTCAACGGCCTCGACCCGGAGGGCATCCTCTGGATCCGCAACCTCATGAAGCGCCTCGCCTCCGAGGGCCGCACCGTCTTCGTCTCCTCCCACCTGATGAGCGAGATGGCCGTCACCGCCGACCACCTGGTGGTCATCGGCAAGGGCCGGCTGCTCGCCGACCTGCCGATGGCCGAGTTCATCCGCCGCAACTCCCGCTCCGCGGTGCGGCTGCGCAGCCCGCAGCCCGAGCGGCTGCTCGACGTCCTGGCCGGCGCCGGGCTGCGGCACGAACCCGGCCCGGACGGCTCGTACGAGGTGGTCGACGGCGACCTCGCGGCGCTCGGCGAGCTGGCCGCCGCGAACGGCCTGGTGCTGCACGAGCTCAGCCCGCAGCAGGCCTCGCTGGAGGTGGCGTTCATGCAGATGACGGCCGACGCGGTCGAGTACCACGCCGGCGACGGGCCGGGGCGCGACGCGGCCGGCGCACCCGGCGCCTGGGGCGCCGACTGGAAGGGCGACCGGAGCGGGCAGCCCGCTTCCCGCAGCACGGAGGAGAACTGAGATGGCGTCCTTCCCCGCGGTCCTGCGCTCCGAGTGGACCAAGATCCGCAGCGTCCGCTCGACGGTCTGGACCCTCGCGCTGACCTTCGTGGTCACCCTCGGCGTCGGCGCCCTGCTGTCGCTGCTCACCAACAACAACTTCGAGGAGTTCCGCAGCGACAGCTCCCCGTTCGACGCGACCGGCACGTCCTTCGCCGGCATCATGCTCGGCGAGCTGGCCATCATCGTCTTCGGCGTGCTGGCGGTCGGCAACGAGTACAGCAGCGGGATGATCCGGGTCACCCTGGCCGCCGTCCCGCAGCGCGGCACCCTGCTCACCGGCAAGGCCGTGGTGCTCGGCACGCTCGCCCTGGCCGTCTCGCTGGTGACGGCCTTCCTCACCTTCTTCGTCGGCCAGGCGCTGCTCGGCGAGCACTCCACCTCGCTGGGCGAGCCGAACGTGCTGCGCGCGGTGTTCGGCGCCGCGCTCTACCTCACGATGCTCTGCCTGTTCTCGGCCGGCGTCACCGCGATGCTGCACAACCAGACCCTGGCGCTCGGCGTGCTGGTGCCGTTCTTCTTCCTGCTCTCGCCGATCCTCTCGGCGGTGCCGGGCGCCAAGACCGTCGCCCACTACTTCCCCGACTACGCGGGCTCGCGGATGCTGCTGGTCTACGAGCAGAGCGGCCAGCCGTACGGGCCGCTGGCGGGCTTCGTCATCTGCCTGGCCTGGACGCTCGCCGCGCTGGTCGGCGGGGCGCTGGTGCTGAAGAAGCGCGACGCCTGAGCCCGGGCGGGCCGGTCCCGCGGGTCAGTACCTGGGAGCGCCGCGGCCGCGGAGGAGGTTCGAGGCCCGGCGCTCCCGCGCGCCCCAGCAGGCCCGGTGCCAGTGCCGCCGGTCGTCCACGCCCGCGCCGTGCATCGGCCAGGCCACCACATGGCCCGTCCCGGGCGGGATCTCCTGGTCGCAGCCCGGGCAGCGGTAGTACCGGCCGGCGGTCCCCGCGACCGTCTGCACCACCCAGTCGTCGCCCTGGTAGTTCTCGGTCCGGCGCATCGCACCGCCCAGCGGTGCGGCGGGCTCCGCCTGGTCACGGTCGGCGGCGCTCTTGATCCGGTTGCGTCGGGGCGACACGGCGGTTACCTCTCCACGGGGTGCGGGAACCGTTCCAGCCTACGGCCGGACGCCGCCCGGCCGGGCCACTATCACGGCATCGGACGATGATCGGGTGTTTCCCGGGAGATCCACCCGTTTCTCCGGGAAATTGGTGCTCCGGCGTGCCATTGGCACATGACATCGGCTACTCACGAGGGGACAGGCGGGGCCCGCAGACCCTGCGCGCACCCGAGGAGGCCTCAGAAATGACCAGAAGCAGCACCATCACGGCCGTCGCCGCCACCACCCCCGGAACCCCACGACCGGCGGTCCAGGGCACCGGCCCCGCCACCGCGGACACCGGACCGGTCCGGGTCGGCGCCTTCCTGCTCTCCGCCCAGTTCCCCGGCCAGACGCACGGCGAGGCACTGGACCGCACCGTGCGCGCCGCCGTCGCGGCCGAACAGGCGGGACTGGACAGCGTCTGGCTGGCCGAGCACCACTTCGTGCCGTACGGGGTCTGCCCGAACGCCGCGACCCTGGCCGCGCTGCTGCTCGGCCGGACCAGGCGGATCGGCATCGGCACGGCGGTCAGCGTGCTCTCCACCGCGCACCCGGTGGCCCTCGGCGAACAGGCCGCGCTGCTCCACCTCACCTCCGGCGGGCGCTTCACGCTCGGGGTGGGGCGCGGCGGCCCGTGGATCGACCTGGACGTCTTCGGCAGCGGCGTGGACGCCTTCGAGGCGGGGTTCCCGGAGCGGCTCGACCTGCTGCTGCGCTGGCTGCGCGGCTCCCGGGTGGGTGCGGCCGGACCGCAGTTCAGCTTCCCCGAGGTGGCCGTGGTGCCCCGGGCCACCGAACCGCCCCGGCGCCCGGACCTCGGCGCCTGGCTGGGCCTCGACCGGCGGACCGGGGTGCTGCGCTTCCCCCGTCAGCGCCAGGACGCCGACGGCCCCGCCGAGGAGCACCTCACCACCGCCGGCCGCCCGGCGGCCGGGCCCCCGGTGGTGGTCGCCTGCACCTCGCCCGGCGGGGTCCGCACCGCGGCCGAACGCGGCCTGCCGATGCTGCTCGGCATGCACTCCGGCGACGAGGACAAGCTGCGCATGCTGGAGCTGTATCGTTCCGCCTGGCTGGCGGCCGGGCGCGGCGAGGAGCAGCTGCGCCGGATCAGCCGCCGGCACGTCGCGGCCGGGGTGGCCCAGGTCGACGACCGCACCTCGGCGGCCCGGGCCACACTCCTGCGGGCGATGCCCGGCTGGTTCGAGTTCGGCCTCGGCGCCCACCGCACGGTGGACGGCCGGGAGCGCACGATGCGCGACCCGCGCCAGTACACCGAGCTGCTCTGCGACCTGCACGCCGTCGGCACGCCGAGGCAGTGCGCGGACCGGCTCCTGGCCACCGCCGAAAGGACCGGCATCCGCCGTTTCGCCCTGCTCGCCGAGGGCAGCGGCGACCGGGAGGCGACCCTGCACAACATCGCCCGGCTCGGCTCCGAGGTCCTCCCGCAGCTGAGCTGAACCGCGGCGGCAGCCCGGCGCGGTCCGAAGGCCCTAGGTGTACTGACCCGTGAGGTTGGGGACACGGCTGGCGGGTGGCTTGCCTGCGAGTGCGGTGTGTCCGCGGTGGTGATTGTAGGTGTGGAGCCAGTCGGGGTAGGCGTCCCGGCGTTCCTGGTCGGTGCGGTAGGGCCGTGCGTAGGCCCATTCGTCGAGCAGGGTGCGGTTGAAGCGTTCGACCTTGCCGTTGGTCTGCGGTCGGTAGGGGCGGGTGCGTTTGTGCGTGATGCCCTCGGCTGCGAGGGCATCACGCCAGGCGTGTGACTTGTAGCAGGCGCCGTTGTCGGTCAGCACTCGCTGGACGGTGATTCCGGCCCGGGCGAAGAACTCGTTCGCCCGGGTCCAGAACGCGGTCGCGGTCTCCTTGCGCTCGTCGGCCAGGATCTCGCTGTAGGCCAGGCGGGAGTGGTCGTCCACGGCGTTGTGGAGGTAGCTGTAGCCGGCGCCGGAGCGGTTCTTGCGGCCGGCCTGGCGGCCCAGGCTCCTGTGGCCGCCACCGTCCGGGATGTTGCCGAGCTTCTTGATGTCGACGTGCACCAACTCCCCTGGTGTGGAGCGCTCGTAGCGGCGCACGGCTCGGCCGGTCACGCGGTCCAGGTGCGCCAGACGGGCGAGGCGGTAGCGGGTCAGGACACGGTGAACGGTGGCCGGGTTCAGGCGGAGCAGGTAGGCGATGCGCGCCGGCCCCCAGCGTCGCAGGACGCGGACCTTGATGATCCGCCGCTCGGTGCGGGTCGGGGTCCGGCGCGGGCTGTGGTGCGGGCGGCTGGAGCGGTCGCTCATGCCCGCTTCGCCCAGCATGCGGTAGCGGTCGGCCCAGCGCTTGGCCGTGGTGGGTGAGACCTGGAAGCGTTCGGCGGCCCGCCGCAGCGGCCAGCCGTCCTTGACCACGCAGCGGGCCAGGCGCAGGCGTCCGGTCTCGGTCAGCGGTGCGTTACGGTGTGGCATGAGGGCCTTTCTGGCGCTGGTGCAGATGTCGCAATCCACACCGAGCCAGAAGGCCCTCACTCATTTCAAGATCACCTGGCCGTGAACCCCGTCACCAACCTCCGTGGTCAGTACACCTAGGGCGCGTCTGACAATTCGCGTCGGATCAGCGTGCGGCGTCAGGGTGCGTGCATCGCAAGGCGGAGGTGGGGGCACCTCCCGGCCGAAGGCTGGGGGCGGAGTCCATGCGGTGGGGGCACCTCCCGGCCGAAGGCTGGGGGCCATCGGCGACCGACGACAACGCGGCGTGGGGGTACCTCCCGGCCGGAGGCTGGGGGCGTGCGTGCCCTGACGCCGTGCGCCCGGCGGGAATTGTCAGACACGGCCTAGCAGTCGCGCAGTTCGTCGGACTGGTTGAGCAGCTGCTCGCGGACCGACGTGAAGCGCTCGTAGCGCTTCTTGTTGGCGGAGGACGGCCGGAACACCGCCACCCGGTGACAGTTCTGGAAGGCCAGCTCGACACCGAAGTGCCGCTCCAGGGCACCCCGGATGGCGTTGCTGGCGAGTGCCCGCAGGAGCTGCCCGCGGGCCTGCTCGCTGGGCGGCGGTACCTGGTTGTCGGCGAAGTCGGTGCCGTCGACCTCCGTCTGGGCGACCAGCGAGCTGATCAGCTCCCAGGCGTACGGCAGGGAGACGCGGACGCAGTCGACGAACTCCCGCTCGTCGACCTCGTCCCGCTCGGCCTTCTCCAGCAGGGCCGGTGAGACGTCGAGCGACATGGGTTCTCCTCTCGCGGTCCACCCGCGCGGCGCCCGGGTGGGGATGCGTAGTCCAAGTCCAAGCTGAGGGTGAGGGTGGACGCGTGTGTGTCCGGAACGCCGTCGGACGGCTGTGACGCCGTCGGACGGCCGTGTTTCCGGCACCGCGTCGAGGCGGGGGCGCCGCCGACCGATCGAGGGACGTCGGTCGGGGCGCCGGCCGCTCAGAACAGCGTGGCAGTCAACGACGAGCCAGGCCGGTGATTCCAGTGGATTGCTCCGGGAATGCGCCCGTGTGCACCACATTGGCCTGATCCTGTCGGATCGTTCATCTGAAGTCTCCATCCCCGTTGACAGCACTCCCGCAAGCAATCCGTCACACACCGTAGCGGCCTATGGTGGTGGCCGCCAGGGTGCCGACGGGCATTCGCGGGATCGCAGGGCATCCATCGTGGCGGGGTTCGCGGATTCTTCACCCGGTCGTCGTGGAATCGCATCAACTGGCCCCGGTGGGCTAGCGTGGTCGACCGTGCGTCTCGTAATTGCCCGCTGCTCAGTCGACTATGCCGGTCGGCTCTCCGCCCATCTGCCCTCCGCCACCAGGCTCATCCTGGTCAAGGCCGACGGCAGCGTCAGCATCCACGCCGACGACCGCGCCTACAAGCCGCTCAACTGGATGTCCCCGCCGTGCGCCCTCAAGGAGGCCGACGGGGTCTGGACGGTGGAGAACAAGGCCGGTGAGAAGCTCATCATCACGCTGGAGGAGGTGCTGCACGACTCCTCGCACGAACTGGGCGTGGATCCCGGCCTCATCAAGGACGGCGTCGAGGCCCACCTCCAGGAGCTGCTCGCGGACCGGATGGAGGTGCTCGGCCCCGGCTGGTCGCTGATCCGCCGCGAGTACCCGACCGCGATCGGCCCGGTGGACATCCTGTGCCGCGACGCGGACGGCACGACGGTCGCCGTCGAGATCAAGCGGCGCGGTGAGATCGACGGTGTCGAGCAGCTCACCCGGTACCTGGAGCTGCTCAACCGGGACCCGCTGCTGGCGCCGGTGAAGGGCGTCTTCGCCGCGCAGGAGATCAAGCCGCAGGCCCGCGTGCTGGCCACCGACCGCGGCATCGGTTGCGTGGTCCTGGACTACGACGGTCTGCGCGGCATCGACGACGACAAGCTGAAGCTGTTCTGACCCGGCCCGGTCACGGACCGGTCGGCGGAGCCGGAGTGGACGCCGTCGGGCTCGCCGAGCCCGACGGCGCGGCCGTCTCCGTGGGCGTCTGGGTGGCGGTCTGGCTGGGCCCGGGGGTCGTCGGGGGAACCGTCGGCTGAGCGGTCCCGCCGGTCGGCGGGGTCCCGCCGGTGCTCCCGCCGCCCCCGGCCGTCCCCCCGCTCGTCCCTCCTGTGGTTCCCCCGCCGCCCGTCCCGCCTGCGGCACCGCCGCCGGTGCCGCCCGCCGGGGGCTGCGGCGGGTTCGGGGCCGGGGGCTGGGACGACGCGGCGGTGGTGCTCTCCCCCGGGCTCGGCGAGCGGCTCGGCCGCTTCGACGCCGAGGGCGAGGACGAACCGGACGGCGTCCGCGAGGCACCGCTCGGCGCGGATCCGTCCTCCGGCTCCTCCGGGGCCTGCCCGCCCGCCCCCTCCGAGGGCCCGTCGGCGCTCGACGAGGACGGCGCGGACGGCGACGGCCGCGGCGCGGTGGAGCGCGGCGAGGCGCCCGCGCCGGGCAGCAGGGAGCCGTCGTCGCTGCTGCTGTGCGGGTCGTTGCCCTTCTCCCGGTCGGCCGCGGTCATCCCGACCGCCGTGCCGAGCACACCCAGCGCCAGGACCGCCGCCGAGGCGGCGATCGCCGTGCGCTTGTTCCCGAACCGCAGCGGCACCCGGGCGATGGCCCGCAGCCCGGGCCGGCGGACCGGCGCCGCCTTGGCCGGCGCGGCGGGCGGCAGCTGCCGGCCCTCGGCGCGCAGCAGGTCGAGCATCCGGCGCGCCCCGGCCACCCCGCGCGGCTCGCCGATCGCGCCCCGCAGCGCCAGCGCGGCCTCCAACTCGGCGGTGGCCCGGCCGGGTTCGTGGGCGCAGACGGCGTACACCCCCAGCTCGTGGTGGAACCAGGCCTCGGCGCGCCGGTCGCCGGTCCGCCGGGCGGCCTCCAGGCCGAGCTGCAGGGCGCGCTCCCAGGCCCCCCAGCGCAGCGCGAGCGCCAGCGCGGGGGCCGCCGCACGGGCCAGCCGCAGCACCGCGTCGTGCCGTCCGGCGGTCCGGTCGGCCAGCAGGACGCCGATCACCACCTCCGCCTCGGCGGCGATCTGCGGCAGCGAGACCGAGGAGTGGCCGACCCACCAGGCGAAGTGCTGGGCGGCGCCGTCGGCGCAGCCGCGGGCCGGCCAGTGCGGGGCGAGCAGTTCCAGCGCCCCGGCGGTGAGCCGGTGGTGGCCGCCGATCGAGACGGCGAGCCCGGCGTCGGCGAGTTCGGCGAGCGCGCTCTCGCCCTGCCCGACGTCGATCAGCGCGGGCAGGTGCGGGGCGGTCGGGCACTCGCCGCCGAACGCCACGGCGAGCCTCAGCACGGCCTGCCCGGTCTCGCTCAGCCCCTCGGCGAGCCGGACGGCGGGCAGCGTGGACTCGGCGACCGAGGGCAGCGGCACGGTGTCGCGCAGCGCGGCCTCGTGGACCGCCGGGTCGGGGTGGTGGACGGGCTCCTCCACCGCCCCGAAGACGTCCATCCGGTCCTCCTCGGCGGCGACCAGCGCGTCCACCGCGACGTCCCGCTGGCGCAGCAGCGCGGCGGCCTGGACGAAGCGCAGCGGCAGGCCCTCGGACTCGAACCAGAGGTCCACCGCCCAGGCCTTCTCGGCCGCGTCCAGGGGCCGCCCGGCCAGCCGGGCGGCGAGGGCCAGGCAGGCGGGCCGGGAGAGGCCGGCGACCAGGTGGTCCCGGAGCCGGGAGTCCGCCGGGAGCAGCGGGCCGTCCGGGGCGCCGGAGATCAGGAAGGCGCAGTCGGGGGCGGCGCCGAGCAGCGCCTCCAGTTCGGCGCCGGCGGGCGCGACCTCGTCGATGACGACGATCGCGCTGACCCGGGCGAGGTGGTCGACGAGCTGACCCGGATCGGGGCGGTAGCCGGGGGCGTGGTGGGTGGCCGCGAAGAGGTCCTGGAGCAGGTCGGCGGCGGTGCGGCGGTGGCCGCAGAGCTGGACGACGCCGCCGGGGGCGAGGCCGCCGGCCGCCTCGGCGACGGCCGACAGCAGGGCGCTGCGGCCGGAGCCGGCCTGGCCGACCAGGCGTATGGAGCGGCCTTCGGCGAGCAGGCCGAGCAGTTGGGCGATGTCCGCCTCGCGGTCGAGCAGCGGCAGGTCGGCGGGCCCGGCGCCGAGGGCGAGCGGGCCGACCCGGCGGTCGGCGTCGCCGCCCGGGCCGCGACCGGGCGCGCCGGGTCCGGTGCGGCGGGGCCGGGGGCGCCACTCCTCGGGGCAGGGCCGCACCTCGGAGCCCTCGGGGCCGCCGACGGTCACCAGCAGTGCGCCGGAGACCAGTTCACCGCTCCGGGTGCGCACGGACTCCTGCCGGAAGTCACCGGTTGGCTGTGCCACGTTCTGCTCCGCCCCACGCTCGCGCCGTCACCCCGCAGCGGCCGCCGCGCCCGGCAAGGGCGGGCCGGGCGGCCGTGTCCTGACCGCCAGACTCTCGCACATCCGCCCCCGCCCGCGCAGCGTCGTGCCCCGGCCGTTCCCGGGCCCGGCGGGCGGCGGGCGGCCGGAGGGCGGTCGGAGGACGGTCGGAGGGCCCGAAGGGCGGCGGTCAGAGGGCCGGGAGGGTGGCTCCGCGGGCGTCGACGGCGGCGCCCTCGACGGCGAGGATGCGGTGCAGCCGGGTGGCCACCAGCAGGCGCTGGAGCTGGGCGGGGACCGAGCGGAGCACCAGGCGGCGGCCGATCCGGCCGGCCCGGCGGTGGGTGCCCATGATCACGCCGAGGCCGGTGGCGTCCCAGAACTCCAGGCGGGCGAGGTCGAGGACGAGGTCGCCGAGGCCGCCGTCGACGGCCTGGTGCAGCCGGGCCCGCGCGTCGGCGGCGGTGCGCACGTCGAGGCGGCCTTCGATGGCCAGCGCCGCGTGGTCGCCGGTGATGCGCATGCTCTCCTCCTCCGCGTGGCGGGCCGGGGGTACGGGTGTGCGGGTGTCGGTGGGTCCGGGTGTCGCCGACCGGTCTCGGGCCGGAGGGGCGGTGGCGGTCCGGGCGCCGGGCGGGCCCCGCGGCCCCACGCGCCGGCCCCGGCCGGAATGCCGGGTTCCCCTGTCATCCATCTGACGGCGAGCCGGCCCCCCGGGTTGCTGGTTGCGGCCGGATCTGAAGCAACTTCACTCGTCCGAGGGAATATACGCAGGAACTCTCCACACCTACGCTCGATTACCGCCCAAATCACCCGTCTGCGGTACCCGGCGTGAGGAAACTCACCCGCTCCCGGAACGGCGGGCCGTACGGTTCCGCGACCGCACGGCCCGCCCGTTCACCGGCTCACCGGCCCGGCGTCACTTGCCCGCGTACGGGTAGAAGCCGCGCCCGCTCTTGCGGCCGAGGTCACCGGCGGTGACCATGCGCGCCATGATCTCCGGGGCGGCGAACTTCTCGTCCTGGGTCTCGTTGTAGATGTTCCGCGCGGCGTGCAGCAGGATGTCGACGCCGGTCAGGTCGGCGGTCTCCAGCGGGCCCATCGGGTGGCCGAAGCCGAGGCGGCAGGCGGTGTCGATGTCCTCGGCGGTGGCGACGCCCGACTCGTAGAGCTTGGCGGCCTCGACCACCAGCGCGGTGATCAGGCGGGTGGTGACGAAGCCTGCCACGTCGCGGTTGACCACCACGACCTCCTTGCCGACGCCCTCGGCGAAGGCGCGGGCGGCGGCCAGCGTCTCGTCGCTGGTCTTGTAGCCGCGGACCAGCTCGACCAGCTTCATCAGCGGCACCGGCGAGAAGAAGTGCACGCCGACGACCGACTCGGGGCGCGAGGTGGCGGCGGCGATCCGGGTGATCGGGATGGCGGAGGTGTTGGAGGCGAGCACCGCGCCGTCCTTGGCGAGCTTGTCGAGCTCCTTGAAGACGCCCTCCTTGACGTCCAGCTGCTCGAAGACGGCCTCGACCACGATGTCGGCCTCGGCGACCGCGCCCAGGTCGGTGGTGGTGGTGATCCGGCCGAGCGCCGCCTCGGCGTCCTCCGCCGTGAGCCTGCCCTTGGAGACGAACTTGTCGTACGAGGCGCGGATGCCGTCCAGGCCGCGCCGCAGCGCCTCCTCGGTCACGTCGCGCAGAACCACCGGGTGCCCGGCCTGGGCGGAGACCTGGGCGATGCCGGCGCCCATCAGGCCGGCACCGATCACGGCGATCTGCTTGCTGGACGCACTGCTCATGGCTTGGTCTCCCGATGCCGTCGCCGCCCGGATGGGCGGGCCCCTGAAGGCGGCTCAAGGCAGGGGTCGCCCACCGAGCCGCATCGCTCATGGGCCGGACTTTAGCCTCCGCACGCGGCCCGTGGTGCCATCCGAGGGTGTGATCTGCGCCCGACCCGGTCAGCTGAGCAAATCGGTCGATCAGATCATCAGGCCGAGGTCCTGGGCGAGGATCGCCGCCTGCACCCGGCTGCGCAGCCGCAGCTTCGCCAGGATCCGGCTGACGTGCGTCTTGGTGGTCGCCTCCGCCATCGCCAGCCGCCCGGCGATCTCACCGTTCGACAGGCCGGCGCCGAGGCAGGCCAGCACCTCCCGCTCGCGCGGCGTCAGCCCGTCCACCGCCGCCCGCACCTCCGGCCCCACCACCCGGCCCGGTCGGGCGAAGGTGCCGATCAGCCGCCGGGTCACCGAGGGCGCCAGCATGCCGTCCCCGCGGGCCACCGTGCGGATGCCCTCCACCAGGGTGTCCGCCTCCAGGTCCTTCAGCAGGAAGCCGGCCGCCCCGGCCCGCAGCGCGCCGTAGACGTACTCGTCCAGGTCGAAGGTGGTCAGCACCAGGACCTGCGACGCCCCGGCCGCCACCACCTGACGGGTCGCCGAGACGCCGTCCAGCCGCGGCATCTGCACGTCCATCAGGACGACGTCCGGCCGCAGCTCCAGCGCCAGCCGGACGGCCTCCTCGCCGTCCGCCGCCTGCCCGACCACCTCCAGGCCCGGCTCGGCGCGCAGGATCATCACCAGCGCCGCCCGGACCGCCGCCTGGTCCTCCGCGACCAGCACCCGGATCGTCATGCCCGCCCCGCTCCTTCCTCCGTCGTCAGCGCCCGCGGCAGCACCGCGCGCACGCTCCAGCTGTCGCCCCGCGGCCCGGCCTCGAAGCCGCCGCCCAGTAGCGAGGCCCGCTCCGCCATGCCGACCAGCCCCGCCCGGGCGCCCGGCAGGGCCTGCCCGGCCCCCTGGCGGAACGGGCTGTCCACGGTGATCCGCAGCTCCTCGGGGCGGAAGTCCAGCAGGACCCGCACCTCCCCCGGGCCGGCGTGCTTGAGCGCGTTGGTCAGCGACTCCTGCACGATCCGGTACGCCGCCAGCTCCACCGGCACCGGCAGGTCGCCGCGCTCCCCCCGCTCGGCCAGCTCGAAGCCCAGCCCGACGTCCTGCCCGGCCGCCCGCGCTTTGGCGAGCAGCGCGTCCACCGCCGCGAGGTCCGGTGCGGCGTACGACTCGTCGGCCTCGCCGCCGCCGCTGTCGCGCAGCAGCCCGATGATGCGGCGCATTTCGGCCAATCCCTGGACGCTGTTCTCCCGGATCACCCCGAGCACCTCCACCAGCGGATCGTCGGCCGGCCGGTGCTGACGCCGGGCCACCGACTGGGCGCCGGTCGCGTGGATCGCGATCGCCGACAGGTGGTTGGCCACCACGTCGTGCAGCTCGCGGGCCATCCGCGCCCGTTCGGCGACCACCGCCTCGCGCCGGTCCAGCTCCGAGAGCAGCGCGGTCTGTTCCGCCCGCAGCCGCTCGGCCTCCGCCTGCTCCCGGTGCTTGCGCACGATGTCGGCGGTCCACAGCGGGCCCAGGAAGACCAGGGTGGTGACCACCACCACCGTCACCGCCGTGCTCGGACCGCCGTAGACGAACGCCAGGGTGCTCAGCACCAGGACCGAGGCGGTGCCGGTGGCGTGGAGGATCGGCGACATCCGGCGGGGGCCGTACACCACCGCCGCGTAGAGCAGGTCGGTGTACATCATGGTGGTCGCCAGCAGCGCGCCGGAGAAGATGCTCCCGGCGAAGACCAGCCCGCCGAGCACCGCGACCAGGATCGGCCGGGTCCGCCGGACCAGCTCCAGCGCTGCCATGGCCAGCAGGGCCGGCAGCACCTGCCAGCGCGGGATGGCCGAGGAGTGGTCGTACACCTGGAAGGCGATCAGCAGCAGCCCGCCGAGCACGCCACCGAGCGCGATGCCCGCGTCGACCTGCCGTGGGGTGGGTGTCGGTCTGCGCACGCCCCCATCAGATCATCCCGGCCCGCCGCCCGGCTCCGGTGCCGGGAGGAGTCCGGCTACATCGAAAGGTGCAGCCCGGGTCCGTCCCCGGCGACGACGCGCGCGCGAGGGTGCTCCGGGAGTCTGGAGGCATCACCGAACGTCGGAGCAGACCATGATCGTCACCCTCATCCTCTCCGCCGAGGTCGCCTTCTGGGTGGTCCTCGCCCTCGGCCTCGCCACCCGCTACCTGCTGCGGTGGCGCACGGTGAGCACCGTCCTGCTGGTCGGGCTGCCCGTGATCGACCTCGTCCTCTTCCTCCTCACCCTGTTCGACCTGCACGGCGGCGCCACCGCCTCCTGGACGCACGCGCTCGCCGCGAGCTACCTGGGCTTCTCGGTCGGCTACGGCCCGTCCGTGGTCCGCTGGGCCGACGCCCGCTTCCTGCACCGCTTCGCCGGCGGGCCCGCGCCGCTGCCCGCACCGAAGTACGGCGCCGACCGGAGCCGCTACGAGTGGCAGGTCTGCCGGCGCACCCTGGTCTCGGTGGCGATCACGATCACCCTGATCACCACGCTGAAGCTGCTCACGGACGCCCCCGGGAGCGAGGTGTTCGACCAGTGGTACTGGAAGCTGGGCATCGCCGCGGCGGTGAACACGGCGATCGCCGCCAGTTACACGCTCTGGCCCAAGCAGCCGCCGGCCGGCGCGATCGTCGAGGACGGCCGGATCACCGGCTGGAAGACCCCCGAGCGGTCGGACCGCTGAGCCCGGACCGCTGAGCCGCCGGACCGCCGGGGCTCAGCGGTTCTCGCCCGGCACCCAGAGCACGTCGCCGCGCTCCTTGTTGGCCGAGCGGGCCAGGATGAACAGCAGGTCGGACAGCCGGTTGAGGTACTTGGCGGTCAGCGGGTTGACGGTGTCCCCGTGGGTGTCGATCGCCGCCCAGGTGGCCCGCTCGGCCCGGCGCACCACGGTGCAGGCCAGGTGCAGGTACGCGGCGCCGGGGGCGCCGCCGGGCAGGATGAAGCTGCGGAGCTTCTCCAGCGTCTCCAGGTAGTGGTCGCAGTCCCCTTCGAGCTTGTCGATGTAGGACTGCTCGACCCGCAGCGGCGGGGCCACCCTGGAACGGGACGAGGGCGGGTCCTCCACCACCGGGGTGGCCAGATCGGCGCCGACGTCGAAGAGGTCGTTCTGCACCCGGGTCAGCACGGTGACCACGTCCTCGGGCAGCGCGCCGGCGGCGATCGCCACGCCGATCGCGGCGTTGGCCTCGTTGGTGTCCGCGTACGCGACCAGGCGCGGGTCGGTCTTGGTCGTGCGGCTCATGTCGCCCAGCGCGGTGGTGCCGTCGTCGCCGGTGCGGGTGTAGATGCGCGTCAGATTGACCATGCGGCCAGCCTAGCGGGCCGGTTAGGGGGCGTTAACCCCGCTACGCGACGTTCACCTCCCCCAGCCTCCGGCCGGGGGGACCCCCACCCCGAGGGTCCGTCGCTACGCGACGTTCACCTCCCCCAGCCTCCGGCCGGGGGGACCCCCACCCCGAGGGTCCGTCGCTACGCGACGTTCACCCTCTGCCCGGGCGGGGCCGCTTCCAGCCAGGCGAGGAAGCCGGTGAGCGCGTCCTCGCTCATCGCCAGCTCCAGCGGGGCGCCGTTGTGCAGGCAGCGCAGCACCACCGAGCCGGAGAGCAGGGCCAGTTCCTCCTGCCCCTCCGGGTAGCGCCGGCCGAGCACCTCGATCTCCCGGCGCGGCAGCACCTTGCGCGGGCGCGGGGCGTACGAGAAGACCCGGAACCACTCGATGGAGTCCCCGCTGTACCGGCCGATACCAAAAACCCACCCCTTGCCGTCGGTCTGCGGGACCGGGGCCGGGGTGGGTTGGCCGTTCTCGTCGAGGTCGGGCTGCGTCGAGGCGTCGGCCGGCATTTTGAGCCGGTAGCTGCAGTCGAACGTGCCACCGACCCGCTGGATCACACGGCGGCGTACCGCGAACGCGACCAGCCCGATCACACCGAGCGCCACGACCGCCGCACACACCACAAGGGCGAGGACCATGCTCACCTACCTCCTCGCTACCCGCGTTCCCCGTGTCGGTCGTACCAGGCGACCGCGTTGACCTACCAACTGAGACGACAGTCCCGGGGTCACGCTCACGCGTCCCCGGGACCGTCGGTCGACCCCGCTCAGGCGGGGTCCGGCGCACTCAGGCGTGGGCCTTGAGGCCGCGCGCCGCGAACAGCCGGACCTCGGCGCGCCGCTCGGCGTGCTCGTCCAGGTCGGACTTGGCCTTGTCCAGTGCGCGCTCGGCGCGCGCGACGTCGATCTCGTCCGCCAGCTCGGCGATCTCCGCGAGCAGAGACAGCTTGTTGTCGGCGAACGAGATGAAGCCGCCGTGCACCGCGGCGATCACGGTGTTGCCGTCCGTGGTGCGGATGGTGACCGGACCGGTCTCCAGCACGCTCAGCACCGGGGTGTGACCCGGCATGATGCCGGTGTCACCGGAGGCCGTACGGGCGACGACGATGGTGGCCGCACCGGACCACACCTTGCGGTCGGCTGCGACCAGCTCGACGTGCAGCTCAGCCAACGTGGGCTCCTAGGCTCATGCAACGCCCGATTACTCGGGAGTTTCGGTAAGAATAACGGGCCCGCGCCCCCGGCATGAAACCGGCGGCACGGATTTGACCGGAATCACAGCCGATGCGGCGCGAGGGGTGGGTCCCAGGGTTGGGGCCCACCCCTCGCGATCACGCTCGGCTGCTACCGGCCGGACTACTTCTTGGCCAGCTCGGCGGCGTTCTTCTCAAGGTCCTCGATGCCACCGCACATGAAGAAGGCCTGCTCCGGGACGGAGTCGTACTTGCCGTCCGCGATCGAGTTGAAGGCCTCGATGGTCTCCGACAGCGGGACGGTCGAGCCCTCGACACCGGTGAACTGCTTCGCCACGTAGGTGTTCTGCGAGAGGAAGCGCTCGATGCGGCGGGCACGGTGGACCGTGACCTTGTCCTCCTCGGACAGCTCGTCGATACCGAGGATCGCGATGATGTCCTGGAGGTCCTTGTACTTCTGCAGGATCCCCTTGATACGGACAGCCGTGTCGTAGTGGGTCGCAGCGATGTACCGCGGGTCGAGGATGCGGGACGTGGAGTCCAGCGGGTCGACGGCCGGGTAGATGCCCTTCTCCGAGATCGGGCGCGACAGAACGGTGGTCGCGTCCAGGTGGGCGAAGGTGGTGGCCGGGGCCGGGTCGGTCAGGTCGTCCGCGGGGACGTAGATCGCCTGCATCGAGGTGATCGAGTGACCGCGGGTCGAGGTGATGCGCTCCTGCAGGAGGCCCATCTCGTCGGCCAGGTTCGGCTGGTAGCCCACCGCGGAGGGCATGCGGCCGAGCAGGGTCGACACCTCGGAACCGGCCTGGGTGAACCGGAAGATGTTGTCGATGAAGAGGAGCACGTCCTGCTTCTCGACGTCGCGGAAGTACTCCGCCATGGTCAGCGCGGAGAGCGCGACGCGCAGACGGGTGCCCGGCGGCTCGTCCATCTGGCCGAAGACCAGCGCGGTCTTGTCCAGAACACCCGAGTCGACCATCTCGTCGATGAGGTCGTTGCCCTCACGGGTGCGCTCGCCGACGCCGGCGAACACCGACACACCACCGAAGTTCTCGGCGACGCGGTAGATCATCTCCTGGATCAGAACGGTCTTGCCGACACCGGCGCCACCGAACAGACCGATCTTGCCACCCTGGACGTACGGGGTGAGGAGGTCGATGACCTTGATGCCGGTCTCGAACATCTCCGTCTTGGACTCGAGGTCCTTGAAGGCCGGGGCCTTGCGGTGGATCGGCCAGCGGACCTCGACCTGCTTGTCGAACTCCGCCTGGTCGACGTTCAGCACGTCACCGAGGGCGTTGAAGACCTTGCCCTTGGTGATCTGGCCGACCGGCACCGAGATGGCGGCACCGGTGTCGGAGACCTGCGAACCGCGGACCAGGCCGTCGGTCGGCTGCATCGAGATGCCGCGGACCAGGCCGTCGCCGAGGTGCTGGGCGACCTCGAGGGTCAGGGTCTTCTTGCCCGTGCCGTCGGGGTTGTCCACCTCGACGTGCAGGGCGTTGAACATGTCCGGAATGGCGTCGACGGGGAACTCCACGTCGACGACCGGGCCGATGACCCGCGCGACGCGGCCCGTCGCCGTGGTCGGCTCAACAGTGGTGGTCATACTCATTCGCTCCCCGCGCTAGCGTCGGCCAGGGCGTTCGCGCCACCGACGATCTCGCTGATTTCCTGGGTGATCTCGGCCTGACGGGCCGAGTTGGCAAGCCGCGTGAGCGACTTGATGAGCTCGCCGGCGTTGTCCGTCGCGCTCTTCATGGCGCGGCGGCGGGCGGCGTGCTCGGAAGCGGCCGACTGCAGCAGCGCGTTGTAGATCCGGCTCTCGACGTACCGCGGCAGCAGCGCGTCCAGCACGCCCTCCGCCGACGGCTCGAAGTCGTACAGCGGGAAGATCTCCGACTTGGCCGGCTTCTGGTCGCTGAGCTGGACCTCGTCCAGCTTCAGCGGCAGCAGCCGCGCCTCGACCGCGTTCTGCGTCAGCATGGACACGAACTCGGTCGAGATCAGGTGGAGCTCGTCCACGCCGTCGGTCTCCGCGGTGAAGGCCTCGATCAGCTCGGAGGCCACCGTCTTCGCGTCACCGTAGGTCGGCTTGTCGGAGAAGCCCGTCCACGAGCCCGCGACCCGGAGGTTGCGGAAGCCGTAGTACGAGACGCCCTTGCGGCCGACGATGTACGTCACCACGTCCTTGCCCTCGGCGCGCAGGCGCTCGGAGAGCGTCAGCGCGGCCTTGATGGCGTTGGTCGAGTAGCCGCCCGCCAGACCGCGGTCCGCCGTGATCAGCAGGACCGCGGCGCGCGTGGCGCTCGGGTTCTCGGTGGTGAGCGGGTGCTTGGCGTTGGACCGGGTGGCCACCGCCGTCACCGCCCGGGTGAGCTCATCGGCGTACGGAGTGGAGGCGGCCACCGCGCGCTGCGCCTTGACGATGCGCGACGCGGAGATCATCTCCATCGCCTTGGTGATCTTCTTCGTCGCGGTGACAGAGCGGATCCGGCGCTTGTAGACCCGAAGCTGTGCTCCCATGGGTCGTTACGTCCTTTCCCTCGCTACCGGACTCAGGCCTGCTCGGAGAGCAGCTTGCCGTCAGCGGTCTGGTAACCCGCCTTGAAGGACTCGATGGCCTTCGTCAGCGCGTCGACGGTGCCGTCGGCCAGCAGGCCGGTCTCGACGATCCCGGCCAGCAGGTCCTTGTGCTGCAGGCGGACGTAGTCCAGGAACTCGCGCTCGAAGCGGCGGATCTCGGCGACCGGGACGTCGTCCAGCTTGCCGTTGGTGCCGGCCCAGATGGAGACGACCTGCTCCTCGACCGGGAACGGCTGGTACTGGCCCTGCTTCAGCAGCTCGACCATGCGCGCACCGCGCTCCAGCTGGGCCTTGGAGGCCGCGTCCAGGTCCGAACCGAAGGCGGCGAAGGCCTCCAGCTCACGGTACTGGGCGAGGTCCAGGCGCAGGCGGCCGGCGACCGAGCGCATGGCCTTGATCTGGGCGGAGCCACCGACGCGGGAGACCGAGATACCGACGTTCACGGCCGGGCGGATGCCGGCGTTGAACAGGTCGGACTCCAGGAAGCACTGGCCGTCGGTGATCGAGATGACGTTGGTCGGGATGTACGCCGAGACGTCGTTGGCCTTGGTCTCGATGATCGGCAGACCGGTCATCGAGCCGCCGCCGAGGGCGTCGTTCAGCTTGGCGCAGCGCTCCAGCAGGCGGGAGTGCAGGTAGAAGACGTCGCCCGGGTAGGCCTCGCGGCCCGGCGGGCGGCGCAGCAGCAGGGAAACGGAACGGTAGGCCTCGGCCTGCTTCGACAGGTCGTCGAAGATGATCAGGACGTGCTTGCCGTCGTACATCCACTCCTGGCCGATGGCCGAGCCGGTGTACGGGGCGAGGTACTTGAAACCGGCCGGGTCGGAGGCGGGAGCGGCCACGATGGTGGTGTACTCCAGCGCGCCGGCCTCCTCCAGGGCGCCGCGGACGGACGCGATGGTGGAGCCCTTCTGGCCCACGGCGACGTAGATGCAGCGGACCTGCTTCTCCGGGTCGCCCGAGCGCCAGTTGTCGCGCTGGTTGATGATCGTGTCGACGGCCACCGCGGTCTTGCCGGTCTGGCGGTCGCCGATGATCAGCTGGCGCTGGCCGCGGCCGATCGGGGTCATCGCGTCGATGGCCTTGATGCCGGTCTGCAGCGGCTGCTTGACCGACTTGCGGGCCATGACGCCCGGAGCCTGGAGCTCCAGGGCGCGACGACCGGTCGAGGCGATGTCGCCCAGGCCGTCGATCGGGTTGCCCAGCGGGTCCACGACGCGGCCGAGGTAGCCGTCGCCGACCGGAACGGAGAGGACCTCGCCGGTGCGGCGCACCGTCTGGCCCTCTTCGATGCCGCCGAACTCACCGAGGACGACGACACCGATCTCGCGGGTGTCGAGGTTCAGCGCGAGGCCGAGGGTGCCGTCCTCGAACTTCAGCAGCTCGTTCGCCATGACCGAGGGCAGACCCTCGACATGGGCGATGCCGTCCGCCGCGTCAGTGACCGTGCCGACCTCTTCCACAGAGGCGGCGTCCGGCTGGTACGACTGGACAAAGTCGGCCAGCGCGTCCCGGATCTCCTCCGGACGGATCGTAAGCTCCGCCATCAGGCTTCCCTGCTCTCCTAGTTTGCGATCCTCGGCCCGCCATTGAGGGCCGCAAGTACTCGACTCTCGGCCGGGTCGTATGAACCGGCCGTACGTTTTCCCGACTCCGGTGGAGCCGGTTTCCCGACCGAGGGTCGGATGTGCTGCTTCGGTGCTCAGCCTTCGAGCGACTGGCGAGCGCCTTCAAGGCGGCTCGACACGGTACCGTCGACGATCTCGTCACCGATCTGCACCCGGACACCGCCGACGACCTCGGGGTCGATGTCGATGTTCAGGTGGACCTGGCGGCCGTACATCCGGCCGAGGGCGCCCGACAGGCGCTCCTTCTGGCCGTCCGACAGCGGAGCCGCGGTGGTGACCTGGGCCACCACCCGGTCGCGCCGGGCCGCGGCGAGCTTGGAGTAGGACTCCAGCCCCTGCTCCAGGCTACGGCCACGCGGGTTGTTCACCAGGGTGGTGACCAGCCGCACGGTGCCCGCCTGAGCGCGGCCGCCGAGCAGCTTCTTGATCAGGGCCGCCTTGGCGACGGCACCGGCCTTGGGCTCGGTCAGCGCGGAGCGCAGCTCGTGCGAGCCGCTCACCACCCGGCCGAACCGGAAGAGCTCGTCCTCGACGTCGTCCAGGGCACCGGCCTTGTCGGCGGCGATGACCTCGGCGTACGCGGCCAGCTGCTCGCTGGCGTCGACCAGGTCGCGGCCGCCCGACCAGCGGGACCGGACCAGGCCGGACACCAGGTCGACGGTCTCGCCGGAGACCTGGCCGGCCAGCAGCGAGGAGACCAGCTGCGCCTTGTCCTGGCCCGACCGGGACGGGTCGGTCAGGACACGGCGGAGCGACACCTCACGGTCCAGCAGGGTCGTGACGGCGGTGAGCTCCTCGGCGAGCTTGGCCGCGTCCACCGAGGTGGAGTCGGTCAGGCTCTCCAGGTTCTGCCGCCCGGCGGCCAGAGCCTCGCGGCTGGCGCCGATCACTTGGCCGCACCCTGAGCAACGGCGGCCTTGGCCTCCAGCTCGTCCAGGAAGCGGTCGACGACACCGCTCTGCCGCGCGTGGTCCTCAAGGGACTCACCCACGATGCGGGACGCCAGCTGGGTGGCCAGCGAGCCCACGTCCTGACGCAGGGCGGCGGTCGCCTGCTTCTTGTCGGCCTCGATCTGGGCGTGGCCGGCGGCGACGATGGCCTCGCGCTGACGCTGGCCCTCCTCGCGCATCTCGGCGAGCTGGGCGGCGCCCTGCTCGCGAGCCTGCTCGATGATGCGGGCAGCCTCGTGACGCGCCTCGGCGAGCTCCGCGCGGTACTGCTCAAGCGTGGCCTGGGCCTCGGCCTGAGCGGCCTCGGCGCGCTCCATGCCGCCCTCGATCGCGTCCCGGCGCTCCGACAGCACCTTCTCGATGCTGGGGAGGAGCTTCTTGCCGAGGATCCCGAAGACGATGAAGAAGCAGAGCAGGCCGATGATGATCTCGGGCCATGCGGGCAGAAGGGGGTTCATGATCTCCCCCTCCTCCGCGAGGTGAGCCGCGATGCTCATATCTGGACCTTCCTCGAAGGGTCTACGGCGGGGATTACTTGGGGCCCTGGCCGAAGACGAACGGCATGACGATGCCGATGAGGGCGAGCGCCTCGGTCAGCGCGAAGCCGATGAACATGTTGGAACGGATCAGGCCGGCGGCCTCGGGCTGGCGGGCCATGGCCTGGACACCGTTACCGAAGATGAGACCGACACCGATGCCGGGGCCGATCGCGGCGAGGCCGTAGCCGATGGAAGCGACGGAACCGTAGACGCCGACCTCAGCGAGCATGCTCATTGCAATGTGTCCTTTGCGGGGATGGTGATCCGGTGGTGATTGGCCACCGGGCGTTCCGGGGGTGGTTCAAGAGGGCCGCAACGGCCCCTGGCTCAGTGCGCCTCTTCCAGGGCACCGGCGATGTAGCTGCTGGCCAGCATCACGAAGATGTAGGCCTGCAGGAACTGGACCAGCAGCTCGAAGGCGGTCAGGCCGACGGCGACGATGAACGAGGCCGAGCCGTACAGCGCGCCCAGGGTCGGGCTGAGCAGGTACCAGGAGGCGATGGAGAACATCACGATCAGCAGGTGGCCGGCGAACATGTTCGCGAAGGCTCGGACCGCGAGCGTGAAGGGGCGCACGAAGATGTTCGAGAAGAACTCGATCGGCACCAGGATGAACATGACCCAGCCGGGGATGCCCGAGGGCCAGCAGAGGTTCTTGAGACCGCCGACGAAGCCGTGCTTCTTGAAGGTCAGCGTCATGTAGGTGATCCACACGACCGCGGCCAGACCGGCCGGGAACGCGATCGCCGCCGTCACCGGGAACTGGGCGAACGGGATGACCGACATGATGTTCAGCAGCCACACGAAGAAGAACATCGAGACCAGCATCGGGACGTACTTCTCGCCCTTTTTGCCGATCGTCTCCAGCACGATGGAGCGCTTGACGAAGTCGTAGCCGATCTCACCGACCAGCTGCAGCTTGCCCGGGACCAGCTTCGGCTTGGCGAAGGCGGCCCAGAAGAACACGACGACCAGCGCGGCCACGATGATCGACAGCAGCATCGGCTTGTTGAACTCGAAGCTGCCGATGGTGAAAATCGGCTCGAACTGGAACTCGTTCAGGCCCGGGGCCGGGAAGCCGCAGCCAGCGTCCCCGAAGTGGCAACTGCCTGAGGCGAGGGACGTGAGTTCAGCACTCACCACGGACTCCTTCGTCGTGACGCATGGTTACGGCAACCTCGCTGTGTCGGCGTGGCCTGCGACCACGGAGCGGCACTGGAACTTGATGGGTTTCTCGCCGACCCCGCACGTCAGTGCGCTGCACCGAAGCGGGATCATCGAAGACTGCGCGGGTCCGGGGGGCGATCGGTCCGCCGTGCGGACAGACCAGGCCTCTTCCCGTACTCCGTTGTTGCGACGGACGATAGCAGCCCGTCAGTGCGGCATAAACACCGCCCCCCTCGTTGGGGGGACAGTGGGCCGTCGTCACTGTTGACGCCCCTTGTCGGACGGCTTCTCAGCCTTGTTTTCGGAGGCGTCGGGGTCGACGTAGAAGGTCTTGGCCTTCAGTGCGCCGCGCACCTGGAACCCGGTCCAGATCAGCGCGCAACCGAGCAGCGTGAAGGCGAACGCCTGCCGGTTGAAGAGGTCGGTGTCCTTGAAGACCGCCAGCACGATGCCGACCAGCAGGATCTGCGTGGTGTACACCAGCAGCGCGGCGGCCATCAGGATGTGCGGGTTCGACCTGGTCAGCCGGTCGAGGGCGACCTGCCCGAAGGTGAAGAAGGCCATCACCAGAAGGGCGCCGAAGAGCGCGCCGAGCAGGCCCTTGCCCCCGGCGACGGCGAAGGAGATCGCCATCGCGATGACTCCGGCGGCCGCAGTGGGGATCGCGGCGCCTCGGAGGATCCGGGCGTCGTTGGACGGCATGTCGGCAACTCCGGCGGCATGTCGATGTGGCGGGGGGACGGGCAGAGAAACGCGGTGGGTGACACCGGACCGGGACCGCCGCGGGCCGGCCGCTCGACGGCGAGCCCGTCGAGGGAGACCCGCCAGGGACGGAAGTCATCCACCTGTCAGGTCTTTCGGCGTGTTCTCGGTACTCGTGAACGGTATCACAAACTATTTGATGAGAGCTTTACCATGAATGTGTGGCACCTGTCACACCGATGGCACAGAAGTGCCGCCGAACGGGTGACATGGCGTGACGGTTCATCACCTCCCCTAGCGGCCCCGGCCGTTGCCGCGGCCACGCCCGGTGATCGCCGACGATCCCTTCGCCGCCCCGCCGAGCAGCCGCTTGTCCTCGGCCGACAGCTCCGCCATCGGTTCGGAGACCGTACGCCCGGCCGAGTCGGCGGTGAGTTCCCCACCCTCCGTGACCGGAGCCTCGACGGCGTCCACGGCCTCCACGGCGACCCGCGGACGGCGGCGGCGGTAGCGCGGCGGCACGAAGGCCTGCACCGCGCGCGGGGCCCGCGGCCGGAACTGCGGGGTGAGCAGCACCACCAGGCCGACCAGGCAGAGCCCGGCCAGCGTGAGGACGACGGTACGGCCGGTGCTGGTGACCGAGAAGGCGACGGTCCCGAACGCGATCAGCGCGGCCCAGAAGTACATGATCAGTACGGCGCGGCTGTGCGAGTGGCCGACCTGGAGCAGTCGGTGGTGCAGGTGGCGCTTGTCGGCGGCGAACGGGGACTGGCCCGCCCAGGTGCGGCGGACCACCGCGAGCAGCAGGTCCGCCAGCGGCAGCGCGATGACCGTCAGCGGCAGCAGCAGCGGGATGTAGATCGGCACCAGGGCGTGCACGGTGGCGGTCTGCGAACCCAGCTCGCTGGTGATGAGGTCGGGGTCGACCCGGCCGGTGATGGAGATCGCGGCGACGGCCAGCATCAGGCCGAGCATCATCGAGCCCGAGTCGCCCATGAAGATCCGGGCCGGGTGCATGTTGTGCGCCAGGAAGCCCAGGCACATGCCGATCAGCAGCACGCTGAACAGCACGGCGGGGGCGGCGTCGGTGATCGTGTAGCCGTACCAGAGCCGGTAGGAGTACAGGAAGAAGGCCATCGCGGCGATGCAGACCATGCCGCCGGCCAGGCCGTCCAGACCGTCGATGAAGTTCACCGCGTTGACCATGACGACGACCAGGACCACCGAGATGACCATGCCCTGGGTGGGGCTGACCGCGACCGGGCCGAAGCCCGGCACCGGCAGGGTGATCACCGTGACGCCCTGCCAGACCATCACGCCGGCGGCGATCATCTGGCCGCCGAGCTTCACCAGGGCGTCCACGCCCCACTTGTCGTCCAGCACGCCGAGCAGCCACATGATGCCGGCGCCGGAGAGCAGCGCCCGGATGTCGGTGCCCTGGGAGAACACCTTGCTCAGGTTGTCGAGCTGGGAGGCGACCAGGATGCCCGCGCAGAGTCCGCCGAACATCGCGATGCCGCCGAGCCGCGGAGTGGGCTCGCGGTGCACGTCGCGGGCGCGGACCGGGGGCATCGCCCCCGCCGCGATGGCGAACTTCCGGACCGGACCGGTCAGCAGATAGGTGACGGCCGCGGTGCAGAACAGCACCAGCAGATACTCACGCACCACTGGCCTCCTGCAGCGCTGTCCGACGGATGGGTACCGAAGGTACTCCCGTGCCTGTCCGGGGTTCGAGGTGCGTCGCCACGGCACACACCTTATTGAGTCCGACGCCGGGGACGCGCATCGCGGTTCGCCCTACCGGGTAGGAGATTCGAACAACCGGTCAGCGGCGCCCGGCGAAGTCCTGCGCCAGCTCCCGGACCCGCTCCGCCACCCGGACGTCCGCGCCCTCGGCGAGCAGCCGTCCGAGCAGGGCGGCGATCTCCGCCAGCTCCGCCTCGCCCATGCCCTGGGAGGTCACCGTACCGGTGCCGAGCCGGATCCCGGAGGCCTCGGACGGCGGCGCCTCGTCGTACGGCAGCGCGCACTTGCCGAGCAGCAGCCCGGCGGCCGCGCTGCGGCGCTCCGCCTCGGCGCCGGTGACCCCGAGCGGGCTGACGTCGGCGGTCACCAGGTGGGTGTCGGTCCCGCCGGTCAGCGGGCGCGCGCCGGCCTGCGCGAGCCCCTCCGCGAGCACCCGCGCGCCGGCCACCGCGCGGTGCGCGTAGGCGCGGTAGGCGGGCGTCGCGGCCTCGGCCAGCGCGACGGCCTTGCCGGCCACCTCGTTCATCGCGGCGCCGCCCTGGCTGAACGGGAACACCGCCCGGTCGATCCGCTCCGCCAGCTCCGCGGTGGACAGCAGCAGGCCCCCGCGCGGGCCGCGGAGCAGCTTGTGGGTGGCCGCCACGGTGACGTCCGCGTACGGCACCGGGGACGGCGCCAGACCGGCCGCGATCAGCCCGGTGGTCTGCGCGGCGGCGGCCACCAGGTAGGCGTCCGTCTCGTCGGCGATCTCCCGGAAGGCGGCCCAGTCCGGATGCCGCGGGTAGGAGATGGAACCGGCCACGATCGCCTTGGGGCGGTACCGCAGGGCCAGCTCGCGCACCTGGTCGAGGTCGATCAGCCCGTCCTCGCGGCGCACCCCGTAGCCGACGAAGTCGAACCAGCGGCCGGAGAAGTTGGCCCGCGAGCCGCAGCTGAGGTGGCCGCCGTGCTCCAGCGACATCGCGAGCACCACGTCGCCGGGCCGCAGCAGCGCGGCGTAGGCGGCCAGCATCGCCGAGGTGCCGGAGCGGGGCTGGACGTTGGCATGCGGGGCGGCGAACAGCGCGCGGGCCCGGTCGACCGCGAGCAGCTCGGCGGCGTCGGCGAGCGCGCAGCCGGTGTGGTGGCGGCGGCCGGGGTAGCCCTCGGCGTACTTGTCGATCAGCGGGCCGGTGAGGGCCGCCAGGACGGCCGGGCTGGTGAGGTTCTCCCCCGCCAGCAGCTGGACCGTCTCGGCCCTCCGCTCGGCCTCGGCGGCCAGCAGGTCGGCCAGCTGCGGATCGGCCCGGTACAGGGCCGTGGAGCGCGCCTCGGCGGTGTCGACGGGGCCGGTCGCGGCATCGGTGACGGTCATGGCGGGGCTCCCGGGCGGCGCGTCGGGTCGGATTTCTCCAGCGTAGGACCGCCCCCGCGCCCCGGCGCGGCGGCGCGGGCCGGGACCGCCCGGGTGGGTGTGCCGGGTGCCGGGAGGAAGGAGGGGCGGGAGCCCCGGCGGAGCGCGAGCGGCGGTGCGGGACGGCGGGTCCGGGACGCGGGAACAGGCGCCGGGAGGGAGGACGTCACCGTCCCGGCGGGCCGCCGTCAGTGCAGGGCGGGGAAGCCGGTCAGAGCGGTGACCACCGGGTCGACGGCGTGGAATATCTCCTCGCCGCAGTTGCGGAACATCCCGATCGGCGCGCCGTAGGGGTCGTGCAGTTCGTCCGCCTCGGGGTCGGCGGCCAGCAGCCAGCCGCGCAGCGCGGCGGCGGCGCGGACCAGCGCGCGGGCGCGCTCGGTGACGTCCGCGCCGCGGCGGGGGTCCGGCAGGGTTCCGGGGTCGATGGTGCGGACCAGCCGGGTGAACTCCTTCAGCGTGAAGGTGCGCAGCCCCGCCTCGTGGCCCATCGAGATGACCTGGGCCCGGTGGTCCAGGGTCGCGGTGAGCACCAGGTCGGCCTCGACCACGTGCTCGTCCAGCAGTTCGCGGCCGGTGAAGCCGCCGCTGTCGGCGCCGTACTCGTCCAGCACCGTGGCGGCGTGCTCCTCCATCGGCGCGCCCACATGGCCCCAGGTGCCGGCCGACTCGACCAGGATCCGGCCGGCCACCCGGGGGTTGAGCCGGGTGTCCAGCTCACGCCGGGTGAGCCGCTCGGCGATCGGCGAGCGGCAGATGTTGCCGGTGCAGACGTAGAGGATCCGGAAGTGGTCCAGCGGCCTGGGGCCCACGCTCAGGTACGGCGATATGCCGGGCCCGGCATGGAGGGAGGCGGCCGTCAACTGCCGGCCTCCAGGTCGGGGACGACCTCCCTCAGCTGCTCGGCGGAGATCGCGCCGGCCCGCAGCAGCACCGGCACCTTGCCCGTGACGTCCACGATCGACGAGGCCCGGGCGTGGTCGGCGGTGCCGCCGTCCAGGTAGACCGAGATGGCGTCGCCGAGCTGCTGCTGGGCCTCGTCGCAGGTGGCCGGGGACGGGCCGCCGGTCCGGTTGGCGCTGGAGACGGCCATCGGTCCGGTGGCGTTCAGCAGCTCGATGGCGACCGGGTGCAGCGGCATCCGGACGGCGACGGTGCCCCGGGTGTCGCCGAGGTCCCAGCGCAGCGAGGGCTGGTGCTTGGCGACCAGGGTGAGGCCGCCCGGCCAGAAGGCGTCGACCAGCTCCCAGGCCTGCTCGGAGAAGTCGGTGACCAGGCCGTGCAGGGTGGTCGGCGAGCCGACCAGGACCGGCGAGGGCATGTTGCGGCCGCGGCCCTTGGCGGCGAGCAGGGCGCCCACGGCCTCCGGCGAGAAGGCGTCCGCGCCGACCCCGTACAGGGTGTCGGTGGGCAGCACGACGAGTTCGCCGCGGCGGATGGCCGAGGCGGCCTCGCGCAGGCCGGTGGCGCGGTCCCCGGCGTCGGCACAGTCGTAGCGGCGGCTCATCGGTACGGTCCCCTTCCGGACGGGCTCATGGCGTTGTTCACAGCGACGCCTTGCGCGCCGTGGTGAAGCGGGGGCGGTTGTTGAGGTCCCGGTGGTCGGCGGCGTCGGTCCAGCCGCCCTCCTCGTTGAAGATCCACGGGACCTGTCCGCCCTGGGTGTCGGCGTGCTCGATCACCACGGCGCCGCCCGGGCGCAGCAGGCGGGCGGCGACCCGCTCGATGCCGCGGATGGTGTCGAGGCCGTCCTCGCCGGAGAACAGCGACATCTGCGGGTCGTGGTCCCGGGCCTCGGGCGCGACGTACTCCCACTCGGTGAGCGGGATGTACGGCGGGTTGGAGATGACCAGGTCGAAGCGGCCGTCCCAGACGCGGTCGTCCTCGAAGGCCCGGGTGGCGTCGCCCTCGTGCAGGGTGACCCGGGCCCGGTCGGGCGAGGCCTCGATGTTGCGCCGGGTGTACGGCAGCGCGCCCTCGTCGAGCTCGAAGGCGTGCACGATGGAGCGCGGAAGCTCCTGGGCGAGGGCGAGCGCGATGGCGCCGGAGCCGGAGCACAGGTCGACCACCAGCGGCTCGGCGACGTCCATCTCGCGGACCGCGTCTATGGCCCACTCGACGACCGTCTCGGTCTCCGGGCGGGGCACGAACACCCCCGGTCCGACCGCCAGTTCGAGGTAGCGGAAGAAGGCCCGGCCGGTGATGTGCTGGAGCGGCTCGCGCGCCTCGCGGCGGGCGACGGCCTCCCAGTACCGGGCGTCGAAGTCGCCGTCCTGGACGGTGTGCAGCTGGCTGCGCTTGACGTTGTGGACGTGGGCGGCGAGCTCCTCCGCGTCGAAGCGCGGCGACGGCACGCCGGCCGCGGCCAACCGCTGGGTGGCCTGGGCCACCTCCGCGAGTAGCAGGTTCATCCGTACGACCTCTTGCTTCCGCTCTCCGGCCTCGACGTCGGTCTCGCTGCCGCCGGTGTCAGTTCTGTTGGGCCGCGGCGAGCTTGGCCGCGGCGTCCGCGTCGACGCAGGACTGGATGACCGCGTTCAGCTCGCCGTCCAGCACCTGGTCCAGGTTGTACGACTTGAAGCCCGTGCGGTGGTCCGAGATGCGGTTCTCCGGATAGTTGTACGTCCGGATCCGCTCGGAACGGTCCACCGTGCGGACCTGGCTGCGGCGCGCGTCCGAGGCCTCCCGCTCGGCCTCCTCCTGCGCGGCGGCCAGCAGCCGCGAACGCAGGATGCGCATCGCCTGCTCCTTGTTCTGCAGCTGGCTCTTCTCGTTCTGGCAGGACGCCACGATACCGGTCGGCAGGTGGGTGATCCGGACCGCGGAGTCGGTGGTGTTGACCGACTGGCCGCCGGGGCCCGAGGAGCGGTACACGTCGATCCGCAGGTCGTTCGCGACGATCTCGACCTCGACCTCCTCGGCCTCGGGGGTGACCAGCACGCCCGCCGCGGAGGTGTGGATGCGACCCTGCGACTCGGTGGCGGGGACGCGCTGCACGCGGTGCACGCCGCCCTCGTACTTCAGCCGGGCCCAGACGCCCTGGCCGGCCTCGGCGTTCCCCCTGGTCTTCACGGCCACCGAGACGTCCTTGTAGCCGCCGAGGTCGGACTCGTTGGAGTCGATGATCTCGGTCTTCCAGCCGATCCGCTCGGCGTACCGCAGGTACATCCGGAGCAGGTCGCCGGCGAACAGCGCGGACTCCTCGCCGCCCTCGCCCGCCTTGATCTCCAGGATGACGTCCTTGTCGTCGCTCGGGTCGCGCGGGACGAGCAGCAGCCGCAGTTCCTCGGTCAGCTCCTCGCGGCGCGCCTCGCCCTCCTTCACCTCGGAGAGGAACTCCGAGTCCTCGGCGGCGAGTTCGCGGGCGGCCTCGATGTCCTCGCCGGCCTGCTTCCAGGCCCGGTAGACGCGGGTGATCGGGGTCAGCTCGGCGTAGCGCTTGGCCAGCTTGCGGGCGTTGGCCTGGTCGGCGTGGACGGACGGGTCGGCCAGCCTCGCTTCGAGGTCGGCGTGCTCGACGAGGAGCTCTTCGACTGCCTCGAACATGGGGTGGCCTTCTTCCCGGGGATCGTCGTGCGGGGGGGTGGGTGCGCGGAGGCGCGGGGGGACGCGAACGGCGCCGGTCCCCAGCACCCCCGGAACGAGTTCGGGGGCACCGGGAACCGGCGCCGAGGGAGCGCTAGGCCTTCGCGCTGTGCTGCTTGCCGAAGCGGGCCTCGAAGCGGGCCACGCGGCCACCGGTGTCGAGGATCTTCTGCTTGCCGGTGTAGAACGGGTGGCACTGCGAGCAGACCTCGGCGCGGATCTCGCCACTGGTCTCGGTCGAGCGGGTGGTGAACTCGGCACCGCAGGTGCAGGTCACGCGGGTGACCACGTACTCGGGGTGAACGTTGGGCTTCAAGGGGTTCTCCTAGTGTTCGGGAGGGCACCGGGTCGGCGGCTGGAATGCCGCACGTGAACCGGGACCGACGGTCCAGTCTGCCAGGACCGGCCGCTTCTTCCCAAACCGGGGGGCGCTCCGGGATATTCCGGGCCCCCGCCGGGGCTCCCCCGCCGCCTCACGGCCGCTTGGCGGGCGTCTTCGCCGGAGCCGTGGCCCGGGCCGTGGGGGTGGCCGCGGGGGTGGCCTGGGCGGGGTTCTGCGGCTGGGCGGCGACCACCGCCTGCGGCACCGGCCGGTCGGCCTTGAGGGCCGCCCAGAGCTGGTCCGCCTGGGGCTGCTGCTGGACCACCCGGTCCGGGTCGCTCGGCGCCGTCACCACCGGCAGGGTGACCATGGCGAGCCGGTCCGGCCCGATGCCCTTGACCTCCTGGGCCAGCCCGACCAGCGAGTTCACCGAGGCGAGCGCGGAGTCGGTGGTGATCGAGCGGGTCAGGGTGTCGCCGACCGACCAGAGCTTGACCGGGTCGGTCAGCAGTCCGACGCCGCCGACCTGCTGGAGCAGCGAGCGGACCATCTGCTTCTGCAGCTCGATCCGGCCGAGGTCGCTGCCGTCGCCGACACCGTGCCGGGTGCGGACGAAGGCGAGCGCCTGCTGCCCGTCGAGGTGGTGCTCGCCGGCCGGGAGGTCCAGGCCGCTGTCCTTGTCGTGGATGGCCACCGTGGTCGTCACGGTGACCCCGCCTATCGCGTCCACCAGCCGGGCGAAGCCGGCGAAGTCCACCTCGACGTAGTGGTCCATCCGCAGCCCGCTGAGCTGTTCCGCGGTCTTCACCGCGCAGGCCGCGCCACCGGCCTCGTAGGCGCTGTTGAACATCGCGCGCTTGGCGGCCGGCACGGTCCCGCCCTTCGCGTCGGTGCACTCGGGCCGCGGGACGAGGGTGTCGCGCGGGATGGACACCACGTCGGCGCGGGAGTGGTCCTGGCTGACGTGCACCACCATCGCGGTGTCCGAGCGGGCGGTGCCGCCGGTGTCGCCGCCGGCGAGGGCCGCGTTGCCGCCGGACCGCGAGTCGGAGCCGAGCACCAGCAGGTTGAAGGAACCGTCGGTGGCGGCCGGCGGGCGGGCGGTGCCGAGCCGGGAGTCGATGTCGACGCTCCTGATGTTGCCGTCCAGCCGCAGGTACGCGTACCCGGCCGCGCCGGCCCCGAGGACGGCGAGCGCCGCGACGGCGCACGCGACCGCGCGGAGGACCTTGCGACGGCGGCTCGGGACCCTCTTGTGTTCGGCCATACGGTCCAGAGTAAATCGGACAAGATGCCAAAAAGTCCCCCATCTGTCCCGAGTCTGGAACAAAGGGGCCGGAAACGGCAGCGGGCCCCGAACCGCTCGCGCGGTCCGGGGCCCGGGTGCTTCGACGCGTCCTGCCGCGTCAGTCGCCCGACCCGGGGGTCGTCTTGGCGATCTGCATCAGGAACTCGGCGTTGCTCTTGGTCTGCTTCATCTTGTCCAGCAGCAGCTCGATCGCCTGCTGCGAGTCGAGCGCGTGCAGCACCCGGCGCAGCTTCCAGACGATGGCGAGCTCCTCGCCGCCGAGCAGGATCTCCTCCTTGCGGGTGCTGGAGGCGTCCACGTCCACGGCCGGGAAGATGCGCTTGTCCGAGAGCTTCCGGTCGAGCTTGAGCTCCATGTTGCCGGTGCCCTTAAACTCCTCGAAGATCACCTCGTCCATCCGCGAGCCGGTCTCGACCAGCGCGGTGGCCAGGATGGTCAGCGAGCCGCCGTTCTCGATGTTGCGCGCGGCACCGAAGAACTTCTTCGGCGGGTACAGCGCGGTCGAGTCGACACCACCGGACAGGATGCGGCCGGAGGCCGGCGCCGCCAGGTTGTAGGCGCGGCCCAGGCGGGTGATCGAGTCCAGCAGGATCACCACGTCGTGGCCCAGCTCCACCAGGCGCTTGGCGCGCTCGATGGCCAGCTCGGCGACGGTGGTGTGGTCCTCCGCCGGGCGGTCGAAGGTCGAGGAGATGACCTCGCCCTTCACCGACCGCTGCATGTCGGTGACCTCTTCCGGACGCTCGTCGACCAGGACGACCATCAGGTGGCACTCGGGGTTGTTGTGGGTGATCGCGTTGGCGACCGCCTGCAGCACCATCGTCTTGCCGGTCTTCGGCGGCGCGACGATCAGACCGCGCTGGCCCTTGCCGATCGGCGACACCAGGTCGATGATCCGGGTGGTCAGCACGCCCGGGTCGGTCTCCAGGCGCAGCCGCTCCTGCGGGTAGAGCGGGGTCAGCTTGTTGAACTCGGGGCGGCCGCGGCCGCTCTCCGGGTCCATGCCGTTGACCGAGTCCAGCCGCACCATGGCGTTGAACTTCTCGCGGCGCTCGCCCTCGCGCGGCTGGCGCACCGCACCGGTGATGGCGTCGCCCTTGCGCAGGCCGTTCTTGCGGACCTGGGCGAGCGAGACGTAGACGTCGTTCTGGCCCGGCAGGTAGCCGGAGGTGCGCACGAACGCGTAGTTGTCGAGGATGTCGAGGATGCCCGCGACCGGGATCAGGACGTCGTCCTCGCCGATCTGCGGCTCGGTGCCGCTGGTCTCGAAGCCCTCGCGGCGGCTGCCCCGGCCCCGGCGGTCGCGGTAGCGGCCACGGCGGCCGCGGCGGCCGTCGCCGAACTCGTCGTCGTCGAAGCCGCCCTGCGGCTGCGCCTGCGGCTGGGCCTGCTGGCCGCCGCCCTGGCGGCCCTGCTGGGCCTCGCCCTGGGTGCCGCCCTGCTGCTGGGGCTGGCGGTCGGCGCGGTCACGGCGGTTGCGGCGGTCGCGGCGCGACTCGCGCCCGTCGCCGTCCTGGCCGGCCGGGGCCTCGGCGGTCTCCTGGCGGCCCTCGCGCTCGCCGCCCTCACGGCGGTCGCGGCGCTCGCGGCGGTCGCGGCGGGTCTCGCGGCCCTCCTCGCGGCCCTCGAAGGCGCGGGCGCCCTCGGTGCGGGTCTCGGCCGTCTTGGCCTCGGTCGCCACGGCGGCGGGCGCCTCGGCGGCGGCCTCGGCGACCGGGGCGCCGGCGGCCGAGGTGGCCCGGCGGCGGGTGCGCTCGGCGCGGGCCGGCGCGGCGGCGGTCTCGGCGGCGGCCTGGACCGGGATCTCGATCTGGGCCTGCGCGTCGGCGGCGGCGGCGGGGGCCTCGGCCCGGGCGGCGGCCTTGGTGGTCCGGCGGGCCGGCTTCTCGGCCGGCTCGGCGGTCTCCGCCTTGGCGGCGCGCTTGGCGGCCGGAGCGGCGGCGGCGGCGCCGGCGAGCAGCGGGTCGCCGCCGCTCTTCTCCTTGATGGTCTCGATCAGCTGGCTCTTGCGCATGCGTCCGGTACCGGTGATGCCCAGGTCCGCGGCGAGCTTCTGCAGCTCGGCCAGGACCATGCCGTCCAGGCCCGCGGCGGCGGTACGACGGCGCCGCGCCGGGGCCGCGGGTGCGGCGGCTGCGTCGGACGCGTCGGCGTCCGGGCGCGCGCCCATCAGATCGGTGGTGTCGCTCACTAAGGGTCCTTCCCTGGAGCGGACGTCGGCCTGTCTGGCTCGGCGACCGGTTGTGCTGTCCTGACCAACGCTCGACTGCGTCGGTCCGAGGCGGTGATCCCCCGAATGGCGCTGGGTGCCAGTCGGGAGAGAGCTACGAGGTGCGGTGCTTGAAGCACGGTGGTGCTGAGTGGCGTGGCGGGACGGTCGTGCACCGACCCTCCCCCGGCCTCCGGCCGGGAGGTGCCCCCACGCTGCCTGCGAATCCCGGGCCCCCGTCGCGTGACGGTGGCCCGTGCTCCGCCCGTCCTGGCCTCTAGGTGGGAGGCCGCGGGTGGGAGTCAGGTGCCGTCACGGCTTCGGGATGCGACCGCAAGTCGCGCAGGCAGGCTGCGTACGCGCTGCGGTGGGCTCCCGGAGAATCGTCGCCCCGTACATCGCCGGGACTCCACTGGTGCGGAGTGCTGGGATCGGGACGCGGCGCACCGAGCCCCGGAGGGCACCTGGTGCAGCAATGAGGTTAACACTACCGACCCCCTCAGACATTCCCCAGCCTTGCGCTTGCCAATCGTGTCCGGACGGTCCGGCCCGGACGGCGCGCTCAGACGCCCAGCGGGAGCACGGCGGCGCCGGTCCGGTCCAGTTCGAGCCGGTGCGCGGCGAACACCGGGCCGCCGGTGCCGTGGTCGCCGGCGAAGCCCAGGACCTTCTGCACGCCGGCCTCGTCGGTGAGCGCGAGCACGGTCGGGCCGGCGCCGGAGATCACCGCGGGCACGCCCTCGGTGCGCAGCGCGGCCACCAGCGCGGCACTGTCCGGCATCGCGGAGGCCCGGTAGTCCTGGTGGATCCGGTCCTCGGTGGCGGTCAGCAGCAGGTCCGGCCGCCGGGTCAGCGCCTCGACCAGCAGTGCGGACCGGCCGGCGTTGGCGGCGGCGTCGGCCAGCGGGACGGTCCTGGGCAGCAGGCCGCGGGCGGTCTCGGTGAGCACCTCGGTGGCCGGGACGAACACCACCGGGACGACCTCGGCGGACGGCTCCAGGGCGATCGCCCGGGCGGTGTCCTCCTCGGTCCACGCCACGGTGAAGTTGCCGCGCAGACAGGCCGCCACGTTGTCCGGGTGGCCCTCCAGTTCGGAGGCGAGGGCCAGCAGGGCGTCGTCGTCCAGGGCGGACGGGCCGCCGATGGTGACGGCGCGGGCGGCGACGATGCCGGCGCAGATCGCGGCGGACGAGGAGCCCAGGCCGCGGCCGTGCGGTATCCGGTTGGCGCAGACCACTTCGAGGCCGCGCGGCTGGCCGCCGAGGCGGTCGAAGGCGGCCCGCATCGAGCGGACCAGCAGATGGCGCTCGTCACGCGGGAGCGTGTCGGCACCCTCGCCGGCGATGTCGACGGAGAGCCCGGAGTCGGCGACCCGGACGACCACGTCGTCGTACAGACCCAGCGCGAGTCCGAAGGCGTCGAAACCCGGGCCGAGGTTGGCGCTGGTCGCGGGAACCCGGACCCGGACGGCGGCGGCACGGAACGCAGGACCGGCCATGCGGTGGACTCTCCTGGGGAAATCGGGCGGCGCGAAGCGCGTCGGTGCGAGGGTGGGGAGCGGGCCGCGGGCCCCGGCCGGGGCGGACGGTCACAGTCGGTGGTGCGGCCCGTGATGGGGCCGGACCCGGGGCATGTGCCACACGGCCGGACCCAGAGTATCGAAGAGAGGTTCCACAGCGGTACACCCCGTGGGCCTTCGATCTGGTGTGTTGCCGGTTCTGGCCGGAATGCATGCGGGAATCGGATCGGAATGCGCCGGTGAATTGACACAAAAGTGTCAGTCGAGAACGCAAACCGGGCCGACCCCCGAAAGGGTCGGCCCGGTGGGGGCTGAGCCCCCGGCGCGGCGGGGGGGGCTAGTCGAGCAGGCCCAGGCGCTGGGCGGCGGCCTCGGGGTCGACCGGGACGATCTGCGGCTGCGGCGCGCCGGCCACCGCCCAGTCCGGGTCCTTGAGGCCGTTGCCGGTCACGGTGCAGACGATCCGCTGGCCCGGGTCGACCAGACCGGCCTCCGCCTTGGCCAGCAGGCCGGCCACCGAGGCGGCCGAGGCGGGCTCCACGAAGACGCCCTCCTGGGAGGCCAACAGGCGGTAGGCGGACAGGATCTGACGGTCGGTCACCTTGTCGATCAGGCCACCCGACTCGTCCCGCGCGGCGAGCGCGTAGTCCCAGGAGGCCGGGTTGCCGATCCGGATCGCGGTGGCGATGGTCTGCGGCTTGAGCACCGGGGCGCCGTCGACGATCGGGGCCGAGCCGGAGGCCTGGAAGCCCCACATCCGCGGCGTGCGGGAGGCCAGGCCGTCCGCCGCGTACTCGCGGTAGCCCTTCCAGTACGCGGTGATGTTGCCCGCGTTGCCCACCGGCAGCACGTGGATGTCCGGCGCGTCGCCGAGCATGTCGACGATCTCGAAGGCGGCGGTCTTCTGGCCCTCGATCCGGACCGGGTTCACCGAGTTGACCAGCGCCACCGGATACTTCTCGGACAGTTCACGCGCAAGGGTGAGGCAGTCGTCGAAGTTCCCGTCCACCTGGAGGATCTTCGCGCCGTGCACCAGCGCCTGGCCCATCTTGCCCAGGGCGATCTTGCCCTGCGGGACGAGCACCGCCGACACCATCTGCGCCCGCACCGCGTACGCGGCGGCGGAGGCCGAGGTGTTGCCGGTGGAGGCGCAGATGACGGCCTGGGCGCCGTCCTCCTTCGCCTTGGAGATGGCCATCGTCATGCCGCGGTCCTTGAAGGACCCGGTCGGGTTGGCGCCCTCGACCTTGAGGTAGACCTCGCAGCCGGTGCGCTCGGAGAGCACCTGGGCGGGGACCAGCGGGGTGCCGCCCTCCAGCAGGGTGACCACCGGGGTCGCCGCGCTGACCGGCAGGCGGTCCCGGTACTCCTCGATCAGGCCGCGCCATTGGTGGGTGTGGGTGCCACGGGCGGCGTTCTCGGCAACGCTGCTCATCATCTGTTCCTATTCCCCTTCGACCCGCATGATGCTGGCCACGTCGCGCACGCTGTCGAGTGCGCGGAGCTTGTCCACCGTCGCCGACAGCGCGGCGTCGGAGGCCCGGTGGGTGACCACGACGAGCGAGGCGTCGCCGTCGCGGCCCTGCTGGCGCACGGTGTCGATGGAGACGCCGTGCTCGGCGAAGACGGAGGCCACCTGGGCGAGCACGCCCGCGCGGTCGTCGACGTCCAGGCTGACGTGGTAGCGGGTGACGACCTCGTCCATCGGCTTGGCCGGCAGCTGCGTGTAGACCGAGTCGCCGGGGCCGGTGGCACCGGCGAGCTTGTTGCGACAGACCGCGACGAGGTCGCCGAGGACCGCGGAGGCGGTCGGCGCGCCGCCCGCGCCCGGGCCGTAGAACATCAGCCGGCCGGCCGCCTCGGCCTCCACGAACACCGCGTTGTACGCCTCGCGGACCGAGGCCAGCGGGTGCGACAGCGGGATCATCGCCGGGTGGACGCGCGCGGTGACCGACTCGCCGTCGGCGGCCCGCTCGCAGATCGCCAGCAGCTTGACCACGCAGCCCATCGCCTTGGCGGAGGCGATGTCGGCGGCGGTCACCTCGGTGAGGCCCTCGCGGTAGACGTCCGCCGCGGTCACCTTGGTGTGGAAGGCGATGCCGGCCAGGATCGCGGCCTTGGCGGCGGCGTCGAAGCCCTCCACGTCGGCGGTCGGGTCGGCCTCGGCGTAACCGAGCGCGGTGGCCTCCTCCAGCGCCTCCGAGTAGCCGGCGCCGGTGGTGTCCATCTTGTCGAGGATGAAGTTGGTGGTGCCGTTGACGATGCCCAGCACCCGGTTGACCCGGTCGCCGGCCAGCGACTCGCGCAGCGGGCGCAGCAGCGGGATCGCCCCGGCCACCGCGGCCTCGTAGTAGAGGTCCACGCCGGCCGCGGCGGCGGCCGCGTGCAGCTCGGTGCCGTCCTTGGCCAGCAGCGCCTTGTTGGCGCTGACCACCGAGGCGCCCTTCTCGAACGCCGACAGGATGAGGTGTTTGGACGGCTCGATGCCGCCCACGACCTCGATCACCACGTCGATGTCGCCCCGGTTGACCAGGGCCTCGGCATCGGTGGTGAGCAGGTGCTCGGGCACTCCCGGGCGGGGGCGCCCCGCCCGGCGCACCGCGATACCGGCGAGCTCGACCGGCGCGCCGATGCGCGCGGCGAGGTCGGCGGCGTCTGTCGTCATGATGCGCGCCACCTCGGAGCCCACCACACCACAGCCCAGCAACGCCACCTTCAGCGGCCGCGTACGCATCATCCGACTCCGCTCTGCATTCATCGTGCTTCGGTCGATCCGGCGGGTTTTCGGGGGCCCGCCGGACTTTCGGTTCCTACCAGTCTCCGGGACTTTCCGTACGGATCTACGGTCGTTCCATGATCTGAGACAAGGATTTCGTCATCCGATATCGAGACGCAGGAGATCCTCCTCCGTCTCGCGCCGGACGATCACCCGGGCCGCGCCGTCCTGGACGGCGAGCACGGGGGGCTTGAGGGCGTGGTTGTAGTTGCTCGCCATGGAGCGGCAGTAGGCGCCGGTGGCGGGCACCGCGATGAGGTCGCCGGGGGCGAGGTCGGCCGGCAGGAAGGCGTCCCGGACGACGATGTCGCCGGACTCGCAGTGCTTGCCGACCACCCGGACCAGCATCGGCCCGGCCTCGCTGGTGCGCGACACCAGGGCCACCGAGTACTCGGCGTCGTACAGCGCGGTGCGGATGTTGTCGGACATCCCGCCGTCCACGCTGACGTAGGTGCGCAGGCCCTCCAGCGGCTTGACCGTGCCGACCTCGTACAGGGTGAACGCGGTCGGGCCGACGATCGCCCGGCCCGGCTCCACGCTCAGCCGGGGGGCGGTGAGGTTCGCGGCGGCGCACTCGCGGCGCACGATCTCGGCCAGCGCGGCGGCGATCTCGGCCGGCTCGCGCGGGTCGTCCTCGCTGGTGTAGGCGATGCCCAGGCCGCCGCCGAGGTCGATCTCGGGCAGCTCGACGCCGTGCTCGTCGCGGATCGACGCCAGCAGGCCGACCACCCGGCGGGCGGCCACCTCGAAGCCGGCGGTGTCGAAGATCTGCGAGCCGATGTGCGAGTGGATGCCGCGCAGCTCCAGGCTGTCGCCGTGCGCCAGCACCCGGCGGACGGCCTCGGCGGCCGCTCCCCCGGTCAGCGAGAGGCCGAACTTCTGGTCCTCGTGCGCGGTGGCGATGAACTCGTGGGTGTGCGCCTCGACGCCGACGGTGATCCGGATCAGCACCGGCTGGCGCACGCCCTGGTGCCCGGCGATCGCCGCCAGGCGCTCGATCTCCTCGTAGGAGTCGACCACGATGTGCCCGACCCCGGACTTCACCGCGTGCTCCAGCTCGTCCACGGACTTGTTGTTGCCGTGCAGCGCGATCCGCTCCGGCGGCATCCCGGCGGCCAGCGCCACGGCCAGCTCGCCCGGGCTGCACACGTCGAGGTTGAGGCCCTCCTCGTGCAGCCAGCGAACGACCGCCTTGGAGAGGAAGGCCTTGCCCGCGTAGAAGACGTCGGCGCCGGCGCCGAAGGCCTCGCGCCAGGCGCGCGCCCGGGCCCGGAAGTCCGCCTCGTCCATGACGTACGCCGGGGTGCCGAACTCGGCGGCCAGGCTCTTCACGTCGACACCGCCGACGGTGACCACGCCCTCGGCGTCACGGGCGACGGTCCGGGACCAGACCTTGGGGTCGAGCGCGTTCAGGTCGCTCGGCGGCGCCTGGTAGTGGCCCTCGGGCAGCACGTCGCCGTGCCGGGGGCCTGCGGGGTGTGCGGAGCGAGACATGTCGTTGGTTCCCTCGACCTATGGCGAGGGGCGGCGACGGTCCCCGTTGACCGTCCGCCGCCCCCGCTGTGCACATGGGGGTGGTGCCTACATCCGCTCGGGCGCCGAGACGCCCAGCAGCGTCAGGCCGTTCGCGATCACCGTGCGTGTCGCGTCGGCGAGCCAGAGCCGGGCGTGCGTGAGGTCGGTGACCTCCTCGTCGCCCCGCGGCAGGATGCGGCAGTTGTCGTAGAAGCGGTGGTACTTGGCCGCGAGGTCCTCCAGGTACGTCGCGACGCGGTGCGGCTCGCGCAGCTCGCCGGCCGAGGCCAGCACGCGCGGGAACTCACCGAGGTGGCCCAGCAGGTCGGACTCCCACTCGGTGGCCAGCAGCTCCGGTTTGAAGTCCTCGGCCGCGCCGCGCGAGATGCCCTGCTCGTCGGCGTTGCGCTGGACCGCGCACATCCGCGAGTGGGCGTACTGGACGTAGTACACCCGGTTCTCGTTGGTCTGGCTGGTCAGGATGTTGATGTCGAGCGTGATGGTGGAGTCGGTGGAGGAGCGCGCCAGGGTGTAGCGGGCCGCGTCCACGCCGATCCACTCGACGACGTCGTCGATCGTGATGATGTTGCCGGCCCGCTTGGACATGCGGACCTCTTCGCCGTCGCGAAGCATCTTCACGAACTGGCCGATCCTCACCTCGATGTTGTGGTTCATGTCGTCGCCCGCGCAGGCCGCGATGGCCTTGAGGCGGTTGACGTAGCCGTGGTGGTCGGCGCCCAGCATGTAGAGCGCGACCTCGGTGCCGCGGTCCCGCTTGGACAGGTAGTAGGCGGCGTCGGCGGCGAAGTAGGTGGTGTCGCCGTCGGCCTTGACCAGGACGCGGTCCTTGTCGTCGCCGAAGTCGGTGGTGCGCAGCCAGACGGCGCCGTCCTGCTCGAAGACGTGGCCCTGCTCGCGCAGCCGGTCGATGGCGGTGCCGACGGCGCCGGAGTCGTGCAGCGACCTCTCCGAGAACCAGACGTCGAAGTGGGTGCCGAACTCGTCCATCGAGCGCTTGATCTCGGCGACCATGAGGTCGAGGCCCTCGGCGCGGAAGACCCGGAGCTGCTCCTCCTCGGACTTCTCCAGCAGGCCGGGGACGGCCTCGGTGATCGCCTTGGCGATGTCGGCGATGTACTCGCCGACGTAGCCGCCCTCCGGCACCTCGCGGCCGTTCGCGGCGGCCTGCAGCGAAGCGGCGAACTTGCTGATCTGCACGCCGGCGTCGTTGAGGTAGTACTCGGTGGTGACGTCGGCGCCGCAGGCCCGCAGGACGCGCGCCAGGGAGTCGCCGACGGCCGCCCAGCGCACGCCGCCGATGTGGATCGGGCCGGTCGGGTTGGCGGAGACGAACTCCAGGTTGATCTTCAGGCCGGCGAGGTCCTGGTTGCGGCCGTAGGCCTCGCCCGCCTCGACGATGGTGCGCGCCAGCGCGCCGGCGGTGGCGGTGTCCAGGGTGATGTTCAGGAAGCCCGGACCGGCGATGTCGACCTTGGCGACGCCGGTGATCCCTCGCAGGCGGTCGGCCAGCACCTCGGCAACGGCTCGCGGCGGCCGGCCGGCCGACTTCGCGAGCTGGAGGGCCACGTTGGTCGCGTAGTCGCCGTGGTCCCTGTTCTTGGGCCGCTCGACCGTCACGTGCTCGGGCACGGCGACGGCCAGCTCGCCCGCCTCGACGGCGGCGCTCACTGCGGCCTGGACTGCCTGGGAAAGCTCTGCGGGGGTCACGACGCCAAGCGTAGGCGAGAGGGGGAGGGCGCCCGCCACCCGGTTTGCCGGTTGAGACGCCCGGCCCCCGGCAGTCAGCCCCGATCGCTCCCGTCTGTTCGCTGAGGGCGAAACCCGTCGGGGGCCGCGTCCGGCGCCCCGCGGTGGCCGAGCTCCACCAGCCGCCGCACCAGCGCCACCAGGTCGGCCGGGTCGAAGGGCTTGCCCAGGTAGCCGTCCACCCCGACCGACTCCCCCAGGTCCAGGTCGGCCGGCGTGCAGGCGCTCACGATCGCGATCGGCAGCAGCCTGGTCCCCGGCGCCGCCCGCAGCCGGGCCGCCGTCCGCAGGCCGTCCAGCCGCGGCATCATCACGTCCAGCGTCACCACGTCGGGCTTCACCCGGCGGACCACCTCCAGGCACTCGGCACCGTCGGCGGCGGTCACCACCTCGAAGCCCTCAAGCTCCAGGTTGACCCTGATCAGCTGGCGGATCACCTCGCTGTCGTCCACCACGAGGACCCGCCCGGACACTCCCGACACCTCACCGAGGGTATCGGCGGCCCCGCCGCCCCGTCCGGTCTTTGCGGACTTCCACCGGCCCTCCCGGCCGCCCCCGCGCAAACCCGTGCACGGAGCGCGCCCCGGGCCTGGTAGTGTTCTCCACGTCGAAGCGAACGCGACGACAACAGCAAGGCAAGCCCCCGTAGCTCAGGGGATAGAGCACCGCCCTCCGGAGGCGGGTGCGTAGGTTCGAATCCTACCGGGGGCACTTCGCGAGAAGTGCCGAAGAGGCCCAGGCCAGTGGCGAGTTGCCACCGGACTGGGCCTGATTCGTTTTCCGGTCGCGCCCGGGCGGGCCAACCCCCGCCCGGGGCGGCGGAGTTGCTCCGCCGCCCCGGGTCCTCAGTCGGCGACGGGGCTGGGCGCGGCGAAGGTCTCGGCGGGGCCGAAGTCGCTGAAGGCCAGCGTGATCGCGATCTTCTCCCCGTCGACGACCACCGTCTCGTCGACGTGGCGGGTGCGGCCCTGCGCGTCGATCCACTGGTCGAGGTCGAGCGAGGTGGCGCCCGTCCTGGTCAGCGCCCGGTGGACCGACGGGGCGGCGTCGGCGAACTGCGCCACGTCGAGGTGGCCGGCGAGGTGGTAGGTCGGCACGCCGTCCCTGGTCTCCATGCCCTTGCGGGCGGACGGGCCCTGGGCCAGCAGCAGCTTGGCGTAGTCGCCGTAGTCGAAGTCCGAGACCTCGGTGGAGCGCGGGGCCTTCAGCCAGGTGCCGGTGGCGTCGTGCCCCCGCAGGTACTCGGCGTCCGCGGTGGTGACGCCCTCCCGGAGGGTTCCGTCCGGCTCCTTGCCCTGCCAGCGGCCGGTGAACACGGTGTTGAGGTTCTGCCGCGCCGTGAGGAGGGCGGGCTCGGCGCCGCCGTCGGGGGCGCGGGACGCCTCCACGGTGACCGCGTACGGCTCCTTGCCGGCCTTCGCCACGGCCTCCGCCGGGTCGAAGGCGCCGCCGGCCCCGGTGGACGCGTCGTCCCCCCGGCAGCCGGTGAGCAGGGCGAGGACGGCGGTGGTCGCGGCGGCGGCGAGGACGGTGGTTCGGCGCACGGTGGAAGCCCCCCAAGGCAACACGGACGGTCGGTGCGCGGAGAGCCTCCCACAGCGGGGGCCGCCGGTCGAACGGGAATCCGGGCGGCCCTCGCGGTCAGGAGGAGGCGGCGGCGACGGCCTCGGCGCAGAGGTCCTCGACGGTGTGGTCGAAGTAGGCGCTGTAGGAGGTGTCGTCGGTGTCGCCGCCCTGCTGGTAGCCGCCGATGGCGCCGACGACGTGGCCGGTGGCGGTGGAGATCCAGGGGCCGCCGCTGGTGCCGCCCGGGTAGCCGGGGCAGTCGATGACGCGCTGGAAGGCGCTCTGCCGGCCGGTGGTGTTGGTGCAGAGCAGCGGGCGCTCGGCGGCGGCGGGGTAGCCGTAGAGGCGGACGTCGGCGCCGAAGGGCTCGTCGGCGCCGAGGGTGTTGCCGCCGACCACGTCCTCGATCCGGCGGCCGGAGGTGTCGGCGGCGGTCTCCAGGATCGCGAAGTCCTCGTCCTGGTCGCCGTCGTGGGACCAGCCGGCGGTGGTGTGCACGGCGGTGACCCGCCAGGTGCCGTACGGGGCCCGGCCGTCGCGGTAGCCGGGGGCGAAGGTCACGCCGCCCGGGTCCTCGACGCAGTGGGCGGCGGTGAGCAGCAGGTTGCCGGTGGTGCTGTGCAGCACGCTGGCGGTGCAGAAGTGGGTGCCGGCGCCGACGGTGCCGGAGAACAGGGCGCCGACGGTGGCGGCCTCGGGGGTGGCCGGGGCGGTGGCGGTGGTGCCCGGCGGGTCGCTCGGGGTCGGGGCCGGGGTCGCCGTGGCGGTGGCGGTCGACGTGGAGGCGGGCGAAGGAGTGGGCGCCGGGGACCCGGTCGGGGCGTCGGTCGGGGGCTCGGTCGGGGCGTCGGTCTCCACCGGATCCGCCGGAACCACCGGGACCGCCGGGGCCGTTGACGCCGGGGCCGTTGCCACCGTGGTCTCCGGGGAGGCCACGGCGGTGGCCCTGGGGGCCACGCTGTGGGTGCCGACCACCACGGCCGCCACGGTGAGCGCGGAGAGCGTCGTGGTGACCAGGGTCGGGGCCAGGAGGCGGTGTCGAGAGGTGCGGCGGCGGCGGTGCTGGCCCATGCCCGGTCGGCTCCTGCCCTGGTCGGCGGCGGTACGGGAACCGACTATGGCTCGCCGAGCTGGGAGGGCGGTGATGCGCCGCTGGGAACGCGATGAGAATTCAGCCGGTCGACGGCCCGCTCACAGTACCGCGGCCGGTGCGTCCGCGGCGATGGAGGCGGTGCGGGTGCCCGCGGCGGGCACCTCCAGCCGGTCGGCCCGGACGACGGTGTCGACGCCGGCGCCGCCCACCACCAGCAGGTCGAAGTCGGGCTCGGGCTCGGTCACGGCGGCGCCTCCTTGCTCCCGGGTGTGACGAGGAGTCGAGCAGGCGCCGCCGGACTGCGAGAGATTGCAGCAGATTTCACCGAGCGCGCTGGCGCTGGTGGGCCGCGGTCTGCTCCTGGGTCTGCGGCGCCTGCGCACCGGCCTCGGCGGTGCCGGTGGCCTCCCCCGGCGCCGGTCGGTGGTCGATCATCAGGAACGCGATCGCCGAGGCCAGCAGCAGGATGCCCATCGCCACCCAGGTGGCCACCACGTAGCCGTGCACGGCCCCCTCGGCCTGGACCGCGGGGTTCCCGGCGCCGGCGGCGCGGGCGGCCAGCCAGCTCGCGGTGGCGCTGGCCGCGATGGTGTTCAGCAGGGCCGTCCCGAAGGATCCGCCGACCTGCTGGGCGGAGTTGATGGTGGCCGAGGCCGCGCCGGCCTCGGTCGGGGCGACGCCGAGGGTGGCCAGGCTCATCGACGGCATGAAGACCAGGCCCATGCCGAAGCCGAGCAGCAGTTCGGCGGGCAGCACCATGCCGGCCCAGGGGCTGTCCACCCGCATCTGGGTCAGCCAGGCCATGCCGGCGGCGGCCAGCAGCAGTCCGGGGCCGATCAGGTTGCGGGACGGCACCCTGGTCATCAGCCGGGCCGCGAAGCCGGTCGAACTGATGATGATGGCGGCGGTCATCGGCAGGAAGGAGACGCCGGACATCACCGGCGAGAAGTGCTTGATCACCTGGAGGTAGTAGGTCAGGAACAGGAACAGGCCGAACATCCCGATCATCGCCAGGCCGATCGAGAGGGCACCGCCGCCCCGGTTCCGGTCCGCGACGATGTGCAGCGGCAGCAGCGCGTGCGGCGTCCGCTTCTCGACCAGGACGAACACCGCCAGCAGCAGCACGCCGAACAGCAGCGAGCCCAGCACCAGCCCGTCGCCCCAGCCCCGGGTGACCGCCTCGGACATGCCGAACACGATGGCGAGCAGACCGCCGCAGCCGAGCACCGCGCCGGGCAGGTCGAGCCTGTAGCGGGTGCCCTTGCCGATGTGGTCGCGGGTCAGCACGGAGAACGCCGCGAAGGCGGTCACCACCGCGATCGGGGTGTTCACGAACAGGCACCAGCGCCAGTTCAGGTACTCGGTGAGCACACCGCCGAGGAGCAGGCCGATCGCGGCGCCGCCGCCGGCGATCGCGCCGAAGATGCCGAAGGCGGTGCTCCGCTCCCGGGGATCGGAGAAGGTCGTGGAGAGCAGCCCCAGCGCGGAGGGGGCGAGCAGCGCGCCGAAGGCGCCCTGCAGGGCGCGGGCGGCGAAGAGCATGGTGGGGCCGTTGGCGCCGCCGCCGATCGCGGAGGCGAGGGCGAAGCCGAGCAGGCCGATGATGAAGACGCGTTTGCGGCCGAAGAGGTCGCCGAGCCGGCCGCCGAGGAGCAGCAGTCCGCCGAAGGCCAGCGTGTAGGCGGTGATCACCCACTGCCGGTCGGCGTCCGAGATGCCGAGGTCCTTCTGGGCGGACGGGAGGGCGATGTTCACGATCGTGATGTCGAGGACGATCATCAGCTGGGCGATGGCGATGACCGCCAACGCCCACCAGCGGCGGGAGTCCGCCGCTCCGTGACCGGTGGCGGCTTGGGCTTGGGCAGACACTGGGGGCGCCTTTCCGGAGGGGTACGGAGAGGTCACGCAGTCGCCTTCCAGCCAAACGCTCCGGGCGCCGAATGGCAAGGAAAATATTGGACAAACCGGTTGAACCAGGACCAAAGAACCAGGGGTGCGGGACCGTGGCACGAGGCCCCCGGGACCGTCCCCGGGGGCCTCGCCGCCTGCGGCCGCCGGCCGCTACAGCACCGACAGCTCCGCGACCAGGTCGTCCAGGCCCAGCGAGCCCTGCGACAGCGCCGCCATGTGCCAGGCCTTGAGGTCGAACACCTCGCCGCGCGCCTCGTGCGCCGCCCGGGCCGCCGCCCGCCCGCGCAGCCAGGCCCGCTCGCCCAGCTTGTAGCCGATCGCCTGCCCGGGCAGGCCCAGGTAGCGGACCAGCTCGCTGTCCAGGAAGTCGGCGGACAGCCCGCAGTACAGCCCGAAGAACTCGCGCGCGGCCTCCGGCGAGACCGGCTCCCCCGCGCGGTACGGCGAGTCCGCCGGGAAGTCCAGGCCGGCGTGCATGCCGATGTCGACGATCACCCGCAGCGCCCGCATCATCTGCGCGTTGAGGTAGCCGAGCCGGTGGCCCGGGTCGGTGAGGTAGCCGAGCTCGTCCATCAGGCGCTCGGCGTACAGCGCCCAGCCCTCCAGGTTGGCGCTCACCCCGCCGAGGCTGACCTGGTAGGTGGAGAGCCGGTCGGCGACGTAGTTCCACTGCGCGAGCTGCAGGTGGTGGCCGGGGACGCCCTCGTGGTACCAGGTCGAGACGAGGTCCCACTCGGGGAAGCGCTCACGGCCCAGGGTGGGCAGCCAGGTCCGGCCGGGGCGGCTGAAGTCCAGCGACGGGGCGGTGTAGTACGGCGCGGCGGCGCCGCCGGCCGGGGCGATCCGGGACTCGACCCGGGTGATCGGCTCGGCCAGGTCGAAGTGGGTGCCCTGGAGGTCGGCGATCGCGCCGTCCATCAGGCCCTGGAGGAACTCCCGGGCGGCCTCGGCGCCGACCCGCGCGGGGCCGTCGCTCTCCAGCCACTTCATCGCCTCCATCGGCTCGGCGCCGGGCCGCACCTTCCCGGCCTCGGCGCGCATCTGCGCGAGCAGGTCGTGGAACTCCTGCCAGGCCCAGGCGTAGGCCTCGTCGATGTCGAGGTCGGCGCCGGTCCAGTAGCGCACCCAGCGACCGTAGCGCTCCCGGCCCACGGTGTCGGGGGCGTCGGCGCCGGCCGGCCCGTAGACGTCGCGCAGCCAGTCGCGCAGGGCGGCGAGCGCCTCGCCGGCGGCCGCGGCGTGCCCGGCCAGCTCCTCGCGCAGCGCCTCGGGGGCCTCCCGGACCAGCTCGCCGAACCAGCCGCCGGGGGCGTCCCCGACCAGCCACTCGCCCAGCTGGCCGGTCACCGTGGTGACCTGGCGGGGGCCGGAGAACAGGCCGCGCTCGATGCCCTCGGCGAGGGTGGCGCGGTATCCGGTGAGCGCCTCCGGCACCAGGGCGAGGCGGCGGCCGAGGATCCGCCACTGCTCCTCGGTGTCGGTGGGCATGAGGATGAAGACCTCGCGGAGGTTGTGCACCGGGGAGCCCAGGTTGTGGACGGCCCGGTACCGCTCACCCGCGTCGTGCACGGCGAGTTCGGCGGTGAGCCGCTCGCGCAGCAGGCGGGCGCAGCGCCGTTCCGCCTCGTCCCGGGGGGAGCCGGCCGCCTCGGCCGCGTCGAGCGCCGCCTCGGCCTCGTCGAGCCGGGTCAGGGTGGTGCGGCCGAGTTCCGCGATCGCCTCGGCGCCGGCCGGGGAGAGGTCGGGGAGGCGGTCGTCCTCCGGGTTCAGGCCCAGGTACACCGCGGTCAGCGGGTCGAGCTCGGCAAGGTCCCGTACATAGGTGTCGGCGACACGTCGGGGTGTGGTGCCGTCGGAGCTGATCAGTTCAACCATCCGGCCATCATGGCGCGGCCGGCGCCGTTTGCAAGCCCCTTCAGGATGGCATGGACCGGCCAATTCCCGGCCGGGTCGGCCGGGCCGGCCGCGCGGGCGGCGCGGGCGCCGGCGCCGCAGCGCCCGGCCCGGGTCCCAGGTGGGTCGTCCGTGGGCGAAGGGGAAGAAGGCGAGTCCGATCAGGGCGGCGCTGAAGTGCCCGAGGTCCGTGAAGGTGTGCGAGACCACCAGCGGCACCAGGTAGAAGACCACCACCCCGCCGCCGTAGAGCCACCGCCAGCCGCCGGCGAACCGGTGGGTGAGCACCGCCGCCACCCCGGCCAGCGCGTAGGAGACGCCGACGTCCACCGTCTCGGCCATGCTCCGCTGCAGGGTGCCCCGGACGATCCCCCAGGCCACCACGCCCTCGCTCACCAGGGTCGCCAGCACGTGCGCCGTCGCGGCCACCACGAACCAGCGCGCGGTGCCCAGCCAGCGCTCGGCGTTGGCGTGGAACACGGTGAACAGCACCGCGTAGAGCGGCCAGCTCGACGTCTCGGTCCACAGCGCGCTGGCCACCAGGGCGTGCACCGGGCGCGAGCGCAGGTGCTCCAGGTTGGTCGAGCGGGCGGCCAGGAACCAGTCCAGGGTGCGCTGGTCCATCCGCGCCACGGCGAAGCTGGTGACCGCGAGGAGGACCAGCCACAGGTAGGTGCCGGGCGCCGAGCGGATCCACGCCAGGAGCGCGCGCGGCGCCCCGCGCAGCCGGCGGGCCCGGGGCGGCCGGTCCAGCGTCTGCGCCATCCGGCGGGCCTCCTCGGTGCGGCGGCGTGGTGCGTCCCATCCTCGGGCGGGGCCCGGCGGGGCGCCTCCCGGAACGGGCCCGTCCGACCGGGCGGCGCGGGTCGGGCGGGGCGGCCCGGACGCGCCCCGCGCGGGCCCCGGACGCGCCCCGGACGGGCGCAAACGCGCGTTCGGAAGATCGGTGCAGACCCGGCTCCGATCCGGCCCGGGGCCGTTACGCTGACCGCCATGGAAGCCAGCCCAGCGCCCGTCCCGCCCTCCCCCGACCCCGCGGCCCGGCCGCGGCGCGCCGGGTACCGGCGGCTGCCGGTGCAGCAGCGGCGCGAGCAGCTGATCGCGGTGGCGCTGGAACTGTTCGCCCGCCGACCGCCCGAGGAGGTCGGGCTGGACGATGTCGCGCAGGCCGCCGGGGCGTCCCGGCCGCTGGTCTACCGCTACTTCGCGGGCGGCAAGCAGCAGCTGTACGAGGCCGCGCTGCGCAGCGCGGCCGAGGAGCTGACCGGCCGCTTCACGGTGCCGCCCGCCGGGAGCCCGACCCAGCAGCTGTCCGCCGTGCTGGAGCACTACTTCTCCTTCGTCGCGGAGCACGACGCCGGCTACTCGGCGCTGCTGCGCGGCGGCTCGGTGGTGGAGACGGCCCGCACCTCGGCGATCGTGGACGACGTCCGGCGGGCGGCGCTGCGGCGGACGCTGCGCCACCTCGGGGTGCGGCAGGCCGGGCCGCGGCTGACGCTGCTGGTGCGCTCGTGGATCGCGGTGGTCGAGGGGGCCTCGCTGAGCTGGCTCGACGAGGGCCGGGCGCTGCCGGTGGACGAGCTGCGCGAGTGGCTGGTGGACCAGTTCGTGGCGATGGCGGCGGCCACGGCGCTGCACGACCCGCAGACCGCCGAGGTGCTGGCCGGGCTGCTGGCGCTGGAGGGCCCGGACTCGCCGCGGACGGCGCGGCTGCGGACGGTGCTGGGGGCGGCGGACGCGTAGGGCGGGCCCCGACCGCGCCCCGGCCCCCGCACCGAGGGCCGGGAGCGCGGTCCGCGCTACGCCTTGCCGAGGACCTGGCGCTGCCGGCCGAGGCCGTCGATCTCGATCTCGACGACGTCGCCGGGCGCGAGGTAGGGCGTGCCCGGGCGGCCGAGGGTGACCCCGGCCGGGGTGCCGGTGATGATCACGTCGCCCGGCTCCAGCACCATGAACCGGCTCGTGTAGCGGACCAGCTCCAGCACCGGGAAGACCATCTGCGCGGTGGAGCCGTCCTGCCGCTGCTCCCCGTTCACCCACAGCCGCAGCGGCAGCCGCTGCGGGTCCGCCACCTCGTCGGGGGTGACCAGCCAGGGCCCGAGCGGGGTGAAGGTCTCCGCCGACTTGCCCTTGTCCCACTGGCCGCCGCGCTCGAACTGGAAGGCGCGCTCGGTGACGTCGTTGGCGATGGTGTAGCCGGCGATCACCCCGGCCGCCGCCGCGTGGTCGTCCAGGTAGCGGGCGGTGCGGCCGATCACCACGGCCAGTTCGGCCTCGTAGTCGGTCTTCTCGCCGCCGCGCGGCACCAGCACCTCGTCGTACGGGCCGACCACCGTCGAACCGGGCTTGAGGAAGATCACCGGCTCGTCCGGGATCGCCGCGCCCGCCTCGGCCGCGTGGTCCCGGTAGTTGAGGCCGATGCCGACCACCTTGCCGGGCCGGACCACCGGCGGGCCGATCCGCTGCCCGGCGAGCTCGGCCACCGGCAGCCGCCCCGCCGCCACCCGGGCGGCCAGCTCGGCCAGGGCCTCGCCCTCCAGCCCGGCGAGGAAGCCGCCGTCGATGTCCCCGGTCACCCCGGAGAGGTCGTACGCGGTGCCGTCCTGGGCCAGCGCGACCGGGCGTTCGGCGCCCGGCGGGCCGACGCGGAGGAGCTTCATCCGATCCCCACCTCCTGATTCGTCGATCGCCGGCGCGGTGAGGGCCCGCACCGGCTGTTGCCCGCGAGGTATATCAACGCCCCGCCGCGGCCGTCACGCCCGGGGCGAACAGGGGCGTGGGCGACCGCCCCCCGGTACAGGATCCGCTCATGGAGATCACCCGCATACGCCCCGAACTGACGGTCGTCACCCTGGACTTCGGCACCGCCTACCTCTGGCGCGACGAGGACGGCGCGCTCACCCTCGTCGACACCGGCATCGCCGGGCAGGCCGACGCGATCGAGGAGGCGGTCCGCGCCGTCGGATCCGACCCGGCCGCGCTGCGCCGCATCGTGCTCACCCACCACCACGAGGACCACGCCGGCTCGGCCGCCGAACTCGCCCGGCGGCTGGGCGCCGAGGTGACCGCCCACCGGCTGGAGGCCCCGGTGGTGCGCGGCGAGCAGGAGCCCCGGCCGTTCGCGCTGAGCCCCTTCGAACAGGAGCTGCGGGACGCCCTGCCGGCGCTGCCGCCCGCCCCGCCGTGCCGGGTGGACCGCGAGGTGGCGGACGGCGAGGTGCTCGACTTCGGCGGCGGCGCCGTGGTGGTGCACGTGCCCGGCCACACCGACGGCTCGATCGCCCTGCACCTGCCAGAGTCCGGTGTGCTGTTCACCGGCGACCTCGCGGCCAACGTCGGGAACCGGACCACGCCCGGCGTCTTCAACACCGATCCGGCGCTCGCCCTGGAGTCCTTCCGCCGGCTGGCCGCGCTGGAGGCGGACAGCGTGCTGTTCGGGCACGGCGAGCCGATCGCCCAGGGCGGCTCAGCCGCCCTGCGTCGAGCCGTCGAGCAGCTCGGCGAGCACTAGCGGCCGGGCCGGCTCGGCGTCGGCCTCGGCGCTCCCCCGCTCCCAGCGCTCCAGGTCGCGCCCGACGTCCTCGCGGGCTCGGGGGTGGCCGTCCAGCACGGGCAGCAGCTCGCGCAGCAGCGCGACGGCCGCCCGCGGCCGGCCCGAGCGGGCCAGCCAGAGCGCCAGGTCGTGGCAGGTCCGCAGGGTCCGCGGATCGCCCGACCCGAAGGCCCGGGAGAACTGCGGTATCAGCGCGACCAGCTGCTCGACGGCCCGCTCCGGCGAGCCGGCCGCGCCTCGCCGCCAGGCGTCGTCGGCCTTGCGGCGCAGCTCGTCCGGGTCGGTGCCGATCCGGATGTCGCGCAGCCGGCGGCGGACCTCGGCGGCGTCGGCGGGCCGGTCCTCCGGCTTCTTGGCGAGCAGTTGGAGCACCAGCCGGTCCAGCGCCGGGTCGGGCGTGCCGGGGGCCGCCGGCTGCTCGTTGACGTGCTTGAACATCATGGTGACCGGCGTGGTGGCGCTGAACGGGCGGCGGCCGGTGCAGAGCTGGTAGAGCACCACGCCGAGCGCGTACAGGTCGGCCCGGCCGTCGATCGGGTCGCCGGACCAGCACTCGGGCGCCAGGTAGGCCGGGGTGCCGATGACCACGCCGGTGGAGGTGAGCCCGCCGCCCTGCTGGGTGAGCAGCCGGGCGATGCCGAAGTCCAGCACCTTGGCCTCGCCAGTGTCGGCGATCATGATGTTCTCGGGCTTGATGTCCCGGTGCACCACGCCGCTGCGGTGCGCGGAGTCCAGCGCCTTGCAGACCTGCCGCGCCCAGCGCAGGGCGACCGACAGCTCCGGCCGGACCCCGTCGCCCAGCAGCGCGGAGAGCGGCCGGCCCCGGACCAGCTCCATCACCAGGTAGTGGGTCGAGCGCGCGCCGTCCTGCACCCGCCCGTAGTCGTACAGGGTGACGATGTGCGGATGGGACAGGCCGCCGACGGTCTTGGCCTCGCGGATGAACCGGCCGACCGACTCCTCGTCCCCGGCCTTCTCCTCGGAGAGCACCTTGAGCGCGACCGCCCGCCCGATGGTCTCGTCGTGGGCGGCCCAGACCACGCCGAACCCGCCCTGGCCGAGCTCCCGGTCCAGCCGGTAGCGGCCGCCCACGACATCGCCCGCCTTCATGCCTTCCCCCACACGTCCGCCGAACCCGACCACCGTTCATCCTGACCGGGTCAGGGTAGCGGCGGGCAACGGTGTTCGGGTGAACTACCCCGCGCCCGGGCCGGAGCGGGGGTCGGGGCCTACGTCTTCGGCAGGCCGACCGGGTTGACCTCCGAGCTCTGCACGGCCTCGGCGTCCAGGCCCCAGCGCTTCAGCACCTGGCCGTAGGTCCCGTTCTTGATCACCTCGTCGATCGCCCCGTGCAGCGCCCGGACCAGGCCGTTGTCCTTCCTGGTGGTGGCCCCGATCTTGCCGAGCACCTCGGCGCCGGCGCCCGAGTAGGTGCCGATCACCTCGGTCTCGCCGGTCTGCACGGCGTGGAAGGCGGTCACCGGGTTGGGGCCGACGTAGATGTCGATCCGGCCGGAGGAGAGCGCCAGGTAGTAGTCCGAGGAGCTCTGGAAGTACTTGATGTCGGCCGGCTTGAGGCCGTTGCGCACGTTCTCCTCGTTCCAGGCGACGAGCAGCTTCTCCTGGTTGGTGCCGGAGCTGACGGCGACGGTCCGGCCGGCGATGTCCTTGGGGCCGGTGATCTTCCAGCCGGTGCCCTTCTTCGCCTCGAAGCCGAGGATGTCGAGGCGGTACGTGGCGAAGTCGTACTTCTCCTTCCGGGCCTCGGTGACCGTGATGTTGGAGAGGCCGACGTCGTACTTGCCGCTGTCCAGTCCGACGAAGATGTTCTCCCAGGAGACCGGGTTGAACTCGACGTCGAGGCCGAGCACGTTGCCGATCAGCGAGGCGATGTCCGGCTCCACGCCGATGATCGTCTTGTCGTCGGAGGCGTAGAAGTCCAGCGGCGGCGTGGTGCCGAGCGAGTCGACCACGGTCAGTTTGCCGCGCTTTCTGATCTCCTCCGGCACCAGCGCGGCGATGGCGTCCACCTTGGCCGTGGTCACCCGGTTCTGCTGGGGCGACAGGTTCACCGTGGCGCCGTTCGGCGCGGTGCTGCCCTTGGCGGGGGCGAGGTCCGCCGCGGCGTCCGTGGTGCTGCCGCAGGCGGCCAGGGTCAGGGCGGCGGCGAGCGCGGCGGCGGCGGTCACGAGGGCGCGACGGGGTAGGGACATGGCGGGACTCCTGCCGGTGAGAGGGGGGTTCGGTGGGTCAGAGGACCTTGGCCAGGAAGGCCTTGGTCCGTTCGTGCTGCGGCTCGTCGAGCACCGCCCGCGGCGGGCCCTGCTCGACCACGACGCCGCCGTCCATGAAGACCACGGTGTCGGCGACCTCGCGGGCGAAGCCGATCTCATGGGTGACCACGATCATCGTGGTGCCGGTCCGGGCGAGGTCCTTGATGACGTCCAGCACCTCGCCGACCAGCTCCGGGTCGAGCGCCGAGGTCGGCTCGTCGAACAGCAGCACCTTCGGTTCCAGCGCCAGCGCCCGGGCGATCGCCACCCGCTGCTGCTGGCCGCCGGAGAGCTGGCGGGGGTAGGCGTCCGCCTTCTCGGCCAGGCCCACCCGTTCGAGCAGCTCCAGCGCGCGGGCCCGGGCCTCGGCCTTCGGCCGGCGCAGGGCGCTGACCGGCGCCTCGGTGAGGTTCTCCAGCACGGTCAGGTGCGGGAAGAGGTTGAAGTTCTGGAAGACGAAGCCGATGCCGGTCCGCTGCCGCAGGACCTCGCGCTCCTTGAGCTCGTGCAGCTTGTCCCCGGAGCGGCGGTAGCCGATCAGCTCGCCGTCGATCGCGACGAAGCCGCGGTCCACCTTCTCCAGGTGGTTGATCGAGCGCAGCAGGGTGGACTTGCCGGAGCCGGACGGCCCGAGCACCACGGTCACCGAGCCGGTCGGCACGTCGAGGTCGACGCCGCGCAGCACCGCGTTCACCCCGAAGCTCTTCCACAGGCCGCGCACCTGCACCATGGGCCGCGCCGCGGGCAGCCCGGTCCCCTCGGCGGCGGTGTCCTCGACGAGGGTGGTCATGAGCGTCCTCCGATGGCGGTGGCGGTGCGGGCGCGCAGGCCCCGGACGAGCGCCCGGGCCCGCTGGAGCGGGGTGGGCGGCGGGGTGCGGTCGGCACCGCGGGCGAAGTAGCGCTCGACGTAGTACTGGCCGATCGACAGCACGGTGGTGAGCAGCACGTACCAGACGGTGGCGACCATCAGCATCGGCACCACCCGGCCGGTGCGGCCGTACACCACCTGCACCTGGTAGAAGAGCTCGCCGATGGCCATCACGTAGACCACCGAGGTGCCCTTGAACAGCGAGATCACCTCGTTGGCGGCGGCCGGCAGGATGCCCCGCATGGCCTGCGGCAGGACGATCCGCCAGGCCTGCCGCCAGCGCGGCACGCCGAGCGCGGCGGCGGCCTCGCGCTGGCCGGGGTCGACGGCGATCACGCCGCCGCGGATGATCTCGGCGGCGAAGGCGGCCTGGTGCAGCCCGAGGCCGAGCACCGCCGCGCCGAGCGCGCCCAGCACGCCGACCGTCTCGAAGTCCCCGAAGGTCGGGCCGAACGGGATGCCGAAGCCGAACCGCTTGTAGAGGTAGGAGAGGTTGAACCAGAAGACCAGCTGGACGATCAGCGGGATCGAGCGGAACACCCAGACGTAGGCCCAGGCGACGGACTGCAGGATCGCGCTGCGGGAGAGCCGCAGCGCGGCCACCACGGCGCCCAGCAGGAAGCCCAGCAGGGTTCCGTAGAAGGTGAGTTCGACGGTGCGGCCGACCGCCCGCAGGATGGTGTCGGCGGTGAAGAAGAGCCGGAAGGTCGCCCAGTCCCAGCCGGGGTTGGTGGCCAGGCCGTGGGCGAACTGGGCCAGCACGACGAGGGTGGCGAGGCCGGCCGCCCAGCGCCAGGGGTGCCGGGCCCGGACGGTGCGCAGCCCGGCCAGCTCGGCGAGGTCGAGCGGGGCGCGCGGACCGGCGCCGGCGGCCTCGGCGGCTCCGGTTCTGCCGCCGGGTTTCGCGAAGGGTTCGGTGGTGGTGGCGGTACTCATGGGGGACTCCTCCCAAGGGGCCCTGGACAGGGGGTCACGTGTGCTCGGGCGGGCTGATCAGGGATTCCTTGACGGCCGAGTCCGTCACCCCCCACTTCTTGAGGATCCGCTGGTACGTCCCCTCCTTGATCAGCTCGTTGACGGCCGCCTGGAACGCGGGGGCGAGCGGGGAGCCCTTCTTGAACGCGAAGCCGACGTCGAGGCGGTGGAACTCGCCGAGGAAGCGCGTGCCCGCGGCCTCCTGGGCGGCCTGGTAGCGCAGGCCGTTGATGGTGGACATGACGAGGTCCACCCGGCCCTGCTGGAGGCTGGTCAGCGTGGCGCCGTTGTCGCTGAACGCCTTGACCTCGTAGGGCTTCTTGCCGGCGTCGGTGCAGACGTTCTTCTTCGCGTTGAGCGTGGTCTCGAAGGTGGTGCCGGCGCCGGTGCCGATGGTCAGGCCGCAGAGCTGGAGCAGGTCGGTGACCGGCTGGATCGCGGTGTTGTCCTTCTTGACCGCGAAGCCCTGGCCGTCGTCGATGTAGGTGACGAAGTCGATCGTCTTCAGCCGGGCCTCGGTGACCCCGAAGTTGCCGGTGCCGACGTCGTACTTGCCGCTGCCGAGCGCGGGCAGGATGGTCTCGAACGCCGCCTCCTCGCGCTGCACGGTCAGGCCGAGCACCTTGGCCACCGCGTCGGCGAAGTCGATGTCCAGGCCGGCCGCCTTCTTGGTGGCCTGGTCGGCGTAGAACGCGGAGGGCGGGGTGCCGATCGAGGAGCCGAACTTGACCGTGCCGGCGGCCCGGACGTCGGCCGGCAGCAGCGCGGCGGCGGTGTCCGACTTCTTCAGGCCGGAGACGAGGTCCTCGGCGGCGGCGGAGGCGGCCTGCTGCCCGGGGCCCGCCGCGGCCGCCGGCTTCGGGTCCGAGCCGCACGCGGCCAGCGCCAGGACCGGCAGCAGGGCGGTGGCCGCGAGCAGGCGGCGGCGGACGGTGGTGGTTCTCACGGGGGTGCCTTTCGGGACTTCGGTCGTGGAGCGGAGGTGCTCAGGGCAGGTGCTTCTCGAACGGCAGCGGGCCGATCGTCAGCGGATCGGCGGCGACGTCGAACAGCGCGGTGTAGCCGTTGGCCAGGTAGAGCCCGCGGGCCTCGGGCTGGCGCGGGCCGGTGGTGAGGAAGATCCGGCGGTAGCCGGCCGCGGCGGCGGCCCGCTCCAGTTCGGCCAGCACCCGGGTGGCCAGGCCCCGGCGGCGGTGCGCCGAGTGCGTCCACATCCGCTTCACCTCGGCCGTCCGCGCGTCGTAGCGCTTGTACGCGCCGCCGGCCACCGGCTCGCCGTCCTCCAGCAGGAGCAGCAGGACGCCGCCGTGCGGCTCGGCCCAGCTGTCCGCCGGGTAGCGGGTCATCTCCTCGATCGCCTCGGGGCCGTAGCGGCGGACGTACTCCTCGGTGAGCTCGCGCACCAGCGGCTCGGCGAGCGGGTCGTCGATGCGCACCCGGCGGACCTCGACGCCGAGGCCCGGTGCGCCGGGCGGGGCCGTCACGCCTGGGCCGCGATCAGCTGGTGCCGGTCGCGCTCGGCCTGCTCGGTCCGGGCGGCCTCGGCGGCCGCCTTCACGGCGTCCCGCTTGGCGACCTCCTCGCGGACGATCGGGATCACGTACCGGCCGAAGTCGATGGCGTCGTCCACCAGGTGGTAACCGCGCGCGGAGAGGATGTCCACGCCCAGGTCGTAGTAGTCGAGCAGCGCCTGGGCGACCGTCTCCGGGGTGCCGACCAGCGCGTTGGAGTTGCCCGCCCCGCCGGTGGCGGCGGCGGTCGGCGTCCACAGCGCCCGGTCGTAGCGCTCGCCCGCCTCGGCGATCTCCAGCAGCCGCTGCGAGCCGGCGTTCTCGGGTGCCACGATCTCGGGGGACGCGGCGCCGGCCTTGCGGCCCCCGCGGATCAGCTCGCCGCCCTCCCGGCGGGCCCGGATCGCGGCCACCGTCCGGTGCGCCTTCTCCCAGGCCAGCTCCTCGGTGGGGGCGATGATCGGCCGGAACGCCACCTGGATCCGCGGCGCGTCGTCGCGCCCGGCGGCGCGCGCCGCCTCCTTCACCCGCTCGATCTGCTCGGCGGTGCGGGCCAGCGGCTCGCCCCACAGGCCGTAGACGTCCGCCTCGGCGCCGCCGACCGCGTACGCCGCCGCCGAGGAGCCGCCGAAGGAGACGCCCGGGCGCGGCTGCTGCACCGGGAAGACGTCGGCGACGAAGTCGTTGAAGCGGTAGTGCGCGCCCTCGTGGTCGAAGGGCTCCCGGCTGGTCCAGGCCTTCTTGACGATCCCGATGTACTCCCGGGTCCGCTCGTACCGCTCGTCCTTGGTGAGGAAGTCGCCCTCGCGCTGCTGCTCGTGGTCGTTGCCGCCGGTGATGAAGTGGACGGTGAGCCGGCCCTCGCTGATCCGGTCCAGGGTGGCGAAGGTCTTGGCGGCGAAGGTCGGGTACGAGACGTTCGGGCGGTGGGCGAGCAGGATCTGCAGCGTGTCGAGGCGGGAGGCGAGGAACGCGGCGGCGGGCGCCGGGTCGGGGGCGCCGGAACCGTAGGCGAACAGCACCCGGTCCCAGCCGTTGTCCTCGTGGGCGCGGGCCAGCCGCAGGGTGTAGTCGCGGTCGAACGCGGCGGTGGTGCGCGCGGCGGTCTCGGTGCCGTCGGCGGTGGCGGCGATGCCGAGGAATTCGACGGGCATGGTGGCGGAACCTTTCGGGTCGTGCGCAGTCCGGTGGGCTGCGGGTGGGCAGGCCGGAGAAAGCCCTGGCGGTACGGCGGGCAGGGCCGTGGTGCGGTGGAGACGGTGGCGGGCACGTGACGGCCCGCGGGCGGACGGGAAATGCCGGAGCGCAACGCGGTGAGGAGGAGGGGGCGGCGGCAGCGCGCTGTTGACGGACCGTCAGGAGCTGACGGCCCTCCCGGCCCGGGACGGGGCACCGAGGGAGGTCCCTGCGAGGGAGGACGGGGCCGGGCGGACGGCCCGCTGCCGGGTCAGCCGCGACACGCCGCGGACCACACCCGACCGAAGTCGATGTGGTCGCGGGTGACCAGGGGCTGCTCGGCGTACATGACCTCAAGTTGAGCAGCGAACCGCGCACGGCGTCAACCATCCCCCGTTGCCACCGTGTTGCGATCTCCTGTCGCCCCGCGACACGTTCCGCGCCCCGCCCCGGACCGGACTCCCCACCCTTGACACCGGCCGATCGCTCACGCGTACGATCGCGGCCGGAGTGCAGTGCACCGCCGGCCGTGTTGAGGGACGCGGGCCGGCCGCAACGGCCGTACGTGACCACGCCGTACCCGCCCCGTGCGCCCGCGCGCGCAACTCCGCCCCTCCCGCCTGGAGCCTCCCCATGGCCACCCCGCCGGACGTCCTGCCCGCCTCCGCCCGCCTCCTCACCAAGTCCGCCGCCCCCTCGCCGACGACCGCCCCCGGCCCCGGCGCCGCGGCCGCCACCGCCCGGATCGTCCCCCGCCGCCGCCCCGGCCAGTGGGCCGCCGCCGTCGCCGCCCTGCTGCTCTTCGCGATGGTGGTGAACTCGCTGGCCCGCAACAAGGCGTTCCAGTGGGACGTGGTCGCGGACTGGTTCACCGCCGCCTCCGTCATGAACGGCCTCACCCTGACCCTGTGGCTGACCGCCGTCACCCTCGGCCTGGGCTTCCTGCTCGGCACCGTCCTCGCCACCATGCGGCTGTCCGCCAACCCGGTGCTGCGCACCCTGAGCTGGGTCTACATCTGGATCTTCCGCTCCACCCCGGCGCTGGTGCAGCTGCTGCTGTTCTTCAACATCGGCGCCCTCTACCCGACGCTCGGCCTCGGCATCCCGTTCGGCCCGGAGTTCCTCACCGTCCGCACCGTCAACCTGTTCGGCCCGACCCTCACCGCCGTGGTCGGCCTGACCCTGCTGGAGGCCGCGTACGCCGCCGAGGTGGTGCGCGGCGGCATCCTCTCCGTCGACCGCGGCCAGTTGGAGGCCGCCTCCGCGCTCGGCATCGGCCGGTGGCGGGTGCTGCGCCGGATCGTCGTCCCGCAGGCGATGCGCTCGATCGTGCCGACCGCCGGGAACATGCTGATCAGCGCGCTCAAGGGGACCAGCATCATCAGCGTGCTGGCCGTCTCCGACCTGCTCTACTCGGTCCAGCTGGTCTACCTGCAGTCCTACCAGGTCATCCCGATGCTGATGGTCGCCACCATCTGGTACATCGTGATCACCACCGTGCTGTCGATCGGGCAGTACTACGTCGAACGGCACTACGCGAAGGGCGCCACCCGCGAGGGCCTGCCGCCCACCCCGCTGCAGAAGGCCCGCGAACGGTACCGGCGGCTGCGCGCCGCCGCCGACGCCCCGGCCGAGGGGGCGGCCCGATGAGCGCCGTCCTGGTCGTCGTCGGCGCCGGGCCGCGCGGCACCGGCGTGCTGGAGCGGATCGCCGCCAACGCGCCCGAACTGCTGCCCGCCGACCGGCCGCTGCACATCCACCTGGTCGACCCGCACCCGCCCGGCGGCGGCCGGATCTGGCGCCACGAGCAGTCCCCGCTGCTGCGGATGAACTCGATGGCCGAGGACGTCACGATGTTCACCGACGAGCGCTCGACCATCGACGGGCCGGTCCGCCCCGGCCCCTCGCTCGCCGAGTGGGCCGCGGACCCCCGGGCCTTCGCCCCGTACCGGGAGATCGCCGACCCGGACGTCCGGGCCGAGCTGCGCACCCTCGCGCCCACCGACTTCCCCACCCGGCGGGCCCAGAGCGCCTACCTGGACTGGGTGTTCCGGCGCGCCGTCGCCGACCTGCCGCCGCACGTCACGGTCACCGTCCACCGGGACACCGCGCACCGGGTCGAGGGCCCGCCGGACGGACCGCAGCAGGTCCACCTCACCGACCGGGTGCTCACCGCCGACCACGTCGTGCTCACCCTCGGCCACCTCGACTCCGCCCCCGACCCCCGGTACGCCGCCGACACCGCCTTCGCCGGCCGGCACGGCCGCCTCCACCTGCCGCCCGCCTACTCCGCCGACGCGGCCGACGAACTCGACCGGATAGCCCCCGGCGAGCACACCGTGCTGCGCGGCTTCGGGCTCGCCTTCGTCGACCTGGTCTCCCTGCTCACCGAGGGCCGCGGCGGCCGCTTCGAGCCGGACGGCGCGGGCGGCCTGCGCTACCTCCCGTCCGGCCGCGAGCCCGTCCTCCACGTCGGCTCCCGGCGCGGCGTCCCCTACCACTCCAAGACCGACTACCGCCTCCAGGGCCCGCGCGCACCGCTCCCCCGCTACTTCGACGCCGCCGCCGTCGACGCCCTGCTCGACCGGCCGGGCCCGCTCGAACTGCGGCGCGACGCCTGGCCGCTGATGGCCAAGGACATCGGCTTCGGCCACTACCACGAACTGTTCCACGCCCACCCCGGGCGCACCGCCCTGCCCTGGACGGAGTTCCTGGCCGGCTACGACGCCCACCCCTGGGCGTCCCCGGAGCTGAACGCCCTGGTCGCCCGGGCCGTCCCCGACCCGGCCGACCGGCTCGACCTGGAACGCCTCGACTTCCCGCTCGCCGGCCTCGAACTCGGCTCCGCCGAGGAGCTCCAGCAGCACCTGCGCCGCTACATCACCGAGGACGCCGACCGCCGCGCCGACCCCGCCCACAGCGCCGACCTCGGCGCCTTCCTCGCCCTGCTCTCGCTCTTCGCCCAGCTGCCCCGGCTGCTCGGCTCCGGCCGGCTCACCGCCCGCTCGGTCGCCGAGGAGATCGACGAGTGGTTCTTCGGCTACTTCAGCTACCTGGCCTCCGGCCCGCCCGGCTTCCGGCTGCGCCAGCTGCTCGCGCTCTCCGAGGCCGGGGTGGTCCGCTTCCTCGGCGCGGGCATCCGGGTCGACCGGGACGAGGCCACCGGCACCTGGCGGGCCTCCGGCGCCACCGTGCCCGGCCACACCGTCACCGCCACCGCGCTGGTCGAGGCGTACCTGCCCAAGCACGCGCTGGCCCGCACCCGCGACCCGCTGCTGGCCGAGCTGCACCGCACCGGGCGGATCGCCGAGGAGGTCGTCACCGACGCCGGGTACACCCACCGGTCGGGCCTGCTCACCATCCGCCCCGCGGACAGCCGCCTCCTCGACCCGTCCGTCGACCCCGCCCTCGACGGCGGCGCGCACCCGCGCCGCACCGCGCTCGGCCCGCACACCAGCCTGCGCGCGGCCGCCGCCTTCTCCCGCCCGCGCACCGACTCCCCCGGCTTCCGCCAGAACGACGCCGCCGCCCGGACCCTGCTGTGCGCCCTCGCCCGCGCGGACTCGGCGGTGCCGGCCTGAGCCCTTGCGGATCGCGCGTTCAGGACCCCGTCACGGCCCGTAGATCTCCTCGACCAGGTCCTCGGCCGTGACGTGGTCCGGCGCGGAGAGGATCCAGGTGCCGACCTCCTTGATCCCGGTCCCGCGCTCCAGCGCGGTCAGGCAGGCGTTGGCCTCCTGCTCCGAGCCGAAGTCCCAGGCCAGCAGGCGGCGGATCAGGACCAGCGCCTCCGCCGGGTGCATCCGCGGCCGCCTGCCGGAGCGCGCCCGCCCGGCCGGGGCCGCGGCCAGCCGGTGCTGGTAGCCGGCGAGGTCCTGCCAGGCCTGGACGGTCGCCGGGTGGTGCTCCCCGAGCGCCCGGGCGAGGTCCGGCAGCAGGGTGCGCAGCTGGAGCACCGCGCCCTCCAGGTCGCCCCGGTTGGCCGTGTACACCGCCAGGTCGTGCCGCGCCTTGAGCACCCGCGGGTCGTGGCCGCCCCAGGCGGCGTGCAGGTCCGGCAGCAGCTGGACGAGCCGGCGCAGCGCGCTGACCGTCTCGCCGCTCTCGCCGATGCACCACACCAGGTGGTACCGGGCGGCGAGGGTGTCCGGGTCGGCCTGGCCGAGGGCGAGCCGCATGTCCTCGGACACCGTGGAGAGCAGCCGGATCGCTCCGTCGAGGTCGCCGGCCCGGCTCAGGAACCAGGTGAAGTCGCGCCAGGCGTTGAGCGTCTCCCGGTCGGTGGCGCCGAGCGCGGCCACCGCCTCCTGGGCCACCGCCTGGAGCTGGATGGCGGACTCGCCGGGCGTCGACGCCCGGAAGGCGGCGTCCCGGCGCGCGCGCAGGGCGGCCCGGACGGCCTCCGGCGGCGAGGGCTGCGGGGGTGGCGGGGCCGTCACCGGTGGACTGGTGAGCGGCGGCAGCACCGGCCCGACCGGCCCGGCGAGCGCGGCGGGTGCGACCGGTCCGACCGGTCCGAGCGGTCCTACGGGTGCGACCGGTACGACCGGTCCGACGGGTGGCGGCGCCGACGGCATCGGCGGCACGGCGGGCCCGGCCGTCCGCCGCTCCTCCAGCTCCGCCAGCCGCCGCTCCACCGCCCGGGCGTCCGCCGGGCGCTCGTCCGGGTCCTTCGCCAGCAGCTCCGCGACCAGCCCCGCCAGCTCCGCCGGCAGCCCGAACGGCGCCGGATCCAGCGCCGGCGGCGGCTCGTTCAGATGCTGGTACATCAGCACCGGCGTCGAGTCCCCGCCGAACGGGCGTGCCCCGGTGCAGAGTTCGACCAGCACGCAGCCGAACGCGTAGAGGTCCGCCCGGCCGTCCACCCGGCCCCCGGTCCAGCGCTCCGGCGCCATGTACGCCGGGCTGCCGATGACCGTCCCGGTGGTGGTCAGCCCGCCCGCCCCGATGTCGAGCTGCGCGATGCCGAAGTCCAGCACCTTCGCCACACCGGCCTCGGTGACCATGATGTTCTCGGGCTTGATGTCCCGGTGCACCATCCCCGCGTCGTGCGCGGCGGCCAGCGCGGAGCAGATCTGCCGCCCCCACCGCAGGCTCTGCTCCGGGTCCGCCGGGCCGTCCCGGAGCACCGCGGTCAGGGTGCGGCCGACGAGCAGCTCCATCACCAGGTACGTCACCCGCCGGCCGCCCAGCTCGCCCTCGCCGAGGTCGTGCACGGTGACGATGTGCGGGTGCGAGAGGTTCCCGGCCGCGCAGGCCTCCCGGACGAACCGCAGCGCCGCCTTCTGCTGGTCCTCGCCGTGGTGGTTGATGACCTTGACCGCCACCGGCCGCCGCATCCGGGTGTCGAAGGCCCTCCACACCACGCCGAATCCGCCCTGGCCCAGTCGCTCGACCAGCTGGTACCGCCCGTCGAGCACGTCGCCGACCATCACCCGCCCACCCCCGGCCCCATCGAAGCACCAGCACTCTATCCGCGCCCCGCCCCGGCCGCCCTCCCCTCTTTTCCGCCCCTGCCGCCCGCGGCCCCCCGGGTGCGAGGATGAGACCAGGCACCGCGACGAGGCGGCGGCCCCCGCACAGCCGAGGAGCGCAGTCATGGCCAAGCAGGCCCCGCAGAGCGATCCGGCGCAGGACGCCCCCCGGGTGTCCGCGCCCCAGCACGCGGCCGCCGGGCTGCCCGCCGTCGGCCACAGCCTGCGGATGGCCACCGAGCAGATGGGCGCCCGCCGCACCCTGAGCACCCTGCTCAAGGTCAACCAGCCCGACGGCTTCGACTGCCCCGGCTGCGCCTGGCCGGAGCCCGGGAAGACGCACACCGCCGAATTCTGCGAGAACGGCGCCAAGGCCGTCGCCGAGGAGGCCACCGAGCGCCGGATCCGCGCCGAGTTCTTCGCCGCCCACCCGGTCGCCGAGCTGGCCGAGCGCTCCGGCTACTGGCTCGGCCAGCAGGGCCGGCTCACCCAGCCGATGTTCCTCGACGAGGGCGCCACCCACTACACCCCCGTCTCCTGGGACGACGCCTTCGCGCTGATCGCCGAGGAGCTGCGCGCCCTGGACACCCCGGACGGCGCCGCGTTCTACACCTCGGGCCGGACCAGCAACGAGGCCGCGTTCGCCTACCAGCTGTTCGCCCGCCGGCTCGGCACCAACAACCTGCCGGACTGCTCCAACATGTGCCACGAGTCCTCCGGCTCGGCGCTCACCGAGACGCTCGGCGTCGGCAAGGGCAGCGTCAGCCTCAAGGACCTCTACCAGGCCGATCTGATCATCGTCGCGGGCCAGAACCCGGGCACCAACCACCCCCGGATGCTCTCCGCCCTGGAGCGGGCCAAGCGGGCCGGCGCGACCGTCGTCAGCGTCAACCCGCTGCCCGAGGCCGGACTGGAGCGCTTCAAGAACCCGCAGCAGGCGCGCGGCCTGGTCGGCCACGGCACCAAGCTGACCGACCTCTTCCTGCAGATCCGGCTCGGCGGCGACCTCGCCCTGTTCCGCGCCCTCAACCAGCTGCTGCTGGAGGAGGACGCCGTCGACCACGCCTTCGTCGACGAGCACTGCCACGGCTTCGAGGAGTTCGCCGCCGAGGCCGCGTCGACCTCCCGCGAGGAGGTGCTCGCCGCCACCGGGCTGCCGTGGTCGCAGATCGAGGAGCTGGCCCGGCTCACCGTCGCCTCCGAGAAGGTCATCGTCTGCTGGGCGATGGGCCTCACCCAGCACAAGCACGCCGTGCCGACCATCCGCGAGGTCGTGAACTTCCTGCTGCTGCGCGGCAACGTGGGCCGCCCGGGCGCGGGCGTCTGCCCGGTGCGCGGGCACAGCAACGTCCAGGGCGACCGGACGATGGGCATCTTCGAACGCCCCTCCACCGCCTTCCTGGACGCCCTCGGCCGGGAGTTCTCCTTCGAACCGCCGCGCGAGCACGGCCTGGACTCCGTCGACACCATCCGCGCGATGCGCGACGGCCGGATCGGCGTGTTCTTCGCGATGGGCGGCAACTTCGTCGCCGCCACCCCGGACACCGAGGTCACCGAGGCCGCGATGCGCCGCTGCCGGCTCACCGTGCACGTCTCCACCAAGCTCAACCGCTCGCACGTGATCACCGGCGCCCGCGCCCTGATCCTCCCCACCCTCGGCCGCACCGACCGGGACGTCACCGCGCGCGGCGCCCAGTTCGTCACCGTCGAGGACTCGATGGGACAGGTCCACTCCTCGCGCGGAGGCCTGCGCCCGCCGGCCCCGGGCCTGCTCTCCGAGACCGCCATCGTCTGCCGCCTCGCCCGCGCCGTCCTCGGCCCGCAGGACACCGTGCCGTGGGAGGACTTCGCCGCCGACTACGACACCCTGCGCGACCGGATCGCCCGGGTCGTCCCCGGCTTCGAGGACTTCAACGACAAGGTCCGCCGCCCCGGCGGCTTCACCCTCCCGCACGGCCCGCGCGACACCCGCACCTTCCCCACCGCCACCGGCAAGGCCAACTTCACGGTCAACCCGCTCACGGCGCCGGAGGTCCCGGAGGGCCGGCTGCTGCTCCAGACGCTGCGCTCGCACGACCAGTACAACACCACCATCTACGGCCTGGACGACCGCTACCGGGGCATCCAGGGCGGGCGGCGGGTCGTCCTCGTCAACCCGGCCGACGCCGCGGCCCTCTCGTTGTCCGACGGCCAGTACGTCGACCTGGTCAGCGAGTGGAAGGACGGCGTGGAGCGCCGCGCTCCGCATTTCCGCGTCGTCCACTACCCGGTCGCGCGGGGCGGAGCCGCCGCGTACTACCCCGAGACCAACGTGCTGGTCCCCCTGGACTCCACCGCCGACATCAGCAACACGCCGACGTCCAAGGCCGTCGTCATCCGCTTCGAGCCCGACAGCGGCGCCGATGCCTGACCCGACGCCCGACCCGGGGGTCCTCCACCCGATGCCGGAGCAGCCCCGCGTGGTGCTGCTCCGGCCGCTGGTGACGTCCCCGCTCATCGAGGTCGGGGAGTTCACGTACTACGACGACCCGGACGACCCCACCGCGTTCGAGACCCGCAACGTGCTGTACCACTACGGCCCGGAGCGCCTGGTCATCGGCCGGTACTGCGCCCTGGGCACCGGCGTGCGGTTCATCATGAACGGCGCCAACCACCGTACGGACGGCCCGTCGACCTTCCCGTTCCCCATCATGGGCGGCGCCTGGGCCGCCCACTTCGACCTGCTCACCGACCTCCCGAACCGGGGCGACACGGTGGTGGGCCACGACGTCTGGCTCGGCAACGGCGTCACGGTGATGCCGGGCGTCCACATCGGCCACGGCGCCGTCGTCGCCACCGGCTCCGTGGTCACCGCCGACATCCCTCCCTACGCCATCGCCGGCGGCAACCCGGCCCGCGTGATCCGCCACCGGTACAGCGAGGAGGACGTCACCCGCCTCCTGGCCGCCGCCTGGTGGGACTGGCCCACGGAGCACATCACCGCCCACGTCCGCACGATCATGTCCGGCACCGTCGAGGAGCTGGCGGCCGCCGCCCCGGAGTAGGAAGTCGGCCTCATCGACTTCCTACTCCGGTATCCGTCACCGCCGCCCGAGCGGGCAGGGCGGGGGCGTCTCCGAGGTGGGGTTGTGGGTGCGGGGGCAGGAGACGGCGGCGACCGAGCGGAGCTGCTGGGCCGGGGTCCAGTACGTCCACACCACGTCGTGGGGGTAGGCGGCGAGGAACTCGCGGGCGTAGTCGAGCCGGAGTGCTGCGGGAAGGTCGGTCTCCAGTGCGGGTGCGTCGGCGAGCTGCTTTCCGAGCCAGTCCACCGCGCCCGCCGGGTCATCGGTGGTGAGGCTGATCCGGTCGGCCGACTTGGCGAGCCAGTGCATGACCTCCAGGGGCGGGACCGGACTGTTCCAGACGGGCCGCCTGCCGTTCTGCGCTTCGGGCGGCCGCCGTTCGACGTCCTCGGGCCGCTTGCCGCCCACCCAGGCGTAGCAGTGCCAGTGAAGTGCGGGCCTGTGCCAGTGATCCATGCGCGCCTACCCTTGATGGATGGGTCGACCCCGCTTCAGGCGGGGTCGACCCGTGCCGGGCGTGTCAGACCGCCGTGTCGAACCGCGCCGGATCGATGCCCGCCGCCGCCAACTCGACAGGAGCCACGGCGGCTCGCGTCGAGCGGCACCCACCGTAGGGGCCGAGGGCGGTCGCTACGAGGCACTTTCCTGTTCCCTCAAGAAGTCGTCCCGGATGCCCTCGACCAGGTGACGCATGTCGTCATCGAAGAGGGCTCCGGCCGCAAATCCGTCGAACTTCCGAACATAGATCTCGACGTCCCGCGGATCGGTGACCGCCACTTCGGCATGGACGGTCTCGACCGTGACCATACGATCGTCCCGGATGACGAAGGAGTGGGCCGACACGTCGAACTGCGGTGCGTCGAGCGGCACGACCCGGATGTCCACGTTCGACATCCGGGATGCGGAAACGATGCGGTCCAACTGCCCGGCCATCATCGCCGCCGGCACCAATCGCCATCTGAGGACGGGCTCGGTGATCACGAATCGCACGCTCTTGGCAGCGTCGTAGAGCGTCGACTGCCTGGCCAGCCTCGCCGCGATCGCCCGTGACAACTGGTCCTCGCCGAGGCCCTTCCGCCCGAACACCGCCCGCACGTATTCGGGTGTCTGCAGCAACCCGGGAACGATGGAGGGCTGGAACACACGAAGCACCCTGCTCGCGTCGTCCAGCGCTTTGATCTGCTGCTGCTTCCGATGGTGCCCGAGGCGTCGGACCAGGCGCCATGCCGTCGCTTCCGTGGCCTGCGCACGAGCGGCGGCCATGTACTCGGCTTTGACCTCGTCCGACACTCCTATGGCGGTGAGGATGCGCTCGACGTCCACGACGGTGGGCGCCACCTTGCCGGTCTCGATCTTGCTGAGCTTGCTCGGAGACATGACGGCGCCACGGGCGACGGCCTTGGCCTCCCTTCCGGAAGCCTGCCGAAGTGCCCGCAGCGCCGTGCCGAGCTGTGTTCTGTTCACGCGCCGTACTGGGCCCACCATTCCGCGAACGGCACGGAGTGCGCCATCGCGGTGTCCCGGTACGCCCTGAACTCGTCGAGCCGCGAGGCGTCGGGGAAATCCGCGCCGAGGTACTTGCCGTCGCCGTCGTCGCATGAACCTACAAGCCGCGTCAGCTTCATAGCCGTCTCCTTGATGGCTTGGTGTCACGACAATGCTCCCGAGACCCCACGCCGACCCACAAGTGGTTGCGGTTTCCAACACTGGAAACCGCCTTGTCTCGAACAAGCGCTCCCACTCCCCGGCAACTCCACTCACCTGAGTGACCACGGCCGCCAGCGGCAATCACGGCGAGGCACCAGATCTCGCACAGGAAGTCGCCCAAGCCGACTTCCTGTGCGGTGGCGCTGATGGTGTGGCAGCACATGCGTGCGAGCTTCGCCCACGACCCCGCCGAGCAAGGGTGCCGTCAAGTCCCGACGCATGCATCACGAGTCAGGTCGGCTTGTAGTCCCCGTGCTCTGTGGCCCGCTCCCACACGGACTCGAAAGCGGAGCTGACCAGCTCCAGGACGGCGGATTCCGTCCGCCACTCCCTGTCCACGACTTCTCCGGCCCCGGAGAAGTACGTGAACAGCACGGCCGAACCGTCGAACATCCACAGGTCCGTTCCCGGCAACGCGATGTCGGCAGCCCGCCGCCGGGGCAACCAGCGGACCAGTTCACCTGCGGCGATGTTGGCGAATGTGAGGTCGTGCTCGTACCGGATGTAGTCCGTCACCGGCTCCGAGACGATCCTGGCCCGCCGCACGACCACACCGCGGCCCGTTGTCTCGGCCACCAGGTCGGCCCAGGAGCCCCACCAGTCGGGCAGCTTGGCCGGGTCATTGTCGTATCGGTAGCCGGCTCGCCAACGGGCGAACTCCGGATCGTCCGGTGTGTAGCTGTCACGCATCTCCAGATGCACGGCGGAGCATCGCGCCTTGGCCAAGCCCTCACGAACGGGAAACCCCACCATCTCCCCTTTCAGGTCGCGGGATGTACTCCGCCTCACTATTTGCCTTACCGGGCGGGGGGCCCCCCCGACCGGTGGGGGGGGGGCCCCCCCGGAAGGCGGGGGGGCCGAGAGTTAGGGCCCAAAAAAACCCCAAAACCAACCCCCCCACCCCCCAC
>NZ_JBHJUI010000016.1:0-2070 GCF_042268405.1 Kitasatospora sp. NPDC056184 | reverse complement strand
TTTTGTGGGGGTTTTTTCGTCCCCATCTTTTTTTGCTTTCGGGGGGGGACCCCTCGCTCGACGTGAGCGAGGGAGCCGCCCGGTAAGGCGTGGCGACCGAGTTCGTCGGCCACTTCAACCCCGAAAGACCAACCCCCACAACCACAAGCCCCCGGCCGCCAACGCATACCTCGATGACCACCCGGAGCGGGAAGTCGGCCGGTCCGACCTCCCTCCCCGTGGTGGCACGGCGCGGTTTCGGTGGCCCCGGAGCAGGAAGTCGGCCTCGTCGACCTCCCAGTCCACCAAGTCTCCGACCTCACCAGGAGGAACGGCGGGTGGTGAGACAGGTTGCCCCTCGCTCGGGCCGAGCGAGGGGGCAACCGGGGTCAGACGTAGTGGTCGAGTTCGCCAGCCTTGACGGCACGGATGAGGCCGGCGAAGGCTGCGGGAGCGGCCCTGAGGATCGCGCCAGGCGCATCGGATTCGCGGAGTTCGACCGCCTCGGTGCCTGGACGGACCTCGATGCACTCGTTGTTCGAGGCGCTATAGCTGGACTTCTGCCACTCCGAGCTAGACATTCCCGGACTTCACTTCCTTCATGACGGATCGGATGAACTCGCGCGATTCGGCTTCGCCGAGAGCAGTCGAGTCGAGACGCGAGAAGATGACTCGATGCTTGGCCAGGTCGGCTTGCGAGTCGAAGAAGAGAGCGCCCTGAGACACGTCCATCTCGATGGTGTCGAGTTCGGGGACCGGTCCTTCGGCGAAGGTCAGGTTCTCACCGGAGCCCGGAAAGGTGTCGAGGGCGAACGGCACCACTCGCACGGAGATTCCCGGATGTTCGGAGTCGTCAATCAGAGCCCTCAGTTGCTCGACGAGCACCGCAGGACCACCGAACTGCATCCGGAGTGCGGCCTCGTGGATGAAGGTTCGCAAGGGCGTGGAGCCGGAGCGGACAATCTCCTGCCGCCGTAGCCGGAAGGCGGTCCGAGCCTCGACCTCCTTCGCCGATAGCGGTGGAAAAAGTCGGGCGAAGACTGCAGCCGCATAGGCTCGGGTCTGGAGCAGGCCCGGCATGTATGCGGTGGTGCAGAAGGTCAGCCTCCTGGCGTGGGCCTCAAGCTCGGCTACTTCGAGGAAGTCGATCGTGAGGGCGCCTCGGTAGTCCTCCCACCACCCTTTTCGTCGCTCCGAAGCCATCGCCGCGAGCGCATCGATCAGCGGCTCATTGGCACACCCGCACGCCGAGGCGACCATGCGCAGCCGCTCGGGGCTGACGCCGATCTTCGCCATCTCCATCTGCGTCATCTGGGCCGGGCTGATCCCGAGCTTCCGGGCGAGCTCACTGCCACCGAGGCCTGCCTGCTCTCGCATCCGCCGCAGCTCGCTTCCGAGGCGCCGTTGACGGAGGGTCGGGTTGGAGCGAAGAGCCATGACGTCCTCTCTGACGGGGCTGAATCAGTGTGCCGCGCGGGCGGCAAGCTGGTCCAACTGCGAGTGGACTACACGGTAGGGGGAACCTTCTCCCCTTGACCTATAAATAGAGGCGACATGGGCTATGGTCTATCTCACAACGATCCGACTGGTCGTCAGTAACGCCTGAACTCACGGGCAGTAGGCGCATGCTGCCCAATTTCCCACCGCAGAGCAGCCAGGTCCGGGCTGGCCTCGTTCACGGTGACGCCCTCCCCCCTCCTGCCTCTTCCCATGGAGGTTTGCCATGCGTGCCCTCAACCCGCCCGACTGCACCGCCGTCCGTGCCGAACTCCGTTCCCTCCTCCTCTCCGCCGGCTGGCCGCCGGAGACCATCGCCGACGCCGAACTCGCCTTCCAGGAACTCTTCGTCAACGCCTGGCAGCACGGCCTCTCCCCCGCCCCCGCCGTCCTGGTCTCCCTCCTCCCGACCACCCTGCGCGTCGCGGTCTGTGACGACTGCCCCGACCTGCCCGAGTCCCGCGTGAGCGCCGATCCCTTCGCCATCTCCGGGCGCGGGCTCCACCTCGTCCACGCCCTCACCCACCGCTTCGGCGCCACCCCCACCAAGACCGGCAAGGTCACCTGGTTCGAGCTGGACGCCGCCGCGTGAAC
>NZ_JBHJUI010000015.1:15169-186984 GCF_042268405.1 Kitasatospora sp. NPDC056184 | reverse complement strand
CTCCCGCACCGCGCGCACGGCGTCCGACAGCACGGCCGCGCCGTCCGGTCCCGGGGCCGCCACCGCGAGCAGCGCCCAGGGCAGCCCCGGCCAGCGGACGGCACCCGCCGCGGCCGGGTCCTGCCCGGCCGGCTCCACCGCGAGCTCGGGCCCCAGCGCCGGCGTCAGCGGCCCCGCGGCGGACCCGGCCGGGTCCGCCAGCACCAGCCGCAGCACCGGCCGGTCCGGCGGGGCCTGGAGGAAGCGGGCCGGGTCGTCCCCGGCTGCGGCGCTCACTCCAGACCGTCCGCGAGGCCGAGCGAGAAGTAGTTCTCGAAACCGAGCAGCCGCTTCATGGCGGGCGAGCTGCGCTCGACCACCTCCGGGCTGATCCCCTGCTGGAAGTTCTGCTGCTGGCGGACGTAGCCCCGGCAGTAGTAGTTGAGGATGCCGTGCCGGGGCCGGTCGGTGGTGTTGGCGCCGGTCTGGTGCCAGAGCCGGCCGTCGAAGATCATCACGCTGCCGGCCGGGGCGCAGACCGGGATCGTCTCCACGTCGCCCTCGCCGCGCGCGTAGTCCGGCTGCCGGCCCAGCAGGTGGGTGCCCGGGACGAGCCGGGTCGCGCCGTTGGACTCGGTGAACTCGTCGAGCATCCACATGCTGTTGGCGACCAGCGCGTACGGCGGCCAGGGCGGCCGGGCGAAGGTCTGGTCGGCGTGCACGTTCATCGCCGTGCCGCCGGGGCCGGCGATGTTGGCGTGGGTGCTGGAGAGCAGGAAGTTGAACCCCAGCACCTCCTCCATGAGCTCCAGCACCGCCGGGTGGCGCACGCTGCGCTCGAACTCCTCGCCCTTGTTGAGGAGGCTGAAGACGCGCTGGTTCCCCCCGTCGTACAGGAAGGCGGTGCCGTCCTTGCGCTCCTGTTCCGCGACCTCCAGAAGGCGGTCTCGGAGCCGCTCGAACTCGGCGGGCGGGAGCGGATTCTCCAGGAGGCAGTAACCGAATTCCCGGAGATCCTGCACGGCCTGGCTCTGGTTTCCCGTCAGGGTCGCGTTCATGGCCTCGATTTCACCTCGGAACACATGCGGGCGGATTCGTCGCGGGCAATTCAGGAAAGGACGGCGTCGGCCAGCCGGTCGACCTGGGAGAGGTGGGCGGCGGTGGGGTGGAAGACCACTTCGTCGAATCCGGCGTCGGCCAGTTCGGCGATCTGCTCGCGGATCCGCTCGGGCGAGCGCGGCGTCTTGGCGACGAAGGACTCCGCCTCGTCGCCGAGTACCCCGAAGTAGTCCCGGACGAAGCCCGCCGCCTCCTCGGCCACGTCCTCGCCGAGCCAGAACCGGGACAGCGCGACCAGCCGCGGCCGGCCCTCCCGGCCCGCCGCCGCCCACTCCTCGTGCACCCGCCGGACGGTCGGGGCCACCAGCGCCGGCTCCACGCCGGGCGCCGTCCAGCCGTCCGCCCAGCGGGCCGCCCGGCGGACGGCGTGCTCGCTCAACCCGCCCACCAGGACCGGCGGGACCGGCCCGGGCAGGCCGGTGTCGCCGTCCTTGCCGCGCAGCCGGGCGAGTTCGGCGAGCTGCTCCTCGAAGACCCGGGCCCGGCCGCCGTAGGCGCGGTCGGCCGCGGTGAAGTCGTCGGAGCGCACCCCCGGCCCGAGGCCGAGCACGAACCGGCCCTCGGCGAGCGAGGCGAGCGTCGCCGCCTCCTTGGCGAGCACCTCGGCGGTGGTCAGCGGGGCGACCAGGATGTTGGTGGACAGGCCGATCCGCGAGGTGACCGCGGCGGCCGCGGCGAGCACCGGCAGCGGCTCGTGGCCGGGGTAGCGCAGCCGGTGGGTCGCGGCGACGGTCGAGAAGCCGCGCTCCTCGGCGCGGACCGCCCACTGCCACTGGAGCCGCCCGGAGGCGCCGGGGATGGTGTTGGGGAACGCGATGCTGATCTTCACGGGGGCTCCAGCGGGGCGGCGGGGGCGGCGGGTCGGGAGACGGGGGTCGGGGCGCTCAGAGCCCCAGCAGGTGGTACGGGGTGGGGGCGAGACCGGTGGCTCCGGCCGGGCCGGTGCCGTCGGTGATGCTCTGCCGGCGGCGGTAGCCGTCGAGTTCGTTGGTCAGCAGCTCCCAGACCAGGTCGCCGGTCACGGCCCCGGCGGGCGGCAGGTCGAGGTCCACCAGCCGGTAGTCGTTGATCCACACCTGTCCGGCGGTCAGCTGCTCGGCGACGGCCCGCGCCCGCCCCGGATCGGCGGACCAGACGCCGGCGCTCAGCCCGTAGCGCGAGCCGTTGGCGATCCGCACCGCCGCGGCGTCGTCCTCGGCCCGGATCACCGAGAGGACCGGGCCGAAGACTTCCTCCTGGGCCACCGTGGCGTCCGGTTCGACCCCGGCCAGCACGGTCGGCCGGACGTACGCCTGCGGGTCGAGCCCCTCGGGCAGCTCGTCCGGCCCGGGGGACGCACCCCCGCACACCAGCCGGGCGCCCTCGGCCACCCCGAGCCCGGTGAACCGCAGCGCGGTGCGGGCCTGGTTGCGGGAGACCAGCGGGCCCAGGTCGGTCGCCGGGTCCAGCGGGTCGCCGAGGCGCAGCGCGAGCGCCTTCGCCCGGACCCGCTCGACGAACTCGTCGTGCACCGCGGTGTGCACCACGGCGCGCGAACCGGCCATGCAGACCTGGCCGTTGTGCAGGAAGACGCCCCAGGCGACGCCGGCCGCCGCGCGCTCCAGGTCGGCGTCGGCGAGCACCACGTTGGGCGACTTGCCGCCGAGGTCCAGCCGGGTGGCCGCGGCCGTCCCGCGCCGCACGCTCTCGCCGACCGCGTCCGAGCCGGTGAACGAGACCAGGTCGACGCCGGGCGCCCGGACCAGGCTCTCCCCGGTGGTGCCGCCGGGCCCGGTGACCACGTTGACCACCCCCGGCGGCAGTCCGCACTCGTGCAGCAGCCGGACCAGTTCGAGGGTGGTCAGCGAGGTGAACGAGGCCGGCTTGACCACGCAGGTGTTGCCCGCCGCGATCGCCGGGGCGATCCGCCAGGCGGCCAGCAGCAGCGGCAGGTTCCACGGCACCACGACGGCGACCACGCCGAGCGGGTGCCAGCGCAGGTGCCGCGCCGCGGGCCCGTCCGGCGCGGCCGGCGCGCGGTGCAGCCGCTCGGGCAGCTGCTCGGCCCACCAGGCGCTCCAGCGGAACGCGGCGGCCGCGCCCGGCAGGTCCCCGCCGAGCGCCTTGCGCAGCGTGGTGCCGTTGTCCCGGACCTCCAGCTCGGCGAGCCGCTCCGCCTCGGCGGTCAGCCGGTCGGCCATCCGGTGCAGCACGGCGGCCCGCTCGGCGGGCGCGATGCGCGGCCACGGCCCGCGGTCGAAGGCCCGGCGGGCGGCCGCCACGGCCTCGGTGACGTCCTCGGCGCCGCAGCGCGGGATGTCGGCCAGGTGCCGCCGGGTGGCCGGTTCGAAGGACCGGAAGGTCGCCCCGTCCAGGGCCGGCGCGGACCGGCCGTCCACGTACCGCGGGTAGTGCTCGCCCATCGCCGTCCTCCCGGTCTCCGTGGGCCGTTCTCGGTCGCGCTTGCCGGTACGTCACCGGCCGTTCCCGGTCGCGCCTGCCGGGACGTCGCCGGGCGGGCGGGGCGCGCGGCCCGCCCGCCCGGTCAGGCCCCGGCGCCCAGCCGGACCGGCAGGGCCGCGACGCCCAGCGGCAGCAGGTCGGCGGTGTGCCGCACCTCCCCGGCCGGCACGGCCAGCGTCACGTCCGGGTGGTGGGCGAGCAGCCGGCCGAGCCCGGTGGTCAGTTGGACGACCGCGAGGTCCAGGGCCGGGCAGTGGTGCGGGCCCGCGCCGAAGCCCGGGTTCGGCACCGGGTCGCGGTCGAGGTCCAGGATGTCCGGCCGGTCGACGGTCCGCGGGTCGCGGCAGGCCGCCGAGACCAGCGGCAGCACCGCCGCGCCGGCCGGCACCAGGACCCCGGACAGCTCGACGTCCCTCGTCGCGAGCCGCAGCAGCCCGTCGTTGCTCGACGGGTAGTACCGCAGCAGCTCGGCGACCGCGCGCGGGACCAGCTCGGGCTCGGCCGCCAGCCGCTCCCGGTGCTTGGGCTCGGCCAGCACCGCGAAGAGGTGCCGGGCCAGCAGGTCGCGGACCCCGATGAAGCCGGAGATCACCAGGCCGTGCAGCAGGGTGGTGCGCTGCTCGTCCGTCAGGTGCTGCCCGCCCGAGGCGGGTTCGTCCAGCCCGAGCAGGACGGTGGCGACGTCGTCGGCGGGCCGCTCCCGGCGGGCGGCGAGCAGTTCGGCGAAGGCCTCCCCCAGCCGCGCCCGGCAGGCCTCGGTGCGCTCGTCCTCGGCGCCGCCGGCCAGCAGCAGGGCCTCGATGTCGCCGGTGATCCGCGGCCACGACGCGCCGTCGAAGCCGAGGAGTTCGCAGATCACCCGGCCGGCGAAGGGAGCCGTGTAGTCGGCCACCAGGTCGACCGGCCCGGTGGCGCCGGCCAGGCCGGCGAGCAGCTCGTCGGCGATCGCGGTGATCCGCGGGCTCCACCGGGCCACCCGCTCGGGGGCGAAGCCCGCCGCGATCGGCGCGCGCAGCGCGGTGTGCCGGGGCGGGTCGAGGTCGACGATGCCGGCGCCCTGGCCGCGGCCGAAGCCGCGGCCGGGGAGCACGGCCGCCTGGTAGCGGCTGAACGCCGGGTCGGTCAGCACGGTCCGCACGTCGGCGTCCCGGGTGACCAGCCAGATGTGCTCGCCGTCGGCGAGCCGCACCCGGGAGACCGGGTCCTCGACCAGCAGCCGGGCGTACTGCGGCGGGACGGTGCCGCCGGGCCCGGCCGGGTACGGGAAGGCCTCGCCGGCCGGCACCTCGGCGGCGCTCATCAGCCGGTCGCCTTCGGGTAGCGGACGGTCCGGAACACCGTCGGCACGACCGCCTCCCAGCGGAAGTCCTGGGCGAGCAGCTGGTTGTCCAGCTGGTGCTCCACCACGATGGTGCCGGCCCCGTAGTCCTCGGCGATCTGCTCGACGTCCTCGGCGGTGACCAGTGCGCGCGGGTCGCCGAGCCGCGCGGCGACGCCCCGCGCGGGGGCCAGGAGCTCCAGCGCGAAGCCCCGGGCGATGTGCTGGCGGTGGGTGTGCGCGGCGGCGATCAGGAACTCCGGCCCGTGCTCGAACAGGAAGTGGCACAGCGCGCGGGCCTCCAGGAAGCGCCGCGGCCGCTCGGTGAACGTCCGGTTGGAGACCAGCACCGGACCGCCCGCCCCGGTGCGGGTCCCGTAGGCGACCAGACCGCGGTCGACGTACGGCACCGGCTCGACGTGGTGGGTGAGCAGGGTGTCGGTCTCGAACCGCTCGGTGGCCTCCACCCCCGCCCAGGCCCGGACCCTGCGGGCCAGCTCGTAGCCCAGGTGCCAGGCGTTGTCGAGCCGGTCCGGCGCCTGGAAGGTGGCCCGGATGTCCGCGCTCAGCTCGCGCAGCTCGGTGATCGCGGGGTGGGCCTGGCCGCCCTGGCCTGCGACCTCGCGGGCCCGTTCGACCCACCGCAGCCGGTCGGCCAGCCGCTGCGGGGCGACCCCGTTGAGGAAGTCCGTGGCCATCGGCTCGGGCAGTTCCCGGACGGTCCGGACGATGTCCGCCGCGTACGGCCCCGCCTCGGTGTACGGGTCGAGCCCGAGCCGCGCGGCGGCCCGGCAGAACGCCGCCTCCGCCGGGTCGGTGGCGGCGAGTTCGGCCCACTCCCGCTGCAGCGGGGTGCCGGTGATGCCCCAGTCGGCGAGCCGGGCGACGACCGCCTCGACGACGCCGCGCAGCGCCGCGGTGAGGGCGGCGGCGCCGACCACCGTGTTGCCGCGGGCGGTGTGCCGCGGGCCGGGGCGCCGGGCCGGGACGTTGTCCGGCATCCAGACGATCCGGGTCTGCCGGCCCTCGGGCACGATCATCGCGTCCGGCCAGCGGAAGCCGCCGCCGGCCGCCCGCAGGGTGTGCCGGCGCGAGCGGACCCACCAGGATCCGCGCTGGTCGCCGACGCCGTTGCGGTAGGCGAAGCGCAGCTGGGAGATCTGGGTGCCGGGCCGGGCGTCGGCCTGCAGCGACCACCAGTGGAAGGCGATCCACTCGGCGAGCGGGTAGAGCGAGCCGGTGGTGTACGGGCGGACGGTGCCGGCGACCGGGTCCTCGACGGTGGTCAGGGGGGTCTCCGAGCCGACGGTGATCTCCAGATCGGCCCAGGTGGCGGTGAGTTCGTCGGCCGGGACGGTCGAGGGCTCGTGCCACTTCCAGGTGAACGCGACGTCGGGGAGCGTGCTCATCCGAGGCCCTCCGGCCACTCGCTGGGGTGCAGGGGGTAGCCGGTGTACTGACCGGTCAGCCGGCCGGTGAGCCGGAACTCGTGGACGTCGTCGCCGTCCCGGTGCCACACGTAGGCGGGGAAGCCGCTGTCCCAGGGGCCGCCGACCGGGCCGTCGGCGAGGGCCTCGCGCAGCAGCTCGACCGGGGCGCGGTCCCCGGCGCCGGTCCAGTGCAGGACGTCCGGCGAGGGCGGGTCCCACGGGGTGAACGAGGCTTTCGGGGCGAGCACCGTGCGGTCGGCGCTGCCGGGCGGCTCGGACACCGTACGGCGCTGCGGGCGCCCGCGCTCGGGCGCGCGAATGTCGGACATGGCTGGGACCTCCGCTGCGGTTCGTGGGCAGGAAGCGGGAGTTGGGGGCCGTGCGGGCGTGCGGGGGTTTCGGGGCGTGCGGGGCGTGCGGCGGATCAGTCGGCGGTGCCGAGCGGCCGGCCGGGCCAGCCCTCGGGAACCGGCAGGCCGTGCAGCCGGGCCAGGGTGGCCGGGACGTCGACCGGGGCGGCCGGCCGGTCGTCGGTGTGCCGGGACGCGAAGCCGGGGCCGAGCCCGGCCCAGAACGACTCCCGGCGGTGCCAGCCGCTCTGCCAGGTGCGGTGGACGTGCGCGGCCCACTGGGGGTCGCCCAGCGGCAGGTAGCGCCAGTCGGCGGGTTCCATGACCAGGTCGGGCGCGCCGGCCGTCGCGGCGCCCGGGTAGACCTCCTCGCGGTCCAGCACGCCGGTGAGGAACGGCCGCCCGGTCCGCGGGTTGACGGTCTCCAGCAGCGCGGCCCGCACCTCGTCGCGGACCCGCCGGTAGTCGTGCTCGGCGATCCGTCCGGCCTTGTAGCGGTCCCGCAGGTTGATGTTGATGCCGTGGGTGCCCTGGACCGCCTCGAAGGCGGTGGTGTTCGCCCAGTCGACCCGGCCGTCGGACGTCTTCGCGAGCAGCCCCGCGCGCTCCAGGTCGTCGTTGACCGAGCAGTAGTTCCGCAGCGGCCCGAAGCCGATCTCGGAGAACGCCAGCACGTCGGTCCGGTCGTCCGCCGCCGCCAGGGCGTCCTGGATGACCTGGTCGCAGGTGCGGTACGCGGCGAACACCGCGCTCTCCTGCTCGCGGTCGGCGCCGTGCTCCAGCTCCTGCCAGTAGATGTGCGAAGTCCGGTCGATACTGGTGAGGTTGACGATCACCACGTCGTGCTCGGGCAGCAGCGCGAGGGCGGCCCGGCCGCGCTGGCGGTCGGCCTCCAGCAGCCGGGGCAGCAGTTCGTCGCGGGGCTGGCCCGTCCAGAAGATCGAGACGTCGTGCACCGGCCGGATCCCCTGCTTGGCGAGCCGGCGCTGGAGGTCGCGCGGATGGCTGGCGTGCAGGGTGGCGTACATCGGGTAGCCGATCACCGAGCCGTCCATCGGCTCGATCGGGTGGGTGCCGAAGAGCCCGATCGAGGCGAAGCGCAGCCCGGCGAAGGTCTCGTGCTGCCAGAGCAGCGGGTGCCTGCGGTCGCCGGAGCCCAGCACCTGGGGCGAGTACTCCGGGTCGTGGCAGGTCCAGTAGGAGAAGTAGCCGTGGTCGGCGGCCCGCTGGCCGGTGAGCACGCTCACCAGGCCGGGCGGTTCGTAGGGCGTGCCCTCCGCGACCAGTTGGCCGTGAGCGCCCTCGGACCGCAGCCGGGCGTACCCGGGCAGCAGTCCCTGCTCGCACCAGCGGTCGAGCAGGGCGGGGGCGGCTCCCTCGGTGATGATGACGATGGTTCGGTTCCGCTCAGTCACCCATTACTCCCTCGGCCGGCCGTACAGGGGATCGGGTTGCCGGATGGTGGACACCGGCGGGTATTCGAGCTCGGGTCGCACGGGCGCCGCGGACGGGCGCGCACCGGGAACGGGGGTGAGCGCGGGCGTCGGGGCACGACGGTGGACGGGCCGCCCGGGCCGGACGCGGGCAACCGCCACCGGGCCGACGGCCTGCGCATCACGGTAACGGTTCCACCAGTTGTCGTGTCCTGCTCGGAATGACGTTGGCCGAAAAGCCGCTCGCCGCAAGGCCGTTCGAGCCCGGCGGCGTATCCGGAACGCCTCTTCCCGTTCCGCTTGGGCTTCGTGTCCGCGCCGCTCCCGCTCCGTGCCCGAAGATCCCTTGTGTCCGTTGGCCCCGCCGGGGACGCACCGTCGGGCGAGGCCATTCAAGCCAACTCCGGCCACGGACCGGCACCCCTTCTTGACAGTCCGTGACGCGACTTGACTAGAGTGCCGCTGTCGCCCCGGTTCTCGGGTGCCCTGCTCCGCCGACACCAGGGACGGCTTCCGGCCGTCCCTCCGGTGCGCGTTCCTCCAGCCCTTCTCCGGTGTGCATTCCCCCAAGCCCCCTCCGGTGTGCGCTTCCTCCTCCGCCCGGCCGCCCGCGGCCCGGGGCGGTGAGCCCTGTCGGCGCCGACCGGTGTTCTCGCGAAGGAAAGGACCTGCTATGACGGTGTTGGGCCTCGGCGGTTCCGGGCACGACTGGTCGTCGTGCGCCACCGACGGCAGCCGCCTCGTCGCCGTCGACGAGGAGCGCCTGGTGCGCAGCAAGTACGGGCTGGGCACCGACCTGCTGGCGGGCGCCAGCCGGCAGGCCGTCCTGGCGCAGCTCGGCAGCAGCGCCGCCGAGGTCGAGCACGTCGTCGCCTGCGAACTGGTGCCCCGCCCCTTCTACCACTCCTTCCGCAACCGGGTGCAGGTGATCAACCACCACCTGGCACACGCCTACAGCGCGTTCGCGGCCTCCGGGATGAGCCGCGCCGCCGTCCTCGTCTGCGACAACTCCGGCAGCCTGGTGGCCGGCGACCGGACCGGCCCCGACGCCCGCGAGGCGGAGACGATCAGCTCCTTCGTCGCCGACCGGGACGGCATCCGGCTGCTGGACCGGGTCAGCGGCGCGCACGTGGTGGACGCCGCCTCCGAGAGCGCCTACTACCAGCCCGGCGAGACCGACAACTCGCTGGGCCACTTCTACCGCGCCGCCAGCATCGCGATCGGACTGGCCTACACCGGGCCCAAGACCCGCTTCCCGGTCAGCGAGGACGGCAAGACCATGGGCCTGGCCCCGTACGGCGACGAGCGGTTCGTCGACGAGCTGGCCGAGCTGGTCGACCTGCGGCCCGGGGGCGGGATCGGCATCTCCGCGAGCAAGGTCTCGCACGTCCTCGAACGCCTCGCCCGGGACGCCGACTTCGACACCCGGGCGGCGATCGCCCGGGCCGCCCAGGAGGTGCTGGAGCGCGCCCTGGTGCACTGCGCCCGCGCCCTGCACGCGCGCACCGGGCTGACCGACCTGTGCGTCGCCGGCGGCGTCGGCCTGAACAGCGTCGCCAACGGCCGGATCCTCCAGGAGACCGGCTTCGAGCGGATCTTCGTGGTGCCCGCCGCCGGCGACAACGGCATCAGCCTCGGCTGCGCCTACTACGGGCTGCACCAGCTGGAGGGCGTGCCGTTGGACGAGCTGCCGCCGTTCACCGACGCCTACCTCGGCCCGGAGTACCCGCAGCAGCGCGTCGACGCGGCGGTGGCCGCCTCCGGCCTGCCCGCCCGGCGGCCCGACGACCTGCCCGGTGAGGTCGCCGCGCTGCTCGCCGAGGGGCGGCTGATCGGCTGGTGGGACGGCCGCAGCGAGTTCGGCCCGCGGGCACTGGGCCACCGCAGCATCTTCGCCGCGCCGTACCCGGCCTCGGTGCGCGACCACCTCAACGAGCAGGTCAAGTTCCGCGAGTGGTTCCGCCCGTACGCGCCGATCGTCCGCGCCGAGCGCAGCGACGACTTCTTCGACCTCGGGCAGCCCTCGCCGTACATGCTGATCGTCACCCGGGTGACCCGGCCGGACGTCATCCCGGCCGCCTCCCACGTGGACGGCACGGCCCGGCACCAGACCCTGTTCGAGCACCAGAACCCCACCGTGCACGCGCTGCTGGGCGAGTTCGAGCGGCTCACCGGCTGCCCGGTGCTGCTCAACACCTCCTTCAACACGGCCGGGGAGCCCATCGTCGAGACCCCGGAGGAGGCGGTCGTGGCCTTCGCCTCGATGAACCTCGACCACCTCGTCGTCGGCGGGCACCTGCTCAGCAAGCCCTGAGCGGAGCGGGGGCGCGGCGGCACCGGACGGACCGACGGACGCACGACGGACGCACGACGGGCGGAGGACGCGTGGCGAAGCCGGAGAAGCGGGAGAACCAGGGCTCATGACGGTACTGGTGGTCGGAGGAGGGCCGACGGGCCTGGCGGCGGCGCTGTTCCTGGCCCGCGCCGGCATCACCGTCCGGCTGCTGGAGCGCCGGAGCACCACCTCGCCGCTGCCCCGCGCGACCCATGTCACCCGGCGGACCATGGAGCTGCTGCGCGAGGCCGGTCTGGAGGCGGAGGTCGCGGCGGTCGGCTTCGAGGTGGTGCCCGGCGACGACCCGCGGGTCCACGCCGAGCCGGACAAGGTCCTGCCGCGGACCGTGGTCGGCGTCAGCTCGCTCGCCCGGCTGGACGCCGCCGAGGTCCTGGAGACCGGCGAGGAGGAGCTCGCCGTCCCCGGCCCGTGCCCGCCGTTCTGGTGCGGCCAGGACCGGATGGAGCCGCTGCTGCGCGAGGCCGCCGTCCGGGCCGGGGCGGACGTCCGGTTCGGCCACGAGCTGGTCGGGCTGGACGCCCGGGCGGACGGCGTGCTCGTCCGGGTGCGCCGGCCGGACGGGCGCGAGGACCGGTTCGCCGCCGCCTACCTGGTCGCCGCGGACGGCGCGCACGGCTGGATCCCGGAGCACGTCGGCATCGTCCGCACCGGCCTGGGCACGGTGTCCCGGCGCACCAGCATCCTGTTCCGGGCCGACCTGGCCGGGCTGATCGGCGACCGCCGCTTCTTCATGAGCATGATCGAGAACCCCGGATTCTCCGGCGCCATCATGCAGCTCAACGACCCGAACGGCTGGGCGGCGGCCGTCGAGACCTCGGCCGTGCGGACCGGTCCGGAACCGCAGGGCCCGGACGCCCCGCCGGACCCCGACCGCTGCCTGGAACTGCTCCGCGCCGCGATCGGCGTGCCCGGCCTCCCGCTCGACCTGTCCGCCACCTTCCACTGGCAGGCCCGGCACCGGATGGCCGACCGCTACCGCAGCGGCCGGGTGCTGCTCGTCGGGGACGCCGCCCACCTGCACCCGCCGGCCGGCGGCTACGGCTCCAACATGGGCATCCAGGACGCGCACAACCTGGCCTGGAAGCTCGCCGCCGTCCTGCGCGGCTGGGCTGACCCCGCCCTGCTCGACAGCTACGACGCCGAGCGGCGCCCGGTCGGCGTGGCCACCGCGGAGCAGACCCTGCTGCTCGACGGCGTGCCCGCCGAACGCCTCGGCGGCACGGCCGTCGCCGACCCGCGCACCATCATCATGGGCTACCGCTACCGCTACCGCCCGGACGCCGCCGACTCCGACGGCTCCTCCGACGGCTCCTCCGACGATTTCGACGATTTCGACGACTTCGACGACGCCGGCGCCTCCGCAGACGCCCCGGCCTCCCCGGCCTCCCCGTTCGCCGCGCTCCCCGCCGGGTTCGCCCTCACCGGCGCCCCCGGCAGCCGCCTGCCGCACGTCCCGGTCCGGCTGCGCCGCGGCGGCCGCCCGGTCACCGCCTCCACCCTCGACCTCTGCGCGCCCGGCCCGACCGGCCCCGGGCTCACCCTGCTCACCACCGACGAACGCTGGCGCGCCACCGCCGCCGAGGTCGCCCGCGAGCTCGCCGTCCCGCTGCGCGCGCACGTCCTGCCGGCCGACGGGGACCGCCCCGGCACGCCGTCCTTCGCCCGGTCCTGCGGCACCGGACGGGCCGGCGCCCTGCTGGTCCGCCCGGACGGCTTCGTCGCCTGGCGCTGCGCGACGCACACCGCCCCGTCCGACGAGCGGCGCCGCCGCCGGCTGACCGCGGCCGTCCGCGGCCTGCTGGCCCTGCCCGCGGACCTTGCCGGCACCCACCCCCTCAGGCTCCGGAGTGGCCGATGACCCCCCACCGCCCGTACTGCACCTGCTGGCCCGGCGCGACCGTCTGGCTCACCGGGCTGCCGAGCGCCGGAAAGTCGACCATCGCCACCGAGACGGCCCGCCGCCTCGAACCCGACTTCCGGCGGGTCGAGATCCTCGACGGCGACCACAGCCGCGCCCTGCTCACCGCCGGCCTCGGCTTCAGCCGGGAGGACCGCTTCGTCAACGTCCAGCGGATCGGACTGGTCGCCGAGGTGCTCGCGCGCAACGGCGTCCTGGTGCTCGCCCCGGTGATCGCCCCGTACGCGGACGCCCGCGAGGCCGTCCGCAAGCGCCACGAGCAGTCCGCCACCACCTATCTGGAGGTGCACGTCGCCACCCCGGTCGAGGAGTGCGCCCGGCGGGACGTCAAGGGCCTGTACGCCCGGCAGGCGACCGGCGGCCTGACCGGGCTCACCGGCGTCGACGACCCGTACGAGCCGCCCACCCGGCCCGACCTCGTCCTGCCCGCCCACCGGCAGAGCCTCGACGAGTCGGTCGACGCGCTGCTGCGCCTGCTCGCCGATCGGGGGCTCGCGTGAACCGCCCGCCCGCAACGCCCGGCCCGCCCACGACACCCGGCCCGTTCGGCCCGCCCGGACCGCCGCCCGACCTGCCGCACCTGGCCGAACTCGAGTCCGAGGCCGTGCACATCGTCCGCGAGGCGGTCGGCGAGTCGGAGCGCCCGGTGCTGCTGTTCTCCGGCGGCAAGGACTCCGCGGTGGCGCTCCACCTGGCCCGCAAGGCCTTCGCGCCCGCCCCGCTGCCCTTCCCGCTGCTGCACGTCGACACCGGCCACAACTTCCCCGAGGTGCTCGCCTACCGCGACCGCACGGTCGCCGCCCACGGCCTGCGGCTGCACGTCGCCTCGGTCCAGGAGGCCATCGACCGGGGCGAATTGGCCGAGCGCCCGGACGGCAGCCGCAACCCGCTGCAGACCCACGCGCTGCGCCGCGCCCTCGAACGGCACCGCTTCGACGCGGTGTTCGGCGGCGCCCGCCGCGACGAGGAGAAGGCCCGCGCCAAGGAACGGGTGTTCAGCCTGCGCGACGAGTTCGGCGGCTGGGACCCGCGGCGCCAGCGCCCCGAGCTCTGGCAGCTCTACAACGGCCGGCACGGCCCCGGCGAGCACGTCCGGGTCTTCCCGCTCTCCAACTGGACCGAACTGGACGTCTGGCAGTACGTCGAGCGCGAGCGGATCGACCTGCCCGACATCTACTTCGCCCACCGGCGCGAGGTCTTCCACCGCGACGGCATGTGGCTGACCGCCGGCGACTGGGGCGGCCCCCGGCCCGACGAGCGCCCCGAGAAGCGCCAGGTCCGCTACCGCACGGTCGGCGACATGGCGTGCACCGGCGCCGTCGAGTCGGGCGCCACCACGGTGGCCGCGGTGATCGCCGAGATCAGCGCCTCCCGGCTCACCGAACGCGGCGCCACCCGCGCCGACGACCGGCTCTCCGAGGCCGCCATGGAGGACCGCAAGCGGGAGGGGTACTTCTGATGGCCACCGCACCGGACACCCCCGCCACCGCCCCGGACGCCCCCGCCGCCTCGCTGCTGCGATTCGCCACCGCGGGCTCCGTCGACGACGGCAAGTCCACCCTCGCCGGGCGCCTGCTGCACGACTCCAAGTCGGTGCTCGCCGACCAGCTGGCCGCCGTCGAGCACGCCTCGCGCGCCCGCGGCCTCGCCGAACCGGACCTCGCCCTGCTCACCGACGGGCTGCGCGCCGAACGCGAACAGGGCATCACCATCGACGTCGCCTACCGCTACTTCGCCACCCCCAGGCGGCGGTTCGTCCTCGCCGACACCCCCGGACACGTCCAGTACACGCGCAACATGGTGACCGGCGCCTCGACCGCCGAGCTCATGGTGATCCTCACCGACGTCCGGCACGGCGTCGTCGAACAGACCCGGCGGCACGCCGCCGTCGCCGCCCTGCTGCGGGTGCCCCGTCTCCTGCTCGCCGTCAACAAGATGGACCTGGTCGACTGCGCGGAACCGGCGTTCGCGGCCGTCGCCGACCGGTTCGCCGCCCTCGCGCACTCCCTGGGCATCGGCTCGGTCACCGCGATCCCGATCTCGGCCCGCGACGGCGACAACGTCGTCACCCCCTCCCGGCGGATGGCCTGGTACGGCGGGCCGACCCTGCTGGAGCACCTGGAGACCGTCCCCGCCGCCGGCGAGCCCGAGGACGCCCCGGCCCGCTTCCCGGTCCAGTACGTGATCCGCCACGGCGGGCGCGGCTACGCCGGTCGGATCTCGGCCGGAACCCTGCGCGTCGGCGACCGGGTCGTCGTCCTGCCGTCCGGCCTGACCAGCACCGTCACCGCCATCGACGCGCTCGGCACCCCGGTGGCGGCCGCCCGCGCCCCGCAGTCCGTCACCGTCCGGCTGGCCGACGACCTCGACGTGGCCCGGGGCGACCTCCTCGCCCCCGTCGACTCCGCGCCCCGCCCGGTCCGCACCGTCGAGGCCACCGCCTGCCACCTGCACGACCGCCCGCTGCGCACCGGCGACCGGGTCCTCGTCAAACACGGCACCCGGACCGTCCCGGCGCTGGTCACCGCGATCCCGGCCCGCCTCGACCCGGACGGCCTGCGCCCGCTCCCGGCGCACGACCGGCTCGACGCCAACGACCTCGGCCGCCTCACGCTGCGCGCCGCCGAACCGCTCCCGGTCGACCCGTACGCCCGATCGCGCCGGAACGGCTCGTTCCTGCTCATCGACCCGGCCGACGGCAGTACGCTCACGGCCGGCATGGCGGGCCCGCCGCCGACGGCCGCACGGGGGGCCGACGCGCAGGAACCGTAGACCCGTTCGCCCCGACGGCCCGCCACCCCCGGACGCCCGTCCGGCCGCACCGCCCGTCTGGGCCCCCTCCCCGCCACCCCCGGCGCAACCCCCGGAGACCCACATGCCCCAGCAGCCCGAGCCCCTCGACCCCCACAAGGACATGGTTGCCCTGCTCCAGGGAGCGTGGCGGGCCCGCGCCGTCCATGTCGCCGCCGAACTCGGCATACCCGACCTGCTGGTCCCCGGCCCGCGCGGCGTCGCCGAACTCGCCGAACTCACCGGCACCCACGCCCCCACCCTGGGCCGCCTGCTGCGCGCCCTCGCCACCTTCGGCGTCTTCCACCGCCTGCCGGACGGGCAGACCTACGAGCAGAGCCCGCTCTCCGCCGTCCTGGTCAGCGAGCCCGCCAACCCCGAGTCCACCGACGCCCGCTTCATGGCGGCCAACTGGCACTGGGCCGCCTGGGGCGACCTCCTGCACTCGGTGCGCACCGGCGAGTCCTCCTTCGAGGTGGCCAACAACGGCGTCTCCTTCTGGGAGCTGACCAAGACCGACCCCGACGCCAAGCGGCGCTTCAACGCCGCCATGAGCGCCGTCTCCGTCGCCGAGAGCACCGCCACCGCCCGCGCCTACGACTTCTCCGCCGCCCACCACGTGGTCGACGTCGCCGGCGGCCTCGGCAGCCTCCTCGCCGCCGTCCTCACCGAGAACCCCGCCCTGCGCGGCACCATCCTGGAACGCCCCGAGACCGTCCCGCTCGCCGAGGACCTCCTCGCCGCCTCCGGCGTCGACGGCCGCTACGAGGTGGTGGCCGGCGACTTCTTCGAATCCGTCCCGCCCGGCGCCGACGTCTACACCATCAAGCGCGCCCTGCACGACTGGGACGACGACACCATCGTCCGCATCCTCGAACGCATCCGCGAGGCCATGCGCCCCGACTCCACCCTCCTCGTCATCGAGGGCATGGTCGACGACGGCTCCGACCAGGAGGCCCTCTTCCGCGGCCTCCTCCTCACCGTCCTCGTCGGCGGCCAGGACCGCCCCGAGTCCGACTACCGCACCCTCGCCACCCGCGCCGGCCTCCACCCCACCCGCACCATCCCCGTCTCCGACACCCTCCGCATCCTCGAAACCCGCCTCCCCTGACCCCACCACCCCGAAGGGCCGGCCCGGACGCTCCCAGCCTCCGAACCGGCCCTTCTCACCTGCCGCACCAACCGCGTCCGCCCCTCCCTGACCTGGGGCAACGCCACGATCGTTTGGGAGGAATTTAGGAGCCGACTCCCCCGAGCGAGGCATCAGACAGACTCAGATGCCCTACAGGCAGCCTGCACACGCGACTGCGGCCCAGGCCGGGACACATGTCCTGACCTGGGCCGCAGCCTCGGTTTCGCCTGTTCGGAGAGTGGGCGCGGACGGTTTCGAACCGCCGACATCTGCTTTGTAAGAGCAGCGCTCTACCGCTGAGCTACGCGCCCCCGGTCGTGCGGGACCCGGTTCGGGCGCACGACGAATGCTTAGGGTACCTGGTCCGGCGGGGTGGTGGGGCGGGGGTGGTCGGGGGGTGGGGCGGGTGGGGTGCCGGTGCGGCGGGCGGATCGGGAAGAATGGGCGGTGGATCAACGGTCGGGAACCAGGGAGCGCGCAGTGAGGGTGGCCGGCGGAGGCGGGCAGGGGCGGCGGTGGCCGGGGAACGGAGTGGCCGAGGCGCTGGTGCTGCCGCTGGTCTTCGCGGGTGCGCTGGGGGCCGCGGGGGCGGCGTCGTTCGGGACCGGCGGGGGCTGGTGGGGGCGGCGCGGCGGGGAGGGCATGCGGGCGGACGCCCGGGCGGCCCGGGACGCGGCGCAGCAGGCGTTCTACGACGTGGACTCCACGCAGCGCGAGGCGCGGCTGGCGGTGGAGACGGTGCGCTCCGCCGGGGACGGTGCGACGGCGCGGCGCGCGGTGGCGGACTTCGAGGCGATCTCCGGCCGGGTCGACCAGGTGACCGTGAACTACCTGGCCGCCCTCGACGCGCACGACCTGGACGCGGAGGACCTGGAGTCCGGGACGGCCGCCCGCGCCAAGCACCAGCTGGACGACGTGAAGGGGCAGCTCGGCTCGGCGCTCGCGGAGCTGAACGACTTCCTGCGCAAGCTGCGGCCGACGCTGGACCGGGCCGAGCAGCAGCTGATGCGGGTGACCCCGGCGATCGAGCAGGCCAGGCGGGCGCTGCTGGACGCCAGCAACGCGCTGGACGCCGCGCGCGGCGCCGGGCTGCGGGCGGACGAGCTGGCGGCGCGGCTGGCGGAGCTGGCGCCGGAGCTGGGGCGGCTGAACGAGGGCGTGGCGCAGCACGGGGTGCCGGGCACCCTGGAGCGCGCCGAGCGGGTGCGGGAGCGTGCGGAGGCGATCGCGGCGGAGGCCGGGCATCTGCCGGAGCGGGCCCGGGAGATCGACCGGCGGGTGGCGAGCCTGCGGACCAGGATCCAGGCGCTGGAGACCAAGGCCGGGACGGTCGTGCCGGCGCTGAGCGAGCTGCGCCGGCGGTTCTCCGCCGCGTGCTGGCAGGACCTCCAGCGGGTGCCGGACCAGGTCGCGGAGACCGGGCGGGCCGCCGAGGTCAAGCTCGCCGAGGCCGCCCGGGCCCGGGACGAGCAGCGCTGGGCGGACGCCACCGGTGCGCTGGGCACGGTGCGCGCGCTGCTGGACGCGGCGGACGGGTCGGTGGTCGCGGTGAACGACCGGCTGCGGCAGCTGAACGAGGTGCAGATCGACCCGCACAAGGAGGTCGAGCGGGCCCGGTTCGCTCTGCGGGACGCCCAGCGCCTGGCGATGGCCGGGCGGCACGCGCCGGACCCGCGGCACGCGGGGCCGCTGGACGCGGCGGTGGCCCGGGTGGACCGCGCGGTGGCGGAGCTGGAGTCGGCCGGGAGGCACCCGGACTACTGGCGGTTCCTGACCGAGCTGGCCGCGGTGCGGGAGACGGCGGCCGACGTGGTGGAGCTGATCCGCGGCGAGCTGGGCGGCGGCGTCAGGTAGCCGGGCCAGGTAGCCGGGCCAGGTGGACGGGTCGGGCAGCCGGGCCAGGTAGCCGGGTCGGGTAGCCGCAGGGCCCCCACGGCGGGCGCGGCGCGGATACGCTGGCGGACATGCCTCGTTACGACTTCCGCTGCCGCGCCTGTGGCGCCACCTTCGAGCTCCGCCGCCCGATGGCGCAGGCGGGCGACCCCGCCGTCTGCCCGCAGGGCCACCCGGACACCGTGAAACTGCTGTCGACCGTCGCCGTGACCGGCGCGGCCTCCGCCGGCGGCGCGCCGCAGCAGGCCCCGTCGGCCGGTGGCGGCGGGGGCTGCTGCGGCGGCGGCTGCTGCGGCTAGGACGCCCCGACCGCCGGGACACCCCCCGGCCGCGAAGGCACCCCGCCCGCCAGAACGCCCCGACCGCCAGAACGCCCCGCCCGCTACGACACCCCGACCGCCGCGGCGTCGGCCTCGACGGCCTCGCCGCGCACCCGGGCCAGGAAGCGCCGGACGATCTCCTCGCCCGCCGCCACGCCCACCTCGTCCAGGACGGTGACACCGGGCGCCGTCCACCCGGTGTCGGCCAGTTCGCCGTGGCCGGGGCGCCAGGCGGCGTCGGCGGCGCGCAGCAGGTCGGCGTCGAGCAGGGAGTCCCCGGCGGAGAGCACGGTGGCCCCGCCCACCCGCCGGACGACCTCGGCCAGCGCCGCGCTCTTGCTGAGCGGCGCCGGCACGGCGTACACCTTGCGCCCCTGGAGCGAGACGGTCCAGCCGCGCTCGGCGCACCAGCCGGTGAGCTCCGCGAGCCAGCCCGCCGGCAGCTCGGCGCGCTCGACGACCAGGTAGGCGAACAGCTCGTCGGCGACCCGCCGCTTGTGCGTCCACTCGGGGTCGGCGCAGAGCGCCAGGTGCTCGACCACCTCGACCAGCGGCGCCGCCCCGGCGGCCAGCCGGGCGGCCATCTCGTCCTGCCAGTCGGTGTCCGGCACGCCGTCGACGAGCAGCCGCCCGCCGTTGGCGCAGATGGCGTACGGCGGGACCCAGCCGGGCGTGGGTCCGGGCAGGTTGACCCGCTCGTACTGGGCCCGGGTGCGGGTGGTGGCGGGGACGAGCACCGCCTCCCGGGAGAGTTCGACGAGCAGCTCGGCGGCCTGCTCGGTCATGAACGAGAGCGCCTTGCCGTCGTGCACCTCGACCGAGAGCAGCCGCGGCGCGAGCCGGTCCGGCACGTCGAGGGCCAGGGCCCGGTTGGAGTAGATCAGGGTGCGGTCGAGGTCGCTCGCCACGACGTAGCGGCCCGCGGCGCCGCCGTTCATGCCACCGCTCAGGTAGCCGGTCATCAGGACTCCTTCACCAGGACGGCCGTGCCGGAGGCGCCGGTCGCCCCACGGGTGTAGCGGGGGTGGATGAGGCCGACGCAGGAGTACGGCAGGTCGTCCACCTCCTCGACCGGGACCCCCCGCTGGGCGGCGAGCAGCCGGACGTGGTCGAGGTCGGCGCCCGCGCCGCGCCGGGCCAGCACCCGCCAGGGGACGCGGCGCAGCATGACCCGGGTGGTCTCGCCGACGCCGGGCTTGACCAGGTTGACGTCGTCGATGCCGAACTCCGCGCTGATCCGCTCGACGGCGGCCCAGCCGGCCCAGTCGGGGGTGCGCTCGGCCGCGTGCTCGGCGGAGCGGAACCGCGCGGCCTCCGCGACGGCCTCGGCCCGGACGTCCGCGAAGTGGTCGGCGACGGTGTCCAGGAAGGCGCCGGAGACGTCGGCGCCGGCCAGCTCGGTGTAGTGCTTGGCGCCGTGGAAGTCGTCCGGGCCGATCAGGTCGGCGCGCAGCACGGTGCGCGAGACCAGGCCGGAGACGGTCGAGTTGAGGCAGGCGGAGGGGATCAGGAAGTCGTCCCGGGTGCCGAAGGTGGACACGCAGCGGCCGGGGTCGGCGAGGACGGCGAGGCCGGGGTCGAAGCCGGTCCCGGTGAGTGCCTCGCCGAGTTCGCGGGTGATCGCGCCCTTGCCGGTCCAGCCGTCGACGAACACCACGTCGGCCGCCCGGTGGTGGGCGTCCAGGTAGCGCAGGGCGACCGGGTCGATGCCGCGGCCGCGGACGATGGAGACGGCGTAGTGCGGGGCGTCGACGCCGTGCCCGGCGGCGAGCCAGCGGCGGATCAGGACGCCGACGGGCGTGCCGGCCCGCGCCAGCGAGGCGAGCACCAGGCCGGGGCCGCGCTCGTGCAGCAGGGTCTCGGCGACGGTGCCGACGGCGAGCGCGATCCGCCGGGCGGAGGCGCGCAGGGCCTGGTGGAACAGCTCCTGGTACTCGGGGCTCGGCTGGTACTCGACCGGCAGCGACTCGGCGTAGTGGGCGCCGCCGCTCTGCACGGCCTCCTCGCGCTCCTCGGTGGGCGCCTCCAGGGCGACGTCGGAGAGGTCCTTGAGCAGCCAGGCCACCTCGTCGGCCCGGTAGGAGGAGAACGCCGGGCCGTACAGCGGCCGCGGGAGCGCGGTGGGCCGGTGGGACGGCAGTACGGCGAGCACCACCCGGTCGGTGACCCGCCGCAGCTGGCCGAGCAGGGCGCGCTCGCCCTCGTGCAGGGCCGGGGTGTCGGCGACGTCGTCGACCACCAGGACCACGGTGTCGAAGCGGCGGGCCGGATCGGCGCCGGGGGCGACGTTGTAGACGTAGCGCTCGCGCGAGGAGTCGTCGGCCGGGTCGTCGTGGGCGGGGAAGGCCAGCCGGGTGCGGATGGCGTAGCCGGGGTCGTCGACCGCGAGGACGGGCGAGCGGGTGGTGGTCGAGCTGTGGACGCGGTCGGCGCCGCCGGGGAGCCGCTCGGCGAGGGCGCCGGCGAGGCGCAGCGGCGCGTACATCAGCTCCTCGAAGCCGAGCACCAGCACCCGCCCGCCGCCTGCCGAGTCCGCGCCCGGGCCCGAGCCGACCGCCGCCGCCAGCTGCTCGGCCAGCGCCGGCAGCGCCTCCTCCAGCCGCGCCCGGTGCTCCGGGGTGAACCCGTGCCGCCCGCCGTCGGGCAGCCCGTCCGGCCAGGCCAGCTCGACCCGCACCAGCGGCGCGGCCGGGGCGGCCGGCGGCTCGGGGGCGGGTCCGGCCTCGGCGATCAGCCGCTCGGCCCGGTCCAGGATGTCCGCGGGCAGCTCGACGCCGCCGCCGGCCAGCGCCACCAGGTCGAGCCGGACGCCGAGTTCGGCGGCGGTGTCGGCGAGCCGCCGCCGGTCGTCGGCGCCGCGCAGGTCGACCAGGGCGACCACCACGTAGTGCTCGCGCGGGTGGCGGGCGTGCAGGGCGCGGATGGTGTTGAGCACGGTGGTGCCGGTGGAGAACTCGTCGTCCACCAGGACGAGCGGGCCGTCGCCGGCGAGCAGTCCGGGGTCGGCGGGCAGCAGCAGGTGGGAGGTGGCGTGCGAGTGCTCCTCCTCGAACCCGCCGAGCGGGTCGAGCCCGGGCACCGGGCGCCGGGTGGAGTGCAGGTAGGGGGCGTCCAGCCCGTCGGCGACGCTGTGGCCGAGGCCGGTGGCGGTCTCGGCGTAGCCGAGCACGACGGCGCCCGCGAGGGCCTGCCCGCCCAGCGGGCCGAGCAGCTCGCGGACCCGCCGGCCGAGTTCGAGGCCGGCGCCGTGCACCACGGCGGGGCGCTGCGGGACGTGCTTGCCGAGCACCGTGGAGACCAGCAGGTGGGCGCGCTTGCGGTTCTCCCGCAGGGCCAGGCCGACCAGTTCGGGGAGGCGCTCGGAGCCGGTCAGCGCGACGCCGGCCCGCTCGGCCACCCACCGGCCGGTCCACTCCCGCGGTCCGGCCGACGGCTCGGTGCCGGTCCGCTGCTGCTCTGCTGCTGTCACGAAGGGGTCCTGCTTTCGGTGGTGCGGTGCGGTGGGCAAGGTCGGGAAGGGGCCGGGCGGCTAGCGGCAGAGGCAGGCCGCCAGCAGCTCCGCGAAGCTGACGTCCTCGCGGGCCACCCCGAACACCTCGGCGCGCAGCATCACCCGCTCCGCCCAGGCCCGGTGCGGCTTGGCCTCGTTCATCTTGTTGGTGTACGCCGAGCGCAGCACCCCGCCCCCGCCGCGCTCCTGCTGGAGGATGTCCCGGGCGTCGCTGTACTCCTCGTGCGTGACGACGGAGAGCGCGTGCACCGCGGGCACATGGCTGGGGTGGATGCAGGTCTTGCCCAACAGACCGTTGGCACGGTCGAGTTCGATCTCGCGGATCAGCCCGTCCAGGTCGTGCTCGATGATCCTCCGGCGGACCGCCTCCCGGGAGGGCTCGGCCTCGGCGAACGGGGTACGGCGCAGCTGCGGCTTGAACATCCGCTCCTGGACGGGGAAGTACTCCCAGACCGGGCCGGTGACGGTGAACCCGGTGCCGTCGGCGCGGCCGAGCACGTTGACCACGTCGCCGATCACGGAGGCGACCAGGGCCACGTCGTACGCGGTCAGGTCGGGCGAGCGGCGCAGGCCGTAGGCGGAGCAGAGGTCGGTCACGCCGAGGCGGACGGCGAGGACGCGCTCGCGGTGCTTCTCCAGCAGCCGGGCTATGCCGAACAGCTGGTCGCGGCGGGTCTCCAGGTGGGCGAGCTCGGGGGACTCCAGCACGGGCATCGCGAACAGCCGGCGGCCGGTGGCGGACCCGGCCGCGGCGAGCGCCTCCAGGAATTCCCCGCCGGTCTCCTCGGTGAACTTGGGCAGCACGAATCCGGTGAGCGCGCCGATCGCCGGTCCGAGCCGCTCGGCGAGGTCGGTGAGCTGGGCGGCGGTCCGCACTCTGATGAAGAGGAGGGGAAGATCCTGTGCGCAACCCGTGGAGGTTCCGGCCGCCCCGCCACCCTCCGTGACCTCCGCCCACAGCGCGCCGAGCTGGGCCACCAGGTTGGCCTCGGCGTCCGGCACCTCGTGGTCGGCGATGGCGTCCTCCAGGCAGAGGACCATCGAGACGACCCCCTGCGCGGCCTGCTTGCGGATGTCCGCGCGCAGGGTGGGCCGGGTGGCCGGGCTGTAGAGCGTGGCGCCCAGCGCGGTGGCCAGCACGGCCGGGTCGCCGTCCGGGGTGAACTCCCGGGGCTCCGCGAGAAAGAGCCGGTCGCGGACGCCGTCCGCCAGGTGGCCGAAGTGGCGCAAGGTGCTCTCCTCAGGAGTTCGGCCGCCGGTCCGGCGGAGGCGGGGAGGGGCGGTGACGAGCCCCGGTGCGACACCCGGTTCAACCGGCTCGACGGCCGTCGTGGTTCCCGGACGGTTCCGGCCGGTCACCGTCGACCGACCCCCGAACGACTCCCGCCCGCCCATCGTACGGACGGCTCCGGGCATGCACCGGTTCCGCAATGGCGAATTCTCGGAAGGTTACCCTCCACTTCACAAACCGCAAGCGTTGGCAAAGTCCCACCACGACGCCTCCCCCGGTCACGTTGTCCGAAGGGGTGGCGAACAGGCAGGATGGTCGGCTATGACGCACGTGATGGCCAAGGGCGCCAACATCGCACTGCCGGTGGCGGCGGTCCGCGCCGTGCTGCGCTGGAGCGCCACGCCCGGTGCGCCGGACGTGGACGCCTCCGCACTGCTGCTCGGCCCGGGCGGCAAGGTCGGTTCGGATGCCGACTTCGTCTTCTACAACCAGCCGCGCCACCCGTCCGGCCTGGTGCGCCACCTGCCCAAGCAGCAGAGCGCCGACGGCACCGGGATCACCGACACCGTCGAGGTCGAACTCGGCAAGCTGGCGGCCCACGTCGACCGGGTGGTGCTGGCCGGCTCCTCCGAGGGCGGCTCGTTCCGCGCGGTGGGCGGACTGCGCCTGCAGCTGTTCGACGCGGCGGCCGGCGAGGGCGCGCCGCCGCTGGCCGAGTTCGCGATGGCCGACGGGGACGAGGTCACCGCGCTGGTCGCGGGCGAGCTGTACCGCCGGGCGGGCGTCTGGAAGTTCCGGGCCGTCGGCCAGGGCTACGCGTCCGGGCTGATCGGCCTGGCCACCGACTTCGGCATCACCGTCGAGGACGAGGGCGACCCCGGCGCCGGCCGGTCCTCCCAGTCCCAGCCCCCGGCCGGACCGCCCGCCGCCCAGGCCGCGGACCCGCGGACCGCGCTGCCCGACCCCCGGCCGGCCGGCCGCCCCGAGCCGGGCACCTTCACCCTGGCCCCGGCCGTCCCGCAGCCGCAGGCCGCCGCCCAGGCCGCCCTGGCACCGACCGGCGTCCCGGCCAACACGCCCCCGCCGCCGCCCAACCCGCCCACGGTGCCGCCGAACGTCCCGCCGGCCCCGACCGCGCCGCCCGCCCGGCAGCCCGGCTACGGTTACCCGCAGCAGGTGCCGCAGCAGGCCCCGCAGCAGCAGGGCGGCTACGGCTACCCCCAGCAGCCCGCGGCGCCCGCCCCGGGCTACGGCCACCCCCAGCAGCAGGCGCCGCAGCAGGGCGGCTACGGCTACCCGCCGCCGAACACCGCACCCCCGGTGCAGCAGCAGCCGGCACCCGCCGCCGAGGAGTTCGCCCTGCCCCCGCAGGGCCCCCAGTTCCAGCCCCGCTGAGCCGCCGCCCGCCCCCGCCCCGCCCCCTGCCGGCGAGCCCCCACCCGCCCCGCTCCCGCCCGGTGGCCCCCGGACCGGGGCTCACTCCGGCTTGTACCCGCGCTGCCACTGCATCCCGAAGCCGTACAGCCGGTCGATGTCCGCCTGGAAGCCGTTGACGTAGCGGACCTCGCGCCGCACCGTGAGCGTGTTGTCCCCGCTGTTCTCGATCAGCACCACCGCACAGGACCGCGCCGCCGGGGCCCGCTCCTCCAGCTTGACCTCGATCCGCGGCCCGGACTGCGGCACGATCGTCACCACCGCGTTGGTCTGCTCGAAGGCGGGCGTGCCGTCGTAGATGTACACGAACACCAGCAGCCGCTTGAACTGGTCCTTCTTCTCCAGGTTGATGTACATCGTCTCGCCGGACGGCGCGCCGTACTGGTCGTCGCCGCTGAGCTTGACGTACGGCGGGTGCTGGAGGTCCCCGAGGAGCCCGCCCAGCGGCTGCACCACCCCCCGCTTGCCGTCCGCGAGCTCGTACATGCAGGCCAGGTCGAGGTCCACGTTGACCTGCGCGTTCTGGCTGGAGTCCGGCTCCATCGGGCTGAAGATGCGCGGGCTGAAGAACCGCCGCACGGTGTCCCCGGCGGACGCCCGCGCCGCCCCCGCCCGGGTGGTCCAGTGCAGGTTGACGTAGAGGTAGCCGGTGGTCGCCGCCGCGCCGGTGATCGCGTGCTGCGGTGACGACTTGGTCAGGGTGACCTTGAACTGGCCGCCGGTGTCGGAGCTGTTCCGCTCCCCGCGCAGGTACTCCCAAATCGAGGCCATGCCGTCCTCCCCCAGCCCCGTCAGTCGCTCTGACGGTCCGCCGCTCCATGATCGGGCATCAACCCGCCCGCCGGGTACCCGAACTCCCCTACCCACGGCCGCTCCGGGGACACCGTCCGGGCACCGGCGGGTCGATTGGCGGGGCGAAGGCCGACTCCCGTACCATGCCGCCACTTCGGACGCGATATCGTCTAGCCGCACAGGTGTCCCGTGCGCCCCCTGTCCGGGCGTGCCGGGCCACCCGTCCGACCACGACGCATCGTCAGGCCCGGTCCCGGGGACGAGCCCTGACCACCGTGTCGCACTGTGACCTGTCCCCTGCGGAAACCCGAGGCCCGACCCGCAATGAACCTGACCTCCATACAGCTGGTCTGGACCGTCATCGGCGGCGCAGCCCTGCTGTTCACCGCCATCCTGGTGGCGACGCTGCGCTTCAAGAACAACAGCCGGAAGCAGGAGTCCGGCGACTCCTGGGAGCGCAGTGAGGAGCGCCGCCGGCGCAAGGAGATGATCTACGGGATCTCCTCCTACGTCCTGCTGTTCTGCTGCGCCGGCGTCGCGGCCGCGCTCTCCTTCCACGGCCTGGTCGGCTTCGGCAAGGAGAACCTCGGCCTGTCGAACGGCTGGGAGTACCTGGTGCCGTTCGGCCTGGACGGCGCCGCGATGTTCTGCTCGGTGCTCGCCGTCCGCGAGGCCAGCCACGGTGACGCGGCGCTCGGCTCGCGTCTGCTGGTCTGGGTGTTCGCCATCGCCTCGGCCTGGTTCAACTGGGTGCACGCCCCGCGCGGCATGGCCCACGACGGCGCCCCCGAGTTCTTCTCCGGCATGTCGATCTCGGCCGCGATCCTCTTCGACCGCGCGCTGAAGCAGACCCGCAAGGCCGCCCTGCGCGAGCAGGGCCTGGTGCCGCGCCCGCTGCCGCAGATCCGCATCGTCCGCTGGCTGCGCGCCCCCCGCGAGACCTACGCCGCCTGGTCGCTGATGCTGCTGGAGAACGTCCGCAGCCTGGACGAGGCGGTCGAGGAGGTGCGCGAGGAGCGCCAGGCCAAGCTGGACGCCAAGGTGCGGGCCCGCAGCGCCGACCGCCGCGAGCGCGCCGAGCTGAAGGCCATCTCCCGCCAGTCGGGCGGCATGCTCTCCCGCAACCGCAGCGGCCGTCAGGTGCCCGCCCTCGCCTCCGCCGGAGACGGCCCGAGCGCTACGGAGCCTGCCCTAGCCGCCGAGGCGGACGCTTCCTCCTCCCTCGCCGGCGCCTCCGCGCTGGAGCCGGCCGCGCTGAGCTCCCTGGAGACCGGCCGCCGCCCGCGCACCACCGTCGGCAGCAGCAGCACCGCCTCCTCCTCGGCCTCCTCGTCCTACCGCAGCAGCTCGACCATCGACCTGACGCCGGACGACGACACCCTGTCGATGCCCAAGCTGGACTCGCTGGAGCGCAAGCTGCGCGCCATCGAGCAGCAGCTCGGCTGAGCATCCACCGCGCACGACGCCGAACGGCCGTTCCCCACTCGGGAGGAACGGCCGTTCGGCGTTGTGCTGTCGTGCTGTCGTGCTGTCGCGTCGCCGTGCTGCGGCGCCGGCGGCGCGGGCTACTGGGCGCTGCCCACCAGCTCCCGCTCCCCGTCGCCCCCGCCGCCGGCGCCGTCGCGCCGGTTGCGGAGGATCGACGAGCCGAGGGCGAGGCCGATGAAGGCGACGCCGATCAGGCCGGTGACGATCTCCGGGATGTGGTACTCGATGCCGACCAGCAGGATGACCGCGAGCGCGCCGATCGCGTAGTGCGCGCCGTGCTCCAGGTAGACGTAGTCGTCCAGGGTGCCCTTGCGGACCAGGAAGACGGTCAGCGAGCGGATGTACATCGCGCCGATGCCGAGGCCCAGGGTGATCTGGAAGATGTCGCTGGAGATCGCGAACGCGCCGACCACGCCGTCGAAGGAGAACGAGGCGTCCAGCACCTCCAGGTACATGAACAGGAAGAACGCGGCCTTGCCGCCGACCTGGACGATCGACTTGCCGGACTTCTCGGCCGCCTCCTCCTTCTCGGCCTCCTCCTCAAGGCCCGACTCGAAGACCGAGGCGAGGCCGTTGACGCTGAGGTAGGTGACGAGGCCGAGCACACCGGCGAGGAGCACCGTCTCGGCGTGCTCACCGGCGAAGAAGTTGGACGCCAGCAGCAGGGTGACCAGGGCGACGACGGTGGAGAACGCCTCCAGCTTGCCGACCTTCTCCAGCGGGCGCTCGATCCAGGCCAGCCAGTTGTAGTCCTTCTCCTCGAAGATGAAGTCGAGGAAGATCATCAGCAGGAAGACGCCGCCGAAGGCGGCGATCGCCGGGTTGGCCTGCTCCAGGTACTGACCGTAGGTGAGGCCCTCGTACGTCTTGTCGCTGTGGATCGCGAGGTCGATGACCGTCGCCGGGTTGAGGTGCGCGGTGAGGCCCACGACCAGCAGCGGGAAGATCAGCCGCATGCCGAACACGGCGATCAGCACGCCGACGGTGAGGAAGATCTTCTGCCAGTACGGGTTCATCCGCTTCAACACCGTGGCGTTGACCACCGCGTTGTCGAACGAGAGGGAGATCTCCAGGATGGAGAGTATCAGCACGATGCCGAATCCCTCGGCTCCCCAGAGCAGGCCTGCGGCGATCAGTCCGAGAACGGTGATCGCGAATGACCAGCCGAATGTGCGGAGGAACACGGGACTTGGTTACCTTTCGGGTTCATGGCGGGGCGATCATGACGATCGCGGCCTTTACTGTACGTTTACGCCGAAATCGAGAGCAATGCCCCGCAGGCCCGAGGCGTAGCCCTGGCCCACCGCGCGGAACTTCCACTCGCCCGCGTACCGGTACAGCTCGCCGAAGATCATCGCGGTCTCGCTGGACGCGTCCTCGGTGAGGTCGTAGCGGGCGATCTCCTGGCCGTCCACCGAGTTGACCACCCGGATGTACGCGTTGCGGACCTGGCCGAAGTTCTGCGACCGGTTGTCGGCGTCGTAGATGGACACCGGGAAGACGACCTTGTCGACCTGCGCCGGCACGAGGTCCAGGTTGACCAGGACGACCTCGTCGTCGCCGTCGCCGTCACCGGTCAGGTTGTCACCGGTGTGCTCGACCGAGCCCTCGGGGCTCTTGAGGTTGTTGTAGAAGACGAAGTACTCGTCACCCAGCACCCGGCCGCCCGAGCAGAGCAGCGCGCTCGCGTCGAGGTCGAAGGGCGCGCCGGTCGTGGACCGGGCGTCCCAGCCGAGGCCGATCTGCACCTGGGTCAGATTCGGCGCGGCCTTCGTGAGCGAGACATTGCCACCCTTGGCGAGCGTGACACTCATGGGTTGTCCTTCCTCCCTTGCCTCCCGGGGCGCATCTCAGGTCTATTCCCCCGCGACCCCGGCCGGCCCCTTCCGGCCGGCTGAACTTTCCTGAACTCCCATCCTTCCAGTGCGCCGGGAACGACGGAACGGCCGGGGCGGCCGCCGACGCCTTCGCGTCCGCGGCCGCCCCGGCCGTTCGCACACCCTGCCACGGGCCGTCAGCGGCCCGCCCGACTCAGACGTTGACGCCGAAGTCCTGGGCGATGCCGCGCAGGCCGGAGGCGTAGCCCTGGCCGATCGCGCGGAACTTCCACTCGGCGCCGTTGCGGTACAGCTCGCCGAAGACCATCGCCGTCTCGGTGGAGGCGTCCTCGGTGAGGTCGTACCGGGCCAGCTCCTTGTTGTCCGACTGGTTCACCACGCGGATGAACGCGTTGCGGACCTGGCCGAAGTTCTGCGACCGGTTCTCGGCGTCGTAGATGGACACCGGGAAGACGATCTTCTGAACGTCGGCCGGCACGGTCGCCAGGTTGACCTTGATCGCCTCGTCGTCGCCCTCGCCCTCACCGGTGAGGTTGTCACCGGTGTGCTCGACCGAGCCGTCGGGGCTCTTCAGGTTGTTGAAGAAGACGAAGTTGCCGTCCGCGCCGACCTTGCCCTGGTCGTTGCAGAGCAGTGCGCTGGCGTCCAGGTCGAAATCCGTGCCCGTGGTGGTGCGGACGTCCCAGCCGAGGCCGACCACCACGGCGGTCAGGCCGGGGGCCTCCTTGGTGAGCGAGACATTGCCGCCCTTGCTCAGGCTGACACCCACTTGTCCTCCAAGATTCGGGAGGCACTCCTCGTGCCCCCGTGGTGCGGTCGGAGGCTCCGGCGGCGGAACCGTCCCGGGCCTCTGACCAGCCAACGAGCCGATCGTAGTGCGGGGTTCCCGTCCGCGCCGGGGAACCGGCCGGACGGGGGCGGGGCGAAGCCCGCGGGCGGCTCAGAGCGCGCCGACGGCCGCCAGGTACTCCTGCTCGTCACGGGCGTCCGGCAGGCCGTTCACGACGCTCCAGCGGACCACGCCGGCCTTGTCGATCACGAAGGTGCCGCGGACGGCGCAGCCCTTCTCCTCGTCGAAGACGCCGTAGGCGCGGGAGACCTCGCCGTGCGGCCAGAAGTCGGAGAGCAGCGGGAACTCCAGGCCCTCCTGGTCGGCGAAGACCCGCTGGCTGAAGGGCGAGTCGTTGGACACGCCGAGCACCTGCACCTCGTCGTTCTGCAGGCGCGGCAGCTCCTTCTGGATCGCGCAGACCTCGCCGGTGCAGACACCGGTGAACGCGAACGGGTAGAAGACCACGACGACGTTCTTCTCGCCCCGGAAGTCGGAGAGCCGGACCAGCTCGCCGTGCTGGTTCTTGAGCTCGAAGTCCGGAGCCTCGGTGCCGATCTCGATGGCCATGCGGGGACCTTTCCCACTCGACGCGACTGGGCCGCGCGGGTGGCGCGACGAGCGCCATCCTCGCATCCGCCGGCAGCGATTGAGCCGGACGGGTGAGCCCTGCGCCGTCCGGGGCCACCGCTTTCGCCCTGGGCGAACGGTTCGGCCGTCCGGACGCGGGCGCGCCGGCCGCCGGAATACGACCGGGCCCCGCCGGAGGATCCTCCGGCGGGGCCCGGTGCGGCCCGTCAGGCGGCGCTCAGCGCTTGCCCGGCTTGGCGGTCGACTTGGTCGCCAGACGGGTCGCGGCCCAGTCCTTGGCGATCGCGATCGAGCTCGTCTGGGAGAGACCGGAGGTCTTCGCGGCGTCGGCGATGTCCGAGGCCTCGATGTGGCCGTCCCGGCCGGTCTTGGGCGTCAGCAGCCAGATCAGGCCGCCCTCGGCCAGGTATTCCAGGGCGTCGACGAGGGCGTCGGTGAGGTCCCCGTCGTCGTCGCGGTGCCACAGCAGGACGGCGTCGGCGACGTCGTCGTAGTCCTCGTCGACGAGATCCGTCCCGGTGATCTCCTCGATGCCTTCGCGGAGATCCTGGTCAGTGTCTTCGTCGTACCCCAGCTCCTGGATGATCTGGCCTTCTTCGAAGCCGAGACGAGCTGCCGGGTTGGACTTGTCCGCGGGGTCCGCGGTCGCGCTCACGGGAATAACCTCCAGTATTCGGCCCGGCGTCCATGCCGAGGCTGTGGCCGTAGTCCACACGGGCGCGGCGGTTCGCGCAAGTACCCGACCCCCGATCCCCTCCAAAGGTTGACGTGTCGCACCGGGACACGCCGGGCGACGTGTCGGGAATCACACCGATTTGCCCTTCTCTGCATAGGACAAGGATGCTTCGGGAGGTCCTGGTCCACAGGCCGTACGCACGCCCGAGATGCGAACGGCATTCGGGTCCGCGCGTGCGCGGGCGTAGAGTCTCCTGTTGGCCCTCACCCCGGCCGTCCGCCATCGGACGGAAGGGAAACCAGGTCGGACCACCTCTGTTCGTAACACCCGGGGGTGCGCGGCCCGGACGATGCTGTCCGAACCGCACATCACCAGACCGCTCCTTCTGTCAGGGAGAGCGGTTACCGATCGGTAGAGATGACGGATCTCCGAGCGCGGTAGCACGATGGAGGCGGCGCGACACACCTCAGTTTCGACCGACAGTGAAGGAACAGCGTGGCTTCCGGATCCGATCGCAACCCGATCATCATTGGCGGCCTTCCGAGTCAGGTCCCGGACTTCGATCCCGAGGAGACCGCGGAATGGCTGGAGTCGCTCGATGCGGCCATCGACGAGCGGGGGCGTGAGCGTGCCCGCTACCTGATGCTGCGGCTGATCGAGCGCGCCCGCGAGAAGCGTGTCGCCGTGCCCGAGATGCGCAGCACGGACTACGTCAACACCATCGCCACCAAGGACGAGCCGTTCTTCCCCGGCAACGAGGAGATCGAGCGCAAGATCCTCAACGCGACCCGCTGGAACGCCGCGGTGATGGTCTCCCGGGCGCAGCGCCCGGGCATCGGCGTGGGTGGCCACATCGCCACCTTCGCCTCCTCCGCGTCGCTCTACGACGTCGGCTTCAACTACTTCTTCCGCGGCAAGGACGCCGAGGGCGAGTCCGGCGACCAGATCTTCTTCCAGGGTCACGCCTCCCCCGGCATCTACGCCCGCGCCTTCCTGCTGGACCGGCTCAGCGAGCAGCAGCTCGACGCCTTCCGCCAGGAGAAGTCGAAGGCCCCCTACGGCCTCTCCAGCTACCCGCACCCGCGGCTGATGCCGGACTTCTGGGAGTTCCCGACCGTCTCGATGGGCCTCGGCCCGCTCGGCGCGATCTACCAGGCCCGGATGAACCGCTACCTGGAGCACCGCGGCATCAAGGACACCTCCGACTCGCACGTCTACGCCTTCCTCGGCGACGGCGAGATGGACGAGCCCGAGTCGCTCGGCCAGCTGTCCCTGGCCGCCCGCGAGGGCCTGGACAACCTCACCTTCGTGGTCAACTGCAACCTGCAGCGCCTCGACGGCCCGGTCCGCGGCAACGGCAAGATCATCCAGGAGCTGGAGTCGCAGTTCCGCGGCGCCGGCTGGAACGTGATCAAGCTGGTCTGGGACCGCAGCTGGGACCCCCTGCTCGCGCAGGACCGCGACGGCGTCCTGGTGAACAAGCTGAACACCACGGTGGACGGCCAGTTCCAGACCTACGCCACCGAGTCCGGCGCGTACATCCGCGACAACTTCTTCGGCGGCGACCTGCGGCTGCGCAAGATGGTCGAGTCGATGACCGACCAGCAGATCCAGCACCTGGGCCGCGGCGGCCACGACCACCGCAAGATCTACGCGGCGTTCAAGGCGGCCCGCGAGCACAAGGGCCAGCCGACCGTCATCCTGGCGCAGACCGTCAAGGGCTGGACGCTGGGCCCCAACTTCGAGGGCCGCAACGCCACCCACCAGATGAAGAAGCTGACGGTCGAGGACCTGAAGCGCTTCCGCGACCGGCTGCACCTGCCGATCACCGACAAGCAGCTCGAAGAGGGCTACCCGCCCTACTACCACCCGGGCCGCAACTCGGAAGAGATCCAGTACATGCACGACCGCCGCCAGGAGCTGGGCGGCTACGTGCCGACCCGCAAGGTGCGGCCGCGCAAGCTGGAGCTGCCGGGCGACGACGCGTACAAGGCGGTCAAGAAGGGCTCGGGCAACCAGACCATCGCCACCACCATGGCGTTCGTCCGGCTGCTCAAGGACCTCATGCGGGACAAGGGCATCGGCAACCGCTTCGTGCCGATCGCGCCCGACGAGTACCGCACCTTCGGCATGGACTCGCTGTTCCCGTCGGCGAAGATCTACAACCCGCTCGGCCAGACCTACGAGTCGGTCGACCGCGAGCTGCTTCTGGCGTACAAGGAGTCGCCCACCGGTCAGATGCTGCACGACGGCATCTCCGAGGCCGGCTGCACCGCCTCGCTGATCGCCGCCGGCTCGGCCTACGCCACCCACGGCGAGCCGCTGATCCCGGTGTACGTCTTCTACTCGATGTTCGGGTTCCAGCGCACCGGCGACCAGTTCTGGCAGATGGCCGACCAGCTGGCCCGCGGCTTCGTGCTCGGTGCCACCGCCGGCCGCACCACGCTGACCGGCGAGGGCCTGCAGCACGCCGACGGCCACTCGCACCTGCTGGCCTCGACCAACCCGGGCGTCGTCGCGTACGACCCCGCGTACGGCTTCGAGATCGCCCACATCGTCCAGGACGGCCTGCGGCGGATGTACGGCTCCAGCGAGGAGCACCCGACCGGTGAGGACGTGTTCTACTACCTCACCGTCTACAACGAGCCGATCAAGATGCCGGCCGAGCCCGAGAACGTGGACGTCGACGGCATCCTGAAGGGCCTCCACAAGTACGCCGCCGGCACCGCCGGCCAGATCCCGGCGCAGATCCTCGCCTCCGGCGTGGCCGTGCCGTGGGCCCTGGAGGCCCAGCGGATCCTGGCCGAGGAGTGGAACGTCAAGGCCGACGTCTGGTCCGCGACCTCCTGGAACGAGCTGCGCCGCGAGGCGGTGGAGGCCGAGGAGTTCAACCTGCTGCACCCCGAGGAGCAGCAGCGCGTCCCGTACGTGACCAGCAAGCTCCACGGCGCCGAGGGCCCGTTCGTCGCGGTGTCCGACTGGATGCGCGCGGTGCCGGACCAGATCGCCCGCTGGGTGCCGGGCGCGTGGCAGTCGCTGGGCGCCGACGGCTTCGGCTTCGCCGACACCCGCGGTGCGGCCCGTCGCTACTTCCACATCGACGCGCAGTCCGTCGTGCTGGCCGTGCTCACCGAGCTGGCCAAGCAGGGCAAGATCGAGCGCAGCGCACTGAAGGACGCGATCGACCGCTACCAGCTGCTCGACGTGGCGGCGGCCGACCCGGGCGCCGCGGGCGGCGAGGCCTGAGCGCACCGCTGATCCCCTGAGGGGCCGGTCCCCCCCGCCGTGTGCGGGAGGGCCGGCCCCTCTGCCGTGCGGGCCCGGCGGATCGCGGCGGAGCCGCCGGGCGCGGAGTTCCGCGCCCGAACCATCCGGATCGTCCCGTTGCCGGAGCCTCGTCCGGCGGCCCGGACCGGGACGGGTGCCGGTTCCCTCTTAACCTTCCCGAGAGTCACGCTTAAGGTGTCTTTCCAGGGGGCGAGGGGAGGGGGCCGGTATCGTGCGCGCACCGAGGACGGGGGCCTTCCCCCTGGCATTGCTGGTCGGCGTGACCACCGGCGCCCTGCTGTCCCAGCTGCTGCCCGCTCCGGAGGAGCTCGGCGGGCCCTCGGTGTCCCTGCCGGCCGCCCCTGACCGGGGCCTGCTCGACGTGCTGCCGGTGCCGGGGCCGGTGACCCCCGCGCCCGCACCGGGCGAACCGCCCGCGGCCGACGACCCCGGCACCGTCGCCGTCGCGCCGACGGCGCCCGCGGACGCCGGGGCCGGGCCGTCCGCACCCCCGGCCGCCCCGCCGACGGCGCCCGCCGCGCCCCGCGACCGGACCCGGCCGGACGGCGGGCCGGCCCTCGGGCTCGTCTCCGCCGAGGTGCCGCCGTCCGACCCGGCCACCGGCCCCGCCGCACCGCCCGCGCCGCCCGCGCGCCCCACCGCCGGGCCGGCGGGCGGGACCCCGGCGGCCACCGGGACCCCGGCCGCCCCGGCACCCGGCCCCACCTCGACGGCTCCCGCGCCCCCGCCCGGCCCGCCGCCCGGCGGCAACCACTTCGGCCCCACCCAGGTGCTCCCCTCCCCCAGCCCCTCGGAGTCCCTCTCCGAGGAGGAGTACTGGCAGCAGGCCGAGCAGTGCTGGGCCGCCGCCGAGACCGACCCGACCCTGGACTGCCCCACCTCCTGACCCCGACGGCGCCGGAACGGAACGCCGGCCCGTCCGCGGACGGCCGCCGGCCCCGGACTCGGTCGAGTCCGGGGCCGGCGGCGCGAGGTGCCCGGGCGCGTGTCAGATGTGGACGGCGGGCCCGGCGTCGGTGGTACCGCGCCGGGTCAGCAGGCCGAGCAGGGCGGCGGCGAAGGCGACCACCGAGGCGACCGCGAAGGCCAGCGACATGCCGCTGACGAAGGAGTCGTGGACGGCCCCGGCCATCGCGTCGACGACCTGCTGCGGGGTGCCGGCCGGGGCGGGCGGGGCGATGCCGAGCTGGGCGGCCTGGTTGAGACCCTCGGCCTGCGCCGGGTCCACCGGCGGCAGGCCCGCGTCGGCCCACGTGCCGGGCAGCGTGTCGGTGACCCGGGCGGCCATCAGCGCGCCCAGCACGGCGGTGCCGAGGCTGCCGCCGACCTGCATCGCGGACTGCTGGAGGCCGCCGGCGACGCCGGAGAGCTCCAGCGGCGCGTTGCCGACGATCACCTCGGTGGCGCCGACCATGACCGGGCTGATGCCCAGGCCCATCAGCACGAACCAGAGCGCCATCACGCCGTTGCCGGAGCCGGCGTCCAGGGTGGACATCCCGAACATCGCGGCGGTGGTGATCAGCATGCCGGCCACGATCGGGATCCGCGGGCCCAGCTTGCCGATCGCGATCCCCGCCACCGGCGATCCGATGATCATCATGCCGGTCATCGGCAGCAGGTGGACGCCCGCCTGGACCGGCGTCATACCGTGGACATTTTGCAAGTAGAAGGTGACGAAGAAGATCGCGCCGAAGAACGAGAAGGCCATCAGCACCATCAGCAGGGTGCCGGCCGACAGCGGCAGCGAACGGAACAGGCTGAGCGGGATCAGCGGCTCCCTGGCCACCCGCTGCCAGAACGCGAAGGCGGTCATCAGGACGACCGCGCCGCCCAGGAAGACCAGCGTCGAGACGTCGCCCCAGCCCCACTCGGGGGCCTTGATGATGCCGAAGACCAGGGCGAACATCGCCACCGAGAGCAGCACGATGCCGGGGATGTCGAAGGACTTCGCCGCGTTCTCCGCCCGCACGTCCCGCAGGATCCACAGGCCGAGGGCCAGCGCGATCAGACCGACCGGGATGTTGATGAAGAACACCGACTCCCAGTTGACGTGCTCGACCAGCAGGCCGCCGACGATCGGGCCGGCCGCGGTGGAGGCGCCGATGACACCGCCCCAGATGCCGATCGCCATGTTGAGCTTCTCGGCCGGGAAGGCCCCGCGCAGCAGGCCGAGCGCGGCCGGCTGGAGCAGCGCGCCGAACAGGCCCTGCAGGACGCGGAAGGCGATCACCGTCTGGATGTTCCCGGCGAAACCGATCGCCGCCGAGGTGACGGCGAAGCCGACCGCGCCGACCAGGAAGGTGTTCTTGTGGCCGAACCGGTCGCCGATCTTGCCGGCGGTGATCAGGAAGACCGCGAGGGCCAGCAGGTAGCCGCTGGTCACCCACTGGATCTCGGAGGGCGCGGCGTTGAGGTCGGCCTGGATGACCGGGTTGGCGATCGCGACGATCGTGCCGTCCAGGGCGACCATCATCACGCCGACGGCGACGGTGAGCAGGGTCAGCCAGGGGTGGCCCTGGAGGCCCTTCCCACCCGGTGACGTGCCCGGCGGCGGTGCGTCCGCCGTGGCGCTCTTGGTGAGGGACTGACTCATCTGGGCCCTCCGAGGGGCTGGCTGCGGGCGGACGTGGAAGTGGCGCCCCGGCCCACCCGTCCCCACGAGTGCCCGGCCCTGGGGCGCCACCCAGGCACATTATGACAGTCACTGACATTCGGCAAACGCTGACTTCTGCGCCTTTCTGTCATTTGTCAGATCGCTACAGTAGCCTCCACAGCACCAGCCCGATCACCCTCCGGAGGGCCCCGCCATGGCCGCTCAGCCCGCTTCCCCCGCCCCCGCCCAGGAGCCCGGACTGCGCGCCCGGAAGAAGCAGCGCACCCGGGACGCCCTCATCGAGGCGGCCCACCGGCTCTTCCTCGGCCAGGGCTTCGCCCGCACCACCGTCGACGAGATCGCCGGCGCCGTCGACGTCTCGCAGCGCACCTTCTTCCGCTACTTCGCCAACAAGGACGAGGTCGCCCTCGCCGTCCTCGCCGAGGCCGAGGACCACTTCATCGCGCAGCTGCGGGCCCGCCCCGCCGAGGAGAACCCGCTCCGGGCGCTGCGCGCGGCGATCGTCGCCTCCTGGCGCGAGCGCGGCGCCGTCGCGGACACCGGGCCCTGCTCGGTGACCGCCGGGCTGGAGCTGCTCCGGATGATCGAGACCACCCCCACCCTGCTCGCCGCCCACCTGCGCCGGGTCACCGAGCAGGAGCGGGTGGTGACCCTCGTCATCGCCGAGCGCGAGGGCCTCGACCCGGCCGAGGACCTGCGCCCCGCGGTGCTCGCGGCGGCCTTCGGCGGCGTGCTGCGCGCCGCCCACCTGTCCTGGAGCGCCGACCAGGAGGACGCCGGCCCCGAGGGCATGATCGCGCTGATCAACCGCCACCTGGACCTGCTCGGCCCGGCCCTGGTCGGCGACTGGAGAGCGTGACCCTCATACCCGGGTATGACGCGGAGGTCCGCACCCCGGTAGGACGCCGGCCGCCCCGCGCCGCCCTAGGCTGACCGGATGCCCAAGCCACTGGGCGGTCCGGTGCGCGCACTGCTCGCCCCGCTCACCCGCCCGTCCGCCGACCACACCCCGCTGCTCGCCCAGGCCTCCCGCCGCTGGGTCCGCCTCCTGCCGTACGTCCTCGCCACCGCCGCCGCCGTCGCGCTGCTGCCCACCGGCATCAACGTGCTGGTCAACGACTACGGGGTGGACGCCGGCCTGGCCGCCGCCCTCACGGTCACCCAGACGGTGCCGCTGGTGCTCGCCGTCACCCGGCCGCTGCCCGCCTGGTGGATGATCGGCGGCGGCGCCCTGCTGACCTCGCTGCTGGTCCTCTCCACCGGCGAGGGCGCCACCGCCCAGGGCGTCGAGGGCCCCTGGCCGTGGCCGCCGCCCGCCCTGGTCGGCTACCTGCTGCTGATGCTGACGCTCGCCCTGCGCGAGGCCCGCCGCACCCTGGTCGCGGTCTGGCTGGTCACCGCCGCGGTGAGCCTGACGCTCTCCGTGATCGGCCTCGCCGGCGGGTTCGGCGGGGACAACAGCCTGCTCGCCACCGCCCTGGCCGGCGCCGTCCTGGTGCTCGGCGGGGCGCTGCGCGAGCGCGCCGAGGCCCGCCGGCTGCTCGCCGAGCAGGAGCACATCAGCGAGGCCGAACGCGAACGGCGCACCCTGCTGGAGGAGCGCGCCCGGATCGCCCGCGAGCTGCACGACGTGGTCGCCCACCACATGTCGGTGATCGCCGTCCAGGCGGCCAGCGCGCCGTACCGGATCACCGGCGTCCCGGCCGAGGCCGCCGAGGAGTTCGCCGCGATCGCCGGCACCGCGCGCGAGTCGCTGGCCGAGATGCGGCGGCTGCTCGGGGTGCTGCGCAGCGAGGAGTCGGGCGGTGAGACGGCGCCGCAGCCGGGCACCGGCCAGCTCGCCCAGCTGGTCGAGACGGTCCGCCGGGCGGGCGTGTCCGCCGAGCTGACGCTCGCCCCGGAGCTGGCCGGCGACCCGCTGCCGCCGGCCGTCGGGCTCTCGGTCTACCGGATCGTCCAGGAGGCGCTGGCCAATGTGGTCCGGCACGCCCCCGGCGCCGCGGCCTGGGTCTCGCTGGCGGTCGCCGACGGATCCCTGCTGGTCACCGTGGTCAACGCGGCCCCGCCGGTGCGGGCCGAGTCGCTGGAGGCCTCGGTCGAGGGCACCGGCCAGGGGCTGGTCGGCATGCGCGAGCGGGTCCGGCTGCTGGACGGGCGGCTGGACACCGGGCCGCTGCCGGACGGCGGGTTCAAGGTGGCCGCCGTCCTGCCCGTCCCCGCCCTGGCGGATACTCGGTCGGAGGACACCCGGCCCGGTGGCCCCGCACCGGAGGACCCGGACGGGCCGCCGGCCGAACCGTAGACCGCCCCGGGGAGAGCACCGTATGACCATCCGCGTGATCATCGTCGACGACCAGGCGATGGTGCGGGCCGGATTCGCCGCCCTGCTGAACGCGCAGAGCGACATCGACGTGGTGGGGGACGCCGCGGACGGCGCGCAGGGACTGGAGGTGAGCGGCCGCACCCATCCGGACGTCGTGCTGATGGACGTCCGGATGCCCGTCATGGACGGCCTGGAGGCGGCCCGCCGGCTGCTGGACCCGTCCGTGCCCGGCGCGCACCGCCCCAAGGTGCTGATGCTCACCACCTTCGACGTCGACGACTACGTCTACGACGCGCTGCGGGCCGGCGCCAGCGGCTTCCTGCTCAAGGACGCGCCCCCGGACGACCTCATCGCCGCCGTCCGGGTGGTCGCGGCCGGCGAGGCGCTGCTCGCCCCCTCGGTGACCCGGCGGCTGATCGAGGACTTCGCCCGGACCAGGCCGGCCAGGCGGCGCGACCCCAAGCTGCGGCTCAACGGGCTGACCCCGCGCGAGACCGAGGTCTTGGAGCTGATCGCCCGCGGCCTGTCCAACCAGGAGATCGCCGCCCGGCTGGTGCTCGCCGAGCAGACCGTGAAGACCCACATCGGCCGGATCCTGGCCAAGCTCGACCTGCGCGACCGCGCCCAGGCCGTGGTGCTCGCCTACGAGTCCGGCCTGGTGACCCCGGGTCAATGAGGCCCTCCCCCGGACCCCGGTGAGGTTCTCCCCCGGGGGAGAACCCCCTGATACCCGGGTAGCACCCGGGAGTTGGCCCCGCGGTGTGACGTCCGCGGGGCCGCCTCGTTCCTACCTTCCTTCCCGTCGGACCGGACGGGAAGCGGAGGCAGAAGGACATGACGAGGAATCGGATCGGGCGCGCGACGGCGGCCGCCGCGCTGGCGCTGGCCGCGGTGCTGGGAGTGGGCGGCTGGGCCTCCGGCGGCGAGCGCGCGGTGACCGGCCCGCCGCCCGGGGCCGCCGCCTGGACCGCCGACACCGCCCTCGGCCGGCCGCTGCCCGACCCGGCCGCCGCCACCCCCGCCGAGGTGGCCGCCTTCTTCGCCGGGCTGGGCCCCGCCGCCCGGGAGGAGCTGACCGTCCGCCACCCGCTGGTGGTCGGCAACCTGGACGGCGCGCCCGTCGAGCTGCGCTACCGGGCCAACGCCCGGGCCGTGGCCGAGGAGCGCGAGCACGCCCTGGCCCGGGCCGCCGACCCGGCGCTCACCCCGCAGGACCGCGCCGCCGCCCGGGAGCGCGCCGAGCGCTACCGCGGCCTGCTCGACGGATCGGCGCCCGGCGGGCCGCGCCGCCTGCTCGCCTTCGACCCGCGCGGCCGCGGCCAGGTCGCCGAGGTGTTCGGCGACCTCGCCGCCGCCCGCCGCACCGCGGTCGTCGTCCCCGGCTCCGACATCGACCTGCGCACCTTCGACCGCGCCGGCGACCCGTACGGCACCCCCGTCGGCATGGCCCGGGCGCTGTACGACGCGACCGGCGGGCACACCGCCGTGATCGCCTGGGCGGGCTACACCACCCCGCTCGGGCTGGGCCCGGACGCCGCCACCGAGACCCTGGCCGAGGCCGGCGCCGGGCGGCTGGCCCGACTGCTCGACGGACTCGCCGTCAGCACCCGCCCCGACGCCCCGGCCACGGTGTTCTGCCACAGCTACGGCTCGGTGGTCTGCGGGCTGGCCCGGCCGGGTCCGCGGCAGGCCTCCGGCGTGGTGGTGCTCGGCTCGCCGGGCCTGGGCGTCGGCTCGGCCGCCGAGCTCGACCCGCGCGTCCCGCTCTGGGCCACCGCCCGCAACGGCTCCGACTGGATCGGCAACGTGCCGCACCTGCGGCTGTTCGGCCTCGGCCACGGCGCCGACCCGACCGACCCGGCGTTCGGCGCCCGTCCGCTGCCGTCCACCGGCTCGCACGGCCACACCGGCTACTTCGCCCCGGGCACCGCCTCGCTGGCCGCCTTCGCCGACCTCGCCCTCGGCCGCTGACCCGCGCTCCCCCACCGAGCCCCCTCCCCGAGCCCCCTCCCCGAGCCCTCGCGCCCCGCGAACGGAGACCCCGTCATGCCCAGCCCCCTGCTCGCCCCCCTGCACCGGGCCGCCCGCCAGGTGGACGCCCGCACCCCCGGGACCCGCGACCGCGCCCTGGACGGTCTGCGCGCCCTCGCCCTGCTCGCCGTCCCGGTCGGCCACTGGCTGCTCGGCGGCTTCACCCGCTCCGCCGACGGCGCCCTGCACAACGCCAGCCCGCTCTCCTCCCCCGACCTCGGCTTCTTCGCCCCTGCCAGCTGGGGGCTCCAGCTGCTGGGCGTGTTCTTCCTGGTCGGCGGCCACTCGGCGGTCCGCTCGCTGGAACGGGCCCGGGCCCGGGGGGTCGGGTACGGGGGGTGGCTGCGCGGCCGGGTGGTGCGGCTGCTCCGGCCGGTGCTCGGCGTGGCCGCCGTCTGGGCGCCGCTGATCCCGCTGCTGCCGCGCCTCGGCGTCCCCGCCGACACCGTGCGGACCGGCTCGACGCTGGTGGTGCAGCCGCTCTGGTACATCGCCGTCTACCTGGGCCTGACCGCGCTCACCCCGGTCTGCGCGGCCCTCGCCCGCCGTGCGGGCGGCTGGTCGGCGGGCCTGCTGCTCGCCGCGGTCGCCGTCGTCGACCTGCTGCGGTACGGGCCGTGGGCCCAGGCGGTGCCGTCCTGGGTCGGCCTGCTGAACATCCTGCCGGGCTGGCTGTTCGGCTACCAGCTGGGCGTGCTCTGGGCCACGGGCCGGCTGGGCCGTCCGGCGGCGCGGCTGCTGCTGGCCGGCGGCGGGGCGCTGTTCGCCGTGCTGCTGCTGGTCTTCCACTACCCCGCCTCGATGGTCGGCGTGCCGGGCGCCGGGCGCACCAACTCGCACCCGCCGTCCCTGCTGGTCCTGGCGCTGGCGGCGGTGCAGTGCGGCGCGGCGGTGCTGCTGCGCGAGCGGCTCGGCCGGCTGCTGACCCGCCGTCCGCTGCTCTGGCTGCCGGTGGTGGCGGTCAACCTCTCCGCGATGACGATCTTCTGCTGGCACCAGAGCGCGATGCTCGCGGTCGCGGTGCCGGGCGCGGCCGCCTTCGGCGCGGTGCCGGGGCTGACGGTGGCGCCGGACTCGCTCGGCTGGGTCGCGTTCCGACTGGCGCTGCTGCCGCTGTTCGGCGCCGCGCTGATCGCGATCGGGTGGTTCACCCGCCGCTTCGACGGCCCGTGGACGGGGCTCCCCCGGCCGGCCAGGGCGGCGGCCGGAGCGGGGGCGGCGTTCTTCGCCGCGTACGCGCTGGGTGTCGTCTGACGCCCGGTGGGAGGACGGGGCGGCGGGGCGGGACGACGGGCGGGCGGGGCGACGGCGGGCGCGGACCGGCGGGTCCGCGCCCGCTTCCGCGTTCCCGCGCGCCCGCTCACCCGCTTGCGGCGCACGCCCCCGCCGAACGCAGTGACTCCGCATGCGAACCGCGACCCACCGTGATGGCCTGTGGCTGTCGGCGACCGGGCGCTGCCCGTCGGCCGTTCCCCCCTTTCCCCGCCCGGAGTTCCGAGCCGGACGACCTCTGCCGCTGTTCGAGGAGTTCCATGTCCCTGCCCCCGCCACGGCCCGGCCGGCGCCTCGCGACCGTGCTCGCCACCGCCGTGGTCTTCACGCTGACCGCCGGCACCGCCCTGACCGCCGTCGTCCCCGCCGCCGCCCACGGTTCCGGCGGCCATGACGCCCCCGACGGCGCGACCGCCGTCGCCCCCAAGGTCACCGACCCCCGGGTGCTCGCCGAGGTGCGCGACGACGAGGTCGCCGCGCTCGGCCAGGAGCACGCCGAGGAGCACGCCCGGATGCGCGCGGCCGTCCGCGGCATCGGCGACTACCCGCAGACCACCCGCACCAACCGGCTGAACGCGCTGACGGAGTCCCAGACCACCCACAACCAGGGCTTCGCCGCCGGCACCTTCGGGGCGTTCAACCAGTACTTCCCCTCGCCCGACTTCGGCGACCACGTCGCGCTGCTGCCCACCGGCAAGGTGCTGCTGTTCTCCTTCGAGCGGATCGAGACCAACCCGGAGAAGGAGCCCGCCCCCACCCAGACCACCGGTCGGGAGAACGCCGGCCGGGCGTTCCTCTGGGATCCGGCGGCCGGCTACGGCAAGGACGCGTTCAAGCAGGTCACCCCGCCCGTGGTCGACATGCCCGACGGCCTGAACCAGCCCCGCCCGGCGCCGTTCTTCTGTGCCGGCCACTCCTTCCTGCCCAACGGCATGCTCGGCGTCTTCGGCGGCAACCTCGGCGGCAACGGTGGCACCGGCGCCAAGCTCTCGCTGATCTTCGACCCGTGGACCGAGACCTGGACCCGCAACGCCGACATGTCCGTCGGCCGCTGGTACCCGACGGTGGTGACCGGCGCGGACGGCCGGCAGCTGATCATGTCCGGCCAGTCCGAACTCGGCTGGGGCACCCCCACCCCGGTGGTCGAGCGCTTCCCGGCCAAGAACTACCCGGTGCCCTCGCTCAAGAGCGACACCCCGAGGAACGTCCCCGTCGACCGGTTCAAAGCCGACGCCCCGTTCACCCTGGACTACCCGCACCTGTTCTCGCTCAACGACGGCAACATCTACGGCTTCGGCCGGCAGGCCGCCGAGCAGTGGAAGTTCGACCCGGTCGCGGAGACCCGCAGCGACCTCACCGCCCGCCCCGACGGCCGCAAGCGCAACTACGGCTCGGCGGTCCTGCTGCCCGGCGGAGCCAACGGCCCGGACTCCGCGCTGATCCTCGGCGGCGACCGGGACAACCCCAGCACCCTGCGCTTCTCCAACGGCAGCTGGACGGCCGAGAAGTCCCGCGCCTTCGGCCGCACCCAGGACGACACCCTGCTGCTGCCCAACGGCCGGCTGATGACCGTCAACGGCGCCTACGACATCCGCGACTACGGCAACGGTCCGTACAACCCGAACGCCGACCTCAAGTACCGCCAGGTCGAACTCCGCGACGACCAGGGCAACTGGCAGCTCGGGCCGGTCCAGCGGCTGCCGCGCGGCTACCACTCCAACGCCGTGGTACTGCCCGACGGGCGCGTGATGGTCACCGGCGACGAGCTCCAGCAGCTCGCCAACAACCCGGACATCGACGGCACGGTGGCCGACGTCCCCGGCACCACCGGCCCGGTCACCATGAACGGGACCATCGAGATCTACGAGCCGGCCTACCTCCACCAGGGCGACCGCCCGGTCCTCGACCGGACGCCGACCGCACCCGTCGGCTACGACAAGACCTTCCAGGTCACCACCACCACCCCGGAACTGGTCTCCAAGGCGGTGCTGCTCGCCCCCACCACCTCCACCCACTCGATCAACACCAGCCAGCGCCACCTCGACCTGCGGCTCAGCAGCCGGGCCGGCAACCGGCTGGAGTTCCAGGCCCCGCCGGACGCCAAGGCCGCGCCGCCCGGCTGGTACATGCTCTACCTGCTCAACGACCGGGGCGTGCCCTCCGTCGCCAAGTGGATCCAGCTCACCGCCTGACCCGCGCTCCCGAAAGGAACCCCACCCCATGGCAACGGATCTTCCCCTCCGCGACAGCGAGGAGATCCAGGGCGACATCCTGGCCGGCTTCAGGAAGGACAACGTCAGCGTCCTGTTCCTCAAGTTCGAGGACGCGACCCGGGCCCGCGACTGGCTCCGGCAGCTCACCCCGCAGATCGCCACCACCCGCGAGGTCGCCGCCTTCAACGACGCGTTCAGCGAGGCCCGCCGGACCTCCGGCGGCGACGACCCGAAGACCCTCAAGGCGACCTGGCTGGGCGTCAGCTTCACCTACGAGGGCCTGCGGATCCTCTCCACCACCGAGCCGTTCCCGCAGCAGCCGCGGCCCGGCACCGGGCTGGAGGCGTTCAAGGAGGGCTCGGCCAAGCGGGCCGGCGCGCTCGGCGACACCGGCGAGAACTCCCCGGCGAACTGGCTGTTCGGCAACGGGAAGGACCAGCCGGTGCACGCCGTGCTGAAGCTCTCCGCGGACAGCGAGAACGACCTCCGGACGGCGGTCGAGGCCCAGCGGATCGCCGCCGCCGAGTTCCGGGTGCTGATGGTCTACCAGCAGAACGCGCAGACCCTGCTCGGCAGCCGCCGCGGCAAGGAGCACTTCGGCTTCAAGGACGGCATCAGCGAGCCGGGCATCCGGGGCTTCGACCGGCCCGACCCGAACCGGCCCGAGGACGTCGAGGGCCACCCGGGCACCCGGATCGTCCCGGCCGGCGAGTTCGTCTGCGGCGAGGAGCCGGCCCCGGGCAGCTTCCGGGACTTCCCCGACTGGGCGCGCGGCGGCTCCTTCCAGGTGGTCCGCCGGCTCGCCCAGGACGTCCCCGGCTGGTGGTCGCAGGTCGCGGTCAAGCTGAAGGAGCTCCGGCTCGCCAAGGCCGTCCCGGACGCCGCCACCACCGAGTGGCTGGCGGCCCGGATGGTCGGCCGCTGGCGCTCCGGCGCCCCGGTCTGCCACTTCAAGGACCACGACGTCCCCAACAACCCCGGCGCCGCCTCGGACAACGACTTCGACTTCCGGGACGACCTGGAGGGCCTGGTCACCCCGCTCTGGTCGCACCTGCGCAAGACCAGCCCGCGGGCCGGCCTCCAGGCACCCGGCCCCAGCAGCCCGCCGCTGGACGCCGGGGCGCTCGACGGCCGCCGGATCATGCGCCGCGGCACCCCGTACGGGGCGCCGTTCGACCCGGCCTCGGAGGGCCCCGGCGGGCCCGACGACCCGCGCGGCCTGCTGTTCGTCTGCTACCAGGCCGACATCGCGCGGCAGTTCGAGTTCATCCAGGCCGACTGGATGGACCAGCCGGACTTCCCGCCCGGCCGCCACCCGGAGCCCGGCAAGGACCCGGTCACCCAGCAGGCCGACGACGTCGACTTCGAGAGCCGGGAGCCGGACGGCACGGTCAGGCACACCCCGCTGAGCTTCGCCCAGTTCGTGCAGACCACCGGCTCGGTCTACGCCTTCATGCCCTCCCTCAGCACCCTGCGGGGGCTCGCGGACGGACGGCTGGTCGGCCCGACGGCCACCACGGGCGGACAGGGCGGACAGGGCGGACAGGGCCAGACCCAGCAGGGCGGCCAGGGCGGCGGGCAGAGCCAGACCCAGACCCAGCAGGGCGGCCAGACCACCGCCCCGGGCGGCCCCGCGTACCCGGTCGACGACGTCCTCCCCGTCCCGGACCAGTGGCGGCGGACCGGCCAGAGCCACTTCTGGGTCGGCCACGGCGACAGCTACCGCAAGATCGCGGTCGCCGACGGCCCCGCCCACACCGACCAGGTGGTCAAGGGCGACACCCCGCTGAGCGCCCACCCCTGCTTCCAGGGCATCGGCCGGATCGACTGCGTCCTGCCCATGGCCGACCTGCAGAACCCCGGCGGCAAGAGCTGGTACTGGGTCTTCCACAGCACAGGCGGCCGCCAGCAGTACCGGGCGATCTCGATCACCGGCGGCAACCGGCACACCGGCACGCTGGAGCGCACCGACCGCGACCTCGGCCCCTGGGCCTCGCTGGGCGGCGTCGACCGGGTGGACTGCTTCCTCGCCGTCCCGGACCAGCAGCGGGCCGGCGGCAAGAGCTGGTACTGGGCCTTCCACACCACCGGCGGCCGCCAGCGGTACCGGCTGATCTCGGTGGCCGACGGCACCGGGCACCCCGACACGCTGGAGCGCGGCGACCGCGAACTCTCCCAGTGGGGCTCGCTCAGCGGCGTCGACCGGGTGGACTGCTTCCTGCCCGTCCCCGACCAGCAGCGGGTCGGCGGCAAGAGCGAGTACTGGGTGTTCCACGGTGACAGCTACCGCCGGATCTCGGTCGCCGACGGCAGCGGCCACCCGGACCGCCTGGTGAGCGGCTCGCGCTCGGTCTCGGCCTGGAACTCGCTGCTCTGAGACCGCGGGCCCCGCGCCCACCGCCTCCGCCCCCGCGACCGCCCGGCCGCGGGGGCGGAGCGCTCTTCGCGCGAACGACCAGGACGCATCCGGGACACCCGCGGTTCATGTGATCCATCCCACAGTTTGAGCCGGACTCAGCGCGCCTCCTGGCCCCTAGGCTTGCGCTGGGAAGTTGGCAGTCGTACCACCCTCCGGGCTCCCGTCCGGGATCGGTGACGGGACTCTCAGGGAGTTGAGGCGATGCGCCGTCGGCGGTGGAAGCACGTCCTGATCGGCGCCTTCGCGGGTGCCGCCGTCCTCGCCGACGCCGGCGCGGCGGCCGCCCAGGCCGCGGCCGCCACCGAGCAGTTGGCCATCTCCACCCCGCCGGCCGGCAGCGCCGCCTGGGTCCAGGACCACTCCTACGGGCACGACCTGCCCGACCCGGCCACCACCGCCCCGGCCGCCGTCGCCGAATTCTTCGCGCAGCTCACCCCCGCCGAACTGAACCGGCTGGTCGAGGCCTACCCGCTGGTGGTCGGCAACTTCGACGGCGCCCCGCTCGCCGTGCGCTACCGGGCCAACCGGATCGCGCTGGCCGCCGAGCGCGACCACGCCCGGACCCGCGCCGCCGACCGGACCCTCCCCCCGGAGCAGCGCGCGCTCGCCGTCTCCCGGGCCAACGACGTGCAGAGCCTGCTCGCGGACGGCCGGCAGATCCTCGCCTTCGACCCGCGCGGCCGCGGCCTGCTCACCGAGGTCTGGGGCGACCTCGGCGGCGCCGACCGGGTCGCGGTGCTCGTCCCCGGCTCCGACGCCGACCTCGGCCACTTCGACCAGGCCGTCGAGCCGCTGCGCTCACCGGCCGGGATGGCCCGGGCGCTGTACCAGGAGGAGCGCCGGCAGTCCCCGGGCACCCGCACCGCGGTGGTCGCCTGGACCGGCTACGTCACCCCCTCCGGCCTCGGCCCCGACGCGGTGACCTCCCGGCTCGCCGACGCCGGCGCACCCCGGCTGCGCCGGCTGCTCGCCGGCCTCAAGGAGACCACCCGGCCGCAGGCGCCGCCCGCGCTGTTCTGCCACTCCTACGGCTCGGTGGTCTGCGGCACCGCCGCACCCGACATCCCCCGGGCGGCCGCCTCGCCGGCCGACACCACCGGGATCACCGACCTCGTGGTGTTCGGCTCCCCCGGCATGGGCGTGGAGAGCACCTCGGAGCTGGGCGACGGCGTGCACGTCTGGGCCACCCGCAACGAGACCGACTGGATCGGCAACGTGCCGTACCTGGAGGTCGGCGGGCTCGGCCACGGCGCCGACCCGACCTCGCTGGACTTCGGCTCCGAGCGGATCTCCTCGGCCCGCTCCTCCGGCCACAACGGCTACTTCGCCGCCGGCACCGACAGCCTGCACAACTTCGCGGCCGTCGCCCTCGGCGCCTACCAGGACGTGCTCCGCCCCGCCCCCGAGGCCTGACGCCTGACGCCTATCTGGCCTCCGGGTAGAGCCGGACGGCCTCGGCGGCGGCGCGGCCCATCTCCCGGCGCGCGGCCGGCGGGGAGAGCACCTCGGCGTCCGCGCCGAACGCCAGCAGTGCCCGGACGGCCGGCAACGACTGGAAGCCGAGCGAGAGTTCGACCCAGTCGTCGGGCGCCCCGCCCCCGCTCTCCGGCGGCGGGGCGGCGAGCCGGGTGCCGTGGATCCGGACGAACATGTCCAGCCGCCCGCGCCGCACCCGCACCCTCACCGCCAACTCCCGGGGCAGCCGCTCCACCTGCTCGCGCAGCACCGCCCAGACCTCGCCCAGCCCCACCCCCGGGCGGCGGCGCACCGGCTCGTCCGAGGTCTCGGCGGACAGCACCCGGTCGGCCCGGAACAGCCGCGGCTCGCCGCGCAGGTCGGCGACCAGGTACCAGACCGACGCCTTGCTCACCAGGCCGTACGGATCCACCGCGTACTCCACCGGCGCGGGCGCGCCGCTGTGCCGGTAGCGCAGCCGCAGCCGGCGGTCGGCGAACACCGCGTACTGCAGCTCGCCCAGGTCCGGCCCCGGCGGCGCACCGGCCTGCAGCCAGCGCGCCGGGTCGACCAGGACGCGCTCGCTGATCCGCTCGGCGCCGGGCCGGTGCGGGGCGGGCAGCGCGGCCATCACCTTGCGCAGCGCCGAGCCCAGCGCGCCGTCCAGCCCGAGGTCGCTGTGCGCGCCCTGGGCGGAGAGCACGAACAGGGCGCGCGCCTCGTCGGCGGTCAGGCCGCTGACGTCGGTGCGGTAGCCGGGCAGCAGGCTGATGCCGCCGTGCCGGCCGCGTTCGGTGTAGACGGGCACGCCGGCCGCCGAGAGCGCCTCGACGTCGCGGTAGATGGTGCGGACCGACACCTCCAGCCGTTCGGCCAGTTCGGTGGCGGGCACCCGGCCGCGGGTCTGGAGCAGCAGCAGGATCGAGAGCAGGCGGTCGGCCTTCATGGCACGAGGATCCCAGAAATCATGACGGCGGTTGTCAGGTTTTACCGGGAGATTGCCTCCCGACAGGAAAACCTTTCGCACCACCGGAGTTGAAGCACCCCATGGACACCACCCAGGACCCGCGCCCGCTGTACCGGCTCGCCCTCGACCAGCTGGAGAAGCTGATCGCCGAGGCCGGTCCGGAGACCCTGGACCGGCCCACCCCGTGCACCGAGTACGACCTGCGGGCCCTGCTCGGCCACGTGGTCGGCGGCATCCACCGGCTCGCCTTCACGGGCGAGGGCGGCCACTGCCAGGACGTCGCGGCCGCGACCGGCGAGCTGCCCGACGACGGCTGGCCGGCCGCCCTCGGCCGGGCCCGCGCCCGGGTGACCGCCGCCTGGGCGGAGGACGCCAAGCTGGACCGCCCGACCTCCGCGCCCTGGGGCGAGGTGCCCGGCCGCAACGCGGTGGGCGGCTACGTCCTGGAGACCGTCACGCACTCCTGGGACATCGCCCGCGCGCTCGGCACCGCCCTCCCGCTGGACGAGCGGCTGGCCGAGGCGGCGCTGGCGATCGCCCTGGTCGCGCTGCCGGCCGAACCGCGCGGCGGCTCCGTCCCGTTCGGCCCGGTCCTGCCCGCCCCGGCCGGCGCCGACCCGTACACCCGCCTCGCCGCGTACCTCGGCCGCGCGGCCTGACGGCTCAGTGGCTCGGCGCGCACCGCGCCAGCCGCCCGTTGTACACGTCGATCTTGTGGTCGAGCACGGCCAGCGTCGCGTGCAGGTCCGCGATCTGCTGCCGCACCGCCTCCCGGTGGGCGAGCAGCAGGTCGCGGCGGTCCACCGAGGTCCGCTCGCCCTCCCGGGCCAGCTCCACGTACCGCAGCATGTCGGCCACCGGCATCCCGGTCAGCCGCAGCCGCCCCAGGAAGGCCAGCCGGTGCAGGTCGGCGTCGCTGTACCGGCGCTGGCCCGAGGCCGAGCGGTCCACCGGGTCGAGCAGGCCGATCCGCTCGTACCAGCGCAGGGTGTGCGCGGTCAGCCCGCTGGCCGCCGACACCTCGCCGATGGTGTGCCGCGGCGTCCCGTCGGCCGCGCCGACCGGGTCCCTGAACACCTCGTCGCAGGTGCGCAGCTCGGTCTCGATGGATGCGAGTACGGTCATGGCCGGCCCCCCGTGATGAGCGTGACGACGACGCTAGCGCCTTGGAGTGCACTCGAAGCAAGTGCGTCCGGCCCAGCCTGCCATCCCGCCGGGCCCGCCGCCCCGGTTAGAGTCGGGCCCCATGGAGAGCTTGCGGAAGATCGAGACCTGGCCGGTGCCGCACGCGGCGGCCGCCGTCGTACGGGGCGCGGACGGCGCGGTGCTGGGCACGTACGGGCCGCAGGACCACCTGTTCCCGCTGGCCTCGGTGACCAAGCTGCTCACCTCCTACGCCGTGCTGGTCGCGGTCGAGGAGGGCGTCTTCGAGCTGGACGACCCGGCCGGGCCGGAGGGCTCGACCGTCCGGCACCTGCTGGCCCACACCTCGGGCCTGGCCTTCGACGAGCACAAGGTGATGGCCGCGCCCGGCAACCGCCGGCTCTACTCCAACGCCGGCTTCGACGTGCTGGCGCAGGCCCTGGAGCGGGCCGCCGGCATCGAGTTCGGCCGGTACGCCGCCGAGGCCGTGTTCCAACCGCTCGGCATGCACGCCACCCTGATCAACACCGCGCACCGCTCCCCCGCCGGGGCCGGCGGCCTGTCCACGCTCGCCGACCTCACCCGGTTCGCCGCCGAGCTCCAGGCCCCCAAGCTGCTCGACCCGGGCACGCTGCACGCCGCCACCCGCGAGGTCGCCTTCCCGGGCACCAGCGGGGTGCTGCCCGGCTTCGGCCACCGCCGGCCGAACGACTGGGGCCTCGGCTTCGAGATCCGCGACGGCAAGGCGCCGCACTGGACCGGCACCGCCAACTCCCCGGCCACCTTCGGCCACTTCGGCCAGTCCGGCACCTTCCTCTGGGTCGACCCGCAGGCCGGCGCGGCCTGCGTCGCGCTCACCGACCGGGACTTCGGCCCGTGGGCCGCCGAGGTCTGGCCGGTGCTGAGCGACGCCGTGCTCGCCGAGCTGTAGGGCCCGTCCTCGAACCCCCGTCAGCCGTACGAGACCGGTGAGTGCATCTCCCACAGGAGCAGCTCCGCGCCGTCCTCGCCGGCCGTCGGCGCCGCGAAGGCGTCCCCGGTGATCCGCACGCTGTCGCCGGGCACCATCGAGCGGCCCCCGCCCTGCGGTCCGGGCACCGTCCGGTAGCCGAGCGAGCCGGCCGTCAGGTGCGCGTAGCGGTAGGCGGCGGCCGGCAGGGCGGGCAGCGGCTGCCACGGCCCGGCGGTCACCAGCCACAGCGCGGCGTCGCCGCGCCGCAGCCGCAGCGCCTCGGTGCCGGCGTCCCGCGGCAGCCCGGAGGCGAGCAGCGTCAACCCGTCGGCGGCGCGCTCCACCCCGCGCAGCCCGTACGCGGGGGGCGCGTCGAAGACGTCGGGCTGGAGCCACATCTGGACGAAGCGGACCGGCCCCTCGGCGCCGCCGACGTTGCGCTCGGTGTGGGTGACGCCGGAGCCGGCGCTCAGGTGCTGGACCATGCCGGGCCGCACCACCCCGCCGTGCCCGCAGGAGTCCCGGTGGGCGAGCGCGCCCTCCAGCACCCAGGTGAGGATCTCGGTGTCCCGGTGCTTGTGCTCGTCGAACCCGGCGCCGGGGGCGAGGAGTTCCTCGTTGCACGCGAGCAGCGCGCCGAAGTGCGTGTTCTTCGGGTCGTAGTGTCCGGAGAAGGAGAACGCGTGCCTGGTCTCGACACCCTCGGCGGGCGTCGAGCGGTAGCGCTCGGCGGTGCGGCGCAGGTCGGCGCGGGGGCGGGCGGGGGCATCGGTCACGGACCCACCGTAGTGGCACCCCCGACCGGTGTGACCGTCACCACCCCGCCCGTCCACCGGGGGCTGTGCACGAGCAGTCACTCCGGTGAGGCAGTCTTGTCCCTGTGCCAGCCGCTGCCGCGAACTCCAAGAGCGATCCGACCGCCAATCCCGACAAGAACGGGAAGAGCCCGACACCCGGCGCCGGGAGAGACCGGCCCGGACGGGCGGCGCCGCGCCTGACCGCGCAGGAGCGCCGGCTCGCCGCCGAGCGCGCCGAGCGCCGGGCCGCGACCCTCAAGCGGCTGGAGAAGTCCTCCGGCAAGCTCGCCTCGGCGGCGATCGCCCGGATGGACGACCAGCTCGGCTGGTACCGGCGGATGCCGCCGGAGCACCGCTCCTGGATCGGCCTGGTCGCCCAGGCGGGTATCGCCGCCTTCACCGAGTGGTACCGCAAGCCGGACGCCCCGCAGGCGATCTCCACCGATGTCTTCGGCACCGCGCCGCGCGAGCTGACCCGGGCGATCACCCTGCGCCAGACCGTCGAGCTGATCCGCACCACCATCGAGGTGATGGAGGAGGCCATCGAGGAGGTGGCCGCCCCCGGTGACGAGGCCGACATGCGCGAGTCGGTGCTGGTCTACGCCCGGGAGATCGCCTTCGCCACCGCCCAGGTGTACGCCCAGGCCGCCGAGGCCCGGGGCGCCTGGGACGCCCGGCTGGAGGCGCTGGTGGTCAACTCGCTGCTCTCCGGCGACGCCGACGAGGGCGTGCTGTCCCGGGCCGCCGCGCTCGGCTGGGGCCAGCCGAGCCAGGTCCGGGTGGTGATGGGCTCGGCCCCGGACGGTGATAGCGAACTGGTGGTCGAGGCGATCCGCCGGGCCGCCCGGTACGCCAAGCTGCACGTGCTGACCGGGGTGCTGGGCAAGCGCCTGGTGGTCGTGGTGGGCGGCGAGAAGGAGCCGGTGCACGCGGCCCGGGCGCTGATCGGCCAGTTCGCGCCGGGCCCGGTGGTGGTCGGCCCGACCGTGTCGGACCTGCTCTCGGCGACCCGCTCGGCGCACGCCGCCGCGGCCGGCCTGCGGGCCTGCGCGGCCTGGCCGGACGCCCCGCGCCCGGTGCTCGCCGACGACCTGCTGCCGGAGCGCGCGCTGGCCGGGGACCAGGCGGCCCGGCGCCAGCTGGTGGAGGAGATCTACACACCGCTGGACGAGGCGGGCTCGGCACTCCTGGAGACCTTGAGTGTCTACCTGGAGCAGGCCTCTTCACTGGAGGGAGCCGCCCGGATGCTCTTCGTCCACCCCAACACGGTGCGCTACCGGCTCCGACGTGTGACCGACGTCACGGGCTACGCTCCCTCCGACGTACGTTCGGCGTTCACCCTGCGTATCGCACTGGCGCTGGGGCGGCTCACGGCCGCCGGGGAGTCGAGCTGACCGCTCTGTAGGGACCTTACAATCCCGGATGCTTTTCTTCGTTACCGTCGCCTACCCGCCCCCGGGCGCCTGGCGAGAGAGGGTTGAACCGTGCTCGTAATCGTCGCCCCTGGACAGGGTGCCCAGACCCCCGGTTTCCTCAGCCCCTGGCTGGAGCTCGACGGTGTCGCCGACCGCCTGCAGGGCTGGTCGGAGGTCGCCGGGCTCGACCTCGTGCGCGCCGGAACCGAGGCGGACGCCGAGGAGATCAAGGACACCGCCGTCGCCCAGCCGCTGCTGGTGGCGGCCGGTCTCGTGACCGCGCGTGCGCTGTTCCCGGACGAGGACGCCGCCCGTGCGCTGGTCGGCGCGGTCGCCGGCCACAGCGTCGGCGAGATCACCGCCGCGGCCGGCGCCGGCGTGCTGAGCGCCCGCGACGCGCTGACCTTCGTGCGCGAGCGCAGCCTCGCCATGGCGGAGGCCGCCGCGGCCACCGAGACCGGCATGCTCGCCGTGCTCGGCGGCGACCCGGAGGCCGTCGCGGCGAAGCTCGCCGAGCACGGCCTGACCGCGGCCAACAACAACGGCGGCGGCCAGATCGTCGCGGCCGGCACCCTGCCGCAGCTGGACGCGCTGCGCGAGGACCCGCCGGCCGGTGCCCGGCTGGTCGCGCTGAAGGTCGCGGGCGCGTTCCACACGACCCACATGGCCCCCGGTGTCGAGCGGCTGGCCAAGCTGGCCCCGACCCTGCCGGTCGCCGACCCGAAGGTGGCGTACGTCTCCAACCAGGACGGCGGAGTCGTCGCCTCCGGCGCCGAGGTGCTGAGCCGCCTGGTGTCGCAGGTCTCCAACCCGGTCCGCTGGGACCTCTGCATGGAGACCCTGCGGGAGCTGGGCGCGACCGCCGTCATTGAGCTCGCCCCGGCGGGCACCCTCACCGGACTGGTCAAGCGCAACCTCAAGGGCGTGGCGACGCTTGCCCTCAAGACCCCCGCCGACCTCGACAAGGCCCGCGAGCTCGTCGCGGAGCACGGCGGTCAGGAGCAGGAGCAGCAGGCATGAGCAACACCCCCCAGATCCGCCCGGTCACCGGTGCGCGGTACTCGCGTATCCACGGTGTGGGCGGCTACCGCCCGGTCCGGGTGATCCCGAACGCCGAGGTGCTGACCTGGATCGACTCCTCGGACGAGTGGATCCGCACCCGCAGCGGGATCGCCGAGCGCCGCTGGGCCGGCCCCGAGGAGTCGGTCGCCGAGATGTCGGTGCAGGCCGCCGGCAAGGCGATCGCCCAGGCCGGGATCGACCCGGCGCGGATCGGCGGCGTCATCGTCGCCACCGTCTCGCACCTCAAGCAGACCCCGGCCATCGCCACCGAGATCGCCGAGCGGCTCGGCTGCGGCACCGCCCCGGCCTTCGACATCTCGGCCGCCTGCGCCGGCTTCGGCTACGGCCTCGGCCTGGCCGACGGCCTGGTCCGCGGCGGCAACGCCGAGTACGTGCTGGTGATCGGCGTGGAGCGGCTGAGCGACCTGACCGACACCTCGGACCGCTCGACCGCGTTCATCTTCGGCGACGGCGCCGGCGCCGCGATCGTCGGCCCGTCCGACACCCCCGGCATCGGCAAGGTCGTCTGGGGCTCGGACGGCTCGCACAAGGACGTCATCTCGCAGACCCAGGCCTGGGACACCGCGTTCGCCAAGGAGGACGCCGTCAACGGCGCCGGCGAGCAGGTCAAGTGGCCCGCGCTGCGGATGGAGGGCCAGACGGTCTTCCGCTGGGCGGTCTGGGAGATGGCCAAGGTCGCCCAGCAGGCGCTCGACGCCGCCGGGATCACCGCCGACCAGCTCGGCGCGTTCATCCCGCACCAGGCCAACATGCGGATCACCGACGCCATGATCAAGGCCCTCAAGCTGCCCGCCTCGGTGCCGGTCGCCCGCGACATCACGGAGACCGGGAACACCTCGGCGGCGTCCATCCCGCTGGCGATGGAACGCATGCTGGAGAGCGGCGAGGCCCGCAGCGGTGACCTCGCACTGATCATCGGGTTCGGGGCGGGTCTCGTGTACGCCGCGGCAGTCGTTACGCTCCCCTAGGCGTTTTCGCCCGATCCACCCGCACACCTGCGTCCGTCCGCCGGGCGGCCGCATCCACCACCGAAGAGGAGCAGCCAGTATGGCTACCAAGGACGAGGTTCTGGAAGGTCTCGCCGAGATCGTCAACGAGATCGCCGGCATCCCGACCGAGGACGTCGAGCTCGACAAGTCCTTCACCGACGACCTGGACGTCGACTCGCTGTCCATGGTCGAGGTCGTCGTGGCCGCCGAGGAGCGCTTCGACGTCAAGATCCCGGACGACGAGGTCAAGAACCTGAAGACCGTCGGCGACGCCGTGGACTACATCCTCAGCCACGCCTGAGCGGTCGACACGTTCGACGCCTGACATCGGCCGGCTCCTCCGAGTCGGCCGACCCGCCGGCCGGGACGCCCCAACCGGGCGCCCGGCCGGGCTCACCTTCGGCCGCCGCCGACCGCCCGCACAAACGTGAGAGAAGAAGATCCAGTGACTGTTGAGAACCGTACCGTGGTCGTCACGGGTATCGGCGCCTTCACGCCGCTGGGCGGCGACGCCGCCACCACCTGGGAGAACCTGGTCGCCGGGCGCTCCGGGGTGGCTGCCCTGACCGAGGAGTGGGCCGCCGAGCTGCCCGTGCGGATCGCCGCGCGCACCGCCGTCGAGCCGGGCGAGATCCTGCCCCGCCCGCTGGCCCGCAAGCTGGACCGCTCGGCCCAGTTCGCGCTGATCGCCGCCCGCGAGGCCTGGGCCGACGCGGGCTACGAGACCCCGGCCACCGACGAGTCGTCCAAGCTCGCCCCGGAGCGCCTGGGCGCGGTGATCGCCTCCGGCATCGGCGGCGTGACCACCCTGCTCGACCAGTACGACGTACTGAAGGAGAAGGGCGCCCGCAAGGTCTCCCCGCACACCGTCCCGATGCTGATGCCCAACTCCCCGGCGGCCAACGTCGGCCTGGAGGTCGGCGCCCGCGCGGGTGTGCACACCCCCGTCTCCGCCTGCGCCTCCGGCGCCGAGGCGATCGGCTACGCGATCGAGATGATCCGCAGCGGCCGCGCCGACGTCGTGATCGCGGGCGGCACCGAGGCGGCGGTCCACCCGCTGCCGATCGCCGCCTTCGCCAACATGATGGCGATGTCCAAGAACAACGACGAGCCCCAGCGCGCCTCCCGCCCGTACGACAAGGGCCGCGACGGCTTCGTGCTCGGCGAGGGCGCCGGCGTGGTCGTGCTGGAGTCGGTGGAGCACGCCGAGGCCCGCGGCGCCCGGATCTACTGCGAGGCGGTGGGCCAGGGCCTGTCCTCGGACGCCCACCACATCGCCCAGCCCGAGCCGACCGGCGCCGGCGTGGCCCGCGCGCTGGCCGACCTGTTCGACCGCAACCAGCTGGACAAGGCCGAGATCGTGCACGTCAACGCGCACGCCACCTCGACCCCGCAGGGTGACACCGCCGAGCTGAAGGCGCTCCGCACGGAGCTGGGCGAGGACCTCGACCACATCGCCATCTCGGCCACCAAGTCGATGACCGGTCACCTGCTGGGCGGCGCCGGCGGCATCGAGACGGTCGCCACCGTCCAGGCGCTGTACCACCGCGTCGCCCCGCCGACCATCAACGTCGACGAGCTGGACGACGACGTCGACGCGGACATCGTCCGCGGCGAGGCCCGCAAGCTGCCCGAGGGCCGGATCGCCGCGCTGAACAACTCGTTCGGCTTCGGCGGCCACAACGTGGTGCTGGCCTTCCGCACCCGCTGACCCCGGGTCCCGCACGACGGCGGAGGGGCCGGCGCTCATCGCGAGCGCCGGCCCCTCCGCCGTCTCCCGGTCCGGTCAGACCACCTGGTGCAGCCAGCGCACCGGCGCGCCCTCCCCGGCGTAGCGGAAGGGCTCCAGCTCGTCGTCCCAGGGCTTGCCGAGCAGCACGGCGATCTCCGCCGCCAGGTCCGCCCCCTCGTTGCGGGCGCGCAGCAGCACGGCGCGCAGCCGGTCCTCGGGGATCAGGATGTCCCCGTGGATGCCGGTGACGGCGTGGAAGATGCCGAGCCCGGGCGTGCTGCTGTACCGCTCGCCCTCGGCCGCGGCGCAGGGCTCGCTGGTGACCTCGTAGCGCATCAGCTGCCAGCCGCGCAGCGCGGAGGCGAGCTTCGAGGCCGTACCGGGCTCGCCCTGCCAGGAGAGCTCGGCACGCCAGTGCCCGGGCGCGGCCGGCTGGCGGATCCAGTCCAGGCTCACCCGCACACCGAGCACCCCCGCGACGGCCCACTCGACGTGCGGGCACAGCGCGCGGGGCGCGGAGTGGATGTACAGGACTCCACGTGTCGTCACCGGGACCTCCAGGCTGTGGACGAGGGTCGCCTTCCCCAGCTGCCTCGTGTTCGAGCCCGTAGTTGATCCACAGTTACCCACGTTAGCCGACATTAAGCCACTAAATTGAGCAAAACGGACAGGCTTTCGCTCAATGCTAGTCGAAACCGCAACGAGGTCCACCCCTCGGTCGGATCTCTCCCCCGAACGGCCCCATCGGCGGGCGGGACCACCGTACCGCGCCGCCCCGCACCGCGGATGACGCACTTTCGGATCGGGCCGGAATGCGGTAGTGCGGCCGGATCCCCTCCGCCGGGTACGCAAACCGCCCCGCACCGGCCGGGCCGGTGCGGGGCGCAGGAGCGGCGACGCGGCGTCAGCCGTCCAGGCGGACCACCATCTTGCCGGTGTTGGCGCCGCGCAGCAGACCGAGGAAGGCGTCCACCGCGCTGTCGATGCCCCGGGTCTCCGTCTCGCGGTACTTGAGTTCACCCGAGCGCACCCACGCCGAGACCTCCTCGACGAACGCCGGCTGGAGGTCGTAGTGGTCGCCGACGAGCAGCCCCTCCACGCGGAAGCGCTTGGCGATGATCTGCGCGAGGTTGCGCGGGGCCGGGGTGGGCTCGGTGGCGTTGTACTGCGAGATCATCCCGCACACCACGATGCGGCCGTGCAGGTTGATCACCTCGATGGCGGCTTCCAGGTGCTCGCCGCCCACGTTGTCGAAGTACACGTCGATGCCGTCGGGCGCCGCGGCCCGGAGCTGCTCGACGACCGGGCCGTCCTTGTAGTTGAACGCGGCGTCGAATCCGTACTCCTCCACGAGGAGCTCGACCTTCTCGTCCGAGCCGGCGGAACCGATCACCCGCGCCGCGCCCTTCAGCTTGGCGATCTGGCCGGCGATGCCGCCCACGGCGCCCGCCGCGCCGGACACGAACACGACGTCGCCGGCCTTGATCTCCGCGATCCGCGTCAGCCCCGCGTACGCGGTCAGGCCCGGCATCCCCAGCACGCCCAGGTAGGTCGAGAGCGGCGCGGCGTCCGGGTCCACCTTGACGGCCGCCCGGGCGTCGAACGTCGCGTACTCGCGCCAGCCGAAGAAGTGCAGGACGTGGTCGCCCTCGGCGAAGCCCTCCGCCTCCGAGGCCACCACCCGACCGACCGCCCCGCCCAGCATCGGCTTGTCCAGTTCGTACGGCTCCGCGTAGGACTTGCGCGCCGACATGCGCCCGCGCATGTAGGGGTCGACCGACAGGTCGATGTTGCGGACCAGGATCTCGCCGGGGCCAAGGGCGCGCACCGGCGCCTCGACGAGGGCGAAGTCGGACGGGACCGGCCAGCCCTGGGGGCGGGCGGCGAGGTGCCACTCACGGGCGGTGGCGGGCACTTCCGGCGCGGTCGGCTCGGCTGCCATGGTGATTTCCCTACGTGAAAGGTTGAGACGGTGAAGTAACAATGGGCATGAAAGGTTCACGTTGTCAAATATTCAGGTAGACTGCTGCCATGAACGCCCAGCCGATCCGGGACACCGCACAGCCGGCCGACGAGATCACCCGTGAGGTCGTCGACCTCATGGCCAACCTGGTCGCGCTCTTCCACCGCGAGTACGAGGAGGCCGCCGCCGCCCGCTCGCTCACCGGAGCGCAGGCCAAGGTGCTCGCCCTGCTGCGACGCGGCCCCCTGCCCATGCGCCAGATCGCCCAGACGCTCAGCTGCGAGCCCTCCAACATCACCGGCATCGTCGACCGGCTGGAGACCCGCGGCTTCGTCACCCGCCAGCCCGACCGGCAGGACCGCCGGGTCAAGCTGGTCGCCACCACCGACACCGGCAGCACCGCCTCCGAGGAACTGCGCGAGTCGCTGAACTTCGCCCGCGAGCCGCTGGCCGCGCTCGACCCCGACGAGCGGACCCAGCTGCGCGACCTGCTGCAGCGGATGCTCGCCGGCGCCGCCGGGCCCGGCGCGTGAGGAGCATCACAGCTCCGGCCGCCGAATTGTCGGCCGATCGGAGGTAACCGAACACTCCCCCGAAACGTCTAACGTTCGAAAGCCGGCACCCGTCCGCGACCAGGCGGTACGGGTGGGGAAAGAGAACGGAAGACGGGGGGACGGGAAGGATGAGCAGCAGCTCGCGCCGTCGGCGTGTCATACGGACCGTCATAGGACTCGCCGCCGTTCTGGTGCTGTCCGTGGCCGGGGCGGGGGCCTGGTTCTACCACCGGCTCGACACCAACATCACCACCTTCGACGCCGGCGGCGTCGCCACCGAACGCCCGCCCGCGCCCGTGCCGGCCGCGCCGGGCGCGTCGGTTCCGGTCAACGTCCTGCTGCTCGGCTCGGACACCCGCAACGACGGCAACGCCGACCTCGGCGGCGGCGACGAGGGCGTCGGCCACTCCGACACCGCGATCCTGCTGCACGTCTACGCCGACCGCAAGCACGCCGTCGGGGTCTCCATCCCCCGCGACGCCCTGGTCACCATCCCGTCCTGCCGACTGCCCAGCGGCGACTGGACCAGGCCGCGGACCGGCCAGATGTTCAACGAGGCCTTCACCATCGGCGAGTCCGCCCAGGGCAACCCGGCCTGCACCCAGAACACCGTCGAGGCCCTCACCGGTCTGCGCATGGACCACACCATCGTGGTCGACTTCAAGGGCGTCGCCGCGATGACCGAGGCCATCAACGGCGTGGACGTCTGCGTCCCCAACGACGTCAACTCGCACAACATCAAGCTCAAGAAGGGCCCGCAGAAGATATCCGGCCCGCCGGCCGTCGACTACCTGCGCGCCCGCTACGGCTTCGGCGACAACTCCGACATCGGCCGGATGAAGCGTCAGCAGGCCTTCCTCTCCTCGATGATCCGCAAGATCCAGTCCCAGGGATTCTCGCTCCCCACCCTGCTCCCGCTGGCCGACGCCGCGACCCGCTCGCTCACCGTCGACGAGGGCCTGGGCACCGCGATGAAGCTGGTCGACTTCGCCCAGTCGATGCAGCAGATCAAGCTCTCCGACATCACCTTCGTCACCGCCCCCTGGCGGTTCTCCACCGTGCAGTCCGGCCGGATCGACCTCGTCCACCCCGACGTGGACACCCTGTGGCGGCTGCTGCGCGAGGACCGCACCCTGGACGGCCAGACCACCGGCGAGCTCACCGACCCCGCGAGCCCGAGCACCGAGCCCACCGCGTCCGCGCCCTCCCCGACCGCCGTCCCGCCGGCCGCCGTCCCGCTGGCCGCCGACCAGCTCGCCGCCCCGGTCACCGTGGTCAACGGCGTCGGCACCGACGGACTCGCCGGCCGCGGAGCCGCGGCGATCCGCGCCCAGGGCTTCCAGAACGTCTCGCTCGGCCAGACCACCGGCGGCCGGCTGCGCACCGAGATCGCCTACGACCCGCTGTTCAAGGCCGCCGCCGAGCAGCTCGCCCCGCTCTTCCCGGGCTCCCGGACGGTCGAGGAGCCGGGCTCCGAGGGCGTCGCCGTCACCCTCGGCCGCGACTACCGCCCCGCCGACGCCGTCCCCTCCCCGGGCGCTCCCGGCATCCCGGGCGCCCCGTTCGCCGCCCCCACCGGACCGCTGCCCACCGACATCCCCAGCGCGATCGCCCAGAACAGCCGCAACGCCGACACCGACCCCTGCGCCAACCTCACCTTCGGCTGAGCCGGCCGCCCGGCCCGGCGGGCTCACACCGGGTCGGGCAGCCCCGTCACGACGGCGGTCAGCCGGGTGCCGGGCGGGAAGGCGCCGGCCGCCGTGAGGTCGTACAGGGCGGCCAGCGCCTTGGCCACGTAGCGCCGCTCCAGGGCGATGCCGTGCCGCCGCTCGAAGCCGGCCGCGAACTCCTCCAGCGCGGCCGGCACCCGCCCGTACCCGCCGCCGTGGTGCCCGTGGTCGATCCGCCAGCCGCCGAACTTCCGCCCGTACGCCTCCCGGTGCAGCCGCGTCACCTCGCCCTCCAGGTAGCCCTCCCCGCCGCGCAGCACCGCCACGCCCAGCGCCCGCGCCCCCGGCGGCAGTCCGGCCGCGATCCCGGCCAGCGTGCCGCCGGTGCCGACCGGGCAGCAGACCACGTCCCCCTCCCCGAGCCCCTCCGACTCCGCCAGCTCCGCCACGACCGCCCGCGCGCCGTGCGCCGCGAGCGCGTTGGACCCGCCCTCGGGCAGCACCAGGCACGGCCCCCAGCGCCGCCGCAGCTCCGCCTCCCCGGCGCCCTCCCCGACGCCGCCCCCGGCCGCCCGCCCGGCCGCTTCCCGGTACGCGGCGCGGGACAGGAAGACCAGCTCCATCCCGGCCTCCTCGGCGGCCTCCAGCGACCAGTTCCGCGGTGCCCCCGCCAGCTCCTCGCCCCGCACCAGCCCCACGCTCGACAGCCCCAGCGCCCCGGCCGCCAGCGCCACCGCCCGCAGGTGCGTCGAGTACGCCCCGCCGAAGGTGACCAGCCGCCGGTGCCCCTCGCGCACCGCGAACTCCAGGTTGGGCGCCAGCTTGCGCCACTTGTTCCCCGGGACCAGCGGATGCACCAGGTCGTCCCGCTTCAGCCGCAGCCTCACCCCGGAGCGCTCGAACACCTCGTCGGCGCAGTCGATGACGGGGGTCGGCAGCAGGGCGTCGGCAAACATCCGAAAAGGATACGAACCCCCCTGCCAACCCTGTCGGCCGGTAAAGCTTTGCTAAAATGCAACAACCCTATGCCCCTATGGAGCGTCACGCCAGATGGCGGGCAGATCGTAGGTCCGCGCCGTCGGATACCGTCTCGTCAGCAGGCGAATCACCGTCGTACCGGCCGCCGAGGTTCCGGAAAGGTCCTGGAGCCTCCCGGGGTTCTTCATCATGTGGGGGAAATCGTGTCAATCGCGCCACCGCTCGTCTCGGAGTCGGCGGAGGCCCCGCCCGCGCCCGGGGCGCCGGGCCGGACCGGCGGACCCGCCGACGGCGGGCGACCGTCCCGATTCGGCCGGAGGCGGCCCGGCACCGGATTGCCGTGGTTCGCGGCAGCGGTGCTCGGACTCCCCCCGGTGTTCCACCTGGCGGGCGTCGACCTGCTCGGCTTCCTGCTGCTCTGGGGCGCCGCGGCCACCCTGATCCGCTCCAGGACCACCGCCTTCGACCGGCTGATGATCTCCGGCGTCACGCTGGTCGGCTGGACCTGCGCGCTCGCCCTGATCGTCGGCCAGTGGCGCCACGGCGTCCACCCGCTGACGCTGGCCGAGTCGACCGCCCTCGTGCTGGTCGTGGTCCGCGCCCTCGCCGGGCCCGCCCCGGCCCGGCCGGGGCTCCCGCTGGGCGCCCGGGTCCGCGCCCTGGTCCCGACCCGCGACCACCCGCTGCTGCTGACGTCCGGTCTGGCCGTCGCCTTCGTCATGTACCCGGTGCTCCACCGGAACGCCGCCGAGCGCCTGGCGCTGATCACCTCGGCGGAGGACCTCGCCCGCCACAGCGCGCTCTACGACACCATCCTGCGGGTCGGCGGCCTCGTCTCCCTCAACCAGGCCGAAGCGGCCACCACCGTCGAGGAGAACCTGGAGACCTACCCGCAGGGCAGCCATCTGATCCTGGCCGTCATCACCAGCTTCCTGCGCAACGGACGCTCCCACGAGATGCAGCTCTCGCTGTTCGTGCTGCTCTACACGGTGACCGCGGCGGCGCTGGCCGTGGCGGTGCTCTGGGCGGTCCACCGGGCCGCCGGACCGGCGCTGCGCGGCTGGCGGAGCCTGGCCCTGGTGCTGCCCGCCGGTGCCTTCCTGGTCGTCGCCGAACTGCCCAAGCTGTACTTCAACGGCTTCATCAGCGAGCTCTTCGCGCTCGGGCTGCTGGCGGTCCTGGTCGCCCTGTCGATACGCCCGCTCGACCGGATCCACGAACAGCTCGTCGTCATGGCCGCCCTGGTCGCCGGCATCTCCTTCGGCCACTACCTGCTGCTGCCGGCCGCCGGCGCGACCGTGCTCAGCTGGGCCGTCTGCCACTGGCCCAGCTGGAAGCGCCACCGGGTGACCGCGCTGGCGGCCTCCGTCGTCGCCGGCGGGCTCGCGTTCTTCCCCATCGCCGTGAACCTCTCCACGGCCGGCTCCGCCGAGGTGCTGACCGTTCCCGGCGGCATCACCCCGGTCGGCCGGCACGTGCTGTTCCCGCTGGTCGCCGCGACCCTCGCGGTGCTGCTGACGCGGTCCGCGCGCGCCGACCGGGCCCGCCGCACGGCGCTGGGGGCCTGCGGCTCGATCGTGCTGTTCTCCTTCGCGATCCGCCAGTACCAGCTGCAGAAGACCGGTGACACCTCGTACTTCTACGAGAAGGTGCTCCACCAGCTGCTGGTGATCGGCATGGTCACCGCGGCCGCCGCGGTGCTCCCGCTGTTCGGCCGCCGGATCCTCGCCGGCGAGCGGCACGCGGCCGGCTCCCGGTCCCGCCGCGGCCTGCGCTCGGCCGTCGCCGTCCTGACCGCGACCGGCTGCCTGCTGTACGGCGTGGTGTTCAACAGCCAGCCGGACGTCAGCAGGGCCGCCGGGTGGGAGGGCAGCCCCGGCCGGAACATGCTCCGCGGCGGGCAGGCCCGCTGGGACGTCGCCGAGCGGGTCACCGCGATCCACGCGTCCCGGCCGGCCGGCGACAAGCGGGTGGCGGTGTCCCTCGGCGGGCACCGGGTGTGGGACGAGGTGAAGCCCGACTGGGGCTCCTCCGAGGACAACCTCTGGCTCGGCGTGCTCAACAGCGACCAGGGCCGCTCCTGGCGCTCCTGGATGTGGGGGCTGGGCCGGCACGGCGCCGGGGACATCCTGTACTACGCGAGCATCGCGCCCGAGCCGCTGCGGGTCTACCTCGACAACGCCGAACTGGCCGCCGAGGTCAGGGCGCTGGCGCGCGGCAAGGGCAAGGAGGCCCCCGACCTGGAGGTCAGCCTGCTCCGGCGGGACGCCTCGGGCCGGCTGGTGGTGGAGCCCTTCCCGCTGCACTGAGCGGGGTCCGACGACGCGGCCGGGTACCGACCCGGCCGCGTTCGCCGTCTCCGGGCACGGTGGCGGGATCCGGGCGCGGTGGCGGGATCCGGAGCCGGCCGTACGGAAGCCGCCGGCAGGGTCAACGCGGCTGTGGGACGGACCTGTTCGGGTGATTCCCGGCCTGTCGGCGCGGTCCGCGGTGCCGCCGGGCACTAGAGTGCGGGCAGGCTGACCGCACCTGGTCAAGTCCGGTCGTCCGGACGACTGCGCGGGGTGGGGCGGGTGGGACTCGAACCCACGACCAAGGGATTATGAGTCCCCTGCTCTAACCGGCTGAGCTACCGCCCCGGTTCGCAGCACACGACGGCAGGCCGGTCGCGGCAGCAGCAGACGGCCCCGAAAGGCCGTCCCGGGCAGCATAGCCGGTCGATCACCCGTGGTGCGCGCCGGGGGCGCACACGGGTGCGCACCCGGGCGCGGGCGGCGGTGGCGCGGGGCGGGCCGGGCTGGTAGATCTTGGTCCCGAACGGCGGAACACGTGAACGACCGCGCCCGCCCCGAGGACGACACGGAGCCCTGGATGCCCTCCCGCCCGGCCCCGACCGCGCGCGCCACCAGGACGGTCGCGGTGGCGGCCCTGCTGCTGGCCGCCGCGATCGCCTGCGGCGGGGGGCCGGGTGACGGGCGGACGGCCGCGGTGGCCCCGCAGAGCCCGGCCTGGGACCGGATCGGCACGCTCTCGGTGCACACCCCCCAGGGGCCCCGGGCGTGCACGGCGAGCGTGGTGCAGAGCCCTCGGCGCAATCTGCTGGTCACCGCCGCGCACTGCGTGCAGAACCACCGGATCGGCCTGCTGGACGGCCTGGTGTTCACCCCCGGCTACCGCAACGGCTTCTCACCGTACGGGAGTTGGCCGGTGAAGTCGGTCACCGTCGATCCGCGCTGGTCCGCCGACGCCGACCCCGAGTACGACGTGGCGTTCGTCACCGTGGGCCCGAGGGGCGGACTGCAGGTCGAGGACGCCGTCGGCGGCAACCCGCTCGGCACCGACCAGGGCTTCGGCCTGGCGGTCTCGGTCACCGGCTACCCCAACGAGGGCGACGAGCCGATCACCTGCTCGGGCGTGACCGCCTCGCAGAGCCCGACCCAGGAGCGGTTCGACTGCGCCGGCTACACCGACGGCACCAGCGGCAGCCCCTGGCTCACCACGAACGGCCGGGTGATCGGGGTGATCGGCGGCTACCAGGAGGGCGGCGAGACGCCGGCCACCTCGTACAGCATCACCTTCGACGAGCGGGTCACCGAGCTCTTCCGGCAGGCCGTGACGTGAGACGGATCACGCCGGCGGAGCGGCCCGGGGGAGCGGCCCGGGGCAACACGAAGGCCCCCCGGTCTACCGAGGGGCCTTCGCTCTGAGCAGTCACCGGGCGGACCCGGCGCAGCTCCCGCATTTGGACTCGAACCAAAAACCTGCCGGTTAACAGCCGGCTGCTCTGCCAATTGAGCTATGCGGGATCGCGGTACACAACTGCCGTACCACGGACGGACGTTCGACCCGAGGGCCGCCATCCGGGCTCCCCCAATTGGACTCGAACCAATAACCTGCCGATTAACAGTCGGCTGCTCTGCCAATTGAGCTATGGGGGATCGAGCTTCCCGCTCCGGCCCCCGGTCTCCCGGGCTCCTCGGCGCTCGCTGCGGGACATACATTAGCGCACTCGGGGGGGTGGTCCGCCAATCGCTTTCCCCGGCCGCCACCGGGCGCCCCCGCCCGGCGCGCTCCCCGCGCGCCCGGGGCGCCGCCCGTGGATGCTGGGGTCGCCGACGGTTCACCGTCCCGGCAGACGGGTAGGGCAATGCGGCAATGGCCGCCAGGAGAGGGTGGAATCCGACCATGTGGAAGCTGTCGTTCGGTGTCGGACTCGCGACGGGCTATGTCCTGGGCACGCGGGCGGGGCGCCAGCGGTACGAGCAGATCGCCAAGGTGACCCGGCAGGTCACCCAGAACCCCGCGGTGCAGGGCGCGGCCGCCCAGGCGCGGCAGCAGGCCGGCGCGGTCGCCGGGAAGGCCGCCGGAGCCGTCGCCGGCAAGGTCGGCGACCGGCTGCCGAACTCCGTCACCGACCGGGTCCCGTACTTCAACCGGGCCAGGACCGAGGACGACAGCTGGGGCACCTACCGGCCCTGACCACCGTCCGAACCCCGGCCGCCGGCAGTCCCCGACTCCCGTCCGTGACGTGCGGACGAGCGGGCGGTGACGGCCGGCCGGACGGCGGCTCCCGGACGCGGTACCGAACGGGCAACACTTGCCCGGGCGGGCCGCGTCCGGAAGCCCGCTGAGGCATGATCTCGACTATGGCCATCGTCGCGGGTATAGACAGCTCGACCGGTCGCACCAGGATCGTCGCGTGCGACGCCGACACCGGCGCCGTCCTGCGCTCCGGCAAGGCCCCCCACCCCGCGCCCGAGGACCCCGACGCCCGGCCCGGCGAGACCGACCCGCAGCTCTGGCTGCACTCACTGGGGGACGCGGCGGCCGGCGGCCTGCTGGAGGGCGTGCGGGCGATCGGCGTCAGCGCCCAGCAGCACGGCATGATCGGCCTGGACGCCGGCGGTGTGCAGGTCCGGCCCGCGATCCTGTGGAACGACCCCCGCTCCAGCGGCGCCGCCGCGGCCCTGCTGGACGAGCTGGGCGGCCCGGCGGCCTGGACGGCCGCGATCGGCGCCGTCCCCAGCCCGGCGTACACCGTCGCCAAGCTGCGCTGGCTCGCCGAGTTCGAACCGGCCAACGCCCGCCGGATCGCCGAGGTGCTGCTGCCGCACGACTGGCTGGTCTGGCAGCTGCTCGGCCACCCCAAGCGCCGCACCACCGACCGGGGCGACGCCTCCGGCACCGGCTACTGGTCCCCGATCACCGGCGAGTACCGGCAGGACCTGGTCGAGCTGGCGCTCGGCCACCAGCTGAAGCTGCCGGACGTGCTCGGCCCCGCCGAACCCGCCGGCCACACCCCCGAGGGCCTGCTCATCTCGGCCGGCACCGGCGACAACATGGCCGCCGCGCTCGGCCTCGGCCTCGGTCCCGGCGACGCGGTGGTCTCGCTCGGCAGCTCCGGGACGATCTTCGCGGTGCACGAGCAGGCCGTGGTGGACGCCACCGGCCTGGTCTCCTCCTTCGCCGACGCCACCGGCCGCCACCTGCCGATGGTCGCCACCCTGAACGCCGCCCAGGTGCTGCGCTCCACCGCCGCCCTGCTCGGCCGCGACCTGGAGGGACTCAGCGACCTCGCCCTGCAGTCCTCCCCCGGCGCGTACGGGCTGGTGCTGCTCCCCTACCTGGACGGCGAGCGGACGCCCGCGCTGCCGCACGCCGCCGGCACCCTGACCGGGCTCCGGGCGGAGTCGATGGCCCCTCAGCACCTGGCCCGGGCTGCCGTCGAGGGCATGCTCTGCAACAGCGCGGACGCCCTGGACGTGCTGCGCGCCTGCGGCGTCGAGGTGAAGCGGGTCTTCCTGCTCGGCGCCGCCGGGCGGCTGGAGGCCGTGCGGCACGTCGCGCCGCAGCTGTTCGGCGTCCCGGTGGTCGTCCCGCCGCCCGGCGCGCACGCGGCGCGCGGTGCGGCCCGGCAGGCGGCCTGGGCGCTGGCCGGGACGCCCGAGCCGCCGCGCTGGAACCTGCCGGAGGCCGTCACCGTGGCCCCGGACGCCGAGCACGACCTGCCGGTCGGGTCCGCGGTCCGCCAGCAGTACCGGGCCGCCCGCGAGCAGATCCACCCGGAGACGGCCGGCTGAGACGGCCCCGCTACGGGCCCTCGGACGGCCCGTAGCGGCCCGTGGCGGCCCGTGGCGGCCCGTGGCAGCCCCGGAGCGGGCGCTCCGGCGGAGATGCGTCACCCGGCGCCCGGTGGCAGCGTGGGAGGCGACGCGGCCACCGGACGGAAGGCGGCAGGATCCCCATGGCACTGCACAAAGGAGCCGGCGACGACCGCCGGCTGACCGTCGGCCCGTTCCTCGGCACCGCCGCCGACCCGCTCGGGGCGATGGAGCTGGCGCCCCCGCTGCACCGGCTCGCGGACGGCCCCGTCCCGGCCGACACGGCGTACCAGCTGATCCACGACGAACTGCTGCTGGACGGCAACGCCCGGCTCAACCTGGCGACCTTCGTCAGCACCTCGATGGAGGTGCAGGCCACCCGGCTGATGACCGAGTGCCTCGACAAGAACATGATCGACAAGGACGAGTACCCGCAGACCGCCGAACTGGAGCGGCGCTGCGTGGCCATCCTGGCCCACCTGTGGCACGCCCCCGACCCGGACACCGCCGTCGGCTGCTCCACCACCGGCTCCAGCGAGGCCTGCATGCTGGCCGGCCTCGCGCTCAAGCGGCGCTGGATGCGCCGCAACGCCCACCGCTACGAGGCCGGGGCCCGGCCCAACCTGGTGATGGGCGTCAACGTGCAGGTCTGCTGGGAGAAGTTCTGCACCTTCTGGGAGGTCGAGGCCCGCACCGCGCCGATGGACGGCGAGCGCTTCCACCTCGGCCCCGAGCAGGCGGTGGGGCTCTGCGACGAGAACACCATCGGCGTGGTCGGGGTGCTCGGTTCGACCTTCGACGGCTCCTACGAGCCGGTCGCGGAGATCTGCGCCGCGCTCGACGACCTCCACCGGCGCACCGGCCTGGACGTCCCGGTGCACGTCGACGGCGCCTCCGGCGGCATGATCGCGCCGTTCCTGGACGAGGACCTGGTCTGGGACTTCCGGCTGCCCCGGGTCGCCTCCATCAACACCTCCGGCCACAAGTACGGGCTGGTCTACCCGGGCGTCGGCTGGGCGCTGTGGCGGGACCCGGAGGCGCTGCCCGAGGAGCTGGTGTTCAGGGTCAACTACCTGGGCGGCGAGATGCCGACCTTCGCGCTGAACTTCTCCCGTCCCGGCGCCGAGGTGATCGCCCAGTACTACGTCTTCCTGCGGCTCGGCCGGGCCGGCTTCCGGGCCGTCCAGGGCGCCTGCCGGGAGGTGGCCGGGTACCTGGCCGACGGGATCGAGGGGCTGGGCGGCTTCCGGCTGCTGACCCGGGGCGATGAGCTGCCGGTGTTCGCGCTCACCACGACGGACGACGTGCCGTTCGACGTCTTCGACGTGTCGCGGCGGCTGCGCGAGCGCGGCTGGCAGGTGCCCGCGTACACCTTCCCGGCGAACCGGGAGGACCTCGCGGTGCTGCGGGTGGTCTGCCGCAACGGTTTCTCCCGCGACCTCGCGGACCTGCTGCTGGGCGACCTCGGACGGCTGCTGCCGGAGCTGCGCCGCCAGCCGTTCCCGCTCAAGGAGCTCGGGGTGCCGGCCCGGACGGGCTTCCACCACTGACGGTCCGACAGGCGCCCGGCCGCGAGCGGCGGGCGACGGGCGTCCGACGTGGTCACGGCGGGGGCGGGCGCAGCGATGCGCCCGCCCCCGCCGTGCGTCCCTGCGGCCCGGGGCAGCCTCCCCCCGTGGAGGCTGCCTCGTTCCGGTGGGGGCCAGGGCACGGCAGGTGCCGGGCCGTCGGGAAACGGTCCCCGGACGAAGGACCGGGCGGTGAACCGCTCCGGCCGGAAGAACAATGCCCGACGGCCATATGAATGTTCGAGCCTCTCCCGGTGTTGTGAGACACTTCCGTCCGTCTCAGCGCCAGGACCTGGGCTTTGGGACGCCGGGCCGCCGATTTCTGAGACGCGAAGGCGCCCGCCCGGGTCCGGAGCGGTGCCCCGCGGGGTGCCGCCCGTTCCAGCTCCGCCGCCCGCCCGCCCGCATGTTTGGAAGAGACCGCATGGGTTCCGCCTGGAAGCAGCTGCCGGACGACCTCTCCGACCCCGCCAGACGTCTGACGGAGGAACTGCGCGCCGTCAAGGACGCGACCGGGCTCTCGCTCTCCGAGCTGGCCGCCCGGACCCACTACAGCCGGGCCTCCTGGGAGCGCTGGCTGAACGGCAAGCGGATCATCACCGAGCAGGCGCTCGACGCGCTGATCGGGGCCGTGGAGTGCGACGGTCCGGCGCTGCGGGCGCTGTGGCGCCGGAGCGCGGCCGCGGGGGCGGTGCCCGGCACGGCGGAGCCGGCCGACGAAGCGGTGGCGGACAGCGGCACGGGGGCGGACGGTGCCGAGGGCGCCGAGCCGGCTCCGGAGGCCGCGACGGCTCCCGAGGCCGCGACGGCTCCGGAAGCCGACGCCGGGACGGACACCGAGGCCGCCCCGCGAGGACCGGAGGAGCCGCGCCGGACCGGGCGCCGTCCGGCGGCCCTGATCGGCGCCTCGGTGCTGGCGCTGCTGCTGGCGCTGCTCGGCGTGCGACTCCTCTCCTCCTCCGACGAGGGGGACGCCACGCCGACCGCCGCCACCGTGGCGCCGTCCACCCCGGCGGGCGGCTCCTCCCCGGCCGCCACCGCACCCGCGGTGCCCGCCAACCCCGCCCCGCCGGTCCCGGCCTGCCAGGCGCTCGGCTGCGTCCACAAGGACCCCAAGGCGACCGGCTGCGGCGGCGACGCCCGGACCCTGCTGACCACCAACGTCGGCAAGGTCGTCGTCTACCTCCGGTACAGCCAGAAGTGCCAGGCGGCCTGGGCGGCGATCACCGAGGGCCAGCCCGGCGACCGGGCGACCATCACCACCAGCGCCGGCGAGTCCGAGACCGCGCTGATCCACTGGGGGTACGACAACTACTCGTGGATGGTGAACGCGGCGGACCCGGCGGTCACCATCCAGGTCTGCGGACAGCGCAAGGACCCGGAGGGCGCCGCCTGCTCGCCCTCGACCTCCGACCTGGCCCGGACGGTCGCCTCGACCCCGATCCCACCCGGCCCGGCCACCCCGCCGGCCACCGCCACCGCCACCACCGACCCGGCCCAGCCCGCGGCCCCGGCTCCGGCGCCGTCGGGTCAGCCGGGCCAGTCGAGCCGGCCGAGCTAGTCGAGGTAGCCCCGGAGCTGGGCGGCGAAGGCGTGGTCGCGGAGCTTGACCAGGGTCTTGGACTCGATCTGGCGGATCCGCTCCCGGGTCACCCCGAAGAGCACCCCGATCTCCTCCAGCGTGCGCGCCCGCCCGTCGTCCAGCCCGTAGCGGAGCTGCACCACCTGCCGCTCGCGCTCGCCGAGGGTGCCCAGCACCGCCTCCAGGTGCTGACGCAGCAGCAGGAAGGCGGCCGACTCGGCGGGTGAGGCCGCGTCGGCGTCCTCGATGAGGTCGCCGAGCGCGACGTCGTCCTCCTCGCCGACCGGCGTGTGCAGCGAGATCGGCTCCTGGGCCAGCCGGAGCAGCTCGCGCACCCGCTCCTCGGTGAGCTCCAGCACGGCCGCGATGTCGGCCGGGCCCGGCTCGGTGCCGCGCTCCTGGAGCAGCGAGCGCTGCACCCGCACCACCCGGTTGATCAGCTCGACCACGTGCACCGGCACCCGGATCGTACGGGCCTGGTCGGCCAGCGCGCGGCTCATCGCCTGGCGGATCCACCAGGTCGCGTAGGTGGAGAACTTGTAGCCGCGTGTGTAGTCGAACTTCTCCACGGCCCGGATCAGCCCGAGGTTGCCCTCCTGGATCAGGTCGAGCAGGGTCAGCCCGCGGCCGACGTAGCGCTTGGCGACCGAGACCACCAGGCGCAGGTTGGCCTCGATCAGCCGGCGCTTGGCGAGCCGGCCGACGGCCACCAGGGCCTCCAGTTCGCGGGCCAGCCGGTCGGCGGGCGACGGGCCGCGGTCCAGCCGCTCCTCGGCGAACAGCCCGGCCTCGATCGCGCGGGCCAGTTCGACCTCCTCGGCGGCGGTCAGCAGCCGGATCCGGCCGATCTCGCGGAGGTACTGGCGGAGCAGGTCGGCAGCCGGTCCGCCGGGCTCCGCGCCGGGCGGCGCCGGGGCCTCCTCGTCCTCCTCGGCGTCGTCCCCGGCCTCCCTGGCGTCGGGGTGCCCGGGCGGCAGGCCCTGGGCGGGCACCCGGGCGCCGTCCGGGAGCGGGACCCCGGCCCGGCCGTGGTCCTCGGCCGGGGCGTCCCCGGCACGGGCGCCGTCCGGGTGCACGGGCGGGGCGGGCGGGTCGGTGGCGGGCTGGGCGGTCGTGGCAGTGCCTCGGTCCACGGGCATCCCCTCGGGGCGGGCGCGACTCTGGCGGACCCGCGCTGAACGGAGGTGGGACGCCCTCCAGTGTGGGGCACGCCACACTCCGTGGCCGAGACTCGTGCGCGGACTTTCTGAACGCGCTCCTACAGGGCGGCGGCGCCCCGGCTGCGCAGCGACTGCCCGTACTGCTGGAGCTGCCACAGCTCGGTCTGCACCGCGTGCAGCTCCTCGGGGGCGGCCCGGGTGCCGAGCCGCTGGAGGTGGGCGCGGACCTCGTCGACCCGCCGGTCCACGGCCAGCATCCGCAGCTTGACCAGGAACTCGCCCGCGTAGACGGCGTCCGCCTTGCGGCGCGAGCGCACCGGTTCCACGGTCAGCTCGGTGACCAGCGAGCGCACCCGGTCGTCCGGGCAGACCTCGCGCACCACGGCGGTGAAGTCGGCCAGCGCGGCCCCGTACGCGGCCCCGCCGGCCTGGCCGATCGCGCGCCGCACGGCGGTGTACGGCGGGGTCGGGAACTCGTCCTCGCCGTAGTTGTCGAAGGTCGGCGCCACCAGGTCCGGGTGCTGCAGGGCCAGCTTGAGCAGCTCGCGCTCGACGAACTGCGCCGGGTCGCGCGGGTTGAGCACGAAGGCGGGCCTGGCCGGGCCGGTGGGCTGCGCCGGCTCGGGGCGGCGCAGCTGGCCGTTGGCGCGCGGGTTCTGCTGGCGCTCGCGGTCCCAGCGGGCCAGCTGGGAGACCCGGCGGACCACGAACGGCTCGTCCAGGATGCCGAGCATGCCGGCCAGCCGGACGGCGTACTCGTGCTGGATCGAGCGGTCCTTGATCTTGGCGACGATCGGCGCCGCCTCCTCCAGCGCCGCCGAGCGGCCCTCGGGGGTGTCCACCCGGTGCTTGGCGACCGCGGAGTTCAGCGCGAACTCGAAGAGCGGGACGGGGTTGTCGATCAGCTCGCGGACCGCCTGGTCGCCCATGGCCAGGCGCAGCTCGCACGGGTCCATGCCGCCGGGGCTGACCGCGATGGAGGTCTTGGCGGCGAACTTCTGGTCGTCCTCGAAGGCGCGCAGCGCGGCCTTCTGCCCGGCGGCGTCGCCGTCGAAGGTGAAGACGGTCTCGCCGCGGTACTGGGAGGTGTCCATCAGCAGCCGGCGAATGATCTTGATGTGGTCCTCGGCGAAGGCGGTGCCGCAGGTGGCCACCGCGGTGGTGACCCCGGCCAGGTGGCAGGCCATCACGTCGGTGTAGCCCTCGACCACCACCGCCCGGCCCGACTTGGCGATCTCCTTCTTCGCCAGGTCGATGCCGTAGAGCACGTGCGACTTCTTGTAGATCGGCGTCTCGGGGGTGTTCAGGTACTTCGGCCCGTTGTCGTCCTCGCGCAGCCGCCGGGCGCCGAAGCCGACCACCTCGCCGGCGATGTCGCGGATCGGCCAGACCAGCCGGCCCCGGAACCGGTCGATCAGACCGCCGCGCTGGCCCTGCGAGGCCAGGCCGCCGAGCAGGATCTCCTTGTCGCTGAACCCCTTGCCGCGCAGGTAGCGGACCAGGTGCTCCCAGCCGGCCGGGGCGTAGCCGACGCCGAAGGTCGCCGCGGCCTCCTCGTCGAAGCCGCGCTCGGCCAGGAAGCGGCGGCCGATCTCGGCCTCGGGCGAGGCGAGCTGCTCCCGGTACCAGGCGGCGGCCACCTTGTGCGCCTCGACCAGCCGGGTGCGCTCGCCCTGCTGGTGGCGGGGGCTGTAGCCGCCCTCCTCGTAGCGCAGGGTGATGCCGGCCTGGGCGGCCATCCGCTCGACGGCCTCGGCGAAGGTGAAGTGCTCGATCTTCATCAGGAAGGCGATGGTGTCGCCGTTCTCCTGGCAGCCGAAGCAGTGGAAGACGCCCTTGGCGGGGTTCACGTAGAAGGAGGCGGACTTCTCGTCGTGGAAGGGGCAGACGCCCTTGTACTCGCCACCGCCACCGTTGGTCAGCTGTACGTAGTCGCCGACCACCGCGTCGATCGGCAGTGCGCTCCGCACCGCCTGTACGTCTTCGTCCCTGATCCGCCCGGCCACCCCGGAAGTCTACTGGGGCGGCCGGGCCGAACGGCGGGGCGACCGTCCGGGATCGGGCCGGGTGCGGTCGGGCCGGGTCAGCCCCGGTCCGCGCCGGTCAGCCGGGCGTGCAGGGCCAGCGCGGAGGCGTCGGTGAGGGTGGCGATCTGGTCGATCACCGTGCGCAGGGCGGCCCGGTCGTCCTCCGCCTCCCGGTACATCGCGGCGAAGACCGGGTCCAGCGACTCGGGGGCGCGCCGGCCGAGGACCTCGGCCAGCTCGGCGATCACGATCCGCTGCCGGGCCCGCAGCTGGGCCTGCTCGTCGCGCTGCATCACGTACCGGACGGCGACCGCCTTGAGCACCGCGCACTCCAGCCGCACCTCGCGCGGGACCACCAGCTCGGCCGCGTAGCGGGTGAGCCGGCCGGGGCCGTAGCGGGCCCGGGTGGCCTGCTCGGCGGCCAGGCAGAACCGGCCGATCAGCTGGCTGGTGAGGTCCTTCAGGCCGGAGCGGGCGCGGGCGGTGCCGTCGTAGGACTCGGGCCACCACTCCTGGGCGAGCAGCCGGTCCAGGGCGGCGGCCAGCTCCTCGGGCTCGGCGTCCCGGGCGTAGCGCTCGGCGACCTTGAACAGCTCGGCGCGCTCGCCCGGGGCGCGCAGCGCGGCCGGGTCGATGTGGCCGGCCTGGAGGCCGTCCTCGACGTCGTGGGTCGAGTAGGCGACATCGTCGGACCAGTCCATGACGGTGGCCTCGAAGCACTTGCGCCCGGGCGGGGAGCCGGCCCGCAGCCAGCGGAAGACCGGCAGGTCGTCGCCGTAGACGCCGTACTTGGGCGAGGCCGGATCGGTGGGGTGGGCGCCGTGCGTCCACGGGTACTTGGTGGCCGCGTCCAGGGCGGCGCGGGTCAGGTTGAGGCCCACGCTGCGGCCCGGCCAGGGGGCCAGCCGGGCGGGCGCCTCGTCCTGCGGGGCGAAGCGCTTGGGCTCCAGACGGGTCAGGATGCGCAGCGACTGCGCGTTGCCCTCGAAGCCGCCGCAGGCCTCGGCGGCCTGGTCGAGCGCCTCCTCGCCGGTGTGGCCGAACGGCGGGTGGCCGATGTCGTGGGCCAGGCAGGCGGTCTCGACGAGGTCCGGGTCGCAGCCGAGCGCGGCGCCCAGCTCGCGGCCGACCTGGGCGCACTCCAGCGAGTGGGTCAGCCGGGTGCGCGGGAAGTCGCTGCGCATCGGGGCGACCACCTGGGTGGTGCCGGCCAGCCGGCGCAGGGCGGCGGAGTGGAGCACGCGGGCGCGGTCGCGCTGGAACCCCGTGCGGCCGGGTCGCTTGTCGGGTTCGGGCACCCAGCGGGCCTCGGCGGCGCGATCGTACGGGGTCGGGGTCGGGGCGGCGGTGAGGCGGTGCGCGGTGTCGTCCATATGCCCCTCACGGTACGCCGCGGCGGTGACACCGGAGGTGTGCCGCGCACGACGGCGCGCGGGCCGGGGCGTGAACCCCGGGGTTCGAGGACAGACCCCGGCCCTCGCGCCGGGGTGACCGGCTCCGCGGTCAGCCGCGGACCGCCTTGAGGACGGCCTCGGCGGCGCCCTCCTGCCCCTTGGCGTTCGGGTGGATCGCCGCCAGGCCGTGCGCCGGGAACGGCGGCTCCACCCAGCGGGCGCCCTCCCCGGCGCACATGTCGTGGCCGGCCGAGGGCGCCGCGAGGTCCACGAAGACCGCTCCGGCCGCCTCGGCCCGCCGTTTGAGCATGGCGTTGAGCTGCTGCTCCTTCTCCACCAGGAAGCCCAGGTCCCCGCCGGCCACCGCGGCTCCCAGCACCGGGACGCAGCTCGCCGGGTCGGCGGGCAGCAGGGCCGGGTAGCCGACCACGTAGACCCGGGCCTGCGGGGAGCGCCGCTTGATCTCCTTCAGCTGCTGGCCGAGCCGCTCGCCCGCGGCGTCCACCTTGCGCTGCACCTGGTCGCCGCCGTCCGCGGCCGCGTAGGAGTCGCGGCACGGCGCGGCGGCGCGGTCCGAGCCGACCAGGCCCTTGAGCGCGTCCACCAGGTTCTCCTTGGCGCACTGGCCGACGACCTCCATGAACCCGGCGTCGTTGCCGCCGATCCCGACGGTCACCAGGCGGGTGGCCGGGGTGAGCGCGTCCAGCTGCGGCGGGTTGCTGCCGCCGTCGGTGCTCTGGGCCCCGGTGAGGTCGCCGGTGCGGGCCCCGCTGCAGCTGACGTCGTGGAACCGCTCCCCGGACAGGCCGAGCGCCTTGGCCACCAGGGACGGGTAGTTGACCGCCGACCGGGAGCAGCCCTTCGGCTCCCCCACCTGCGGGCCGATCTTCAGGCCCGCCGTGTAGGAATCGCCGAGCGCCACGTAGGGACCAGTGGGCGCGGACTTCGGGCTCGGCGTCACGGCGGCGGCGGCCCGCGGCGGCGCGGAGCCGTCCGGGGCGCCGCCGGCGGCGGTCCCGGAACCGGTGGAACCGGAGCAGCCGGCGACCAGCACGGCGGCGAGGCCCGCGCTCACCGCGCCGGTGAGCGCGGCGGTCGGGCGTACGGACAGCGGCACGGGATCCCCCCGGGTAGGAGCCGATGGCGTTCTTCCTACGACGGCCCGTCCCCCGGGCACCGCAACGCCCAACGGACGGACGCCCCGGATCGCTCCCGCCCCGGTGGTGAATTTCCGGCGACGGCGCGCCCCTCGGGGAGCGCCGCCGCCGGCGCGCTACTCCGGGCCGCGCTCGTGCTCGGCCAGGAACTGCTCGAAGCGCCGGCCCAGCTCGTCCGCCGACGGCAGGTCCACCGGCTCGGCCAGCAGGCTCTCCCGGCCCTCGGCGCCGGCCACCGCGTCGTACTGGCCCTCCATGCCGCGGATCGCCGACCGCAGGTCGCCGTCGCCCTGCGCCAGCTGCTCCTCGATGTCGGCGTAGACTACGTCGACCTGCTCGCGCAGCGGGGTGCCGGGCAGCACCAGACCGGTCGCGGACTGCACGGCCTCCAGAATCTGCACCGCGGCCGCCGGGTACGCCGAGCGCGCCACGTAGTGCGGCACGTGCGCGGCGAAGCCCAGCACGTCGTGCCCGGCCTCGGCGAGCCGGTACTCCAGCAGGGCCTGGGCGCTGCCCGGCACCTGGGCCTGCTCGAACCACTGCGGGTAGCCGGCCGCGAGGTCCAGCCGGTTGCCGTGCGGCGTCAGGCCGACCGGGCGGGTGTGCGGCACGCCCATCGGGATGCCGTGGAAGTCGAGGCTCAGCCGGACGTCGAAGCGCTCGACCAGCTCGCGGACGGCGGCGGCGAAGCGCTCCCACTCGACGTCCGGCTCGGGCCCGGTGAGCAGCAGGAACGGCGAGCCGGCGGTGTCGTGGACCAGCTGGAGCAGGATCTCCGGCGGCTCGTAGGACGACCAGTGCTCACGGTCGAAGACCATCGCGGGGCGGCGGGCCCGGTAGTCCACCAGGCGGTCGTGGTCGAAGCGGGCCACCACCTGCGGGGCCCCCGTCTCCAGCAGGTGGGCGACGACCTGGGCGCCCGCCTCGCCGGCGTCCATGAAGCCCTCGAAGTGGTGGAGCAGCACCAGGCCGGCACCGGTGTCCGCCAGCGCGGCCCTCGCCGCGGCCACGGCGGCCACGCCCTGCTGGTCCAGCTCGTACAGCGCCTGGGGATCACGCACCGCTCACCCACACCCCGTTTCTTTCCTCGTCGCGGTTCACCGCGCCCGCTCCCCCGCGCGTCGGCCCGCGCGGGCCCGGGCCCGGTTCTTCTCGTCCAGCGTGCGGGGCGCCGCCGGAATTCCCGGCGGGCCGGTCCCGTTTGCCCGGACCGCCCGCGGCGGGCGCCCGGCGGGCCGGCCGGACCATGATCGCACCCGTCGGAGAAGTGCCTGGTCAGGGGGACGCGGACGGCCTCCACCACCCGTCCGGACGCTGCCGCGGGGGCCATTCGTGTGCCGCGAAGTGACGCACCGACTTCTTACGGGTATCGTCCTCTCGCTGCCTCGCATCGTCGCGTCGTCGTCACGTCGTCCGTAACGCCGTCGATCACGTCCCGGACCGGTGCTCGGCCAGCCACCCACGACGCATCTTGCCTTCACCTGGCCGCCTGCTTCCCTTCGCGCTCTCGTTTCCTCTTCGGCCATCTCGCGGACGCACACTGTCCCCTCGCTCATCCCGCCGGACCGGTCCGTGGACCCGTGTCCGTTCCGGCACCGCGCTGCCCGTCTCCGGGCCGTCGCTCCCCGCCCCGCCCGACCGGACTCCGGCGTGCGCGGGCACCGGTGGGCGCACTCCGGGACGGGGCGAACCAGTCATCGCTCGCCCGCGCCGCACCCCGGCACGGGCCAGCGCCCTCCGACCGATGAAGGACCGAAGGTTCCGTGCCCGTACCTGTCATCCTCACCGGCCGCACCGTGCGGCTGGAGCCCCTCGCCGCGCACCACGCCGAGGCCATCGCCAAGGCCGGCGCCGAGGACCGTACGACCTACGCCTTCACGCCCGTCCCGCACGGCCTGGAAGCGGCCCACGAGTACATCGCGCGCGCCCTGGCCGACCAGGCCGCGGGCCGGTCGCTGCCGTTCGCCACGGTGAACCAGGCCGACGGCCGGGTGGTGGGCTCCACCCGGTTCCTGGAACTCGACTACTGGCAGGGGCCAATGGTCTGGCCGCCGGTGCCGGGCGTGCCGTTCGGCGACCCGGCCACCGCCGTCCCGGACGCCGCCGAGATCGGCAACACCTGGCTGTCGCCGCGCGCCCAGGGCACCGGCATCAACACCGAGGCCAAGCTGCTGATGCTCCGGCACGCCTTCGAGGCGTGGGGCGTGCAGCGGATCTCGCTGCGCGCCGACGCCCGCAACCTGCGCTCGCGCACCGCCATCGAGCGGCTCGGCGCGACCTCGGAGGGCGTCCGCCGGGCGCACTCGCGCGGGCTGGACGGGGTGGTCCGGTCGACGGCGTTCTACTCGATCCTGGACAGCGAGTGGCCGGCCGTCCGGGACATCATCGAGCTGCGGATCGCCGCCGCCACCTCGCCGAGCGCCCCGGATCCGGCGATCAACCAGGAGTGCCTTAGACACGGCGGCGGCGGGCACCTGATCACGGCCTGACCGTCAGGGCCGGGCCGCCCCTCCCCCGGGAGCGGCGGCCCCCAGCAGGCGCGCCAGCAGGCCGGCGTCCTCGCCGTCCCGCAGCCCGGGCGCGCGGTGCGGACAGGTCTCGACGACGGCCGACACCGGGCGCCACCCCGCCCGGCCCGGGGCGACGGCCAGCTCCCAGACGGGATGGCCGTCCGCTCGGCAGAGCCGCAGGACGCCCTCCCCGGTGCGGGCCCGCCAGCGGCGGTCCGGCAGCACGCCGGTCCGCAGCGCCTGCCACTGCGCGTCCGTCCACACCACGTCCGGCACCGGGTGCGACCGCGGCACCAGCAGGTCCGCGCCGCCCCGGCCGTCGGGGACGCCGCCCGGCTCCGGGAACGCCCAGCCGGGCAGCGGCTCGCGGGCCGCCAACCAGGCTGCGGGGATGCCGGCCGTCCCCGTGTGCGCGGCGACCACGCCGCCGGTGATCGCGGCGACGGTGTCCATGTCGCCGCCGGCGGCCACGGCCTCCCGGACCGCCGCGGGGTAGTCGGTGAGCCGCCGGGCCGCGCACCACAGCGCGTACGGGACGGTGTCGGCGGCGCTGGTCCGGCTGCCGTTGCCGAGCACCCCGGCGGCGCGTTCGTGGCCCGGCTCGGCGAGCAGGGCGATCGCCTCGCCGAGGCCCTCGCGGACGGCCCCGCGCGGGGTGAGGTGGCGGACCTTCCCCAGGAAGCTCTCCGGCGTCATCCGCGTGGTGCGGGCCTGCACCGCGAAGGCCGCGGCCACCGCGACGGCGACCGCGCCGTCCACCGCCTGCGGGTGGGTGTGGGTGATCAGCGCCGTCTCGACGGCCGGGCGCACCGCCTGCACCGGGTCGGCCGCGTACGCCGCCCCGAGCGGGGCGACCCGCATCGCGGCTCCGTTGCCGTACGAGCCCCGGCCGTCGAACAGCCCGGCGGCCAGCGCCCGGGCGTCGCCGCCCTCCCGGATCAGCCGCAGCAGGCGGTTGGCGGACGGGCCGTAGCCGCGGTCGAAGTCGTGCCGGCGGGCGAAGGCGTGCGTGAGGTCGAACACGTCGATCCCGCCGCGCTCGGTGTGCGCGGCGTACACCGAGCACGCCATCTCGGTGTCGTCGGTCCACGGCCAGGGCGTGTCTTGTGGATCGGCTCGGACAAGGCCGCGGCGTCAGGGTGCGTGCATCGCAAGGCGGAGGAGGGAGTCCATGCGGAGCATCGGCGACCGACGACAACGCGGCGAGGTGCGTGCCCTGGCGTCGCGGCCCCGGGCCGGTCCATAAGACACGCCCCCGGGTCCGGGCGGGGCGGTACGGGTCGCGAAGTGGGTCCGGGCGGTGGCGGGGACGAAGAACTGGGCGCCGAGGGCGTCGCCCACGGAGAGGCCCTGGAGGGCGTCGAACGCCGGGCCGGTGTGAGGAGTCGTCATCGGGACCAAGCCCACCCGCCGCGCCACCCGCGCGTCAACCCCGTTTGACCGGGCAGTCCCCCGGCGGGCGATGTTCCGCATACCTCCGATCCGCGTGGGAACCACCCGGGCATGACCAGTGCCGGCTCCCTCCTCGACCCGCTGCTGCTGCTCGGCGCCGACCAGCAGCACATCGCCACCCGCGCCCAGCTGCGCGGGCTCGGCGTGCCGTCCGGCACCATCGCGCACCGGCTGCGGCCCGGCGGGCCGTGGCAGCGGGTGCTGCCCCGGGTGATCTGCCTGCAGACCGGGCGGCTGACGGCGCACCAGCGCCTGCGGGCCGCCGTCGCCTACGCGGGGCCCAAGGGGCTCACCGCTCCGCCCGCCGGGGAGGTGCTGCTCACGGGGGTGGCGGTGCTCGCCGACGCCGGGCTCCCCTCGGCCGGGCACCCGGCGGACCTCACAGAGGTGGACGTGCTGATCCCCGCCCGGCGCAAGGTCGGCGACCGGGGGTTCGTACGGATCCACCGGGCGAGCGGGCCGATGCCCGGCGGCTTCGAGCGCGACGACGGACTCTGGAGCACCTCGGTCGCCCGGGCGCTGGCCGACCTCGCGCCCCGGGAGAGCGGACGGCAGCGGTTCCGCGCGCTGTGCGCCGAGGCCGTCCAGCGCCGGCACTGCGAACTCGGCGAGCTGCTGGACCAGTTGCTGGCCCGGCCGGACGCGCGCGAGCTGCCCCGGCTGGCCGGGGTGGTGGAGGAGCTGACGGCCGGGGTGCGCTCGGTGGTGGAGGGCGAGGCGCGGGACGCGGTGCGCGGGGCCGGGCTGCCCGAGCCGCTCTGGAACCCGGTGCTCTTCCTGGACGGGCGGTTCCTGGCCGTGCCGGACGCCTACTGGCCGCAAGCCTGCGTCGCGCTGGAGATCGACTCCCGGGCCTGGCACCTGCGCCCGGCCGACCACGAGCGGAGCCTGACCCGGGCCAACCGGCTGACCGCCGCCGGCCTGCCGGTCGTCCGCACCACGCCCGTCCAACTGCGCCGCGACCCGGGCCCGGTGCTGCAGGAGCTGGCCGTGCTGCTCGCGGCCGGCCCGCACGGCCCGCACGCCCGGATCAGCTGGCGCCGGGCCCGCTGATCAGCACTCGCCGGGGACCTGGGGCGCAGTCCACCAGCCTCGCCGGCCGGTCATCGACCGCGCTCTCCCGGACGTCGTGGCCGACCGCCCCTCGGCATTCATCCCGGCCTGGCGAGCTCACCGAGGTCGGCCTGCCGAGTCCGCAGTTGTTCGCCCGCCGCGTGCGCCGGCCGGACGGAGACCGTCACCCGACTCGTTGGAGGCCGGCCGGGCGTTCCAGTAGGCGGTGTACCGGGCTCACCCCTGACCGAGCAGTTTCCGGGCTGCCGAGACGCGCTGCGCCGACACCTCCTTGACCGTCTGCAGGTCGACCTCGTTCCGGCCGATGAACTGCTTCTGGTAGGCGGTCTGGACGGTGTACCAGGTGCCGAGCAGCTTCACCTGGGTCTTGCAGGTCATGTCCGCCACCGCAGTGGCCTTCTCCCGGTCCGAGACCGGGTCCGGCCACGCCGCCGAACTCGCCTGCACCGGGGTGGAGTAGTGGTAACCGAGCCCCGCCATGCAGGACTGCCAGGCGGCGATCGCGTCCTTCACCCGGCTGTCGGTGGCGGTGCGGTCGTAGGCCTTCCCCCGGAGGCTGCCGATCAGGTCGCCGGAGTTGCTCTTGACCCCTGCGGCCTGGAACCGGCGCTCGATCTCGCCCGCGCACCCGCGATCGGTCTTGGCGTCCGCGACGCCGGCCGCCGCCCGTCCCGCGCCGGTCAGCGCCTGCCGATAGGCGTCGCTCTGCTCGACCGCGCCGGCCGCCGCGGAGCCGGTGGCGCTCTGCCCGGAACCGGCCGGCCGGGGCGGCTTGTGGTAGCCGGTCTGCTGGGCGGCGGCGGCCGAGAGCAGCCCGAGGTTACCCGGATCGAAGGGGCTCGGCGGCGGGGCCACCGGGACCTCGCCCGGGTCGTAGTCGAATCCCTTGGACTTCATGCACGTCCGGGTGGCCTGACCCATCGCCCGGAAGATGACGGCGGACTCCTCGGTGCCGACCGAGTAGCCGTCCAACGGCAGCGCGACCGGGGCGCCGTCGAGCGGCTCCGCCATGATCTGCCCGATCTCCGGCTCGGGCCCGGTGTCCTCGGCGGACCCGCCCCCCTCGGCACCGGAGCCGCACCCCGCCAGCAAGCCCGTGAGGACGACCGCCGTGGCCACTCCGCAGACGCTGCGCACCCTCATACCCCGCCCCTCTCGCCATCCGCCCGCGCCCGCGCGCGAGACCCCCGCCCGGGGCACCACCGCTCGTGGCGGAGCCCCGGACGCCGCGCTTCAGGCTACTGGCGGCCGGTGACGATCGTTCAGGAACGGCTCATTCGCATACCAGTGAAATATCTCAGCAGCGGGCGTCGATCTCCTGGAAGGTGCCGTAGTGGTCGGCGGTCCAGTACTGCTCGCCGGAGTCGCCGGTGACCACGCGGCGGGCGCCGCGGTCGCCGGAGCCGGGGGTGACGACGGTGAACTCGTGGTAGTAGCCGGAGGTCTTGCGCGGGAGGCGGCTCTCGCGGTTCTCGAAGACGATGCCGTCCGAGCGGTAGGGGTAGGGGCCGCCCTTGGCGATCAGGCCCAGGGTGTCGAGGGCCTGGCCCGGCAGCGTGGTGCGGCAGACGTCGGCCATCGCCGGGTCGGTCGGCACCCAGCCGACGGCGGCGCCCGCCGGGGGCGTGGTGGCCGGGGCGGAGGGCTTGGGCGCGCTGGGCTTGGGCGCGCTCGGCTTCGGGGCCGAGGGGGTGCTCGACGCGGCGGCCGGGCCGGTGGAGGTCGCGGCGGCCTTGGGCGTGCCGTCGCCGGTGCCGTCGGACGCGACGTAGCCGACTGCGGCGGCGATCGCGCAGAGCAGCACGGCGAGGACGGTCCACAGGCGGTTCTTGCTGGTCATGGGCTCCAGCTTGGCAGTCGGCGGGCCCGCGCGCGGCCAGCCACACACGTGGCCGCGGCCACATCCGGGCGTCCCGCCGGGGGGCGGTGCCCGGGGCCGGCCGCGTCCGGCTGCGTCCGGCTGCGGAAAAACGCGCACAGCCGGGGCGGGTACGGACGCCGTTGTCCGTTCCCGCCCCGGCCGCTTCACGTACGCCGGTTCTCCTGCGCCGAGCTCCGGTGTACGCCCCTCCCCGAGGGAGGGGACGCGGTCAGCGGTCGCGCCCGGCCGGGGGGCTCAGCGCCCCCCGGCGTCTCAGCGCGAGTCGCTGCCCGCAGACTCGATGGCGGCGCGGCCGGCCTCCAGGCGCGCCACCGGGATCCGGAAGGGGGAGCAGGAGACGTAGTCCAGCCCCACCTCGTGGAAGAAGTGGACCGAGTCCGGGTCGCCGCCGTGCTCGCCGCAGACGCCGAGCTTGAGGTCGGGGCGGGTGGCCCGGCCGGCCTGGACGGCGTGCTTGACGAGCGAGCCGACGCCGTCGCGGTCGATGGTCTCGAACGGCGAGACCCCGAAGATGCCCTTCTCCAGGTAGGCGGTGAAGAAGGAGGCCTCGACGTCGTCGCGGGAGAAGCCCCAGACCGTCTGGGTGAGGTCGTTGGTGCCGAAGGAGAAGAACTCGGCGGCCTCGGCGATCTGGCCGGCCGTCACGGCGGCGCGCGGCAGCTCGATCATGGTGCCCAGCTTGATCTCCAGCTGGACGCCGGTGGACTGGGCGACCTCGGCGAGCACGCGCTCGCACTCGTCGCGGACCAGCTCCAGCTCCTGGACGGTGCCGACCAGCGGGATCATGACCTCGGGGCGCGGGTCCCCGCCGGCCAGCTTGCGCTCGGCGGCGGCCTCCGCGATGGCGCGGACCTGCATGCCGAACAGGCCGGGGATGACCAGGCCGAGGCGCACGCCGCGCAGGCCGAGCATCGGGTTCTGCTCGTGCAGCTTGTGCACCGCCTGGAGCAGGCGCAGGTCGTTCTCGTTCGGGTCCTTGCGGGCCTCGGCGAGGGCGACGCGCACCGACAGCTCGGTGATGTCCGGCAGGAACTCGTGCAGCGGCGGGTCGAGCAGGCGGACGGTGACGGGCAGGCCGTCCAGCGCCTGGAAGAGCTCGACGAAGTCGCCCTTCTGCATCGGCAGCAGGGTGGAGAGCGCCAGCTCGCGGTCCTTGTCGTTGTCCGCGAGGATCAGGTGCTCGACCTCCTTGCGGCGCTCCTCGCCGAGGAACATGTGCTCGGTGCGGCACAGGCCGATGCCCTGGGCGCCGTAGCGGCGGGCGCGCGAGCCGTCCTCGGCGTTGTCGGCGTTGGCGCGCACGGCGAGCCGGCGGCGGACGTCGGCGTGCGACATCAGCCGGTGCACGGCCTGGACCAGGCCGCCCTGGACGTCGGCGCCGGCGTGCAGGGTGCCCTCGAAGTACTCCACCACCGCGGAGGGCAGCACGGGGACCTCGCCGAGGTAGACCTTGCCGGTCGCGCCGTCGATGGAGACGACGTCGCCCTCCTCCAGCACCAGGCCGTCGGCGGTGGTCATCCGGCGGCGCTTGGTGTCGACCTCCAGCTCCTCCGCGCCGCAGACACAGGTCTTGCCCATGCCGCGGGCGACGACGGCGGCGTGCGAGGTCTTGCCGCCGCGCGAGGTGAGGATGCCCTCGGCGGCGATCATGCCGTCCAGGTCGTCCGGGTTGGTCTCGCGGCGGACCAGGATGACCTTCTCGCCGGAGCGCGACCACTTCACGGCGGTGTAGGAGTCGAAGACGATCTTGCCGATCGCGGCGCCGGGCGAGGCGGCGAGGCCCCGGGCGATCTGCTTGGACTCGGCGTCGGGGGCGAAGCGCGGGAACATCAGCTGGGAGAGCTGGCCGCCGGTGACCCGCATGAGGGCCTCGTCCAGGTCGATCAGGCCCTGGTCGACCAGCTGGACGGCGATCCGGAAGGCGGCCGCGGCGGTGCGCTTGCCGACCCGGGTCTGGAGCATCCAGAGCTTGCCGCGCTCGATGGTGAACTCGATGTCGCAGAGGTCGCGGTAGTGGTTCTCGAGCGTCTGCATGATCGCCATCAGCTCGTCGTACGACTTCTTGTCGAGCTTCTCCAGCTCGGACAGCTGCAGCGTGTTGCGGATGCCGGCGACGACGTCCTCGCCCTGGGCGTTGGACAGGTAGTCGCCGTAGACGCCCTGGGTGCCGGTGGAGGGGTCGCGGGTGAAGGCGACACCGGTGCCGGAGTCCTCGCCGAGGTTGCCGAAGACCATGGTGCAGACGTTGACCGCGGTGCCCAGGTCGTTCGGGATGCGCTCCTGGCGGCGGTAGAGCCGGGCCCGGTCGCCGTTCCAGGAGTGGAAGACGGCGTGGATGGCGAGGTCCATCTGCTCGCGCGGCTCCTGCGGGAAGGCCCGGCCGGTCTCGCGCTCGACGATGCCCTTGAACACCTCGACCAGCTGCTTCAGGTCGGCGGCGTCCAGGTCGAGGTCGTTGGCGGTGCCCTTGGCGTGCTTGGCCTCGTCCAGGGCCTCCTCGAACAGCTCGCCGTCGACGCCCAGCACGGTCTTGCCGAACATCTGGACCAGGCGGCGGTAGGAGTCCCAGGCGAAGCGCTCGTTGCCGGACTGCGCGACCAGGCCCGCCACCGAGGCGTCGGAGAGGCCGATGTTCAGGACGGTGTCCATCATGCCGGGCATGGAGAACTTGGCGCCCGAACGCACCGAGACGAGCAGCGGGTTGTCGGCCTGGCCGAGCTTCTTGCCCATCTCCTGCTCAAGGGCGTCCAGGTGGGCGCTGATCTCCTCGTGCAGCGAGGTGGGCTCGCTACCGGTCTCCAGGAAGACCTTGCAGGCCTCGGTGGTGATGGTGAACCCCGGAGGGACCGGCAGGCCCAGGTTCGTCATCTCGGCCAGGTTCGCGCCCTTACCGCCGAGAAGGTCCTTGAGGTCCTTGTTTCCTTCAGTGAAGGAGTAAACAAACTTCTGCTGGGACGCCACGGGTCGGTCTCCTCGCACACGGTTGCCCTGACGCCGGAGAACATACCCATTTCGAAGGCTCTTCCGCGCCGCCAATAGGGCGTACGTCGTCAGGATCGGCAGATAACCCGCTAGATCGAATGCACTGAATGGCGTTCACCTCTGGTGGTGAAATCGTCCGGCTGACGCTAGCGAGCGTTCAAGTCTTGAAGTCATCGAAACCGGAAGATCGCGTCACCGAAACGCACCGTAGCCACGGACGCTCCGGCCTGACGGATCGGCTTGATTTCCTGCACCCTCAGTGCCCGATCCGCCGCCGCTCCCCTTCGGGAAGCGATCCACCCCCGACTTGTTCATTTCGTCCTGTCGGCCACCTCCGACCGCCAGGGTATGTGGCCAGCGTCACGGGCGCATCTCAGCGTTCGGGCGTAGGCCGACTCCGCCCTTCGTCGCACTGCGTCCAGAAACGTGTCCGCTCCGTGATGTCAGGCTGCCAAAAAGGAGCCCTCTTGGCCAGATCGGCAAAGAGGGCTGGGCCGCAGTGGCAATCGACCCCGAGGGATCGTTTTTGCCACTTCGGCGAGGTCATCCGCCGGAGGTGTCCGATTCGGCGTCCTGGCCCGGTCGGGCGCAGTCATACGGATCGTCCAACCAGCCGTCCGGCAGAACGACCCGGTTGTTGCCGCTGGTCCGCCCGCGCGGGCCGTCCGCGCCGGCCGGCCAGGCCTGGGACTGCTCCACCAGGGCGAGGGTTTCGGCCAGTTCGGCCAGCGAGGAGGAGTTGGCCAGCTTCACCCGCAGCTCCGAGCCCACCGAGAAGCCCTTGGTGTACCAGGCGACGTGCTTGCGGAAGTCGATCACGCCGCGGGCCTCGTCGCCCAGCCACTCGCCGAGCAGCTGCGCGTGCCGGACCATCGCCCGCGCCACGTCGGCGAAGGTCGGGCGGGCGTGGTCGACCTCGCCCTCGAAGATCGCCACCAGGTCCTTGAACAGCCACGGCCGGCCCAGGCAGCCGCGGCCGACCACCACGCCGTCGCAGCCGGTCTCGCGCATCATCCGCACCGCGTCGTCCGCCGACCAGATGTCCCCGTTGCCGAGCACCGGGATCTCCGCCGGGACGGACTCGCGCAGCCGGGCGATCGCCGACCAGTCGGCGGTGCCCCCGTAGTGCTGGGCGGCGGTGCGACCGTGCAGGGCGATCGCGGAGACGCCCTCCTCGGCGCCGATCCGGCCGGCGTCCAGGTAGGTGAGGTGGCCGTCGTCGATGCCCTTGCGCATCTTCATGGTGACCGGCAGGTCGCCGGCGTTGGCGACCGCCTCGCGCAGGATCTCGCGCAGCAGGTTGCGCTTGTACGGCAGCGCCGAGCCACCGCCCTTGCGGGTCACCTTGGGGACGGGGCAGCCGAAGTTGAGGTCGATGTGGTCGGCGAGGCCCTCGTCGGCGATCATCCGGGCCGCCTTGCCGACCGTCACCGGGTCGACCCCGTACAGCTGGATCGACCGCGGCTTCTCGCTCGGGTCGAAGGTGATCAGCTGCATGGTCTTGGCGTTGCGCTCGACCAGGGCCCGGGTGGTGATCATCTCGGACACGTAGAGGCCCTTGCCGCCGCTCTGCTCGCGGCACAGGGTGCGGAACGGCGCGTTGGTGATGCCGGCCATCGGTGCCAGCACGACGGGCGGCCAGACCTCCAGCGGGCCGATGGACAGCGGCGCGAACTCGGCGGAGAGGGCCGGAGCGGCGGTGGCGGTCGCCGGGGTGTCGCCGTCGGCGGGGCCGGTCGCGGTGGCGGTCGCGGTGCTCGGCTCGATGGGTGCGGGCGGGACTGTCATGCGCGGCTGACCTCGGGGACGGCGGGTGGGGGACTCTTCATTGTCCCCCACCCGGCCGAGCCGCCCGGGGCCGCTGCTCGCCGGGCCCCGTTCCCGCCGCCGCTCCCGGGGCCGCCGCTGCCAGGGGCGCCGCTGCCGGGAGCGTCAGTCCCGGCCCTCCGGGGGCGGGTCCGCGCCCTCCGGGACCAGCCGTCGGATCTGGTCCTCGGGTGAGGCGTCCTTCGCGAAGACCGACACCGAGCCGGAGCTGACCGAGATCCTGATCTTGTTCGGGCTGGAGCGGTCCGCCAGCGTCGGGTCGATGCCGCCGCGCGCCAGCGGGGACGCCCCGCCGTCGAAGTCGTAGCGGGACCCCCGGGGCAGGCCCAGCACCACCGACCCGGAGGTCACCCCGATGTCCACGCCCAACGGGGCCGCGGCGAAGCCCAGCTCCATCGAACCCGAGGTCGCGGCGGCGTTGACGCTCGGGGAGGTGAGGCGGCTGCCCCGGACGGAACCCGAGGTGGTGCGCACGGTCACCGGGCCGGACACGTCGGCCAGCAGCACCTCGCCCGCGGTGGAGAGCAGGTTGATCTCCCCCGCCACCCCGGCGATGTCGATGCTCCCGGAGGACATCTTGCCGGTCACCGCGATCCCCGGCGGCACGTCCAGCTCGATCACCGCGCCGCAGCCGAAGTCGCTGACCGGCAGCACCTGGTTGCAGTGCATCCGGACGTCGAGCTGGTCCTGCTCGAAGAGCGCCGAGACCACCGGCATCCGGACCATCCAGTTCAGGTACTGGCGGACCACGACCCGGCCCTCCTGACCCGGCCGGATCCGGACCGTGGCGGTGCCGGTGTCCAGCCGCACCTTGGTCACCGCGACCGGGTAGGTCAGCTCCGAGCGCGTGCGCTGCTGCACCGCCACCGCCCAGGTCTGCACGGCGCCGACGACCAGCACCACGGCCACCGTCAGCGTGCCGAGCACCCGCCACCCCCGGCGGCCGCGGCGGGCGGCCCCCGCCGCCCGCTCCCCCGCGGTGGCCCCCGGCCCCCTCCCCGTCGTCATCGTCATCCCAGTTCCAGGAAGCGCAGCACCGCGAGCACCCGCCGGTGGCTCTCGTCGGCGGGCGGCAGGTCGAGCTTGGCGAAGATCGAGTTGATGTGCTTGGCCACCGCGCTGTCGCTGACCACCAGGGCGGCGGCGATCGCCGCGTTGGACCGGCCCTCCGCCATCAGGGCGAGCACGTCCCGCTCGCGCGGGGTCAGCCGCTCCAGCGGATCGCGGTGGCGGCGCACCAGCAGCTGGGCGACCACCTCCGGGTCCAGCGCGGTACCGCCCTCGGCGACCCGCTGCAGCGCGTCCACGAAGTCGTCGACATTGGCCACCCGCTGCTTGAGCAGGTAGCCGACCCCGCTGGTGTTGGTGGTCAGCAGGTCCGCGGCGTACCGCTCCTCCACGAACTGCGAGAGCAGCAGCACCGCCACCTCCGGCCACTGCCGGCGGATCACCAGCGCGGCCCGCACCCCCTCGTCCGTGAAGCCCGGCGGCATCCGGACGTCCGCGACCACCACCTGCGGGCGGTGCTCCTGCACCGCGGCGAGCAGTTCCTCGGCGTCCCCGACGGCGGCGGCCACCTCGTAGCCCACCGCCTCCAGGACCTTGACCAGACCGACCCTGAGCAGGACCGAATCCTCGGCGATCACAGCACGCACGGCAACTCCACGGTGATGGTGGTCGGGCCCCCGACCGGGCTGATGACGGACAGGCTGCCGTCGACCGAGGCGGTGCGCTGGCGCAGGCCGGTCAGGCCGGTGCCGCGCGCGGCGTCCGCCCCGCCCACGCCGTCGTCGCTGACGACCAGGCGCAGCCGGCCGCCGGCCGTGCGCACCGAGATGTCCGCCCGGGAGGCCCGGGCGTGCTTGGCGACGTTGGTCAGCGCCTCGGAGACGGTGAAGTAGGCGACCGCCTCGACGGTCGGCGCTATCCGCTCGGCCACGTCGACGTCCAGCCGGACCGGCAGCGGGGCGCGGGCCGCGATGCCGGAGAGCGCCGCGTCCAGACCGCGGTCCTCCAGGACCGCCGGGTGCAGGCCGCGGACCAGGTCGCGCAGCTCGTCGATGGCCGCCTGGGCCTCCTCGTGCGCCTCGACGATCACCTGCATCGCCTCGGGCGGGACGTCCTTGAGGGTGCGGCGGGCCAGGCCGAGGTTCATGGCGAGCGAGGTGAGCCGCTGCTGGGTGCCGTCGTGCAGGTCGCGCTCGATCCGGCGGCGCTCGGCGTCGACCGCGTCGACCAGGCCGGCCCGGCTCTCGACCACCTCCTCGATCCGGTGCTCCAGCTCGGCGGTGCGGCCCGGACCGAGCATCCGCACCGCGAGCGCCTCGTCCAGCCGGGCCAGCAGGCCGGCCGCCGCGGGCAGCACCACGAGCAGCAGCAGACCGCCGACGGTGAGCGGGACGTTCAGCTTGGCCCACTGGTACTGGACGGGCGAGGAGGCCGGCAGCAGCCAGCACCAGCCGAAGACCGTCGAGGCCGCCAGGGCGGCGCCCCACCCGTACACGACGACCACCGCGCCGCCCGCGACGAGCGGGCCGACCACCAGGTGGTAGCCGACCTGCCGCCAGCTGACGCCGGTGCGCAGCGCGGTGAACAGGCCGGCGGGCGTCCCGGTGGACCGCAGCAGCGGCGGGATCTCCACGCCGCGCAGCGCGCGCAGCCGGCCGCGCTGGGCGGCGGTGAGCGGGCGGACGGCGAGCAGGACCGCGCCCAGCAGGACCAGCGTCACCTTCGGGGCGAGGACGATCAGCCAGGCGGGCAGGGAGAGCGGGATCCCGGCGGCCAGGAACCGGGTGTCCCGCCAGGCCGCCGCCGACCACGGGGGCCGGGCGACGCTCCTGGCGGGCGCGCTGCGCGGCGTCGTGGAGGACATGGCGGACAGCCTAGAGCCCGGTGATCAAGCGTCACCATGAAGGGCACTGCCGAGAAATGGTGAAGCTAGGTACACCCCCGATTCGGATCGGTGCACTACCGACAACACGGCCCGTGACGACGAGTCTTGACGGTATGACGAGCACCGCATCGCACTCCGCCACTCCGCCGCCGCACGGACGTCCGGCCCGCGGCACCGCCCGTGCGGACCGCACCGCTTCCGCCGCCGCGGCCCCGGCCGCCGTGGACGAGGGCCGGCTGCCGGTCGGGCCGGCCGGCGTGTTCGACGGGCTCCGCGGCTCCGACGGTCCCTGCGGCCCGGTCGGGCCGTGGTCGGTGCGCAGCGTGCCGGCCGGTCGCGGCCGGCGCGCGGCGCTGGAGGTGTACGAGCACGGCGAGCTGGTGGACGTGCTGGTCGCCTCCCGGCTCGGCCGCGGGCTGCTGCGCGGGGCCCGCGCCTGGTCCGGGGCCGCGGCCGCTGCCGGTGCCGGTGCGGGCGGACGCCGACGCGCCCGGCACGGACTCGCCTGGGGCCGGCTGCCGGACGGCGGCGCCGCCCCGGCCGTCGGCTTCACCGGCGGCCGGCTGCTCCGGCTGCCGGGCCGGCCCTCGCCGGTGGTCGCGGCGGGCGAGGTGGTCACCGTCGCCGGGGAGTTCTGGCTCGCCTGGGCCGAGGGCGCCCTCGACGGCGTGCTCGTCGAGGCGCCCGGTGGAACCGGGACCGAGCGCTCCCCGCTGACCCGGGTCCGGACCGCCCCCGCGGAGCCGGGGGACGTCCGATGAGCGCCGCCGTCCTGACGCCCGGCCGCCCCGTCCTCCCCCCGCTCGCCCCGTTCGCCGCGCGGGTGCCCGTCTTCGCGGCCTTCGCGCTGCTGCCCTGGGTGGCGGTGCTCGCGGCGGCCGGCGAGACCGCGTGGGTCGTCCTCGACCTGTGCCAGTTCGCCGCCCTGCTCCGGCTGGACGCCGTGCTGCGCCACCGCCGGCCGGGCGCCGTCGTGCCCGCCGCCGTGGTCGCCCTGCTGCTCGCGGGCGACGCCCTGGTCGACATCGCCACCGCGGCCCCGGGCGTCGAGGCGCTCGCCGCGCTGGTGATGGCGGGCTGCGTCGAACTCCCGCTCGCCGCGCTCTGCCTGACCCTCGGGCTGGCCCGCGCCGGGCGGCCGTCAGCGGGTCCGCACCGCCGGGGCCGGCGCCGTGGGACCGGCCGACGGCAGCCGGGCGGGCAGCCGGCCCACCAGCGCGGCGGTCTCCTCGTCCTTCGGGGTGTAGACCACCATCCGCGAGCCCTGGGACGGGCCCAGCCAGAAGCTCGTGTAGTCGAAGCGCAGCATCCCCACCTCCGGCAGGAGGAAGCGCTTCAGCCCGTTCCCCGGCCGCAGCACGTCGTGCCGCTGCCAGGCCTCGTCGAAGACCGGGGAGGCCTGGCGCAGCCGGCAGAGCAGCGCCCGCCAGGCGGGCTCGCCCCCGTGGTCGCCCATCCCCGAACGGAACCGGGCCACCATGACCTCGCGCTCGTCCTCGTGGTCCACCAGCACGTCGCGGAAGCGCGAGGGGGTGAACGCCAGCCACATCAGATTGCGGTCCTCCGGGGGCATCGCCTCCAGGTCGCCGACGATCCCGGTGTACTGGGCGTTGCAGGCCAGCACGTCGTAGCGGGAGTTGATCACCGCGGCCGGGTAGGGCGCCATCCGGTCCAGCGTCAGCCGGATGCCCGGCGTGACGGTCAGGCACTCCCGCACCGGCGCCGGGTCCTCCGCCCCGGCCAGCGTGAACAGATGGGCCCGCTCGCTCGGATCGAGCAGCAGGGCCCGCGCCACCGCGTCCAGCACCTGGACGGACACCTGGATCTCGCGGCCCTGCTCCAGCCACGTGTACCAGGTGACCCCGACGGCGGCGAGCTGCGCCACCTCCTCGCGGCGCAGCCCCGGCGTGCGCCGCCGGCCGGTCATCGGCAGCCCCACCTGCTCGGGGGTGATCCGCTCCCGGCGGCTGCGCAGGAACGCCGCCAGCTGCTGCCGCCGCGGATCGGCGGACGCTCTCCCGGTGCCGACCGTAGTGGTACCGGTCGTCGCGGTTCCGGCCGTAGCGGTGCCGGCCGTGACAGTGCCGGCCGTGGCGGTGGTCAGACTCATTCCACCAGGATGCGCCACTCGCCATCCTGTTTCCAGGTACTTCTTATACCCGGACAAGCACACTCTGGTACCAGGGTGCGGCGCGGCGGATCGTAGGACCGTGACCCAGCAGCTGACCGCCACCGAGCCCCTCGCCCCCGCTTCCTCCGCCGCCCTCTCCGCCCCTTCGGCCCCCTCCTCCCCGCCCCCCGGCCCCTCCCTCGGCACCGCCGGGCTGGTCACCGTCCTGCTCGGGGCGTTCCTCCCGATGCTCGACTTCTTCATCGTCAACGTCGCCCTGCCGACCATCGACCACGACCTCGCCGCCGGCCCCGCCGTGCTGGAACTGGTCGCCGCCGGGTACGGCATCGCCTTCGCCGTCCTGCTGGTCCTCGGCGGCCGGCTGGGCGACATCTTCGGCCGCCGCCGCGTCTTCGTCGCCGGGGCCGCCGCCTTCGCCGTGACCTCGCTCGCCTGCGGGCTCGCCCCCGGCGCCTGGTCGCTGGTCGCCGCCCGGGCCGCCCAGGGCGCGTCCGCCGCGCTGCTGATCCCGCAGGTCCTCGGCACCATCACCGCCGCCACCCACGGCGCCCGGCGCGGTCGCGCGCTCTCGGTCTACGGCGCGGTCGGCGGCATCTCGGTGGTCATCGGCCAGGTGCTCGGCGGCATGCTGGTCGCCGCCGACCTCTTCGGCAGCGGCTGGCGCTCGGTCTTCCTGCTGAACGTCCCCTTCGCCCTGCTGGCCCTCGTCCTCGCCCTGCGCTTCGTCCCGGAGAGCCGCGCCGAGCAGGCCGCCAGGATCGACATCGCCGGCACCGTCCTGCTCACCGGGACCCTGCTGTCCCTCCTGGTCCCGCTGATGGAGGGCCGCGCCGCCGGCTGGCCGCTCTGGTCCTGGGTGCTGCTCGCGCTGTTCCCCGTGCTCGCCACCGCCTTCGCCCTGGTCGAGCGCCGGGCCGAGCGCCGCGGCGACACCCCGCTGGTGCCGCCCACCCTGCTGCGCATCCCCGAGATGCGGCGCGGCCTCGGCATCGCCCTCCCCTACTTCGGCGGCTTCGGCGGCTTCATGTTCGTCATCGCGGTCGCCCTCCAGCAGGGCCTGCACCTCGGCCCGGTCGCGGCCGGCTGGGCGCTGGTCCCGATGGCCGTCGGCTACTTCACCGCCTCGCTCTCCGGCCCGCGCCTGATCGGCCGGTTCGGCAGCCGCGTCCTCACCGCCGGCGCCGCCGTCCAGGCCGTCGGCCTCTCCACCCTGGCCGTCACCGTGCTCGCCGACCCGGAGGGCTTCTCCCCGCTGCGGATGGTCCCGGGCGTCGCCCTCGCCGGCATCGGGCAGGGCCTGATCGGCACCCCGCTGTTCCGCGTCGTCCTCTCCAAGGTCCCCGCCGACCGGGCGGGCGTGGGCAGCGGCGTGCTCGCCACCAGCCAGCAGTCCAGCCTGGCCCTGGGCGTCGCCACCCTGGGCTCGCTCTACCTGGCCCTCTCGCCCGGCCTCGGCATGGACCGCGCGCTCGCCCTCTGCCTGGGCATCCAGCTCCTGGGCTCGTTCACCGTCTTCTACCTGACGACCCGCCTCCCCCGTTCCATCGGCTGACGGCCGGTCCTGGGTCCCCGGCCCCGTCGCGGCCACCCCTCCCCGGGGTGGCCGCGACCCGCCTACGCCGCCCCGCCCTTGCGCAACTCGCACCGGCCGTCGACGCACTCCCGCTGCAGCCGCCCCCGCGACACCGTCTCCACCAGCCCGATCACCCAGCACGTCGGACAGCCGCGGAAGGCGAGCAGCCCGACCGGCAGCAGGAGCAGCGCCACCGGGCCGGCGAACGGCAGCAGCGCGAACGCCCCCAGCAACGCCGCGAATCCCACCCCGCCGCGCGCCAGGTGCCTGGCCAGCGTCCGGCTGCCGTACCCCGAGTCCCCGGCCATCACCGCTCCCCTGCGACGGTGATCGCCCGGACCGAGGCCCGCGCCCGGTGCAGCCGCGACTTCATGGCCGCCGTGCTGAGCCCCAGCACATCGGCGACCATCCGCCCGCTGAGCCCCTGGACGTCCCGCATGATCAGCACCCGCCGCTGGTCCTCCGGCAGCGCGGCGATCGCCTCCGCGACCCGCCCGGCCTCCAGCCGCCCGAGCACCTCCTCCTCGGCCGACCGGTACGGCGCCCCACCGGGCGCCGTACGCTCCCACAGCACCGAACGGGTCCGCCGCAGACACTCGTTCCGCACGATCCGGAACATCCACGAGGCGAGCGCCCCGGTCGCCCGCAGCATCCCGATCTTGCGGTACAGGATGATCAGCGCCTCCTGCGCCGCGTCCTCGGCGTCCTCCGGCGTCGCGCACAGCGAGCGGGCGAACCGCTGCACGTGCGGGTGCGCCCCCGACACCAGGGCGGCGATCGCCTCCACGTCCCCGTCCCGGGCCGCGGCCACCACCGAACTCCCCGGCCACTCCCGCACCTCAGCCACGCCGCCGCCCCCACTTCCGCAGCACCGTCACACTGCACATCACGACCAGCGCCGCGCCGACCGCCACGCCCACCCAGACCATCATCACAGCCTCCTCGTCCGCCCCGGCGCCCGCCGGAACCGCCTATAAGAGGCGGCGACCCCCCAGAAGGATTCACCCCGGCTCCCTCGGGGCCCCACCGCTCCGCACGGAGCCGGAGCCGGCACGCCGCGTGGGAGGGACGGGGCGGCGCCGTCGATCTCGACGCGCAGCAGACCGTCCGCCCGGCGCACGGTGACGGTGCAGGGCCCGCGGGTGTGCTCGGCGACGTTGGCGAGCAACTCGCCGGCGCACAGCCCCACCTCGCCCGGGGCCTCGGCCGAGAGCGGGAGGCCCCACGAGATCCCGGCCGTCCGCCGGCTCCGGCAGCGCGCCCGCGACGTGGCCCGGCAGAAGGCCGCCCGATCAGGTCGCCCGGGAAGGAGGGCCGGGACGGAGGGCCGGGACGGAGGGCCGAGGAGGTCACTCCTCGGCAGCGGGCTCGCCGAGTTCGGTGAAGAGCGTGAGCTGGAGGGCGGCCGGGGCCTCCAGGCGGGAGTTGAGCGAGTTCCAGGGGGTGCGGACCGGCTCGGCGATCACCTCGGCCCCGGCGGCGGCGAGCCGGGCGGTGGTGGCGGCGGAGTCGTCGACCTGGAAGGCGACCCGGAGGTGGCCCGCGACGCGGCGGCCGACCTCCACCTCGTCGATGAAGTCGGCGTGGCCCGGGTCGGCGATCTCCAGGGTGGCGCGACCGGCTTCGAGGATGGTGACCCGGCCGTCGGGGGAGGCGAAGGCGCCGCGTTCGGGCAGGCCGAGGACGTCGCGGTAGAAGTGCAGCGCCTGCTCGTAGTCGGCGGCCGTGACCACCAGGCGGAGCTCACGAACGGCGGGATCAGGAGCGGGGGCGGGGGCGGGAGCGGGGGCGGGGGCGGGGGAAGCGTCGGATGGCTGGGACACGTCGGCTCCGGGGTGAAGGGGAAGGCGGCCCCACCGACAACCGCGGTGGGGCCGCCTTCATTTCACGGACGGACGTCAGTGCCGGTGGCGCCGACGGCGGGAGACGAGGACGAGGGCCGCGCCGCCGAGGGCGACGGCGGCACCGATGCCGCCGATCAGCGCGACCTGGCTGCCCGTCTCGGCGAGGCCGCCGCCCGGGTGGTGCGGCTTGCCGGTGGGCGCCGGGTGCGGGCTGTGGCTGCCGGTCGCGGTCGGCGAGGCCGTCGGCGAGCCGGTCGGCTCAGCGGTGGGCGAGGCGGTCGGGGAGGACGTCGGCGAGGCCGTCGGGGACGGCGAGGACGTGGTCACCGTCACCGTGGCCGTGCACTCCCCCGCCGTCGAACCGGGCGGGCAGTTGCCGCCGGGCCGGTCGGCCACCACGGTGTTGCGCAGCGTGTGGTCCCCGGCGGCCGGGTCCTTCACCTTCACCGTGTACGTCACCCGGGCGCTGCCGCCGACCGCCAGGTCGCCGGTCCAGCTGAGCACCGGCTGCGCGTAGGACACCTGTCCGGCGGTCGCGGTGGCGTCCCCGTTGTACGTGGCGTCGTCGAGGACGGCGCTCAGGTCGTCGGTGACGGTCAGTCCGGTGAGCGCCGCGTTGCCGGTGTTGGTGATGTCCACGTGGTACGTGACGGTGTCGCCCGGGAGGGCCTGGCTCTTGTCCGCGCTCTTGGCGAGGCGGTAGCCGGCGTGCTCGGTGACGGTGTTGCGCACGGTGTTGCTGGTGCGCTGCTGGTCGCGGCCGGTCTGGGCACCGCGGTAGGAGAGGGACGCGGTGTCGTCGAGCTTGGTGCCCGGCGCGAGCCCGGCGGCGACCTTGGCCCGGAAGGAGATGGTGGCCTCGGCGCCCGGCGCGAGGTCGGCGGCGGTGCAGGTGACGGTCTGCCCGGAGGCGGTGCAGCCGGTGCCGGAGCCCTCGACGTAGGTGGTGCCGGCCGGCAGCACGTCGGTCAGGGTGACGCCGGTCGCGGTGTCGAGGTCGCCGCTGCTCCCGTCCGGGTGCCGGTTGGCGAGGGTGAAGGTGTAGGTGATCTCGGCGCCGGGGTCGACCAGGCCGGGCGGGTTGTCGTCGGGCTTGCCCGCGGGGGTGTTGGCCTTGGTGATCTGGAGGTCCGGCTCCAGCGCGTCGACGGCGAGCCAGACCGCCTGCGGGTGCAGCGCGTCGCCCGCGCCGTTGATCTGGAGCACGGCCTGGTTGCTGCTCGCGGGGATCTTGCCGGTGACGTCGATCATCCGGGCGTCGTAGCCGTAGTTGTTGACCGGCGCCGGGTCGCGGGTCGTGATGTTGGTGCCGGTCCCGTCCGTCGCGACGTGGTCGATCCGGCTGGTGAAGGCGTTGTCGGTGGTGACGCCACCGGCCGGGTTGGGCATCTCCAGCAGCGTCAGGTTGCTGGTCGAGGAGCCGACCAGCAGCTGGTCGCCGGCGATCGGCACGTCGCCGTCGCCGACGGTGACGCCCATGGTGGCCGGCGGGGCCGTCGCGGGCGTGCGGATGCCGGAGAGGGTGAGCGTCGCCAGGTTGTCGGGGCTGCGCAGCAGCTGGAAGCCGTCCCAGATGTTGAGGTAGCGCAGCGGCTCCGCCTGGTTCTCGTAGGCGACGACCAGCGACCAGCCGCCCCAGCAGCCGACGTTGTTGCCGCCGAAGTTCTGGGCGGAGGACCGCCCGGCGCACGCCTGGATGTCCGCGACGGTGTAGCTGCCCGGGCCGGCGGCCTTCACCTGGGCGGTGACGTCCTTGACGCCCGCCCCGGCCAGCAGCGGCTCCGGCGGGTTGCCGCCGACCTGCTGGTCGAACCAGTCGTAGGTGTCGGCGGTCAGCTGCTCGTAGGAGGCGCTGCCCGGGACCTTCCAGGACACCAGGTTGCCGGTGTTGATGTCCCCGGAGGTGCCGCCCGCGGTGCTGGTGTTGGTCGGGTTGAACTGCCAGTACAGGCGGGCCGACAGCACCTGGGCCCCGGCCGGGATCACCAGCTGCGCGGAGGACGCGTTGTTGCCGGGCGCGTTCGGGTCGATCTTCACGTACTTGGTGCGGTTGTTGTTGGTGCCCTCGGTGTCGTTGCAGACCGAGCCGTCGCTGTCGTCACAGGTCAGCACCGAGTTCGACGCCATCGTGAGGTTGCCGTGCGCCAGCAGGTCGACCACCGGGTCCGGGCCGATCGGCCGCTGGGTCCCGAGGCCGCGGACCGCCTTGGCGGCCGGACCGGTCGACGGCGCCGACGGCCCGGCGAGCGGGGCGGAGGGGGCGAGCGCCAGCATCGAGGCGGCGAGGGCGCCGAGGACCGCCCGGCCGGGCAGGCGCCGGCGCCGGTGGTCGGGTGCCGGGTGTTCCCGACCCGTGTCGGGTGGCGTGCGGTCTCTCACGAGGACTCCAAGATGTGCGGTGATACGGGAGGGTGAGGGGCCCTCCGGGCCGAATCATGACGATACGTCCGAATTCGACCAGCCGAATAATATGTCACACACCTTCACCGGTCGATCACCGACGTCCGCCACGCCGCCAAAACGGGGCCGGGAAAACCCGTTGGCCGCACCGCACCCCTTCATGTCACTATGACGATATGAGCGACGAACGCACGATCGACCCCGTCGAGACCCGCGACCGCGCCGCCCTGCTCACCGCCGTGGCGGCCGGGGCGGAGCCCAAGTGGCTGATGTTCTGGGGCCACCAGGAGCAGCGGGACGGATCACTCGGCCCCGGAGTGCTGAGCCAGTGGTGGCCCGGCCACCCGTTCACCGTCGACGGCGTCGCGTACGCGACCGCCGAGCACTGGATGATGGCGGGCAAGGCCCGGATGTTCGGGGACGAGCGGACGCTCGCCCGGATCCTCACGGCACCGGGCCCCGGCGAGGCGAAGAAGCTGGGCCGCCAGGTCCGGAACTTCGACGACACGACGTGGACGGCCGGGCGGTTCGAGCTGGTCGTCGAGGGCAACGTGGCCAAGTTCGGCGGCCACGAGGAACTCCGCGGCTATCTGCTGTCGACGCGTCAGCGCGTCCTGGTGGAGGCCAGCCCGCTCGACCGGATCTGGGGCATCGGCCTCGGCGCCGACCACGAGAGCGCCCGGCGCCCCGCCGAGTGGCGCGGCCAGAACTTGCTCGGCTTCGCCCTCATGGAGGCCCGCGCCCGACTGGCGTCGGCCGCCGGGACGACCACCGGCACCGCCGCCGGGTGACCACCGCCGCCCTCGGCGCCGTCGCGGCCCGGGCGGCCCGGGCGGCCGTCCGATGGGCCGCCGACGCCTCCTACGAGGCGGCGCTCCTGCGGAGCGCGTGCGCCGGGTCGCTCACCACTCCCGCGCTCCGTGCGCTCCTGGACACCACTCGCAAGCCACTGGACGCACTGCCGTAACGCCAGCGCCGCATTTCGACGAGAGGATGTCTTGCCGTCAGGGCCGAGTTGGACAGGTTGCGGTGATCATGCGTACACGGCACACGGAACAGCCCCTCACCCCCGATCCGGGCGGCAGCGAGGGCGAGCGAACGGCTCTCGAACTCAGGGCGCAGCTCGATGAGTTACTGCGTGCCCGACAGTACGCGGGGCAGCGCGAGCGGCGGCTCTCCGAGGCGCTGCAGGCGCTGCCCGAACGGCAGCACCCGGACGGGGAGCTGCTGCGGCAGCTGGCCCAGGCGCGGAACCTGCGCGAGGGGCTGGGCGCGCGCTGCCTGGAGCTGAGCGACCAGCTGAAGACGCTGGAGGAGCGGCTGCGGCAGCCGGCGCCGCGCCGGTGGATCCCGCGCCAGCCCACCGCCGCGCCCACCACCGCACCCACCGACATGTCCGTCGACATGTCCACCGACATGTCCGTCGACATGCCCACCGACATGCTCGTCGGCCCGAGCGCGGGGCAAGAGCCCGGGAGCGGGAACAGGAGCACCGGCGCGCACGACGCCCGCCCGGCCGACGCCGAGCAGCAGGCGCCCCCCGCCCCGCCCCGGCGCCGCTCCCCCGCCGAGCTGTCCGCCCTGGCCGAGCGCATCACCGCCCTGTACCGCCGGGCCACCCCGGAGGAGGCCGCCGGCATCCTGGACCAGGGCGCCGAGCACCTCACCCCGCACGACACCGCCCAGCTGGCCGCCCTGCTCGCCCGGCGCGGACCGGCCGGCGCCTCCGTCCACCTGGTCCGCAGCGCCGTCCACGCCGGGCCCCAGCACGCCGCCACCACCCTCGCCGAGCTGCGCCAGGCGGGGCTGGCCGAAGAGGCGGGCGACCTGTTCCACGCGTTCCGCTCCTGCCCGGCCGGCGCCCTGCCCGCGCTGCTGGACGCGCTGGAGCGGGCCGGGCAGCACGCCGACGGCGCCACCCTGCTCTGGGAGTGGGGCTCCGCGCCGACCCCCGAGCTGGCCGCGCTGGCCACCGGGCTCTACCGGTCGGACCGCGCCGCCGACGCCCGGACCCTGCTGCGCCAGGCGGCAGGCCGGCCCACCGGGGACCTCGCCGCGCTCGCCGTCACCATGGCCCCGCCGCTGCCGACCCTGCTGCTGGGCGAGCTGCCGGCGCTCCGCCCGCCGGCCGAACTGGTCCGGCTGGCGGCCGCGCTGGCGGGCCGTCCGGACCTGTACGAGGCCCTGCTCACGCCGCTGCTCGACGATCCCGTCCGCCACCGCACCACGCTGGCCGCCCTGCGCACGGCCGGCCTGCCGACCGCCCCGGCCGCCCGCCCGCGCTCCCGCTGGGGCCGCAGGTAGCACACGGCCGGGAACAGCACGGAGCCCCCGCCGCCCGGGAAAGGGCGGCGGGGGCTCCGTGCGAGCGGGGGGGGCGTCAGCAGCCGATGAGGCGCGCCGCCAGGTAGGACTTCACCTGGTCGAGCGAGACGCGCTCCTGCGTCATGGTGTCGCGCTCGCGCACGGTCACCGCGTTGTCCTCCAGGGTGTCGAAGTCGACCGTCACGCAGAACGGCGTGCCGATCTCGTCCTGGCGGCGGTAGCGCTTGCCGATGGCGCCGGCGTCGTCGAACTCGACGTTCCAGGCGGTGCGCAGGTCGGCGGCCAGGCCGCGGGCCTTCGGCGAGAGGTCGGCGTTGCGCGACAGCGGCAGCACCGCGACCTTGACCGGGGCCAGCCGCGGGTCGAGCCGCATGCCGACGCGCTTCTCCATGACGCCCTTGGCGTTCGGCGCCTCGTCCTCGAAGTAGGCGTCGATCAGGAAGGCCAGCATGGCGCGGTTGAGGCCGGCCGCCGGCTCGATGACGAACGGGAAGTACCGCTCGCCGGACTCCTGGTCGAAGTACTTGAGGTCCTGGCCGGAGGCCTCGCTGTGCACCGTCAGGTCGTAGTCGGTGCGGTTGGCGATGCCCTCCAGCTCGGAGAACTCGGTGCCGCCGAAGTTGAAGCGGTACTCGATGTCCACCGTGCGCTTGGCGTAGTGGGAGAGCTTCTCCTTCGGGTGCTCGAACAGGCGCATGTTCTCGGTGCGCAGGCCGAGGCCGACGTACCAGTCCCAGCGCTGCTGCAGCCAGTACTCGTGCCACTGCTCGTCCTCGCCCGGCTTGACGAAGAACTCCATCTCCATCTGCTCGAACTCGCGGGTCCGGAAGATGAAGTTGCCGGGCGTGATCTCGTTGCGGAAGCTCTTGCCGACCTGGGCGATGCCGAACGGCGGCTTCTTGCGCGAGGTGGTCTGGACGGCCTTGAAGTTGGTGAAGATGCCCTGGGCGGTCTCCGGGCGCAGGTACGCCAGGCCGCTCGCCTCCTCGGTGACGCCGAGGTGGGTCTTCAGCATGCCCGAGAAGTCCTTGGGCTCGGTGAACTGGCCCTTGGTGCCGCAGTCGGGGCAGTTGATGTCCTGCAGGCCGTTCGGCGGCGGGAAGCCGTGCTTGGCCTCGTACTTCTCCTCCAGGTGGTCGGCCCGGTGGCGCTTGTGGCAGGAGAGGCACTCGGTCAGCGGGTCGTTGAAGGTCTGGACGTGGCCGGACGCCTCCCAGACCTCGCGGGCCAGGATCACCGACGAGTCGAGTCCGACGACGTCCTCGCGGGCCTGGACCATCGCGCGCCACCACTGGCGCTTGATGTTCTCCTTGAGCTCGACGCCCAGCGGACCGTAGTCCCAGGCGGCACGCGTGCCGCCGTAGATCTCGCTGCAGGGGTAGACGAAGCCACGGCGCTTGCTCAGGCTGACGATCGTCTCGATCTTGTCGGCTGCCACAGTGCTCTCTTCAGTACGTACGGCACGGTCAGGGCACGGCTGGTTGCGCGTACCCGAATACCTCAGGTTACCGGCCATATGGGTACAGGGTTCAAATCGGTATCGCCGGTACCGGCCCACTCACCGTCACCATACGTTCACCCGTCCGAGTGATTTGACAATCATTTCCATCTAATCTGAGAATGGTTGTCATGATGATCCGACGACGTGCTCGCAGCACCCTGGCCCTGACCGCCACCGCCCTCGCCGCCGCCCTCGCCCTGACGGCCTGCGGCAGCGGCGCGCAGGGCGCGGACGGCAAGCTGGACGTCGTCGCGTCCTTCTACCCGATGGAGTACCTCGCCTCGACGATCGGCGGCGAGCACGTGAAGGTCACCGGCCTGACCGCCGCCGGCGTCGAGCCGCACGACCTCGAACTCACCGCCAAGCAGGTGGGACGCGTCCAGAAGGCCGACGCGGTCGTCTACCTCAAGGGCCTGCAGCCCACCGTCGACAAGGCGGTCGCCGGCTCCGAGGCCCGGTACAAGATCGACGCCACCGCCGCCGCCCCGCTGGAGGACCACCACCTCCCGGAGGACCACGCCGAGGGCGACGGCCACGACCACCACGACGAGGCCGCCGGCGACCCGCACATCTGGCTCGACCCGACCCGCTACGCCGCCGTGGCCCGGAGCGTCGGCGACGGGTTCGCCCAGGCCGACCCGGCGCACGCCGACGACTACCGGCGCAACACCGACGAGCTGGTCGGCCGGCTCACCGCCCTGGACCAGGAGTTCAAGGACGGGCTGAAGGACGCCAAGACCCGCACCTTCGTCACCAGCCACGCCGCCTTCGGCTACCTCGCCGAGGCCTACGGCCTCACCCAGGTCGCCATCAACGGCGTCGACCCCGACTCCGAGCCCACCCCGGCCCGGCTCGCCGACGTCCAGAAGGCCGCCAAGGAGAACAGCGCCACCACGATCTTCTTCGAGACCCTGGTCAGCCCCAAGCTCGCCGAGACCGTCGCCAAGGACCTCGGCCTCAGGACCGCCGTCCTCGACCCGCTGGAGGGCGTCAAGGACCCGGGCAAGGAGAACTACCTCACGGTCATGCGGCAGAACCTGGCCAACCTGCAGACCGCCCTGGGCGCGGGCGCCACCGCCGGCCCGGGCGCCACCGCCACCCCCACCAGCTGACGGGACCACCGGCATGACTCCCCCGACACCCCCGGCCGTCCGCTTGCACGACGCCGTCGCCTCGCGCGGCGGGCGGCCGGTGCTGCGCGGCGTCGACCTCACCGTCCGCCCCGGCGAGGTGGTCGCCCTGCTCGGCGCCAACGGCTCCGGCAAGTCCACCACCGTCAAGGCCGTCACCGGCGCCGTCCCGCTGGAGCGCGGCGGCCTGGAACTGTTCGGCACCCCGCTCGCCCGGTTCCGCGCCTGGCACCGGATCGGCTACGTCCCGCAGCGCACCACCGCCGCCTCCGGCGTCCCCGCCACCGTGCGCGAGGTCGTCTCCACCGGCCGGCTGCCGCTGCACCGGCTGCTGCCGTTCCGCCGCGCCGACCGCACCGCCGTGGACCGCGCGCTGGCCGCCGTCGGCATGCTCGACCGGGCCGGCGACGGCGTCGCCGACCTCTCCGGCGGCCAGCAGCAGCGGGTGCTGATCGCCCGCGCGCTGGCCGGCGCCCCCGACCTGCTGATCATGGACGAGCCGATGGCCGGCGTGGACGCCGCCAGCCAGCAGGTGCTCGCCGACACCCTGCGCGCCGAGGTCGCGCGCGGCGCCGCCGTGCTGCTGGTGCTGCACGAACTCGGCCCGCTGGAACCGCTGATCGACCGCGCCGTGGTGCTCCGCGACGGCTGCGTCGCGCACGACGGCCCGCCCGTCCCCAACACCGGCCTGCACGCCCTGCCCGGCCACGACCACGTCCACCCGCACGCCGACCACGGCCACGACCACGAACGGATCCGGGGACTGCTGTCATGACCGAGATGCTCAGCTACGACTTCATGCAGCGGGCGCTGATCGCCGCCGTCCTGGTCGGCATCACCGCCCCCGCCGTCGGCATCTACCTGGTGCAGCGCCGCCAGGCCCTGATGGGCGACGGCATGGGCCACGTCGCGATGACCGGCGTCGGCCTCGGCTTCATCTTCCAGACCAGCCCGGTCTGGATGGCCGTCCTGGTCTGCGTGCTCGGCGCCGTCACCATGGAGCTGGTCCGCTCCCGCGGCAACCAGCGCGGCGACATCGCCCTCGCGATGCTCTTCTACGGCGGCATGGCCTGCGGCAAGCTGCTGGTCTCCAAGTCCGCCCAGGCGGGCGCCGGTTCGCTGGAGAGCTACCTCTGGGGCTCCATCCTGACCGTCTCCCCCGCCGACCTCGCCACCATCGCCGCGCTCGGCGCCGTCGTCGTCGGCGTCACCCTCGGCCTGCGCCGCCAGCTCTTCGCGATCTGCCAGGACGAGGACTTCGCCAAGGTCACCGGCGTCCCGGTGCGGCTGCTCAACCTGCTGCTCGCGGTGATGGCCGCGGTCACCGTGACCGTCGCCATGCGGGTGGTCGGCCTGCTGCTGGTCAGCGCCCTGATGGTGGTCCCGGTGGCGGCCGCCCAGCAGCTCACCCGCTCCTTCGCCGCGACCCAGGCCGGCGCCATCGCGGTCGGCGTGATCGTCGCACTGGCCGGCGTCACCGGCTCCTACCAGCTCGACGTGCCGTCCGGACCGGCCATCGTGCTGCTCGCCATCGCGGTGTTCGCGGTGTTCAGCGCGATCGCCGCACCGCTCGCCCGGCGCCGGCACCGCGGCGTCCCCGACGCCGGACCGCAGGTCTGCGACGTCCGGCTGCCCGACCCGCAGCGGGCCGGGACGGGCGCCCCGGGGCGGGCCGACGCGATCACTCCGGGGCCCGGTGCGGGGCTGGCACAATGAGGTGCCACACGCCCACACCACCAGGAGGACCCACGGTGACCACCGCAGGCCCGTCGCCGCGAGCCCGATCGACCCGGCAGCGCGCCGCCGTCTCGGCGGTCCTGGACGAGATCGAGGACTTCCGCAGCGCGCAGGAGCTCCACGACATGCTGAAGCACCGGGGCGACTCGGTCGGCCTCACCACCGTCTACCGGACGCTCCAGTCGCTCGCCGACGCCGGTGAGGTGGACGTCCTGCGCACCGCCGACGGCGAGGCCGTCTACCGCCGGTGCAGCAGCGGGCACCACCACCACCTGGTCTGCCGGCAGTGCGGCGCCACCGTCGAGGTCGAGGGCCCGGCCGTCGAGCGCTGGGCCAACTCGGTCGCCGCCGAGCACGGGTTCAGCGACATCGCGCACACCCTGGAGATCTTCGGCACCTGCGCGGAGTGCGCCAAGCGGGACTGATCCCGCACCGGAACGGCGCGAAGGGCCCGCGGGAGACGACTCCCGCGGGCCCTTCCGCGTGCTTCCCGGGTGCCGCCCGCGCTCAGCGCTGCGCCGGTACCTCGGCGGCCAGCTCGGCCGGCACCTCGTTGGGGATCGCCCCGCCGAACCGGCGGTCGCGCATCGCGAACTGCTCGCAGGCCCGCCACAGGTCGCGGCGGTCGAAGTCCGGCCAGAGCACGTCCTGGAACACGAACTCCGCGTACGCCGACTGCCAGAGCAGGAAGTTGGACGTCCGCTGCTCGCCGCTGGGGCGCAGGAAGAGGTCCACGTCCGGCATGTCCGGGTGGTACAGGTACTTGGCGAGGGTCTTCTCGTTGACCTTCTTCGGGTCCAGCCGGCCCGCCGCCACATCGGCCGCGACCGCCGCCGCGGCGTCCGCGATCTCGGCCCGGCCCCCGTAGTTGACGCACATGTACAACGTGACGGCGTCGTTGTCCCTGGTCTGCTCCTCGGCGACCTGGAGCTCCTGGACGACGCTCTTCCACAGCTTGGGCATCCGGCCCGCCCAGCGCACCCGCACGCCCATCGCGTCCATCTCGTCGCGGCGGCGGTGGATGACGTCCCGGTTGAAGTTCATCAGGAACTTCACCTCGTCGGGTGAGCGCTTCCAGTTCTCGGTGGAGAAGGCGTACAGCGAGATGTTCTTCACGCCCAGCTCGATCGCGCCCTTCAGCACGTCCAGCACGACGCCCTCGCCGACCTTGTGGCCCTCGGTGCGCGGCAGCCCGCGCTCCTTCGCCCAGCGGCCGTTGCCGTCCATGACGATCGCGACGTGGTTGGGGACCAGCTCGCCGGGGATCTTCGGGGGCCGGGCACCGCTGGGGTGCGGGGTCGGGGGGAGGTACTCCCTCTGCTTGCCGCCGCCGAAGAGCCGTCGCGCTGCCATGTGCTCACTTCTCCACGTATCTCATCGAGCGGATGCCCCGCTCCAGGTGCCACTGCAGATAGGCCGCGACCAGGCCGCTGCCCTCCCGCCAGTACCTCGGCTCGGCGGCGTCGGCCGTCCGCCAGTCCCCTGACAGCAGCGCCCCGAGCAGTACCAGTGTCTCAGGGGAGGGTACGGCACAACCGGGCACGCGGCAGTCCGGGCAGAGCACGCCGCCCGCCTGGAGCGAGAAGAACCGGTTGGGGCCCTCCATGCCGCACTTGGCGCAGTCGTCGAAGCTCGCGCCGTACCCGTTGACGGCGAGCGACCGCAGCAGGAAGGCGTCCAGCACCAGGTGCGACTCGTGCAGCCCGTCCGCCAGCGTGCGCAGGCCCCCCACCAGCAGCAGGTACTGCTGGACGGCCGGCTGGCCCTCGTTCTCGGCGAACCGCTCCGCCGTCTCCAGCATGGCCGTGCCGGCGGTGTAGCGGCCGTAGTCGGCGACGATCGGGCCGCCGTACGGGGCGATCGTCTCCACCTGGGTGCACAGCGGCAACCCGCGCCCGATCAGCTCACTCCCCCGGCTGAAGAACTGCACGTCCACGTGCGAGAACGGTTCCAGGCGCGCGCCGAACTTCGACTTCGTCTTGCGCACCCCGCGCGCCACCGCGCGCACCTTGCCGTGGTTGCGGGTGAGTAGGGTGATGATCCGGTCGGCCTCGCCGAGCTTCTGCGCCCGGAGCACCACGCCGTCGTCCCGGAACAGGCTCATGCGCCCGCCTCGCCGCAGCGGACCCGGCGGGCCTCGAACAGTGTGGACATCCCACCATTGTCCCCCAGCCGCCCGGCCGCGACCGACAGCCGTGTGCCCGCACCGGGCCGTGGGGGGTCGCCGAGCGGTGCGGGTCACGGCGGGCCCGAGGGGGGCAGGGCCCGGTTTGTGGGGGTCCGGAAGGAAGGATGGTCTAGTACGGCGCCCGGGTCGCCGCCTCCAGCAGCGCCCCCACCCGCGCCTGCGGCAGGTCCAGGCAGCGCCCGACGGCGTCCAGCGCGTCCCGCTCCTGCGGCCGGTACCGGCCGTCGGCCAGGGCGATCGCCGCGCCCTGCAGCAGCAGCCGCTCCCGGCCCGGCTGGGCGAGGTGCGGGGCGAGCGGTTCGAGCACCGCGTGCAGTTCCACGGCCAGCCCGCCGGCCATGCCGTGCGCGTCGTACAGTTCGCCGCCGAGCCCGGACAGCGCCGCCAGCGCGGCCAGCACCTGGGCCTCGCCGCAGTCCTCGAACCCGGCGTCCCGGACCGCCGCGCAGGCGGCCTCGCGGGCCGCGCGGTGCGCGGTGCCGCCGGCGGCCAGCAGCGCCAGCGCGACGGTGTACTGCGCGTCGCGCAGCATCCCGCCCAGGCGTACGCAGGTGGGCTGCTCCAGGCTCTCCACCCCGAACCGGCCGTGGCAGCTGGTGCACTGCACGCTGCCGATCACCGGTCCGAGCGGAAGCACCGGGGTCCCCAGCAGCCGCAGCCACCGCCGGCCGTGCTGCCGGCGGTAGTTGCGGTCCCCGCCGCAGCCTGGACAGAAGAAGTCACCGAGAACGTCCGTCCGCCACCGCGGGCGAACACCCCACATCCCTGTCACGGCGCCACTCCCCAGACATGGCAGGCGGCCTGCACAACAATGGGCAGGTCACGCGACCGGCCGCCGGGCCGTCCCACCGGCCCGGCCTTCCGGTGGGACGATGTTGCCACGGTTGCCGACAGGTGTCAGTACTTCGAACGGCCCGAACCCGGAAAAAATGTGGCGCAGGACACAGCGCGCGCGCCCCGGGCCCCGCGCCCGCCCCGCCCGCGCCGGGAACGCCGCCGGGCCGCCCCGAACGGGACGGCCCGGCCACCACCACTCGTACGAACTACCCGCGCCGCGCCCGGTTGACGGCGCTGATCATCGCCTTCAGCGAGGCCAGCACGGTGTTGCCGTCGATCCCGACGCCCCACAGCACCCGGCCGTCCACCGCGCACTCGACGTACGCGGCGGCCTGGGCGTCGCCGCCCTCGCTCAGCGCGTGCTCGGCGTAGTCCAGCACCCGGACGTCCACGCCGATCTGCGCCAGCGCGTCGGCGAACGCCGAGACCGGGCCGTTGCCGGTACCGGCCAGGGTGACCGGCGCGCCGTCCACCACGGCCTCGGCGGTCAGCGCGTCCCGGCCGTCCTCGGTGGTCAGGGTGCGCGAGCCGCTCAGCGAGATCCGGCCCCACGGGTTCGCCGTGGTCGGCAGGTACTCGTCCTCGAAGACCCGCCAGATCTCGGCCGGGGTGACCTCGCCGCCCTCGGCGTCGGTCATCGTCTGGATGATCCGGGAGAACTCGATCTGCATCCGGCGCGGCAGGTCCAGCTTGTGGTCGTTCTTCAGCACGTACGCCACGCCGCCCTTGCCGGACTGGCTGTTGACCCGGATGACCGCCTCGTAGGTGCGGCCGACGTCCTTCGGGTCGATCGGCAGGTACGGCACGCCCCAGGTGTGCTCCTCGATCGGCACGCCCGCCGCGGCCGCGTCCGCCGCCAGGACGTCGAAGCCCTTCTTGATGGCGTCCTGGTGCGAGCCGGAGAAGGAGGTGTACACCAGGTCGCCGGCGTACGGGTGGCGCGGGTGCACCTCCATCTGGTTGCAGTACTCGGCGGTGCGGCGGACCTCGTCGATGTCGGAGAAGTCGATCTGCGGGTCGATGCCCTGCGAGAACAGGTTCATGCCCAGGGTCACCAGGTCGACGTTGCCGGTCCGCTCGCCCTGCCCGAACAGGCAGCCCTCGATCCGGTCGGCGCCGGCCATGTAGGCCAGCTCGGCGGAGGCGACGGCGGTGCCCCGGTCGTTGTGCGGGTGCACCGACAGGCAGACGAACTCGCGGCGCGACAGGTGGCGCGACATCCACTCGAACTGGTCGGCCTGGACGTTCGGGGTGGCCCGCTCGACGGTGGCCGGCAGGTTCAGGATGATCTCGCGGCCCTCGCCCGGCTGCCAGACGTCCATGACCGCCTCGCAGACCTCCAGCGCGAAGTCCAGCTCGGTGTCGACGAAGATCTCCGGCGAGTACTGGTAGCCGAAGACGGTGTCCCCGCCCAGCAGCTTCTCGGCGTACTCCATCACCAGCCGGGTGCCGTCGGTGGCGATCGCCTTGGTGGCCGCCCGGTCGTTGCGGAACACCACCCGGCGGAACAGCGGCGCGGTCGCGTTGTACAGGTGCACGGTCGCGCGCGGCGCGCCGATCAGCGACTCGATCGTCTTCTCGATCAGCTCCTCGCGCGCCTGGGTCAGCACCGAGATGGTGACGTCCTCCGGGATCGCCCCCTCCTCGATCAGCGAGCGCACGAAGGCGTGGTCGGTGGCCCCGGAGGAGGGGAAGCCGACCTCGATCTCCTTGTAGCCCATCGCGACCAGCAGGTCGAACATCTTGCGCTTGCGGGCCGGGGACATCGGGTCGATCAGCGCCTGGTTGCCGTCCCGCAGGTCGGTGGAGAGCCAGCGCGGCGCCTTGGTGATCACCTTCGACGGCCAGGTGCGGTCCGGCAGGTCGACGGTGCCGAAGGGCAGGTAGCGGCCGTGCCGCATGCCGGACGGCCGCTGGCGTACCGAGCCGGCGGTGATCGGGGTGGGACGGTCGACGAACGCGCGGGCGGCGGGAACGGGCGCGGCGGAGCTCTGCTCGGTCATGGAGGTGAGTCTCGGCTTCCTGTGATGCGTGGTGCGGGCTGGTCGGGGCGGTGTCCTCACCCGACTCGGCCGGCCTGCTGCCGCTCGCGACCCGCAGGCGGGTCACCCGAATTCAGCGCGCAGCACAGTCCCCGCGGCGAGGGAGCCGGCCCTTGGTGGACTACAGGCCCTCGACGCGGCAGCTAAGAAGAAGCAGCCCGTTGCGCATGATGCGGCTCAGCCTAACCCAGCGCCGCGCGACCCCGAAGCGGGCCGCCCGCTCTTCCCACCCCTTGAGACGGCGCGCGGGCGCGACCGGGCGGCGCGCAATCCCGTCCGCGCCGGTGACAACACGTCATCGATGCCTCACGCTGGGCCACATGACAGCCGAACCGACGCTCTGCGCGATCGTTCCGCCGTACGTCCTGGACCGCCTCGCCGAGGACGGTCACGAGCCCGCCGCCCGCTCCCTCGCCCTCGACGCCGCGCACCGGGCCGCACGGCTCACCGCCACGCTCCCCGCCTTCCCCGCCCGGGCCGCCGACCGCCTGGAGCGGGTGATCTCCGACGCCGCGCACCGCGAGCGCCTGCCCGGCCGCACCGTCCGCCGGGAGGGCGAGAGCCCACTGCCCGACCAGTCCGCCAACCGCGCCTACGACGGCCTGGGCGACACCTGGACCCTGTTCTCCGCCGTCTTCGGGCGGCACTCCATCGACGACCAGGGCCTGCGGCTGGACGCCACCGTCCACTACGGCCGGAACTACGACAACGCCTTCTGGGACGGCCAACGGATGGTCTTCGGCGACGGCGACGGCGAGGTGTTCGGCGACTTCACCGCCTGCGTCGACGTGATCGGCCACGAACTCACCCACGGCGTCACCCAGTTCACCGCCGGCCTGGAGTACCGCGACCAGCCCGGAGCGCTCAACGAGTCGGTCTCCGACGTCTTCGGCTCCCTGGTCAAGCAGTACGCGCTGGGGCAGGACGCCGCCGCGGCGGACTGGCTGATCGGTGCCGGGCTGCTCGCCCCCGGCGTGCAGGGGGTCGCGCTGCGCTCGATGAAGGCGCCCGGCACCGCGTACGACGACCCGCGGCTCGGCAAGGACCCGCAGCCCGCCCACCTGCGCGACTACGTGCGCACCTCCCAGGACAACGGCGGGGTGCACATCAACTCGGGCATCCCCAACCACGCCTTCTACCTGCTCGCCACCGCGCTCGGCGGCCCGGCCTGGGAGCGCGCCGGCCGGATCTGGTACGACGCGCTGACCGGCCGGCGGCTGCCCGGGGACGCCGACTTCACCGCCTTCGCCCGGGCCACCGTGGCCGCCGCGAAGGCCCGCTACCCCGAACCGGAGGTGGCCGACACGGTGACCGCGTCCTGGGCGAAGGTCGGCATCAGCCCGACTTGAGCCGCACTTAAGTCACGGTCCGGGAAAACCCCGGCAAACGCCATCGCTGGGTAGCACCATGGACACCATGCGTATCCAGGTGACCCGGACCGGCGGCCTCGCGGGACACGTCCGCCGCGCTGAGCTCGACACCACCGAGCGGGTGGACGCCCCGCACGTGCACGCGCTCGCCCGCGAGGCCGTCGCGGGCGGGCTGCGCACGCCCTCCTACGGGGTGCCGGACGGCTTCCACTACGAGATCACCGTCGACGGCCGGACGGTGCACTGCGCGGACCCGAAGCTCACCGAGTCCCAGCGCGAACTGGTCTCCCTGGTCCTGCGCGAAGGGGCGTAGGGCCTCAGAGCCAGCCGTCGAGGGAGGCCAGGAAGCCCGGGAGGTCCTCCCGGTGGATGGTGTGGCCGGCCCCGGGCACCGTGCGGACCTCGTAGCCGAGGCCGCGCAGGGCGGCGGCGTCCTCGGGCCCGATCAGCCGGCTGTTGTCGGCGAGCTGCACCAGCGAGGGCACGGCCGGGGCGCCGGGCAGCCCGGCCCGGCCGTGCAGCGCGGAGAGCGCGAGCGCGGTGTCCGGGTCCCACAGCGCCAGGGTGGCCAGCTCGACGTCCACGTCGGCGGGGTCCCAGCGCGGGCTGACCGCGCCGATCTGCTCCCGGGTGGCCTGCTTGAACTGGGCGAAGACCGCCGGGTCGAAGAGGCCCGGCCGGGCGAACCGCCAGGCCGGGTCGGAGTAGACCGCCCGGGCCGGCCGCAGCCGCTCGACGGCGTGCAGCAGGGTCAGCGCGCCCAGCGAGTGGCCGATGGCCAGGTCGGCGCCCCGCGGCAGGGTGTCGACCAGGTCCTCGGCGTACCGCTCGGGGCCGTAGCGGTCCACCGGGGTGGCGCCCTCGCCGCGCGGGCTGGCGCCGTGGCCGCGCAGGTCGACGGCGATCACCCGGTAGCCGCGCCCGGCGAGCGCCGGGCCGACCGACCGCCAGCTGCGGTGGTCGGACATGATCCCGTGGACCAGCAGCGCGACCCGGTCGCCGGTGCCCCACTCGCGCGTGTGCAGCCTCATGCCGCGCCCCCTCCCCGGTGGTTCAGAACCCGAGCTTGCGCAGCTGCTTCGGGTCCCGCTGCCAGTCCTTGGCGACCTTGACGTGCAGGTCCAGGAAGACCGGGGTGCCGAGCAGCGCCTCGATGTGCTTGCGGGCGGTGGTGCCGACGTGCTTGAGCCGGGCGCCCTTGGCCCCGATCACGATCGCCTTCTGGCTCTGCCGCTCGATGTAGACGTTGGCGTGGATGTCGAGCAGCGGCCGGTCGGCCGGGCGGCCCTCGCGCGGCAGCATCTCCTCGACCACGACGGCCAGCGAGTGCGGCAGCTCGTCGCGCACGCCCTCCAGCGCGGCCTCGCGGATCAGCTCGGCCACCATGATCTGCTCGGGCTCGTCGGTGAGGTCGCCGTCCGGGTAGAGCGGCACGCCCTCCGGGAGCAGCTTGCTGATCAGCTCGCCGACCAGCTCCACCTGCTTGTCGCCCACCGCGGAGACCGGGATGATCTCGGCCCACTCGATGCCCAGCTCGGCGCCGAGCTGGTGGACGGCGATCAGCTGCTCGGCGAGCCGCTTGGAGTCGACCAGGTCGGTCTTGGTGACGATGGCGACCTTGGGGGTCTTCTTGATCTCGGCGAGCTCCTTGGCGATGAACTTGTCGCCGGGGCCGAGCTTCTGGTCGGCGGGCAGGCAGAAGCCGATCACGTCGACCTCGGCCCAGGTGCTGCGGACCAGGTCGTTGAGGCGCTCGCCGAGCAGGGTGCGCGGCTTGTGCAGGCCGGGGGTGTCCACCAGCACCAGCTGGGCGTCCGGGCGGTGCACGATGCCGCGAACGGTGTGCCGGGTGGTCTGCGGGCGGTCGGAGGTGATCGCGACCTTCGTCCCCACCAGAGCGTTGGTCAGGGTCGACTTGCCCGCGTTGGGCCGGCCGACGAAGCACGCGAAGCCGGAGCGGTACGAGGAGGAAGGGGCATTCATGGGCTCCATTGTCCCTGATCACCCCCGCCGGGGCGGACACCGGCCGCCCGGTCCCTCACTTCCGCCCCTTGAAGGCCGCGCCCAGGCCCCAGCCGAGGACGATCAGCAGGAAGGCGACCGAGCCCCAGAGCCAGAACGGCGACCCGGTCTCCTGCCACTTGCCCATGCCCATCACGCCCGCCAGCAGCCCCGCGAAGAACGCGAACGTCCCCAGCATCGCCCAGCCCCCTCACCGTGCCGGTTCCCCGCCCATCCCCGGTGAGATTATCCGCCGAATCCAGTGGCTCCGGAACGCGCCGGCGCCCGGGGCGCGAACCCCGGGCGCCCTGCGGTCCGCGCTCTCAGCGGGCCGCGACCGAGGCGCGCAGCAGCCCGTCCGGCCCGGCCAGCAGCAGCGGGGTGCCCGCGCCGCCGAGGTCCCGCACCGCGGCCAGGTCGGCCTCCGCGGGCTGCTCCGCCTCGGTCACCACGGCCGCCGCCTCCAGCGACTTCGCGCCGCTGGCCACCGCCATCGCCACCGCCGTCCGCACCGCGCTCAGCCGCAGCGACTCCAGCGCGACCGTCCCGGCCACGTACGTGCGGCCGGTCTCGTCACGCACCGCGGCCCCCTCCGCCACGCCGTTGCGGGCGCGGACGGAGCGGGCCAGGGTGATGATCTTCTTGTCTTCGGGGTCCAGCTCGACGATGTCACTCATGCCCAGGAGCATAGGCCCCGGCCGCGGGGGCCCGGCGGGTGCTCAGTGCCCGATCGGATTGGGCGGCCCGGGCCGCATCACCTTCACGAAGGTCTTGGGACCGGCCGGCAGCGCCTGCCCCTCCTCCTCCCCCACCCGCTTGCGCCAGTACGGATTGTCGTGCGGCAGGTGGCTGCTGACCCTCCCGTACATCCCGAACGCGGTGATCACCACGCCGAAGGCGAAGGCGAAGATCACGTTGTGGATGCCGAAGTTCAGGATGTTGGCGTCCGGCCGTTCGAGCACCGTCAGCCCGTAGAACCCGGAGAGGATGAACAGCGCCCCGGCCGCCATGTTCAGATTGGCGGCGAAGTTCCCGCCGACGACCGCGCCGAGCACCAGGATCCCGCCCACCACGATGGACAGGACGCTCAGTGCGCCGTTGGTGGACATCCCCGCGATCTCGTTGCCCTCGGTGGACAGGAAGCCCGGGTGGTCGGCCAGCCCCAGGCAGCCGAACACGATCAGGAAGATCCCGCCGAGCCCCGCCCCGATCCGCCAGACCAGCACCAGTTTGTGGTCGACGGGCAGTTCGTCTTGCAGCTTCATGGCGACCTCCGAAGTGGCCGTAGCGCCTGGCTAGCTGTAGGGGTGGGCCCCCTGCATGTGCGGCACCTCGTGCATGTACAGCGAGCCGCACTGCTGGCATCCCCGGAGCCCGGTCCCCCACTCCTGCTCCGGCCGGGTCTCCGCCTCGGCGGGAATGGTCCGGCCGCACAGGGCCACGGCCGGATCCTTCTCCCGCACGACGTGCCAGACCTTCACCCCGCCCGCGCTCCCCTGCGGGCCGTACTCCGCGCGAAGTTGGTGCGTCATGCCTCCCATCGTCGCCCCGGAGGCACCCGAACGCTACTCGCCGCCCTCCCGGCCGGCCCGGGACCCGGTCCGCACCGGGGCGGCGACCACGGAGCCGATCCGGTTGCGGCGCCCGGCCGAGCTCTCGGCGGTCAGCCGGATCGCGGTCAGGCCGCCCGGGATCTCCTCCGGCACCGGGATCTCGCAGGACGAGCCGGGGATCGGCACCCGGCCCAGGTGCTTGGCCAGCAGGCCGCCGACCGTCTCGACGTCCTCGTCCTCCAGCTCGATCCCGAACAGCTCGCCGAGGTCCTCGACCAGCAGCCGGGCGGTGATCCGGTAGGAACCGTCCCCGAGGTCCTCCACCGGGGGGATCTCCCGGTCGTACTCGTCGGTGATCTCGCCGACGATCTCCTCCAGGATGTCCTCGATGGTGACCAGGCCGGCCGTGCCGCCGTACTCGTCGATCACGATCGCGACGTGGGAGCGCATCTGCTGCATCTCGCGCAGCAGGTCGGCGGCCGGCTTGGAGTCCGGGACGAACACCGCCGGGCGCAGCACGGCGCCGACCTCGTCGGACTCCGAGTCCCGGTTGATGTGGGTGCGGCGCACCAGGTCCTTGAGGTAGACGATGCCGACCACGTCGTCCTCGTTGTCGCCGACCACCGGGATCCGCGAGAAGCCCGAGCGCAGCGCCAGGGTCAGCGCCTGCCGCACGGTCTTGTGCCGCTCGATCATCACCAGGTCGGTGCGCGGCACCATCACCTCGCGGACGATGGTGTCGCCCAGCTCGAAGACCGAGTGCACCATCCGGCGCTCCTCGTCCTCGATGACGTCGTTCTTCTCCGCCAGGTCGACCAGGGCCCGCAGCTCCGCCTCGGAGGCGAACGGGCCCTCCTTGTAGCCCTTGCCGGGCGTCAGGGCGTTGCCGAGCAGGATCAGCAGCCGCGGGATCGGGCCGAGGATCCGGGCCAGCGGCAGCAGCACGAAGGAGGCCGCGGTCGCGGTGGTCAGCGGGTGCTGGCGGCCGATCGTGCGCGGCGAGACGCCCACCGCCACGAAGGACACCAGCACCATCACGCCGAACGCCAGCAGCACGGCCTGCCAGGTCGTGTCGATGGTGCGCACGCACACCACGGTGACCAGGACCGCCGCCGCCATCTCGCTGGCGACCCGGATCAGGGTGGCCAGGTTGAGGTACCGGATCGGGTCGGTGGCCAGCGCCAGCAGCCGGGCCGAGCCCTTGCGCCCGGAGCGCACGGCCTCCTCCGCCCGGAACCGGGAGACCCGGGAGATGCCCGCCTCGGCGCACGCGGCCAGCCAGCCGAGCACGACCAGCAGTACGGCACCGAGGATGAAACTCGTACTCTCACCACTCACAGGGGTTCGGGCTCCGCGCTCAGTGGGTGGTGGGGGCCGGCGAGATGCCGCCGAGGCCCCGCTCGGCCCGCCAGCCGTCGAGGATCGCCTTCTGGAGGCCGAACATCTCGGCCTCCTCGTCCGGCTCCTCGTGGTCGTAGCCGAGCACGTGCAGCACGCCGTGCACGGTGAGCAGCTGCAGCTCCTCGTCCATCGAGTGCTTCGACGGGGCCGCCTTGCCCTGCTGCTCGGCGACCTCGGGGCAGAGCACGATGTCGCCGAGCAGGCCCTGCGGGAGCTCCTCGCCCTCCTTGCCGGGGCGCAGCTCGTCCATCGGGAAGGACATCACGTCCGTCGGGCCCGGGAGGTCCATCCACTGGATGTGCAGCTCCTCCATCGCCGCTCCGTCCACCAGGATCACGGACAGTTCGGACTGCGGGTGGATCCGCATCTTGTCCAGTGCGTAGCGGGCGACGTCGAGGATGGACTCCTCGTCGGCGTCCCAACCGGACTCGTTGGCGATGTCGATCGACATGAGGGGCTGGTTACTCAGCTTTCGGTGCGATGGGACTGTCGGGGTGCGCGCGAGCCGCGCCGCTGGGCGGGCTTGACCGGGAGCCGGCGCTCCTCGGTCTCCTGGGCCTCCTGGCGGGCGTCCCAGCGCTCGTACGCGTCCACGATCCGGCCGACCAGCTTGTGGCGGACCACGTCGGTGCTGGTGAGGACGGAGAAGTGGATGTCGGGCACGTCGACCAGGATCTCCTGGACGACCTTGAGGCCGCTGCGGGTGCCGCCCGGGAGGTCGATCTGGCTGGTGTCGCCGGTGACCACCACCCGGGAGTTGAACCCGAGGCGGGTGAGGAACATCTTCATCTGCTCGGGCGAGGTGTTCTGGGCCTCGTCGAGGATGATGAAGGCGTCGTTGAGGGTGCGGCCGCGCATGTAGGCGAGCGGCGCGACCTCGATGGTCCCGGCGGCCATCAGGCGCGGGATGGAGTCCGGGTCCATCATGTCGTGCAGGGCGTCGTACAGCGGGCGCAGGTACGGGTCGATCTTCTCGTAGAGGGTGCCGGGCAGGAAGCCCAGCCGCTCCCCCGCCTCGACGGCCGGGCGGGTCAGGATGATCCGGTTGACCTCCTTGGCCTGCAGGGCCTGGACGGCCTTGGCCATCGCCAGGTAGGTCTTGCCGGTGCCGGCCGGGCCGAGGCCGAAGACGATCGTGTGCTTGTCGATCGCGTCGACGTAGCGCTGCTGGTTGAGGGTCTTGGGGCGGATGGTCCGGCCCCGGTTGGACAGGATGTTCGCGGTGAACACCTGCGACGGCGCCGGGCTGTCGGGGTCCTCCGCGGCACCGCGGAGCATGGCGATGGAGCGCTCCACGGCGTCCTCCGTCAGGGGTTGGCCGGTGCGCAGCACCAGCATCATCTCGCTGAACAGCTGCTTGACGAGGGCCACCTCGGCGCGCGCGCCGGTCGCGGTCACCTCGTTGCCGCGGACGTGGATGTCGGCGGCGGGGAAGCCCTCCTCGATCACCCGCAGCAGCGAGTCGGCGGTGCCGAGCAGGGTGACCATCGGATGCTTCTCGGGGATGACGATCCGGGCGCTGACGCGGCCGTCGTCGGCCGGTTCGGGGCGCGGCTGTCCGTTGGTACGGGTCTGCGATGTGTCACTCATAGGTCGGCGCTGGGGCCTGCCTCATCCCATCCGTGTCTCGTGGTGCCGCTGGTCTCTCCGGGGCACCAGGGTACGCCGCGCACGTGATCGACGCGGCGGGCGGCGGGGCCGCACCCGACGATGCTGCGGCAGATCGCCCGGGTGGCGCGAACGGTTTTCCGCGCCGTGCGCGCACCGGCCCGCGCGGGTGCGGGCCGGGTCACGCGCGCCGGGGCGGTACTGGTACCCGGGCGAGGTCCTCGGCAAGCACGATCGGGCCGTCGAAGTGCTTGCGGGCGTCCGCGAGGTGCTGGCCGAGGTCCGGGTAGCGCTGCGAGAAGTGGGTCAGCACCAGGCTGCGGGCGCCCGCCTCGGCGGCGACCTTGCCGGCCTGCCCGGCGGTGAGGTGGCCGTGGTCCTCGGCGAGCCGGGCGTCGGCGTCGGTGAAGGTGGCCTCGACGACCAGCAGGTCGGCGCGCTCGGCGAGCTCGTGCACGCCCTCGCAGAGCCGGGTGTCCATGACGAAGGCGAACCGCTGGCCGGGCCTCGGCTCGCTCACCTCGTCCAGGGTGACCCGCCGGCCGGCCGCCTCGATCGCGCCGTGCCGCTGGAGCCGGCCGACGTCCGGGCCGCGGATGCCCAGGGAGGCCAGCCGTTCGGGCACCAGCCGGCGGCCGTCCGGCTCGCTCAGCCGGTAGCCGAAGGACTCGACGGGGTGCGAGAGCCGGACGGCCTCCAGCGCGAAGCGGGCGCCGGGCGCCGGCAGCGGGCCGGGCTCCTCGATCGGACGGGGCCGCAGCACGGCCGTCTCGTGGTAGGCGGAGGCGTGGCGCAGCCGCTCGAAGTACACCTCGCCGGAGGCCGGGAAGTAGACGTCCACCGGGTGCGGGACCCGGTCGAGGTTGATCCGCTGGATCACCCCGGCGAGGCCCAGGCTGTGGTCGCCGTGGAAGTGCGTGACGGCGATCCGGGTGAGCTGGGTGGCCGAGACCCCGGCGCGCAGCATCTGCCGCTGGGTGCCCTCGCCGGGGTCGAACAGCAGGCCCTCGCCGTCCCAGCGGAGCAGGTAGCCGTTGTGGTTGCGGTGCCGGGTCGGGACCTGGCTGGCGGTGCCGAGGACGACGAGTTCGCGCTGCGACACCCGGCTAGACCATGCGCTCGGTCATCGGCTTGCCGCCGAGCACGTGGACGTGGGCGTGGAAGACCGTCTGCCCGGCGCCGGCGCCGGTGTTGAAGATCAGCCGGTAGTCGGCGAGGCCCTCGTCGGCGGCGACCCGGCCGGCCTCGGCGAGCAGCTCGCCGGCGGTCTCCGGCTCCTCGGCGGCCAGCGCGGCGGCGTTCGGGTAGTGGGCGTGCGGGATCACCAGGACGTGCACCGGGGCCTTCGGGGCGATGTCGCGGAAGGCGAGCACCCGCTCGGTCTTGCGCACCACGGTGGCCGGGATCTCGCCCGCCACGATCTTGCAGAACAGGCAGTCGGGCTGCGGCTCGCCGGCCATCGGGTTCTCCTCGCGGGTGCTGGTGCTGAGCGGGTCGGTGCGTACGGCGGCATGCTAGGCCCTCTCTTTCGGGTCACGCCAGGCGGGCGTGACCCGAAGGAGAGAACCTGCCCGGGCGCCGCCGGGGCCGGCCCGCCCTAGCGGCGCCCGGGCAGCGGCGGCGGGGTCTTCGCCGGCCGCTCGGCGAGCGCCGCCAGCGCCAGCCGGACCCCCTCGGCGAGCTGCGGGTCCTCCCCCGCCCCCCACGCGTGCGGCGGGAACGGCACCTCGACGTCCGGGTCCACGCCGTGGTTCTCCAGGCCCCAGCCGACCCGCTCCGACCAGAACGCGTACTTCGGCTGGGTCACCAGGGTGCCGTCGACCAGCGAGTACCGGCTGTCGATGCCGATCACCCCGCCCCAGGTGCGGGTGCCGACCACCGGGCCGATGCCGAGCGCCTGGATGGCGGCGTTGACGATGTCGCCGTCCGAGCCGGAGTACTCGTCGGCCAGGGCGACGACCGGCCCGCGCGGCGCGTCCTCGGGGTACGGCGCCGGACTGGCGATGTCCCGGGCGACGCCCCAGCCGACGATCCGCCGGGACAGCTTCTCGATCACCAGCTGCGAGGTGTGCCCGCCCCGGTTGCCCCGGATGTCGACGATCACGCCCTCCCGGGCCATCTCCGAGCGCAGGTCGCGGTGGATCTGCGCCCAGCCGGTGGTCTGCATGTCCGGGATGTGCAGGTAGCCGAGCCGGCCCTCGGACAGCTCGCGCACGGCGGCGCGCCGGCCGGCCACCCAGTCGTGGTAGCGCAGCGCCTCGTCGTCGGCGAGCGGGACGACCACCGGGTGGCGCCGGTCGGTGCCGTCCTTGCCGGCCACGGTCAGCTCCACCGGCTGCCCGGCGGTGCCCGCGAGCAGCGGCGCCGGGCCGGTCACCGGGTCCACCGGGCGGCCGTTGACCGCCAGGACGGCGTCCCCCGGGCGGATCGCCGCGCCCGGGGCGGCCAGCGGCGAGTGCGCCCGCGGGTCCGAGGACTCGCCGGGCAGGATCCGGGCGATCCGCCACACCTCGCCGTCCCGGACCAGGTCGGCGCCGAGCAGGCCCTGCCGGCGGGCCGGCTCGGTGTGCCGGCCGTGCGGCACCACGTAGGCGTGCGAGGTGCCCAGCTCGCCGTGCACCTCCCAGAGCAGGTCCACCAGGTCGTCGTGCGAGCCGAGCCGCTCCACCAGCGGGCGGTAGCGGGCCAGCACCCCGGCCCAGTCCACCCCGGAGAGCTCCGGGTGCCAGAAGTTGTCCCGCATCAGGCGGCCGTTCTCGTCGTACATCTGCCGCCACTCGGCCGCCGGGTCGACGGTCACCCGCAGCCGGTCCAGGTCGACGTCGACCTCCTCGTCGTCGCCGGACGCCTTGTGGTCGGCGGGCAGGATCCGCAGCTCCCCCTCGTCCAGCACGGCCAGCCGGGTGCCGTCGCCGCTCACCGCGAACCCGTCCAGGCCGTCGACCAGCTGCTCGGCCCGGCGCTTGCGGAAGTCGAAGCGCTCCAGGGCGGGCCGCGGGCGCTCGTCCTCCAGCGAGGCCGCCTCGTCGCCCAGCTCGCCGACCAGCGGGACGCGCGTCCACAGCACGCCGTCCTTGGCGGCCCGCAGGGCGCCGAACCGGCCGCCCTCCACCGGGAACGGCACGATCCGGTCGGCGATGCCGTCCAGGTCGACCCTGGTCACCGGCGGCGCGTCGGCCCCGCCCTCCTCGCCGTCCGCCCGCTTGCCCCTGGGCTCGTCGTCCTCGCCGCCGGCCGGCCGCCCGGCCCGGCTCGGCCCGAACGGGTTCGGCGTGTCGGCGGCCAGCGTGATCAGGTACGGGCGGCAGCCGTTGGGGAACGACAGGTCGAAGACGTGCGAGTCGTACACCGGGTCGAAGTTGCGCACCGAGAGGAACGCCAGGTGCCGGCCGTCCGCGGTGAACGCCGGCGAGGTGTCGATGAACCGCTGCGGGGTCGCCTCGGAGACCGTCCTGGTGGCCAGGTTGGCCAGCACGATCTGGCGCAGCGACCACGGCCCGAGGGCCGGCTGCGACCAGGCCAGCCACGCCGAGTCCGGGCTGAACGCCAGCCCGCTGACCTCGCCGTCGGTGCTGTGCGCCAACTCGTGCACGGCCCCGTCGGCCAGCGCGACCAGCAGCACCCGGCCGTCGTGCGAGCCGACCGCCAGCTGCTTGCCGTCCGGCGACACCAGCAGGGCGCGGACCCGCCCCAGCCGCCCGGCGGCCAGCCGGCGGCGCTCGGTGCCGAGCACGGCGGGCGCGTACTCGATCGCGTCGTCGCCCTCGGCGTCGGTCACCCAGACCACGCCCTGCGCGCCGTCCTCGCCCGCCGGGCCCGGCACCACCCGGGCGAGGCGGCCGCGCACGCCCGGCGTCTCGTCCAGCACCCGGGCCGGGCCCTCCCGGTGGGTGAGCCAGTGCACGGTGCCGCGCACCACCACCGCGCCGGCCCGGCCGGTGCGGTCCGGGGCGGCGCCCTCCAGCCAGTACGCGGCGGACACCGGGCGGGGGCGGCGGCCGGTGCGCGGACCGGCCGGCCGGACGTCGAGGCGGCGCGGGCCGGCGCCGGCCAGGTCCTCCAGCAGCCACAGGTCGCCGGCGCTGTGCCAGACCGTCCGGGTGCCGTCGGTGGTGGCGTCGCGGGCGTAGAAGCCCTCCGGGGAGGTGCCGTGGCGGCGCAGGTCGGAGCCGTCCGGGAGGCTGGAGTACAGCGCGCCGACGCCCTCGTGGTCGGAGAGGAACGCGATCCGCTCCCCCACCCACAGCGGCGACTCGATGTTGCCGTCCAGCTCCTCGTGGACGCGCTCGAAGCGCTCGGCGCCGATCCACAGCTTGCCGGCCCGCCCGCCCCGGTACCGCTTCCACCAGGCCGGCTCGACGCCGAACGCCGAGACCAGCAGCGCCCGGTCGCCGCCCGGTTCGAAGGCCAGCCCGCCGACCGGCCCGTAGGGCAGCCGCACCGGCTCGCCGCCGTCCAGCGGCACGGCGTGCGCCCAGGTGCGGCGCAGCGAGGCCTGCCCGGCGGCGGTGGTGGCGATCGGCCGGCCGTCCGCCGTCCAGCCGCGCAGCTGGGTCTGGGCGTCGCCCCAGTGGGTGAGCCGGCGGGACGGGCCGCCGTCCACCGGTGCGAGGTGCACCTCGGGGGCGCCGTCCCGGGTGGAGGTGAACGCGACGTACCGGCCGTCCGGGGAGAACCAGGGGCGGCGGACCGGGACGTGGTCGGCCGTCAGCCGCCAGGCCCGGCCGCCGTCCAGCGGGGCGAGCCACACGTCGTTCTCGGCCACGAAGGTGACCAGGTCGCCGTGCAGGTGCGGGTGGCGCAGATAGGCGCCCACGGGAGTGCTCTCGGGTTCGCTCACACCCGTCACCCTAGGCAGCGGTCCGGGCCGCGCGCCCGGACTTCGCCGACCGCGAACCCCCGAGGGGGACGCCCTCCCGCGCTACGACCAGCGGCCGGTGCGGCCCAGCAGCAGCGCGCCCGCCGCCACCCCGGCGGTCGAGGTGCGCAGCACGGACGGGCCGAGCCGGTACGGCTTCGCGCCGGCCTCGGCGAAGGCGGCCAGCTCCTCCGGGGAGACCCCGCCCTCGGGGCCGACCACCAGCACCAGGTCCCCGCCGTCCGGCAGCGCCGCCCCGGCCAGCGGCGCGGCGCCCTCCTCGTGCAGCACGGCCGCGAAGGCGGCGCCGGCCAGCACCGGGGCCAGCTGCCGGGTCGTCACCAGGTCGCGGACCTCGGGGAAGCGCAGCCGGCGGGACTGCTTGCCGGCCTCCCGCGCGGTGGCCCGCCACTTGGCGAGCGCCTTGGCGCCGCGCTCGCCCTTCCACTGGGTGATGCAGCGCGAGGCCGCCCAGGGGATCACCACGTCCACGCCGACCTCGGTCATGGTCTCCACGGCCAGTTCGCCCCGGTCGCCCTTGGGCAGCGCCTGGACGACGACGATCCGCGGCGCCGGCTGCGGCTCGCGGCGCACCGCCGCCACCGTCACCTCGACCGCGTCCTTGCCGTGCACCGCCGCGACGGTGCCGTCCACGCCGAGGCCGAGACCGTCCGCCAGGGTGACCGCCTCGCCCGGCTCCAGCCGCTTCACGGCGGCCGCGTGCCGGCCCTCCGGCCCGTCCAGCCGCACCAGCGCGCCGGGCGCGGCGGCGGCGATCCGCTCGGTGTCGACGACGAACACGGGCGCGGTCATGCGGGGAACCTCCGGAGTGGGAACGGGAACGGGAACGCGAAAGGGGTGCCGAGGAAGCCTCGGCACCCCCGCGCGGGACGGCTACCGGCCGTTGAAGGCGTCCTTCAGCCGGGAGAACAGCCCCTGCTGCCCGGGCGCGAACTGGCCGGACGGCCGCTCCTCGCCGCGCAGCACCGCCAGGCGGCGCAGCAGGTCCTCCTGCTCGGCGTCGAGCTTGGTGGGCGTCTGCACCTCGACATGCACTATCAGGTCGCCCCGGCCGCCGCCGCGCAGGTGGGTGATGCCCCGGCCGTGCAGCGGGATGGACTGGCCGGACTGGGTGCCGGGCCGGATGTCGACCTCCTCCACCCCGTCCAGGGTCTGCAGCGGCACCTGGGTGCCGAGCGAGGCCGCCGTCATCGGGATGGTGACGGTGCAGTGCAGGTCGTCGCCGCGCCGCTGGAACACCGCGTGGGTGGTCTCGGCGATCTCGACGTACAGGTCGCCGGCCGGGCCGCCGCCGGGGCCGACCTCGCCCTCGCCGGCCAGCTGGATCCGGGTGCCGTTGTCGACACCGGCGGGGATCTTGACGGTCAGGGTGCGGCGGGCGCGGACCCGGCCGTCGCCGGCGCACTCCGGGCACGGGGTCGGCACGACGGTGCCGAAGCCCTGGCACTGCGGGCAGGGGCGGGAGGTCATGACCTGGCCCAGGAAGGACCGGGTGACCTGGGAGACCTCGCCCTTGCCGCGGCACATGTCACAGGTCTGCGCGGAGGTGCCGGGCGCGGCCCCCTCGCCGCTGCAGGTGGTGCAGGTGACGGCGGTGTCGACCTGGAGTTCCTTGGTGGTGCCGAACGCGGCCTCCTCCAGGGTGATCTCCAGGCGGATCATGGCGTCCTGGCCGCGCCGGGTCCGCGAGCGCGGGCCGCGCTGGCCGGAGGCGGCGCCGAAGAAGGCGTCCATGATGTCGGAGAAGCCGAAGCCGGCCGCGCCCGCGCCGAAGCCTCCCGCCCCGCCGCCGCCGTTGGGCGAGAGCGGGTCGCCGCCGAGGTCGTAGACCTGGCGCTTCTGCGGGTCGGAGAGCACCTCGTACGCGGCGTTGATCTCCTTGAACCGCTCCTGCGTCTTCGGGTCCGGGTTGACGTCCGGGTGCAGTTCGCGCGCCAGGCGCCGGAACGCCTTCTTGATCTCGTCCTGCCCCGCATCCCGTCGGACGCCGAGTACCGCGTAGTAGTCCGTGGCCACCAAATGCTCCGCTTGTTCCGCCTGTAAGAGTGCTTGCGACTTCGGGCACCCTCGGATCTGAGGGTGCTCGTTCCTACGACTCGGCCAGGATCTGGCCCACGTACCGTGCCACCGCTCGCACCGCCCCCATTGTGCCCGGATAGTCCATCCGGGTCGGACCGATCACACCCAGTTTGGCCACGCTTTCGTCGCCCGAACCGTAACCGACCGAGACGACCGACGTGGAATTCAGCCCCTCGTAGGCGTTCTCGCGGCCGATCCGGACCGTCATCCCGGCGTCCGCGGTCTCACCCAGGAGGCGGAGCAGGACGACCTGCTCCTCCAGCGCTTCGAGCACCGGCTGGATGGTCAGCGGGAAGTCGTGGCCGAAACGGGTCAGGTTGGCCGTGCCGGCCAGCATGATCCGCTCCTCGCTCTGCTCGGCGAGCGTCTCGAAGAGCGTCGCCAGCACGGTCGTCACGGTCGGCCGGTCGGCCGCCTCGAACAGCGAGGGCAGCTCGTCCAGCAGCCCGGGGACGTCCGGGAGCCGCTGGCCGGCGGCCCGGGCGTTGACCCGGGCCCGCAGGTCCGCCAGCAGGGTCTCGCCGACCGTGCCGGGGCAGTCCACCAGCCGCTGCTCGACCCGGCCGGTGTTGGTGATCAGCACCAGCATCACCTTCGCCGGGGCCAGCGCGACCAGCTCGATGTGCCGCACCGTGGAGCGGCTCAGCGAGGGGTACTGCACCACCGCGACCTGGCGGGTCAGCTGGGCCAGCAGCCGCACCGTGCGGGCGACCACGTCGTCGAGGTCCACCGCGCCGTCCAGGAAGTGCCGGATCGCCCGCCGCTCGGGCGCGCTCATCGGCTTGACCTCGGCCAGCTTGTCGACGAACAGCCGGTAGCCCTTGTCGGTGGGGATGCGCCCGGCGCTGGTGTGCGGCTGGTGGATGTAGCCCTCCTCCTCCAGCGCCGCCATGTCGTTGCGGACGGTCGCCGGGGAGACCCCGAGGTTGTGCCGGTCCACCAGGGCCTTGGAGCCGACCGGCTCCTCCGTCCCCACGTAGTCCTGGACGATCGCGCGAAGCACCGCGAGCTTGCGGTCGTCGAGCTGGCGGACCTCACCGGCCATGGGGCACGCACCTCCGTCTTCACGCGTTGTCCGTTGTGACACGCCGTTGTGGCATGTGTCCGCATTTCGAGCCCGTCGGGCCGGCCCCGAGGGGCCCGGCCTTGGCACTCTGAACGCCGGAGTGCCAGAACCGTACCTGCCAGTGTAAGGCCCGGGTCCGACGGCAGGAACGGCCCGGCCGGGGTGATCCTGCCCGCAGTTCGCGGCGCGCGGATGATGCCGGGGGCCCGCCCGGGTGGCAGCATCGAAAGCGGACGGCGAACGGAGGAGCAGCGATGTCGACCTCGGGCCCGCACACCCGTTTCGCCCCCGACCGCGGCCTGACCGGCCGGATGGTGGGGACGATGTTCCTGATCGGACTGCTGTACGTCGGATTCACCGGGCTGCTGATCGCCCTGCTGCGCGGCGCCTGGCCGATCATCGTCCTGATCTCCGGCGGCCTGTTCGTCGCCCAGTTCTGGTTCAGCGACAAGATCACCGAGCGGGCCATGGGCGCCCACCCGGTCACCCCGGAGCAGTACCCGCAGCTGCACGGCGCCGTCGACCGGCTCTGCGCACTCGCCGACATGCCCAAGCCCCGGGTCGCCGTCGCCCGCAACGACATGCCGAACGCCTTCGCCACCGGCCGCAACCCGCAGAAGGCCGTGGTCTGCGTCACCACCGGCCTGCTGCGCCGGCTGGAGCCGGAGGAGCTGGAGGGCGTGCTCGCCCACGAGCTGTCGCACGTCGCCCACCGGGACGTCGCCGTGATGACGGTGGCCGGCTTCCTCGGCGTGCTGGCCGGCGCGATGACCAGGATCGCCGTGTACGGCGGCTTCATGGGCGGCGGGCGCAACAGCAACGACCCCAACGCGGCGATCGTCGCGCTGGTCGTCCCGCTGGTGTCGATCGCCGTCTACGCGATCAGCTTCCTGCTGACCCGGCTGCTCTCCCGCTACCGGGAGCTGGCCGCCGACCGGGCCGCCGCCCAGCTCACCGGCCGGCCCAGCGCGCTGGCCTCGGCGCTCACCAAGGTGACCGGCCAGATCGCCGCCATCCCGACCAAGGACCTGCGCCAGGCCCAGGCCTACAACGCCTTCTACTTCGCCCCCGCGCTGAGCGCCCGCGAGGCCGCCACCCAGCTGTTCTCCACCCACCCGACGCTGGAGCAGCGGCTGGCCCAGCTCGCGAAGATCTCCGCGCGGCTCGGCCGGTGACCCGTTGACCCTCCTCCCGGAAGGACCGCCGTGGGAATCCTGGACGCGCTGTTCGGCCGCAGCAGGCCCGTCAAGCCCGACCTCGACCAGCTGTTCGGGGTGCCGTCCGCCGCGCTGACGCTGGAGGCCGGGGCGGGCTTCCGGCCCACCGGGCTCGGCTCGGTCTGCTTCGCCTCGGTCGAGGGCGGGGCCTTCGACGAGGTCGAGCGGCAGGTCCGGGCGCTGCTCGACGCCGACACCGGGAGCGGCGGCGTCCCCGTCGAGGCGTCCAAGGACGACTACGGCTACTCCTGGCTGCTCGCCCGGCACGCCCCCGAGGAGCTGCCGGAGCTCGTCAACGACCTGCACGCGGTCAACAGCGAGCTGGAGGCGAACGGCTTCGGGCCGCAGCTGCTCTGCTCGCTGGTCGGCTTCCGCGACGCCGCGGGGCGGCGGCCGCTGGCCCTGGTCTACCTCTACAAGCGCGGCACCTTCTACCCGTTCGCGCCGCTGCCGGGCGGCGGGGAGAAGCGCGACAGCCCGCTGGAGCTGGAGGTCAACGCCATGCTCGGCAACGACCTGCGGCTGGAGAAGGACCTCACCCGCTGGTTCCCGGTCTGGGGCGCCCCGGGGCTGTGAGCCGCCCTCCCGGCGCCCGGAAATCCGGTGGCCGCCGCTCCCCCGCGCGCCTAGGGTCCGACCATGATCGACTGGACCTCCCTCGAAACCGCCGACCCGACCCCCGAGACCCTCGCCGCCGTGAGCGCCGCCCTGCGCTCCCCCGACCCGCACGTGCGCGACAGCCTCGCCTACGAGCAGCTGTGCCGCTGGGTGCCCCTGCTCACGCCGGAGCAGCGCCTGGCCCTCGGCGACGAGATGGCCGAGCGGCTGTCCGACCCCGAGATCCAGGCCCGCACCTTCGCCCCGCTGATCCTCGCCGACCTCGCCGACCTCGGCGCCCACCGCCCCGCCTGGCTGGACGCCTTCGCCCGCTGGTACCTCGCCGAGAGCGACCTGCGCGGCTTCGATCCCGGACTCGGCTGGCTGCACGCCGTCGCGCACGGCGCCGACTACCTGGCCGCCCTCGGACGCGGACCGCTGCTCGCCGACCCCGCGCCGCTGCTGGAGCTGGTCGCCGCCCGGCTGCTCGCCCCCACCGACCACGTCCTGGACGCGCTGGAGGACGACCGGCTCGGCCGCGCCCTCGCCCAGATCCTCACCCGCCCCGAGCTGACCGAGCGGCAGGCGCTCGGCTGGCTCGACGTGATCGCCGCCCAGCCGCCGCGCCGCCCCTCGGCGACCACCGGCGCCGTGCCCGCGGTCGTCTCCAACACCCTGCGCACGCTGCGGATGCTGTACGTGCTCGCCGACCGGGGCGTGCGGATGGAGCGCGGCGGCGACCCGGTGCCGCTGCCGCACTCGGCCGCGCTGCGCGAACGGATCGCCGGGATCCTGGTGGTGAACTCGCCGTTCACCGGCTGACGCCTCGTAGACTCCGGGGAATGCGCAGCCGCCAGTACGGACCCGACCTGACCCCGCCGTGGAAGAAGACGTCGCCCGCCCCGGAGGTGCCCGCCGAGCGGGACCTGGTGGTCGAGGAGGCGGCGAGCGGCTTCTGCGGGGCGGTGGTGCGCTGCGAGAAGACCGCGGAGGGCTTCACCGTCACCCTGGAGGACCGGTTCGGCAAGCACCGGGTCTTCCCGATGGTCCCGCGCGGCTTCCTGCTGGAGGGCCGGGTGGTCACCCTGGTCCGGCCCGCCGGCCCGGCCCCCTCGCGCGCCCCCGGCCGCACCGCCTCCGGCTCGGTCGCCGTCCCCGGCGCCCGCGCCCGGGTGGCCCGGGAGTCGCGGATCTACGTCGAGGGCCGGCACGACGCCGAGCTGGTGGAGCGGGTCTGGGGCGACGACCTGCGGATCGAGGGCGTGGTCGTCGAGTACCTGGAGGGCGTCGACGACCTGCCCGCGATCGTCGCCGACTTCGCCCCCGGCCCGGGCCGGCGCCTCGGCGTCCTGGTCGACCACCTGCTGCCCGGCACCAAGGAGCACCGCATCGCCGCCCGGGTCACCGGCCCGCACGTGCTCGTCGTCGGCCACCCCTACATCGACGTCTGGCAGGCCGTGAAGCCCTCCTCCGTCGGCATCCCCGCCTGGCCCGCCGTCCCCCGCGGCGAGGACTTCAAGCTCGGCACCTGCCGCCGCCTGCGCTGGCCCGAGGACACCCCCGCCGCGTGGAAGCGGATCCTCGCCACGGTGAACTCCTACAGGGACCTGGAGCCCGAACTGCTGGGCCGCGTCGAGGAGCTGATCGACTTCGTCACCCTCCCGGATCAGGAGTAGGTCCGGAAGTCCGACGTGTCGAGGACGACCCCGACCAGGTCGACCGGCACGGGCTCGCCGAACTTGGTGGTCCGCTCGACCGCGTAGTCCGGCAGCCCCGAGGCCGCCGCCGGGTTCGGCTCGGTCAGCAGCACGCAGACACCCTTGATCGGATCGACGATCAGGTAGGCGGGAACGGCGCCCTCCGCGTAGAGCTCCCGCTTGGTCCGGTAGTCACGCAGCACGCTGGTCTTCGACACCACCTCGACCACCAGCGTCACGGCCGGCGCGGAGAGCAGCCGTCCGGGGCCCTCGGCGGCTCCGCGCTCGATCACCACCAGATCCGGCTGGGGCTCGCTGCCGTCCGCGGGGAACGCCACGTCCTGGGTCTGGAGCCGGTGCCAGCGGGTGCGGGGGATCTGGTCGACGATCGACTCGACGATGAGGTTGTGGGCCAGGTCCGGCCCCGCCATCATCACGATTTCCCCCCTGATGAGTTCGGCCTTGCAGCCTTCCGGGACCTCCAGGGCTTCGAAGATCCCCGTCATCCGGTCATCGATGGCGGTCATGGCGCGCTCCCTCCGACGGCTGACACCACGGTAACGACACTCAGTCCACCAGGTCACGCACCACCGCGTCGGCCAGCAGGCGGCCCTGGAGGGTGAGGGCGGCGCGGCCCTGCTCGTAGGGGGCGGGGGCGAGGAGGCCGTCGGCGAGGGCGCGGGCGGCGGCCGCGCGGCCGGTGTCGGCGAGGAGGCCGAGCGGGATCCCCTCGGCGAGGCGCAGTTCGAGCAGGATGCGCTCGACGCGGCGGTCCTCGGCGGTGAGGCGCTCGCGGCCCTGGGCGGGGGTGCGCCCCTCGGCGAGGGCCCGGGCGTAGGCGGCGGGGTGCTTGGCGTTCCACCAGCGCACGCCGCCGACGTGGCTGTGCGCGCCGGGGCCGGCGCCCCACCAGTCGCCGCCGGTCCAGTACAGCTCGTTGTGGCGGCAGCGGCCCTCGGGGGTGGTGGACCAGTTGGAGACCTCGTACCAGGAGTAGCCGGCGGCGGCCAGCGCCTCCTCGGCGATCAGGTAGCGGTCGGCGTGCACGTCGTCGTCGATCATCGGCAGCTCGCCGCGCCCGACCCGGGCGGCCAGCCGGGTGCCCTCCTCGACGATCAGCGAGTAGGCGGAGACGTGGTCGGGGCCGGCGCCGATCGCGGCGGCCAGGGAGGCCCGCCAGTCGTCGTCGGACTCGCCGGGGGTGCCGTAGATGAGGTCGAGGTTGACGTGCTCGAAGCCGGCCGCGCGGGCCTCGGCGACGCAGGCCTCGGGGCGGCCGGGGGTGTGGTGGCGGTCGAGCAGCTTCAGCACGTGCGGGCGGGCCGACTGCATGCCGAAGGAGATCCGGTTGTAGCCGCCCTCGCGCAGTTCCGCCAGGTACGCCGGGTCCACCGACTCCGGGTTGGCCTCGGTGGTGACCTCGGCGCCGTCGGCGATCCCGAACTCGTCGCGGATCGCGGCGAGCATCCGCACCAGGTCGCGGGCCGGCAGCAGGGTCGGGGTGCCGCCGCCCAGGAAGACGGTGCTCACCGGCGGCGCGTCCGCGCCGAGGACCCGCCGGGCGAGGCGGATCTCGGCGACCACGTTGTCCGCGTAGGTCTCCTGGGAGGCGACGGTGCCCGAGGAGCGCAGCTCGGTGGCGGTGTAGGTGTTGAAGTCGCAGTAGCCGCAGCGGCTCGCGCAGTAGGGCACGTGCAGGTAGAAGCCGAACGGCCGCGAGCCCAGCCCGTCGAGGGCGTGCGCGGGCAGGGAACCGTCGGACGGCACCGGTTCGCCGTCGGGAAGTGCGGAGGGCATGACCCCATTGTCCCGTACGGCCGGGGCCATCCGTCCCGTACAGCCCTCCGGGCCGTACGGGACGGGCGGGTCAGGCCTCGTTGGCGCCCGTGTACATCGCGGTGACCGCCTCGGCGTAGGTCCGCTCCACCACCGGGCGCTTGATCTTCAGGCTCGGGGTGAGCTCGCCGTGCTCGACGTCCAGGTCGCGCGGCAGCAGGTGGAACTTCTTGATCGTCTGCCAGCGCTGCAGCCGGCCGTTGAGCCGCTGCACGAAGCCGTCGATCAGCTCGTGGGTCCGCGGGTCGGCGACCACCTCGGCGTAGGACGCGCCGGCCAGGCCGTGCTCGGCGGCCCACGGCATGATCACCGCCTCGTCCAGGCCGATCAGCGCGGTGCAGTAGTTGCGGCCGTTGCCGATCACCAGGATGTTGCTGACGAACGGGCAGACCGCCTTGAACTTGCCCTCCACCTCGCTCGGCGCGACGTACTTGCCGCCGGAGGTCTTGAACAGGTCCTTCTTGCGGTCGGTGATCCGCAGGAAGCCGTCCGGGGACAGCTCGCCGATGTCCTCGGTGTGGAACCAGCCGTCCGCCTCCAGCACCTCGGCGGTCTTCTCCGGCAGGTTGTGGTAGCCGCGCATGACGCCGGGGCCGCGCAGCAGGATCTCGCCGTCCTCGGCGATCCGCACCTCGGTGCCCGGCAGCGGACGGCCCACCGTGCCCACCCGGATGTCCTCGGCCCGGTTGACGCAGGAGCCGGCGCTGGTCTCGGAGAGCCCGTAACCCTCCAGGATCGGCACCCCGGCGCCGACGAAGAAGTAGCCGATCTCCGGGGCCAGCGCGGCGCTGCCGGACACCGCCCCGCGCAGCCGGCCGCCGAACGCGGTCCGGATCTTCGCGTACACCAGCCTGTCGGCGAGCGCGTGCTTCATCCGCAGCACCGCCGGGGCGCTGCCCGCGCCGGTCGCCACCCGGGTCTCCTGGACCGCGCGGGCGTAGTCGCGGGCGGTGCGCGCCGCCCACAGGAAGATCTTGTACTTGGCGCCGCCCTCGGCGCGGGCCTTGCCGGCGATGCCGTTGTAGACCTTCTCGAAGATCCGCGGCGCCGAGGCCATGATGGTCGGCCGGATCACCGGGAGGTTGTGGATGATCCGGTCCACCCGGCCGTCCAGCGCCATCACGTGCCCGGTCGCGATCTGCCCCGAGATCAGCGTCTTGCCGAACACGTGCGACAGCGGCAGCCACATGAACTGCACGTCGTCGGCGGCCAGCAGCCCGCTCGCCTCCTGCGCCCGCCCCTCGTAGGCCCAGCAGTCGTGCACCAGCCGCACGCCCTTGGGGCGGCCGGTGGTGCCGGAGGTGTAGATGAGGGTGGCCAGCTGCTCCTTGTCGAGCGCGGCGACCGCCTTCTCGACCGCGTCCGGGTGCGCGGCCAGGTGCTCGGCGCCGAGCCGCTCCAGCTCGGCGAGGGTGATCACGCGCAGCCGGCCGGCCTGCGGGGGCCCGTCCGGCGCGTCGAACAGGATCACCGTCTCCAGCCCGGGCAGCCGGTCCAGCTCGGCGACCACCTTGTCCAGCTGGGCGGCGTTCTCGGCGAACAGGGCCCGGGAGCCGGAGTCGGAGAGGATGAACGCCGTCTCGTCGGCGTTGGTGCTCGGGTAGACGGCCGTGGTGGCCGCGCCCGCGCACATGTTGCCGAGGTCGGCGAGGATCCACTCCAGCCGGGTGGAGGAGGCCAGCGCCACCCGGTCCTCCGCCTCGATGCCCAGCGACAGCAGGCCGGCCGCCACCGCGTGCACCCGGGCCGCGGTCTGCGCCCAGGTCATCGACCGCCACTGCTCGGCGCCGGGGGTGCTGTCCGCCGCGTGCTCGTCCACCGGGACGGGGAAGCGGTAGGCCTCGCCGCCCGGGGTCAGCGCGACCCGTTCCTGGAACAGGTGGGCGACGGAAGCGGGACGCCCGGCGACGATGTCGGGACGGCCGGAGTCGATCAGGGACTGCGCGGAACTCAACGAGGACCTCCGGGGGCGGGTGGCCGTCTGGAAGAGGTGGCGTCCGTGGGGGCGGCCGCCGGCCCCCGGACAACCGGAACCAATACCGGCGAGTAACAAGAGGGCTGTCAGCAGCCTAGGGGGAAACCGGTCATTCCGTAAGGGGGCGGGCCGAGCCGGCATCCTCCCGGACCGCCGGTGCACGGCACCACCGGACCGCGCGGAACGTTCGGCAAAGGGCTGGACAAAGATCCGGCTCGCTTGCCCGGAATCTCCTGTACCGGCCTCCCGAACAACGAGAATTGGGATGCCAATGCCGCCGCCGACGACAAGAGTGAGCCAGTGCTGATCAGACTGCTCAGGGCGTACCTGCGCCCTTACACCCGACCGATCATCCTGCTGGTGCTCCTCCAGCTGGTCTCCACCCTCGGGCTGCTCTACCTGCCCACACTCAACGCCGACATCATCGACAGCGGAGTGATCAAGGGGGACACCGGCTACATCCTGCGCGTGGGCGCGGTGATGATCGGCGTCACCCTCCTGCAGACCCTCTGCTCCATCTGCGCCGTCTACTACGGCGCGCGCACCGCCATGGCGGTGGGCCGCGACATCCGGGCCGCCGTCTTCGACCGGGTCCAGGGCTTCTCCGCCCGCGAGGTCGGCCAGTTCGGCGCCCCCTCCCTCATCACCCGCACCACCAACGACGTCCAGCAGGTCCAGATGCTGGTCCTGATGTCGTTCACCCTGATGGTCGCCGCACCGATCATGTGCGTCGGCGGCATCATCATGGCCCTCAACCAGGACGTGCCGCTCTCCGCACTGCTGCTGGCCGTCGTCCCCGTGCTCGGCCTCGTCGTCGCCCTCCTGGTCCGCCAGCTGCGCCCGCGCTTCCGCAGCATGCAGGAGAAGATCGACACCGTGAACCGGATCCTGCGCGAGCAGATCACCGGCATCCGGGTCATCCGCGCCTTCGTCAAGGACGACCACGAGCAGAACCGGTTCGCCGGCGCCAACGGCGACCTCACCGGCGTCTCGCTGCAGGTCGGCAAGCTGATGGCCTACCTGTTCCCGAGCGTCATGCTCGTCGTCAACGTCTCCAGCGTCGCCGTCCTGTGGTTCGGCGCCCACCGGATCGACAGCGGCGACATGGAGATCGGCGCCCTGACCGCGTTCCTCTCCTACCTGCTGCAGATCCTCATGAGCGTCATGATGGCCACCTTCATGTTCATGATGGTGCCGCGCGCCGAGGTCTGCGCCGAACGCATCCAGGAGGTGCTCGACACCTCCTCCAGCGTCGTGCCGCCCGCCGCCCCGATCACCGAGGTGCTGCGCCGCGGCCACCTCGAACTGCGCGACGTCGACTTCCGCTACCCCGGCGCCGAGGCCTCCGTGCTGCGCGGCATCGGCATCACCGCCCGCCCCGGCGAGACCACCGCCGTCATCGGCTCCACCGGCAGCGGCAAGTCCACCCTGCTCGGGCTCGTCCCCCGGCTCTTCGACACCACCTCCGGCCAGGTGCTGCTCGGCGGCGTCGACGTCCGCGAACTCGACCCCGCCGCGCTGTCCGACAGCGTCGGCCTCGTCCCGCAGAAGCCCTACCTGTTCACCGGCACCGTCGCCAGCAACCTGCGCTACGGCCGGCCCGACGCCACCGACGAGGAACTCTGGCACGCCCTGGAGATCGCCCAGGCCAAGGACTTCGTCGAACAGCTCCCCGAAGGCCTCGACGCGCCCATCTCCCAGGGCGGCGCCAACGTCTCCGGCGGCCAGCGCCAGCGCCTGGCCATCGCCCGCACCCTGGTGCGCCGGCCCGACGTCTACCTCTTCGACGACTCCTTCTCGGCGCTCGACTACGCCACCGACGCCAAGCTGCGCAAGGCGCTCGCCCGCGAGACCTCCGAGGCCACCGTGGTGATCGTCGCCCAGCGCGTCTCCACCATCCGCGACGCCGACCGGATCATCGTCCTGGACGAGGGCGCCGTCGTCGGCAGCGGCACCCACGGCGAGCTCATGGCCGGCAATCCGACGTACCGGGAGATCGTGCTCTCCCAGCTCACCGAGCAGGAGGCGGCGTGACCAGCCCCGACAAGTCCGCGCCCGGCCTCGACAAGGCGCCCGGCGGACGTCCGGGAGGCCCGGGAGGCCCCGGCGGACCCGGCGGACCCGGAGGCGAAGGCCGGCCGGGCGGACCCGGAGGCCCCGGAGGACCCGCCCCGGCCGGCGACTCCCAGGCCGCCGCCGCCCGCCGCGGACCCGCCGGCCCCGGCCGCTTCATGGGCGGCCAGGGCGCCGAGAAGTCCATGGACTTCAAGGCCTCCGGCAAGCGGCTGCTCAAACTGCTCCGCCCCGAGCGCGCCCTCATCGCCGGCGTCCTCGCCCTCGGCGTCCTCAGCATCGGCGCCGCCATCGTCGGCCCCAAGATCCTCGGCCACGCCACCGACCTGATCTTCGCCGGCGTCGTCAGCAACCGCTTCCCCGCCGACGCCTCCAAGCAGCAGATCATCGACGGCCTGCGCGCCCGCGGCGACGGCGACCTCGCCAACCTGCTCTCCGCCGTCGACTTCACCCCCGGCCAGGGCATGGACTTCGGCGCCATCGGCACCGTCCTGCTCTGGGTCCTGGCCATCTACGTCGCCTCCGCCGTCTTCGGCATCGTCCAGGGCCGCCTCGCCGCCCGCGCCATCCAGCGCGCCGGCTACCGGCTGCGCCAGGACGCCGAGGCCAAGCTCGCCCGGCTGCCGCTCAGCTACTTCGACAAGCAGCCCCGCGGCGAAGTCCTCAGCCGGGTCACCAACGACATCGACAACATCAGCCAGACCATGCAGCAGACCATGGGCCAGGTGGTCAACTCGCTGCTCACCGTCGTCGGCGTGCTCGCCATGATGTTCTGGATCTCCTGGCTGCTCGCCCTCATCGCGCTGATCGCCGTCCCGCTGTCCGTCGTCGTCGCCACCCGCGTCGGCAAGCGCGCCCAGCCCCAGTTCGTCCAGCAGTGGAAGTCCACCGGGCAGCTCAACGCGCACATCGAGGAGATGTACACCGGCCACGCCCTGGTCAAGGTCTTCGGCCGGCAGAAGGAGTCCGCCGAGACCTTCCGCGAGCACAACGAGGCCCTCTACGCCTCCAGCTTCAAGGCCCAGTTCATCTCCGGCATCATCCAGCCCGCGATGATGCTCATCGGCAACCTCCAGTACGTGCTGATCGCCGTCGTCGGCGGCCTGCGGGTGGCCAGTGGCGCGCTGTCCATCGGTGACGTCCAGGCGTTCATCCAGTACTCCCGCCAGTTCAGCCAGCCGCTCACCCAGGTCGCCAGCATGGCCAACCTGGTGCAGTCCGGCGTCGCCTCCGCCGAGCGCGTCTTCGAACTCCTCGACGCCCCCGAGCAGACCCCCGAACCGGCCATGCCCGAACGGCCCGACACCCTGCGCGGCCGGGTCGTCTTCCAGGACGTCGCCTTCCGCTACGACCCCGACAAGCCGCTCATCGAGGACCTCTCGCTCAAGGTCGAACCCGGCCAGACCGTCGCCATCGTCGGCCCCACCGGCGCCGGCAAGACCACCATGGTCAACCTGCTGATGCGGTTCTACGAGGTCAGCTCCGGACGGATCACCCTCGACGGCGTCGACATCGCCGCGATGTCCCGCGAGGAACTGCGCTCCGGGATCGGCATGGTCCTCCAGGACACCTGGCTGTTCGGCGGCACCATCGCCGACAACATCGCCTACGGCGCGGAAGGAGGCGTGGAGCTCGGCGACTCGGCCGAGGGCGGTGGCGGGCGACGGGCGGGCACCACCCGCGAGCAGGTCGTCGAGGCCGCCCGGGCCGCCCACGTCGACCGCTTCGTGCGCACCCTCCCCGAGGGCTACGACACCGTCATCGACGACGAGGGCGCCGGCGTCAGCGCCGGCGAGAAGCAGCTCATCACCATCGCCCGCGCCTTCCTCGCCCAGCCCTCGATCCTCGTCCTCGACGAGGCCACCAGCTCCGTCGACACCCGCACCGAGGTGCTCATCCAGCGGGCCATGGCCCGGCTGCGCAGCGGCCGCACCAGCTTCGTCATCGCCCACCGGCTCTCCACCATCCGGGACGCCGACGTGATCCTCGTCATGGAGAACGGCTCCATCGTCGAGCAGGGCGGCCACGACGAGCTGATCGCCGCCGGCGGCGCCTACGCCCGGCTCTACCAGGCGCAGTTCGCCGAGGCGGTCGCCGAGGTCGAGTAGCCCCCGCGGCCACCGGGAGCCCGGGGCGGACGGTCCTCGCGACCGCCCCGGGCTCCCGTGCGTCCGGGGCCCCGCCGCCCTCGGCCGCCGCGGGGGCGGGCGCTACCGTGAGGGGTGTGAGTGACGAACCGTCGACGAACGCCGCCGAGCCCGCGGCCCGGCCCGCCTCCACCGCTGCCCGTGCCGCCGCTGCCCGTGCCACCGCCGGCAGCACACCCGCCGGCGCGGGCACCGGCACCGCCGGCACCGGCACGGGCACCGGCCCGGACGCCTTCGAGGTCCACCGGCGCTACCTCGGCTCCGTCGCCTACCGGATGCTCGGCTCCTTCACCGACGCCGAGGACGTCCTCCAGGAGGCCTGGCTGCGCTGGCGCGCCGCCGACCGCACCGCCGTCGCCGACCCCCGCGCCTACCTCACCACCGTCGTCACCCGCCTCTGCTACGACCAGCTCGGCTCCGCCCGGGCCCGCCGCGAGTCCTACTTCGGCGAATGGCTGCCCGAGCCCTCCCTCTCCTACCAGGACGCCCCCGCCTCCCCCGCCGACCTCGCCGAACGCGGCGAATCCGTCTCGCTCGCACTGCTCGCCGTCCTCGAACAGCTCACCCCCGCCGAACGCGCCGCCTTCGTCCTGCACGACGTCTTCGCGGTCGGCTTCGACGAGATCGCCGCCTCCCTCGACCGCAGCCCCGACGCCACCCGCCAGCTCGCCTCCCGCGCCCGCCGCCGGGTCAAGGACGGCGGACGCCGGGCCACCGCCGACCCGGCCGAGCACCGGCAGGCCGTCGAGGCGTTCGCCGCCGCCAGCGCCCGCGGCGACATCGAGGGCCTGCTCGCCGTCCTCGACCCCGAGATCGTCTGGCACTCCGACGGCGGCGGCATCGTCAGCGCCGGCGCCCGCCCGGTACTCGGCGCCGTCAAGGTGTCCCGGCTCGTCCTCGGCCTCGTCACCAAGTGGGTCACCGCCGAGGCCGCCGTGGAGTTCGCCCTGGTCAACGGCGAGCCCGGCCTGGTCTGGTACGCCCGGCCCGGCGTGGTCGGCGGCGTGCTGGCCTTCGCCGTCGCCGACGGCCGGATCACCGAGGCGTACGCCGTGGTCAACCCGGAGAAGCTCACCCACCTCGACGGCCTCACCACCCCTCCGGAGGCGTGACGCAGGTCACCGTCACACTCCCGCGGGCGCCGTCGTCCCCCTTCCGAACACGCGGAGAAGCGCTCCCCGGCCACCCCGGGGAGGCCGCGAGAGGACGCCGACGCCGGCGCCACGAAGGAGCGGGACGACATGACCGAGAAGCAGATCGTCGTACTGGGGGCCGGCTACGCGGGCCTCGCCGCCGCGACCCGGGCCGGAAAGCGCGGCCGGGTCACCCTGGTCGCCCCCGAGAGCCGCATCCTGCACCGCATCCGCCAGCACGAGACCACCGCCGGCCTCCCCGTGCCCCGGCCCGCCGTCGCCGAGGTGCTGCGCGGCCGGGGCGTGCGGCACGTCCGGGCCCGCGCCACCGAACTCGACCTCGCCGGCCGCAAGGTCCGCCTCGACAACGGCGGGACCCTCGCCTACGACACCCTCGTCTACGCCCTCGGCAGCCGCACCGCCTGGCACGGCGTCCCCGGCGCCGCCGAGCACGCCCACCCCGTCGAACACGCCGCCGAGGTCGCCGAACGGCTGCGCACCGCCGCGCGCCCCGGCACCGTCGCGGTCGTCGGCGGCGGCGCCACCGGCATCGAGCTCGCCGCCGAACTCGCCGAGGCCCACCCCCGCTGGACCGTGCGGATCGTCGCCGCCGACCGGGTCGGCGGCTGGTTCTCGGCCAAGGGCCACGACCACGTCCACCGCGTGCTGCGCGGACTCGGCGTCGGGATCCACGAGCACAGCGCCGTCACCGCCGTCGACGCCGGGGGCCTCACCACCACCGCCGGCCGGATCGACGCCGACCTCGTCGTCTGGGCCGCCTCGATGGAGCCGCACCCGCTGGCGGGCGAGGCCGGCCTCGCCGTCACCCCCGCCGGACAGGCGGTGGTCGACGACCACCTGCGGTCGGTCTCGCACCCCGAGGTGTACGTGATCGGCGACGCCGCCGAGGTCACCGTCCCCGGCACCGGCACCCTGCGGATGGGCTGCGCCACCGCCCTGCCGCAGGGCCAGTACCTCGGCAAGGTGCTCACCGGGCGCACCGACAAGCCGTTCGCCTTCCGGTACGCCGTGCAGTGCCTGAGCCTCGGCCGGCGCGACGGGCTGCTGCAGTTCATCCACGGCGACGACTCGATGCGGCCGGCCGTGCTCACCGGGCGGGCCGGGCGGCTGGCCAAGGCGGCGATCCTCAAGAGCGTCGTGCTGTCGCTGCGCTGAGCGGCGGGCACCACGCGGAGGGGCCCGGGACGCGGTGTGCGTCCCGGGCCCCTCGCGGCGGCGCCGTCGTTACTTCTTCTCGCCCTTGGGGGCCTCGGCGTCGGTGGACAGCGCGGCAATGAAGGCCTCCTGCGGGACCTCCACGCGGCCGACCATCTTCATCCGCTTCTTGCCCTCCTTCTGCTTCTCCAGCAGCTTCCGCTTGCGGGAGATGTCACCGCCGTAGCACTTGGCGAGGACGTCCTTGCGGATCGCGCGGACCGTCTCGCGGGCGATCACGCGCGAGCCGATCGCGGCCTGGATCGGCACCTCGAACTGCTGGCGCGGGATCAGCTTCTGCAGCTTGCCGGCCATCATCACGCCGTAGCCGTAGGCCTTGTCCTTGTGCACGATCGCGGAGAACGCGTCCACCGCGTCGCCGTGCAGCAGGATGTCGACCTTCACCAGGTTCGCGGTCTGCTCGCCGATGGGCTCGTAGTCCAGCGAGGCGTAGCCGCGGGTCTTGGACTTCAGCTGGTCGAAGAAGTCGAAGACGATCTCGGCGAGCGGCAGGGTGTAGCGCAGCTCGACCCGGTCCTCCGACAGGTAGTCCATGCCCTGGAGGTTGCCGCGACGGGACTGGCAGAGCTCCATGATCGCGCCGACGAACTCGTTGGGCGCCAGGATGGTGCCGCGCACGACCGGCTCGTACACCTCGGCGATCTTGCCGGTGGGGAACTCGCTCGGGTTGGTGACGGTGTGCTCGGTGCCGTCCTCCATGATCACCCGGTAGACCACGTTCGGGGCGGTGGAGATGAGGTCGAGGTTGAACTCGCGCTCCAGGCGCTCCCGGATGATCTCCAGGTGCAGCAGGCCGAGGAAGCCGCAGCGGTAGCCGAAGCCGAGCGCCACGGACGTCTCCGGCTCGTACACCAGGGCCGCGTCGTTCAGCCGCAGCTTGTCCAGGGCGTCGCGCAGCAGCGGGTAGTCCGAGCCGTCCAGCGGGTACAGGCCGGAGAACACCATCGGGCGCGGGTCCTTGTAGCCGCCCAGGGCCTCGGTGGCGCCCTTGTGCTGCGAGGTGATCGTGTCACCGACCTTGGACTGCCGGACGTCCTTCACACCGGTGATGATGTAGCCCACCTCGCCGACGCCCAGGCCGTCCGCGACCTTCGGCTCCGGCGAGATGACGCCGATCTCCAGCAGCTCGTGGGTCGCGCCGGTGGACATCATGGCGATGCGCTCGCGCTTGGTCAGCTGGCCGTCGACCACCCGGACGTAGGTGACCACGCCGCGGTAGGAGTCGTACACCGAGTCGAAGATCATCGCGCGGGCCGGGGCGTCGGCGACGCCGACCGGGGCCGGGACGGTGTTGACGATGTGGTCCAGCAGGTCCTCGACGCCCAGACCGGTCTTGGCGCTGACCTTCAGCACGTCGGCCGGGTCGCAGCCGATGATGTGCGCGATCTCGTCGGCGTACTTCTCCGGCTGGGCGGCCGGCAGGTCGATCTTGTTCAGCACCGGGACGATGGTGAGGTCGTTCTCCAGCGCCAGGTACAGGTTGGCGAGGGTCTGCGCCTCGATGCCCTGGGCCGCGTCGACGACCAGGACGGTGCCCTCGCAGGCCGCGAGGGAGCGGGACACCTCGTACGTGAAGTCCACGTGGCCCGGGGTGTCGATCATGTTGAGGATGTGCGTGGTACCGGCGCCGGGGCCGGTCTTCGGCGCCCAGGGGAGACGGACGGCCTGCGACTTGATGGTGATGCCGCGCTCGCGCTCGATGTCCATGCGGTCGAGGTACTGGGCGCGCATCTGCCGCGGGTCGACCACACCGGTGATCTGCAGCATCCGGTCGGCGAGCGTCGACTTGCCGTGGTCGATGTGGGCGATGATGCAGAAGTTGCGGATCAGCGCCGGGTCGGTACGGCTGGGCTCTGGCACATTGCTGGGGGTCGCGGGCACCTTGGTCCGATTCTCCGTTGGTCCGGGGGCCGGGGGTGTCCGGATCATCGCTGACCGGCTTCCCGGGCGACCGGACGGTCGTCCGATCGAGATAGTTCCTCCCATCTTCCCACCTCCTACGAGCGGGCCGCGCGCCGCCGTCCGGTTCGGGCCGCCGGACAGGGCCTCGGGGGCCCTCGCCGCGGGGGCCGGGAGGCCTCGGCGGGGGCTCGCCGGGAGTCCTCGGCGGGGGCTCCGCCGCGGGTTCGGGCCGGGCACGGCAGGATGGCGGGCCATGATCCTGGAAAGCGCCCTGCTCGACGTCCTGCCCGGCCGGGAGGAGGAGTTCCTCGCCGCGTTCGCCGAGGCCCGTCCGCTGATCTCCGGCCGGCCCGGCTTCCGCTCCCTGGAGCTGCGCCGCTGCCTGGACGAGGGGCGCGGCTCCCGGTTCCTGCTCCAGGTGGAGTGGGAGACCCTGGCCGACCACACCGAGGGCTTCCGCCGCTCCCCCGAGTACCGGCGGTGGCGCGAACTGCTGCACCACTTCTACCGGCCGTTCCCCGAGGTCGAGCACTACGGGGAGCCGGTCCTGCGGGCCTGAGCCGGGTCCGCCCGGTTTTGGCCGGGCCCGGCACCCCTGGTAGCGTGGGGCGCTGCACCTGGCCTCGGCATGCCCTCTCAGCTGGTCCGACGGCCGCGCGGTGCAGCCCTCTCCCAGCCTCCGGCCGGGAGGGACCTCCAGACCGATGACACAGACTGAGGCACTTTCGTGGCGAACATCAAGTCCCAGATCAAGCGCAACAAGACCAACGAGAAGGCGCGCCTGCGCAACAAGGCCGTCAAGTCCTCGCTGAAGACCGCCCTGCGCAAGGCCCGCGAGGCCGCTGCCGCCGGCGAGACCGAGAAGGCCACCGTGCTGGCCCGCGCCGCCTCCAAGGCGCTGGACAAGGCCGTGAGCAAGGGCGTCATCCACGCCAACCAGGCCGCCAACAAGAAGTCGGCCATCACCAAGCGCGTCAACGCCGCCGCTCAGGCCTGACGCCCCCGGGGCCGCATCGACGGCCCCACCCCCTCGGGACGACCCGGCCCTCTACCCGGAAACCCGAGGTGCGACACACTTCGCACCGCACGCGGCCTGCGTTCGCCACGCGGGTGCGGTGCACAGGGATTGACCGGAAGTGGCAGCTCATAGGCCCTTTCACTGCTGCCCGTCCGGTACACACCGGGCGGGCAGTACGCATTTTGTACACATGGATCCGGACGGGCAGCTACGCGGCGAGCGCAGTCCGGGCCGCCAGTGCGGACGCGCGGCCCGCGTCGAGGGCGTTCGCCACCTCGTCGAGGCGGTCCGGGAACAGGTGCCCGTACACGTCGAGCGTCATCGCCGCCGACTTGTGGCCGAGCATCTGCTGCACCACCTTGACGTCCGCGCCGGCCGCGATCGCCAGCGAAGCGGCGGTGTGCCGGAGCTTGTGCGGAGTGAGGCCGAGGCCGTCGAGCCCGGCCGCCTTCACCGCCGGGTCGAAGATCGCCGAGCGGAACTCCCAGTAGCCCATCGGCTCCCCGTCGCGTCCCGTGAACAGCAGCGCGTCCCGCCCCTTGCCCTTGAGCGCGTCCCGCAGGTCGGCCACCAGCGAGCCGAGCAGCGGCACGGACCGCTTCTCGTGGTTCTTCACATCCTTGAGCAGCAGCCCGCCGCCGCGCTTGCGGGTGTACGCCTGCACGATCCGCAGCCGCCTCGTCGAGGCCTGCACCCGGCCGGCCTTGAGCGCCGACACCTCGCCCCACCGGATCCCGCAGTAGGCCAGCACCAGCATCAGCAGCGCATACTCACCCGCGGCGGCGGCCAGCGCCTCGACCTGGTCGTGCGTGAGGTAGACGTGATCATCGTCGTCCTCATCCTGCGGAAGCTCGTGGTCCACCGCCGGGCTGGTCGCGATCTTCCCCGTGCGCACGGCGTACTTCAGCACCATGCCGAAGACCAGGTGGATCTTCGCGATCCGGGCCGGGGAGAGCGGCTTGCCCCGCTTGCCGGGGGCGTTGCACAGCTCGGTCAGCCACTCCGAGACGTTCTCCCACCTGATCGACGCGACCGGCCACGTCCCCCACTTCGGCAGGACGTACAGATCCAGCAGCTCGCGGTAGTCGTCCTTCGTGCGCTCCCCGGGCCGACGGAGCGCCCCGAACCACCCGGCAGCCACCTCGGAGAACAGGGTCTTGCCCTGCTTCGGGTCGCGGTAGGTGCCCTTGTCGAGCCGGTCGAGCGTGTCCTGCTGGTGCTTCTCGGCGGCCGGCACCGTGCCGAACGTCTTCGCCTTCGGGGCGCCGTTCGGGTCGTACCACCGCACCCGCCACCGCCCGGGCGCGGCCCGCTTGCTGCCGGCCTTCTTCGCCGCCCGCCACTTCTCCATGGCAGCTATGTAGTCCTTCTGCGTCGACCGGTCCTCAATCCAGACGCGAGCCATCAACCAGCCCTCCCCTTCCTCGCGGGCGGCAGGAACCCCCTCCGGCGAGCTTCCTGAATCCACCGCCGAACCGTCGCAACCGGAACTCCGGCCTCTTCGGCCAAGACGGGCGCGATGGCCGATGTAGTACGCAGCACGTCCATGTAGGCCTGCGCCACGTCCCGATAGAACAGATCAGGGTGGTGACCATCAGGGCGTTGCAGCGGCGCACGAGGCGCAGCCGACCCCATGAAGTCCTGCGCCGGCTTGGCTGTCATCTCTGCGATAACAGCCCACAGCTCGGTAAGCACCGACCCCAACCTGTCGTCGGTGGCCGCGTCTGTCTGCCGCCCGATGGCGTCTGCGTTCGCGTTGACCATGCCCTCGATCCAGCCGATAGGCAGGCTCTTCAGCGCGGCCGAATCGATCCGATCCATCGACCTGACGACCAGCTCAGTAATGACTCGACGCCCCTCCCGCTCTTCGGTCTTCACGAGGGCGCGATATGAGCGGTCCGGCCATGCGATTCGGACCCATCCACTGCCACCAAACAGCAGCACTTCCGGCTCTTCCATGCGGCCCATCATGGCGCCCTGAGGTTAACCGCGCAAGTCTCGCAACCTCTCCGATTAACACGGATCGTCTTGACCGGGTGGTCGAACCGTGCCAACCTCTGATCAAGCGGAGCGACTGAACCGCGCAAGCAGCGGAGGTTAATCATGTCCGGGGCAGACGAATGGCTGACGCCCAGTGAGGTGGCAGCGATGACGCGACTCACCGTGCAGACCCTGTCCAACCACCGATGGCAGGGGCGTGGCCCCGCCTTCACCAAGCTGACGCCGGGTCGCGGTGGGCGCGTCCGGTACCGGCGCAGCGACGTCGAACGGTGGCTCGCTGGCGAGCCCACCGCAGCCTGAAGACGCGAACGGCCCCTACCAGGACGGCAATCCCAGCAAGGGCCTAACGCACTCCCACACGACGAAGCCCCCGGGTCCGCTGCCAGGCGAAGAACCCCGAGGGCGACGACCTCACGAAGGAGAACGCTGTGAAGCACCGTACCGTCCGGCGTGACGTGATCGCCAGCAACACCGCCCCCGAGAGTGGCGCCCTGGTCGCCCCGTTCGGCACCGACCACCTCTGGCACGATGCCGACCGGCGCACCAGGTACCCCCACCTCGACCAGGTCGCCGCCGTCAGCCTCGCCCTGCCGGCCGCCCCCGCCAGGCAGTACACCGGCCTGCAGCTCGACGGCGCCGAGTGCGCCGTCCACGACGTCGACCCCGGCCCGGAGGTGCCGCTCCGCCCGTGGGCCGTCACCCCCGACGGGCACGTGCTCCACGCCTGCGGCACCATCCAGTGCCCGCCCGCCGCCGAAGCCCTGCCCCCGGGCGTCCGCCGCGCCGAGGACGCCATCCGCGCCGCGCTCACCGCCGCCGACAACCCCCGCAACATCGCGCGCCGCCTGCTCATCGCGGTCGCCGAACTCGTCGAGGACATCAACCCGTTCTGCGACCAGAGCGACTGGACCAACCGCGACCGCGCCTCCAACCCGCTGTACCTCGCAGCGAACACCCTGATCGCCGAGACCGTCCGCCGGCACGTCGAGGGCGGAGCGGCCGACGGGCTCACCCCGGCCGAGGCCGCGTCCGACACTAAGCGCGGACTGCACTCCTCCGTCGCCATGGCCGTCGCCGAGTACACCCACCCGGAGCTGTTCAGCACCCCGGGCGAGGGCAGGTGAACCGCCGCACCACCACGGGTGCCCCGGCCGCTTCAGCGGCCGGGGCCTCCCCCCGGACCTTCCCCGGGCTGACCCGCCGAGAGACCCGTGCCGAGGTCCGGCGACTCGCGGCCGCCGGCTGGCAGCTGTGGGAGCTGCACCGGCTGTTCGGCCACCCCCGCCGCTGGGGGCGGCCGTGGACATGAACCCCACCCTCGTCGACGCGTTCGTCCGCCACCTCGAACACCACCTGTTCCAGCGCTGGACCGACGCCATGGACGCCGCCGAAGCCGCCTCGTGGGAGCCGATCCGCGCCCGCCTCCGCGCCTCCGCCGGCCTGCCGACCGTCGCCGAGCAGAACGAGCAGCGCCGCTTCCCTCCGCCCCGACAGCTCCGCGCCACCCCCGGCTGGCCGCCGATCGCCATCCCCGGCCGCCCCGGGCAGTACCTCACCCCCCTGGAGATCGCCGCGTGACCGACTACGAGCAGGACATCTGGGAGAGGTACGGCCCGCCGACCGACAACGACAGTCCGGCGCCCGGCGAGTCGACCCGCCGCCTGGTGCTGACCCCGGCCTCCGCCATCGAACCCGAGCCCGTCATCTGGGCATGGGAGCCCGAGCAGGGCGAGGGCCGTATCCCCGCCGGAGCGCTCACCCTGGCCGCCGGCCGAGAGGGCACCGGCAAGTCCTCGTTCGGCATCTGGCTCGCCGCCCAACTCTCCCTCGGCAAGCTGCCCGGCTCGTTCTTCGGCAGCCCCCGCGCCGTGTTCTACGCCGCGGTCGAGGACTCGTGGTCCCGCACGCTGGTCCCGCGACTGATGGCCGCGGGCGCCGACCTGAACCACGTCTACCGGGTCGAGGCGCAGGACATCCTGCGCGGCGAGACGATGATCTCGCTGCCCCTCGACGTGGAGCTCATCGAGCAGGCCATCGCCGAGTACGGGGCCGCCGCCCTGATCGTGGACCCGCTCATGTCCACCCTCGGCAGCGGCACCGACGCCCACCGCACGCAGGACGTCCGCCAGGCGCTCGAACCCCTGGTGCGCATGGCCGAGCGCACGAAGGCGCTGACGCTGGGCATCGCCCACTTCAACAAGGCATCCGGATCCGACGCCTCCCAGCTCATCTCAGGGTCGGGCGCGTTCAAGGATCTTGCCCGCGCCATCATCGCGTTCGCCCGCGACCCCGAGGGCGAGCAGCAGGTCATGACGCAGACGAAGAACAGCCTCGGCCGACTGCTCGACCTGCCCTCGCTCGGCTACCGCATCGAGGGCACCGACATCCACACGCCGAAGGGCGTGGCCAACGTCGGCCGGCTGGAGTGGACCGGCATCGCCGAGCGCAGCGTCGAGGACACCCTCGCCGCCTCTGGCGACCGGGACGACGCCGGAGAACGGGATGAGGCAGTCGAATGGCTGCGCGACTACCTCACCGACAACGGCGGTGAGGCGTCGGCGGGAGACGTGATCAAGGCCGCGGACAAGGACGGCATTGCCAAGCGCACCCTGCAACGGGCCCGTGCCAAGGCCGGCGTCACGTCCGAGAAGTCCGGATTCGGCAAAGGCTGGGTGTGGGTACTCAGCGTCACTGACCCCAGCGAAGGTGACACGAAGGCGCCGAAGGTGCCAGGGCCCCGGGGGTTGGCACCTTCGGCGCCTTCGCTGGCACCTTCGCCCAGCACGTCACCGAGCGTGAGCGGGAACGCCGCGCCCTGCACCGTCTGCCGGTTCCCCCTCGACCCGGTCCACGCCGCGATCGGAGAGACCACCCACCCCACGTGTGAGACCGAGGAGACACCCCTATGCCCGCCGACGATCGCGTGACCGACCTCATCGCCGAAGCCGCCCGCCGACGCGAGGCTCAACGCCAGCGCCGCACCCGCCTCGACACCGCCCGCCGGCACGGCCTCGCCGCACGCCACCGTCTCAAGCTCGCCCGCCTCGACCAGCCCGACCAGCCCACGACTCCCAAGGCCGGACCCGAGCCGCCCGAGGCAGCCTGAACCCCCCAGCCACAACCCCTGCCAGCAATGGCGACACCACCACACCTCACCAGTCATCTCCGTCTGAGCAACGACAGGCCGGGGCCCCACCCCCTCCCCCCGGCCAACCAACCCATCGAGGCGACCGCGCCCCGCCTCGCCAGCAACCTGACGCACCGAAAGCCGATGGCCATGCCACATGCAAGGCACCCCCCACCCCCCTCCCCCGCCCGGCGCGCGCACACCACCACACCCCTCGACACCATCCAACTCGACAGACCAGAACCCCCCACCAGGGGTGTCGGAATCACGGACATCCCCCGCCGGGGGCCCGCCGCGGTGAATCCCGGACACACCGACGAGGACAGAACCGATTTTGGAGAAAGGGCACACCATGACCGCTCAGCGTGACCGAGCCACGATTCCGAAGGGGCTCAAGGTGCTGGCGCCGCCTGCTCGCGCGCTGGCCGTCGCGCGCGATGCCGAACTCGGCGGCCTGGGGCTCAACTTCGCCGACGTTCCGGAACAGCTCGACGCGACGGGCCGGGCAAAGTGGCAGCACCTGGCGAAGGAGTACGAGCAGAACCCGACCCGGTTCCGGGAGGGCGACCGCATGGCGGTGACGGCGTACTGCATGTGGTCGTCGCTGTACTTGGCCGCGGCCGCGGACATCAAGCAGCGGGGCGCGGTGGTCGAGGGCCGGTCGGCCGAGGACCGCGGGCGGACCGTTCGCAACCCGTACGTCCAGTTCGCCCGGGAGGCGTCGCAGCAGCTCCGCTACTGGTGCCGCGAGCTTGGCCTCACCCCGGATTCCCGGGGCCGTCTGGGGCTGGCGGACGGCGAGACGCCGGAAGACACCGACAACCCGTTCGCGTAGGAGGCGGTATGGCGGAGCACGACGAGGACCAGGCCGAGTGCGAGCCGGCCCGGCCCGCGATCCGGCGGGTGGTCCTGAAGGACGACCGGGATCCGCTCGGTCGGCCGCGCACCACCGAGATGGCCGCCGACGTGGCGGACCACTGGGACGAGACGATTTGGAGGCAGACATGACTGACCGTGTGGTGAGGCTGTTGGACGGGACTGAGGCGCAGGGCGTGGGCGTCGTCTTGGCGGTGCTGCGGCACGCCGAGACGGAGCCGCCCCGCCCGTGGACGGTGGCCTGCTCTGAGGGGCGGCTGCTGGACGGCGACGGCGCTGTGTGGACGATCGAGGACGGCCAGGCCGTCCGCCTGCTGGCCCTCCCCTGCCGGTGCGGCTGCACGGAGTTGACGACGTACAAGGATGGCGCCGAGATCTCCCGCTTTGTGGGGGTTCGGTAGTACTCTGATGGCAGGTTGATCGACGGCCAGCGCTAGCGGCCGGGCGTGAGACCGTCCGTGAGTAGGACCGGCACGGGGTGCGTGCGGCGGCCAGCGGTGAGAGTCCGCCCGCCAAGTCGCCCGCCCCGTTGCTGGCCCCCGGCCGGCCCGCCCCGCCTCTTTCGTCCGCCCAGTTCGGCGCCGCCCGGTACGACTGTCGAGGCCAGCCCCCGCCGCCGCTCTGCGGTCGCGTAGCGCGGTCCGTCTCCAGAGGCCGGGAAGCATCCACCGACTTCCCAAGGGGACGAACATGCCCAAGCACACGCCGCTCGTCGACGAGCTGAAGGTCACGCTCACCGCTGCCAAGGCCATCGCGGCCAAGGCCGAGGAGGAGAACCGCGACTTCACCAAGGCGGAGGCAACCGAGATCGAACAGCTCATGGCGAAGGCCCGCGGCCTGCGGGACCAGGTCGAGGCGATCAAGGCCGAGGAGAAGAGCGAGAAGGACGCCCACGAGACGATCATCGCTCTCGGCGACGCGATCGCCGGCCCTCGCGGCGGCTCGAAGGGCCAGCACCTCGACCCGCGGGTGAAGGCGGCCGGCGGCTCCACCTGGGGTGACACGGTCATCAAGCGGACCAGCGACCAGTTCGGCCAGTTCAAGGGCCTGCTGGCCGGCGGCACGGTGCCGGTGACGGTGCCGCTCGACCCGGAACCGATTCGCGCGGACGTGCCGGTCCTGTCGCTGCGGCAGCTGATCCCGCCGGCCCAGAACACCGGCCCGCGGTTCTCGTACCTGCGGCAGACCGTGCGGACGAACAACGCGGCCGTCGTCGCGCCCGGCGCGAAGAAGCCGACCAGCACCTACACCCTGGTCCGGGTCGACGACCGGGTCCGGACGATCGCCCACCTCTCGGAGCCGATCAACAAGTTCGACCTGGAGGACGCCCCGACGCTGCGGCAGTTCCTCGACCAGGAGATGCGCCTGGGGCTGGAACTCGCGTTGGAAGGCGAGATCGTGAACGGCGACGGTACCGGGGAGCACATGACCGGCATCGCGAACGTCTCCGGTTCCCAGGCCCAGCCGTTCGACACGGACATCCTGGTGACCGCCCGCAAGGCCGTGACGAAGCTGGAGAAGGTCGGCCACCTGGTCGGCGCCGGCTGGCTGATGCACCCGGACGACTGGGAGGCGTTCGAGCTGATGCAGGACAACGAGGCGCGGTTCTACTACGGCGGTCCGGGCAACGCGGTGAATCCGGTGTCCCGCCGCCTGTGGGGCGCCCCCGTGGTCACCTCGCTGTCGGCGACGGTCGGCACCACGCACCTGGTGGACTGGCAGGCGGCGACCCGTCTGCACGTCCTGGAGGACGGCGTCCTCGACTGGTCGGAGAACATGTACGACAAGGACGCCCTCGGTGCTGGCGTCGGCGCCTCCGACTTCGAGCGGAACATGATCCGCTTCCGGTTCGAGGGCCGGTTCGGTCTGGAGATCCTGCGGCCGTCGGCGATCGTCGAGGTCGATCTGACCGCCTGATCCACCCCGATGCGCCCGACCGCCACCACGGCGGTCGGGCGCATCGCCGTGTCCGGGCTCTCAGCAGAGCGCCCGGCCAGCCTCAATCACCGCGCTGATGTCCACCTTCAGCCCGTACCCCAGGTTCGGGTCATCGGCCCAGATCGGGAGCGGCTTCGGGTACTTGCTCTGAGCCAGCCCGTTCACGCCGTACTCGACACCCCCAGCCTCGAACGTCACCTGCTGGCCGGGCCGACAGCGAAGCAGGCCCGACTCGACAGTGAACGGCCACGGCGTGAGCGAGGTTCGCGACACCGTACGGCTGTGCGCGGAGCCCGCTGCCGCAGCCGGCGGCACCGGAACCGGAGCGCCGGCCGTCGCGCCTGCCGAAGACGTGGCCGGCCGATACCGTGTGGCCGTCTCAGCGGCAGCCGGCACGGAAGCGTACTCGTCGTCCGGGGAGGCGACGGTCGCCACCCAGATCAGCCCTGCGGCCAGCGCAACCCCTCCGAGGACGTACAGGCTGCGCTTCCCCTCCCGCCGTGCCTGCTCCTGCTCTTGCTCCTTCCGGAGCCTCTGGCGCTCACTCAACTCCCACCGCACCTGCGGCGTCATGTCGTCCACGGTCCCTCCCCAATCGGGCGACAGCGTAGAGCGGTTGAGAACTGAACTGCCAGCCGATATTTCCGCACACCTGCGTGGTCATGAGAGCAACGCAGATCTGCGAAGCCGCGCACGTCCACCCGCTCGACGGCCACCACGACGGTCGGGCCTTCACCGTGTCCGCGCCATCGCCTCCGCCACCCGGGCCAGCGTCGGGACCGTCGCTGCCGAGTTGTCGAGGTGTTCAGATCTGAACACCTCGGCGGTACAGGGCGTGGATGGCAAGTCGTACACCGCCACCCGCCCGGCCCTGGCGCCGGACCCGTTCGACGGTTCGGACTGGCCGGAGCCCAGCTGAAGCCGCACTCAGATCTAGCAAGTTTGAGCAAGTTCGTTGTGCCAGAACTGCCTTCCGAGAAAGCATGGGCACACCGCTAGTCCAGCACACGCCAGGAGGTCACCATGGCACTGCACAGGCTTGGCAAGGACCCAGAGTCTCCCAACGGCGGTAGCCCGACGCTCTACTACGACGACGTGGCCGACACCTACCTAGTGCAGGGCTGGCGAGTCGCGGATGCTGGCCGCCTGGCGCAGATGGACATCCCCACGCACGAGACGGTCGTTGAGATCCCCAAGCGTATGATCCAGTTCTTCCCGGAGGTGACTCGCAGTGCTGACGTTTGAGCAGTTGTTCGCAGCTGCCCAGCGCTCTGCCGTCCATCTGGAGATGCGCGACGGGTACATGCGGGACGACCCCGTCTTCGTGGCTTGGCAGGCCGGCCGAGTCGAGCTCGGCGACGCTGAGGCCAGCTGGCGAGCACTCGTCGCGCAAGCCGTCGCGCGCGGCGTCGACGTGAGGCGGGCACGGATTGTCTCCGAGCCGCTGAGCGACTACGTCCGCTTTGAGTACGACATCACCGAGCGGCACAACATCGCGGCCGGGGAACAGGTCAGATGGCTCCCACGGCGACAGGCAACCCCGCTGGCTCTGCCCGGGAACGACTTCTGGCTGTTCGACGACAGCACTCTGCTCGTCAACCACTTCTCGGGTAACGGCGATTGGACTGCCTCTGAGCCCGTCACCGACTCCGAGGCCGTCAAGCTTTGCTCCACCGCCTTCGAAGCCGTGTGGAGTCGGGCAGTGCCCCACTCGGAGTACCGACCGGCCTGAGCGCTCGATGACTTCGTCTCCCCATTCCAGCACGCAGGAAGCGCGCCAAGCGCTCGGCCGACGTCTGTCCGAAGTCCGCAAGGACGCCGGGCTGACAGCACGGGCACTGGCTGCGCTGGCCGGGTGGCACGAGTCGAAGGTCAGCAAGATCGAGCACGGACGCCAACCGCCTTCGGATCTGGACATTCGGGCATGGACGCTCCACTGCGGCGCTGCCGACCAGGCCCCCGATCTCATCGCTGTTGCGCGCGGCATCGAGGGGGCTTACGTCGAGTGGCGCCGCATGGAGCGCTTCGGTCTGCGGCATGCTCAGGAATCCGTGCTCCCGTTGTGGGAGCGCACTCGCCGCTTCCGAATCTACTCGCCGTGGCTGATCCCCGGGCCGGTGCAGACCGCCGCCTACATTCGTGCGGTGCTCACCGCGATCCGCGACCGCCGCGGCTTGGCCGACGATCTAGAGGACGCCGTCCGGGTTCGGCTCGACAAGCAAGAGCGGGCGCTGCACGGACTTGGTGCCAGGCGCTTCGCGGTGCTCTTGGAGGAGAGCACCCTGCGATACCAGATCGGCGACACTGCGACGATGGCCGGCCAGCTCGGCCATCTGCTCGCAGTGGCTTCGCTGGCGTCGGTCAGCCTCGGAATCATCCCTGAGCGCACGGATCGCAGTTCCCTCTGGCCTGCCGAAGGGTTCTTCCTGTTCGATGACGACGTGGTCAACGTCGAGTTGATCTCAGCCCACCTGACGATCAAACAGCCACACGAGATCGGAATGTATGCCGAGGTGTTCGCGGACCTCGCCGATCTTGCTGTGTATGGGGCGGACGCACGGTCGCTGATCACGTCGGCGATTGCTGCTCTCGGGTGACCCCGAGCAAGTTCTCGCACACTCGTTGAGGCCCACTTAGGCCTCTCCCTACCGTGCTGGTTGCGGCAGACCCAATCGATCCCCTGCGGTCTGCCTGCCCATACCCCAGTACGGCCGAGGAGGACGCGTGGGCTTGACCGCAGACGAGGACTGGACGGTCAGCGTCGAGGGGTACCTCGACCCGACACCGCTGGCGCCGGTGGCGGCTCTGACCGCCGTCTGGCAGGCCGTCCGGGGGCTGGAACTTGGGTCTCAGCAGCGCGCTGCCCTCCGCTGTCTCTTCGGCACTGGGGACACCGCACGGATCGAGGCGGCCCTCGACGGCGGTCAGTTGGACTTCCCGGTCGTTCTCCCGGCCAGCCGGATCCTCATCCGGGTCCGCCGCGGCGACGGCCGGACCGCCAGGCAGCGGCACGCCGAGCGGTACCGGGTGGTGCAGGAACCCCGCCAGGGGAAGCACCCCGGGCTGTGGGTGGTGGAGGACACCGCGACGGGTGAACCGGTGCGCGAGCGCGGCTGCGTCCTGCGATGGGGTATCGCTTCGAGCGCGCAGTCCTGGATCAGCAGGGAGCTGGCCCGAGGCGACTACCAGGGGAAGGCCGGCCATGCTGCAGCCTCCTGACTCCACCACCGAGGCCGGCGTGCTGCTCAGGCCGAAGCCCCGGTGCGCGACGTGCCGGCACCTTGCCGCGCAGCACGCCGCCGCCGAGCGGGCCCGCGACGCCAGCGCCTCGACGGACGCGTGCGTCCTCATGCGGCGCCACCACGCGGCCGCTCACCAGTGATCGACGACCCCCAGGCCGACTACCGCTCGGCGCACCACCGCCGGCAGCACAACCAGCCCGACCCGGCTGCACTCACCCGGGCCTACGCCGTGTCGATCGCCGCCCTGGTGGTGGTCGCCACCTTGCTGATCATCTCGGCATTCCGCGCCTGACGCGGTGGCCTCGACGGCGTCGAGGGTATCCGTACTGCAGATACCCCTTTCCGCCCGCCGACCGGACGGAATCGCGGTGCCGCTGGCCCCGAGCGACCCCACCCCCAGGAGCACGCGTTGAGCGAGTACCCCGGGGTTGGGGTCCCGGTTCCGTCGCGCTTCCCGACGGAACCCGCGGCCGCCTTCGCGCCGCCCCGAAGATCACCGCGCGGGCTGCCGGTACCGGCGACACCTGGGCCGGCCGCAAGGGTGTGCGTACCGCGCACACCCTTCTCGGCACCGCCGCCACAGTGGTCCCGGCTTGTAAGGTCCCGGAGGGACCCAACAGACTCGGGTCCTTCCGGGACCTCTGTGAGGGACATGCTGTCCCCACAACCGTCTCCGTCTGGGCAACGGTTCTTCCCGGAGTCGGGAAAAAGGCAGGTCAGACCACTGACTCACCCCCTCCGTGGTGCTCCGGACCACTCAGCCCCGAGGCGGCCAGGAGGTGGTTCCGGTCACCACGACAGCGGAAGCATCATCTCCACGCCTCCGGCATCGCCTTTTCCGGCGTTCGCCGAAGAAGCCTGCTCGGCCTCGAAGCGCCGGTAGTAGCGGGACGCGGTCGACTGACTCACCCCGCACCGGGCCGCCGCAGAGCGCGTGCTCATCCCCCGCTCCCGCGCCGTGCGGAGCGCACCCACCACACCCGGCTGCACCGGCCGTTGGGTCTGACTCGGCAGTGACTCGGCCAGCTCCGGGCCGCCCTGGGGCGGCATCACGGTCCGCCAGACGAACGGGCCGGCCAGCGCCACACCGATGAGGTCAGCCACGCTGACACCACCCCCGCCGGCCCGCCTCACAGGGCGCCGTCCGCGCTGCGGAGCTCGGCCGCGAGATCGCGCAGCCGCCCGGCGTGCACGACCAGCTGAGCGGCCAGCATCCGGAGCTCATCGGGGTCGAGGCGGTGCCAGCCGTCCAGACCGAGCAGGACCCCGACCTTCACCCCGCGGTCGTCGGGGTCGGTGCTGTACGGGTACTGGCACAGGCCGGCGTCGAGCAGCTGCACGGAGCCGAGCGGCACGTCCACGGTGAGCGCCGTCTCGGGCCCCTCGTGGGCGAGGTCGACCAGGTCGAGCCCGTCCTCGTGGACACCGAGGCACCAGGACGGGCACGGCACCGTGACCGGCCCCTGGTCGAGGGTGCGCACGGTCACGGTGCGGGGGCGGCCGTTCATCGGGCACCGCCCCGCGGGTCGCTCGCCCGGTCGATCGCAGCGTCGAGGCGCACGCTGTACGGGCCGACGTCGAGCCGGCTCCAGACGCTGGTGCCGAACAGGTCGTCGCCCTCGACGTCCCACGGCGAGACGCGCCGCTCCAGCCGGGCGGCGAGCCGGTACGCGGCGGCGAGCAGGACGTCCCGCGGGTCGGTGTCGTCGAGCCCGGCGGACCTCATCATGAGGTGCCATGGGCTCGCGGCGAGGTAGTCCGGCAAGCGCTTCCGGCGGCCGGGCAGGGCGGGGGTAGGGTCGTGTGTCAAGGCGGACTCCTCGTCGATAGGAGCCCGGCTCAGGCGCCGTCTGGTGGTCGCACACCGGGCGGCGCCGTCTCGTCTCGCAGTACACATTCAGTACACATGAGCGCGAGATGAGCCGGGAGAACGAGGGATAACGCGGGATGCGTTTCCCCTGGTCAACCGGCCTATAGGGGCTGTTTCCACTGGTCAGCAAAGTGCCTCTAACACACGCGGCCTGCGTTCGCCACGCGGGTGCGGTGCACAGAGATTGACCGAAAGTGGCAGCTCATAGGCCCTTTCACTACTGCCCGTCCGGTACACACCGGGCGGGCAGTACCCATGTCCGGGGCCGGTCGGCGCTCCGGCGGCGCGCTCACCGCGGGCGGACCGGACCGGACCGACGGACCGGGTCCCGGCCTCCGGTGCGACCGGGTAGGGTCCCGGGTGTTCGGCAGCCACGTCGAGGGCCCGAGGGGGGCACACATTGGGGACACCGCCGCCACCGCCACCGCCACCGCAGGGCGGACCCGGCTTCGCCGGCTTCCCGCAGCAGCCACAGCCGCAGCCGCCGGCGCCGCACGGCCCGCCCGGCTTCGGGCCGCCGCCGGGCCTGCCCAGCGCGCCCGGCGCCTCCGGCGCCCCGACGGCCCCGACCGCCCCGGACGGCAGGCGGGGCGGCGGGCTGCGGCGCAACGCGGTCTGGGCGTTCGTCGGCGCGATCATCGCCTCCGCGGTCTGGACCGGCGCCGTCGTCGCGGTGCCCGGCATCGTCGGCGGCACGTCGGCCGCGAAGAGCGTCCGCGGCTACCGCACCGTCGACAAGATCTGCGAGGCGGGCAAGCTCACCGCGTTCCGCGGCAAGTACAAGATGGTGGACAACTACCCGCTGGAGCACGCCGGCCGCAGCGAGTCCATGGACGTCATGCGCTGCTACGCGCTGATGAAGCGCACGCCCGGCGACAGCGAGACCACCGACTACGCCACCCTCGACATCCGCGCCGAACTGCACAAGGCCGTCGACTCCGTTCCCGAGTTCGCCGCCGTACGGCACTACTTCGAGCAGCAGAAGTACGAGATCACCGACGTGCCCGGCCTCGGCGAGGAGGCCTACCTCGCGTACGGCGACGAGCCGACCAGCGCGGACAAGACCTTCCACGACATCAACTACTACCTGCAGATCCGCGACGGCGCCATGACGTACTCGCTGTTCTGGACGGACAACTACCAGATCGGCAAGAACCACACGCTGGACCGCGAGACCGTGCGCAAGGCCATGCTCGACGACACCCGGGACATGCTCAAGGCGATCGGCGGCGCGTAGCGGCGGCGGGGCCGGGGCGGCCGCGCCGGATCAGTACGACGGCGCCCGGGATCCGGACCGGGCGGCCCTCGCCACCGTCACCACGGCGCGCTCCAGGGCGAAGGCCGGGTCGTCGGACCCCCCCTTGACGGCGGCGTCCGCCTGCGCGATCGCGGTCAGGGCGGTGGCCACGGCGTCGCCGGTCCAGCCGCGCATCTGCTGGCGGACGCGCTCCACCTTCCACGGCGGCATGCCCAGCTCGCGCGCCAGGTCCGCCGGGCGCATGTTCCGCCCGGTGGTCGCCAGCCGGCCGATGCTGCGCACACCGGAGGCCAGCGCGTAGGTGATGCCGGTCGGCGGCTGGCCGACGGCCAGCGCCCAGCGCAGCCGCTCCAGCGCCTCGGCGGCCCGGCCGGTGACCGCCAGGTCCGCCACCTCGAAGCCGGTCGCCTCGGCCCGGCCGCTGTAGTAGCGGGCCACCACGGTCTCGTCGATCGCGCCCTCAACGTCGGAGGTGAGCTGGCTGCACGCGGCCGCCAGCTCGCGCAGGTCGCTGCCGAGCGCGTCCAGCAGGGCCTGGCAGGCCTCGGGGGTCGCCGAGCGGCCGAGGGTGCGGAACTCGCCGCGGACGAAGGCCAGCCGCTCGCTCGCCTTGGCGAGCTTGGCGCAGGCCACCTCGCGGCCGCCGGCCTTCCGGCCCGCGTCCAGCAGGCCCTTGCCCTTGGCGCCGCCCGCGTGCACCAGGACCATGATCACTTCTTCGACGGGGGCCTCGATGTACGCCTTGACCTCCTTGACGGAGTCGGCGGAGAGGTCCTGGGCGGCCCTGACCACGATGACCTTGCGCTCGGCGAAGAGCGAGGGCGTGGTCAGCTCGGCCAGGCTGCCCGGCTGCAGGCCGCCCGGCGGGAGGTCCCGCACATCGGTGTCCGGGTCGGCCGCCTTCGCCGCGGCCACCACCTGGGCGACAGCACGGTCCAGCAGCAGCTCCTCCTGGCCGACCGCGAGGGTCAGCGGGGCGAGCAGGTCGTCGGGTGCACTCTTCCTGGCCATCGCCTACCAGCATCCCACGGGGGACGGACAGCTCCGTCCCTGGAGAATGGGCGGGTGACCGAAGACCCCACCACCGACCTGCCGGACGACTTCGCCCCGCACACCCCGCACGCCCGGCAGCTGCTCGTCCTGCCCGACCGCGACGCCGCCGAGGAGGCGGCGGAGGAGCTCAGCGCGGACCACCCCGACCTCGGCGAACTCGACATCGTCCGCGACGCCCTCGCCGGGGAGGACGACGCCGAGGACGCCCAGTGGCTGGTGGTCGTGGAACCCCCGGAGGACGGTTGGCCCCCCGCCCTCCTGCGCGCCCTCGACACCGTCGCCGCCTCCCACGAAGGCTGGCGCGAGGAAAGCTGACCCCCGGGCCGCTCCGGAGTGGGAAGTCGGCCGGGCCGACTTCCCACTCCATGGCGCTGGGAGCCCGTGCCGCCTGTTTCCGCGAACTCCGGGAGGGGCGGTGCTGCGGCCGCCTCGCTCCGGGGTTGGTCCGGCGCAGGAAGTCGGCCGGGCCGACTTCCTGCGCCGGACGGCGGGTGCGCACGTATCGCCCGATCCCCTCCCGCGCAGTTCCTTCACGCCGCGCTCCGGGCCCCGCCCGGAGCGCGGCGTTGTTCCCTTCCCTCCCCACCCGAGCGAGCGCGCTGCGGGTACGCGACCGAGACACTGTGGCGCTCGCCCGGCCCGAGCGGGGCGCTCGGGCCGGGCGAGAAAGGACGTTTCTCCCCAGTCCTCCTCCCCAGCCCCTGTCCCCCGACCCCAACACCCCACACACCCCGGCCTGCACCGCCCATCCCGCAACCCGGGCGGCCTCGCCCGGCGGATCGTTCACCGCGGTCCCCTGCACCACCCCGACCCGCCGACCACGCAGCACGCCCGGCAGCGGTGCGTCTGTCACGCGAGAATGGCGTCCCGGGCTGCGCGGGCCAGGACTCCTTGTGCCGTGTACGGGATGCCGAGCCGGTTCCAGTGGAAGATCACGTGGTAGGCGAGGACACGGCGGAGGCCGCGGTCGAGCGTGCCTGCTCGGGCGGCGGCTCCGAGTGCGGTCCCGGCCTGGCGGAATGCGTCCGCCCAGGGTGCGGCGAACGCAGCGGGACCCTGGTGGTGGAACACGGGTCCGGACGGTTCGGTGTCAGCGACAAGCAACTGCCTGATCCGGTCCGCCATTCGGGGCAGCCGGTCCAGCGGCACGTGGTCCGGTAGTGGGGGTTCGTGGCTGACGTGTTGCCAGACGTCGCCCATCTCGTACCACTCCAGTCCGGCAGCGTGGAACATCGTGGTGCACAGCAGCACGGACAGTTCACGGCGGCCGAGCGGCCAGGGTTCGCGTACAGCGTGGTGGAGGATGGCGCGGCTGTCGGCGTGGAACAGGCGGTGTGCGGTGGTCATCGCGTGGTTGCCCCCGAACGCGAAGGCTTCCGGTTCGTACAGGCCCGTCCACCAGCGGGGCGCTCCGCTGGTGGTGAGGGCGTCCAGGGCGGCGGCAACAGTGGCGGGCGCGTCGCCGTGGCGGGGGTCGTGGTGGATGCGCAGTCGCCAGCAGGGGTACTTGCGGATGAACCACCAGGTGGCGCCTACGGATTCGGCGTCGTGGAGTGCGGGCGCGAGGTGCTGGGCGGCGATGGCTTCGGCGCTTGGCCAGTCGGTGAACTGGATGTACGCCTGCCAGCAGGTGACGGCGGTCTGCTGGTGGAGGGCGTACCGGCCGGCCTGCTGGTAGACCTCGGCGGCGGCGGTCAGCTGCTGCGGGTCGAGCCCGGCGAGGGTGGCCGCGTCGGGGACGGATGTCCCGGCGAGGACGCGCCAGATGGCGGCCTCGACGGGATCGGTCGGCTGCGTGAGGGGGTGTTCGGGGAGGGTGGTCAGTCGATCAGCAGGCATGCGTCCCATCCGGTGGCGGGTGGCTGGTTCGTGGTGCGGGTGGCCAGGGCTAGCGCGGTTCCCGCGCGGCCGCTCAGGAAGCCGTCGCTGTGGCCGGTGTCGGCGGCCTGGTGCAGCTGCTCGCCCAGGGCGGGCAGCACCTGGTGCAGGGCGGGGGTGGTGGCGTCCCCAGCCGCGCGCCAGATGGTCTGGTAGAGCCCGGCCCAGCCGTGGCAAAGGCCCGGGTCGGTGATCTGCTGGAGCTGGGCGGGGTCTGTCGCGCAGTCGGCGAGGGCTTGTTCGTAGTCGCGTTGCTGGTGCTCGTCACCGAGCGCGAGGGCGGCGAGTTGTCCGGCGCGGGCGATGCCGGGGGTGCCGTAGCACCAGCTCGGCCGGCCGGGACGCGACCGGGCGGGTCGCCCGGTGGTGATCTCCGCCATGGTGACGGTCTCCGGCCACCACACCCCTGCCCGGCCGTGTTGCCGCCACAGGTCCAGCCAGGCGCAGATGGTCCGAATGGCGTCGAGCTGTCCGGGCACGGTCAGCCCTTGGCGGGCGGCCTTCGAGAGCAGCAGCAGCAGGCCGGTGATGCCGTGGGCCGCACTGAGGTTGAGGTGCGGGGGCCCGTGATAGGCGCCGTCGTGCCAGCGCGGGCCGTGGCCGACCCACCAGCCGGGCAGCCGCTGCCCCTGGTAGTTCAGGGGTCGGGTAAGCGCGACCAGGTAGGTCAGGACGTGTTCGAGGGCTGTGCTGCCCGGCTGGGTGCACAGCAGCAGCGCGCCGATCCCGGTGAGCCCGTACAGCAGGTCGTATTCGTGGAAGCACGGGGGCTGTCCGGAGGTGATGCGGGCGAGGCCGGCATGGGCGCGCTGGTGGGAGATGTCGCGCACGTGCCCGTCCATGGCCTGGCGGGCGCGCTGGTAGCGCTCGGGCGGGTCGGCGGCGGCGTGCAGGACGAACGCGACGGCTGGTGCGCCGAGGAACAGTCCCGCGCTCGCGCTGCCGTTCACCTGGTGGGCGGTGGCGCGGGTGATCCAGGCGTGCGCCTGCTTCCAGTCGCCGTGGCCGGTGCGGGCGCGCTCGATGTGCAGCAGCGCTGTCCCGGCCGCCCCGCCGTCGAGGCTCTGCGCGGCCCAGGCTTGCTCGTCTGCGGCGGCGCTGGTGGCCGTCACGCTGGCCTCCGGGCGATCCCGGCCAGCGCGCAGGCCCGCGCCAGGCGCTCGGTGATGCGCTCGCGGGTGCGGTCGGCTGCGACCGCGCGCAGGTGGTGCTCGTGCAGCAGGGAACGCAGCACCGGGGCGGGGTCTCGCTCCTGCTGGTCGAGGTGGGCCCGGTAGCCGGCGAGGGCGGCGGCGCGGTGCCGCCAGGTGTCGGCGATCAGGTCACCGCCCGGCAGGTCACGAATGGCGGGTGACGGCCCACCCGGGCCGGCCAGATGTTCGGCGGCCTCGCGTAGCTCCGCGTCGAGGGGGCCGGTTCGACGGGGTAGCACCTCGCACAGCATCCGCAAGCCATCGGCTGGGGCGAGTGCGGTGGCGATATCGGCCATGCTGGCGGCGGCGAGGGCCTGCGCGGGGGTACCGGTCGCCTGGGCGGTGCGGATCTGGGTGAGGGCTGCGGCGCTGTCGGCAGTGAAGACGGCCTGCACGGCCTCCAGCGCCGGGCCGTGCCCGTATCGACCGGCCGGAGGCGGGTATCCCGTCAGGACCAGCTGCGCGAGGAGCCGCAGGTCACGAAGCCGTGCCGCCCATCCGCCGATCCGCTCCAGCGCGTCACGGTGTCGTGGATGCGGCAGGCGGAGGAACAGGCCGAGGTGCTGGTCAGCGTCGGGGCGGGCGGTGTCGTTGTGCCGCTGGAACCACCACTCGGCATCGGAGCCCAGGGCTTCCAGCAGGGCGGGCAGGTGCTGGCTCAGGATCTCATCGAAGCGGTCCGGGTGCCCCAGCAGTCGGGCGTGCAGAACGCCGCCGTCCGTGGGGAGTTGGAGCGGGCTCGTGGTGGCCATGGGCCGTACCGGGGTCGGCTTCGTCTCCGCCGGGGTGGTGGGTTGGTGGTGGAGCGCGAGCAGGACTTCGTGAGGCCGACCGAGCCAGCCGGACGCCTTCGGGTCGGGGGCGCGCCGCAGCTCGACCGGTTCGGTGGTGCGGGCGAGCCGTGAGCGAAGGAGTTGCCGGTCCACGGGCTGGGTGAGGTCGAGTGGAAGACGCTGCTCGCCTTCCACGACCGCGATCCGGTCCGGCATCCGCCAGCGTGCCTGCCACGCGGCAAGGTCCTCGTCCCATGCTGCGGACGGGGCGGAGGCTGCGGGCATCGCGGTGGGCGGCAGGAGCCATCGGGGCTGGGCGAGGAGCGTGCGCCGGTAGCGGACGCCGGGCAGGAACGGCATCCTCGTGGCGGTGCCGAAGTCGAACGCGATGTAGACCTGGCAGCGGGCAGTGGTCAGCTCGGCGAGGAACCGGGCAAGCGGAGGGGTGTGCCGGTCGGACTCCAGCGCGTGAAGGACCCGCGGCTCGAGTTCGCGGCCGGTGGACAGCTCCACCAGGTGGAACCGGTGGGCGTCGATGATCACGCCCAGGTCCGCGGCCTGGATTACGCCGGGGCCGTGCGGGTGGTGGTCTCCGAGGGGGATGACCTGGGGCAGCAGCTGGGGGCAGCGCACGAGCATGTCGTCGCGGCGTCGGCGCGGGGCGAAGGACAGCTGAACCGCGGTGGCTTCGGTGCCCGTGGTGAAGCTGTCCGCCCACCGCTGCCGCTCGCATTGGTCAAGAAGGTGGGTGAACCGGCCGGCCATGCTGCTGGCGGGGCGGGGAGCGCCGGTGACGGCAAGCTCGAATCGTCCCCGGTCCAGGTCCGCGGGGGTTGGCGCGTGGACCTCGAAGCACAGCTCGATGCGGCCCGGCGGTACGGGTTCGTCCTGCCAGTCGGCCAGGTCGCTGATCAAGGAGTCCGTCAGCACAATCTCGTCACACTCGTCCACCATGGCCTGCTGGATCAGCGTCAGCATCGTCTTGTCGCGGTCGGTGGCCGGGCGCGGCGCGGTGCGCCGGGAGGAGCCGAGGAAGTCGGCCGGCAGGCCGAGTCCGCTGTCGGCGATCAGGTCCATCACCGGAACGACCGCGCCGACGCCGTACCGGTCGCGGAACCGGAAGAAGTAGTCCCGCCAGCGTGCAGGGCCATAGGGGTGCGCGGAAGTGCGTACCAGGGCGGCGGCAGCGCTCTCGGCTTCGCGGACCACCACGGCGGGAAGCCGCACCCGCGCGTCGAGGCGGACGTCCACCATCACGGGCACGGTGTCGCTCTGGTGCACCGCCCGCATCCGCTCCGCCAGGACAGCGGGTGCGGTGCCGGGCTCGGTGAGCGCGGCCTTGGCGTGCTTCAGCTCGGCGGTCAGGCCGGCGACTTCGGGAAGGTCGCCGGCGTGGGCGGCGTCCAGGACCTGGCACACGTGGCCGAGCGCGTCCGCGCTGGTCATCGGCGGCCACAGGGCCGTCACCAAGTACTGCTGCTCGACCAGCCCCGTCAGCAGCGCGTCCAGTCGTTCCCGACGCACCGCCGGGTAGCGGTCGGCCAGCGCGTCCCGCACCGACCGGTAGGACACGGGGACGCCTGCGGCGAGTTCCAGGGCGAGCCGCACGGGCGCGGTGGCGCGCACGGACACATCGACGGGCGGCATCAGCAGGGCGTCGCTGCCTGCGGGGACACCGGGCATGACGATGCGGTCCCCACGCGTGGTGGCGGTGTTGTTCGCCAGGACCGGCAGCCGTTCCAGCAGGTGGGGCGCGCTCTCCAGCCGGGCGATGATCCCGGCGAGCCAGCCTGCGTCCGTGCGCACCATGCGCTGGTGGTGCTGCCCCCACACGGCGGCGGCCGGGCCGCCGATCTCGACGCCGGTGACGCCCGCGAAGGCGCCGAACGGTGTCGCCCGGCGCTGCCAGCGTGCCAGGTAGGTGGCGAGTGACAGCAGGAGGCGGTTCACGCGCCGTGGACTGCCCGCGCCCCGCATCGCGCGCTCGATCTGCGGGCCGAGCACGGGGCTGGCAAGCATCACGCTTGTCCGGACCTCGGGGTGGGACCACACCGTCGTGAGCCATTGCCTGGCCTGCTCAGTGGCGTTACTCGCGGCCAGATCGACGGCGGCCGGTAGTTCCAGGCCGGCCGGGTAGGTGCTGGCGCGCAACATGGCCGCGCCGCTTGCCCGGTAGACCGGCATTGCCTCGCTCATGGGTTCCCCTCCTGCTCTGCGGGTGGCGGCTGTTGCCCGGGGTGGCGCGGGTGGGCCGAAGGCTTCGGCCCACCCGCGCGCGCTCCTCGTCTCAGATCGCCGAGGGGCAGGCGCTGGCGCCCGTGGAGCAGGTGGTGCCGCAGCCGTCGCCGGTGGAGCACATGAGCTTCCCGCTCGGGTGCGCGGCGACCACGACCTTCACGTCCAGGTCGAACAGCTCGTCCTCGACCTCGACGGTCGGGGCCTCAGCCAGCAGTGCAGTCGTCATGGTGTTCACACTCCTTGATCGTTGGGGTGGTGCGGAACGCCTGCCCCTGTGGCGCTCAGGCCTCGGGCCAGGAGATCGTGATCCGGCTGCTGCGCTTGTTCACGACCCGCTCGCCGGACAGCTGGTCGTCGGGGGTGCCGGCCGGGTGGACGGCGAATCGGGGTCCGCTGCCACCGCGCTGCTCGAGGTCCCACGAGCGGACGTGGTCGGCGAGCTGTTCGGCCAGCTCCGGGGCCTGCGGGCCAAGCGTGTGGACGCCGAGCTCCACGCCGCCGTCGTCGCCTTCGATGCGCCGCCAGGTGACGTAGCCGAAGGAGTTGCCCGCGACGGCGGCCATGGCGAACCACTTGTTCGCAGGGGTGACGATGCCGGTGTCCAGGTCGTCGCGGACGACCATGGTGCAGAAGCCGTCCAGCTTCGTCGCGAGCCACAGCTGCAAGGTGTCGAACGGCTGCTGCCGGCCGATGGTCACCCCGGTCCACGTCTCGGACCTGGGCGCCTTCACGGCGTTGTCGAGGTCACTGGGGTCGCCCATCACCTCGTCGTCGAACTTGAGGGCGATCTCCTCGGTGCCGGTCACCAGCAGCACTTGGGTGTGGTGCTCGTCCGCGCCCTGCATGGGCACGAAGCCGCACACCCGCACCGACTCGCTCACAAGCCGGTCGCCGTGGCGGGCGAAGGCGATCGAGCGGGTCAGTCCGCGCACCCGCAGGGGCACCACGAGCCGGCCGCCTTCGGCGAGCTGATCGCGCCAGACGGGGGCGATGTCCCACGCCCCGGCCGTCACGAGGATCGCATCGAACGGCGCACGATCGGCGACGCCCACCGCGGCGTCCCCGGTCACGACCCGGACCGTGTCGTAGCCGTGCTGCTTGAGGAGCCGTTCGGCCCGCTCGGTGACGTCCGGGTCGATGTCCATCGTGGTGACCTGGCCGTCCTCGCCGACGAGGTCCGCGATGAGCGCGGCGTTGTAGCCGCCCGAGCCGATCTCCAGCACCCTCATGCCGGGGCCGACGCCGGCCTGTTCCAGCATGAACGCCTGAACCTGCGGGGCGGACACCGAACTCATCGCCGTGCCCTGTTCATTGACCTTCGTCACCACAGCGTCGAACGCGGCGTAGGCCTTCTCCAGCGGCGCTTCAGGGGTGAACTCGTGCCGGGGCACCTTGCGCATCGCGGTCTCCACCTCTGGCGAGGTGAGGTCCCCGGAGCGCTTCAGCTCGCTGATCATCTGCTCGCGCAGCTGCTCGGGAGTGGCTTCGGGACTGATGGCCGCCTCCACGGTGTTCGTCATGCGGGCTCCCCTCTCATGTGATGATCTTTCAACTGGCCTGTGACAATGATCGGTTGGGGCGGATCAGCCTACGGAATGCCACCGGAAGCGACACTCCGGGCGGCCGGAGTGGTTGGTGGTGCCGCCCGCTGGGGGACACCAGTCCTGGCGGGCGGCACCGGTTGTCCGCCCGGCCGTTGCGCCGGGGAAGGCATCAGCCGGCCGGGCGGAGATTGCGAGGTCAGGCGGCACTCTCCACGGCCTGACGGATGGGTGCAGGCATGCCGGGCTGCCGAGTCGGCGCGACCGGGCCGCGCTCAGCGGTGGCGGTGCCGGACTTCCTGGGGCGGGTCTTGGAGTGCGGCAGGGCGATCGTCGCGCTGACGACCTTGCCCTTCCCCTCGGGCTTCCAGCGCCAAGTGATGGCCTCGGCGGCGACCACCGCCAGCCCGTAGCCGCTGGTGCCGTCGTTGTACGGGCCGCGCGGGGTGGGCGGGGTGGGCGAGCTGTCCGTCACCGCGACAATCAGGTTCCCCTTGCGAGTCGGACACAGGCTGACGGTGATCGGCCCGGCGGTCCCGGCGTGGCGGACGGCGTTGGTGACCAGCTCGGAGATCACGCGGCGGATCGTGTCCGCATAGTCGTCGGGAAGCGGCTCCGGACACCAGACGCGGGCGGCGGCGACCGCACGGCGGCGGGCCTCTGCGACGCTCGCCGCCTCGGGTTCGACCTCCCAGCAGTCCTCGGGGATGTGCTGCGGGTCGGCGGGGATAGTGGTCTGGCCGGTCATCGCGGCCCCCGTTCGCGGCGCCTGCGGCGGGCTTCCTGGAGTTGCCGCAGTACGTGGGCGCGGCGACGGGCGCGGGCGTCGTTCTCCATGACTTCCTCGCGGCCGCTCCCGTCGGGCATCCAGGGGCCCCACTGCTCGGCCTCCGGCCGACCGGTGTCGGCCGGGCGCTGGGCGATCGCGGTGGCGTCCATCAGGCGGCCCCGCTGGCGCCCGCGCGGATCGCGAGGTCACACGGCCACGGCGTGCCGCACCGGACGCAGGTCCCGGCTTCGGCGCGGTGCTGGTCCAGGACCATCCGCGCAGCGGACGACAGCGGCTTGGGCGGGCGCTTCGCAGCGGGCTGGTCCGGCCGACTGGAGGCGGCACGCGCCAGGTCGCCGCGGTGGGTCGGCCGGCCCGGCGGGCGCAGGGAACGGGGACGGTCGGACACGGAATGCTCCCAGAGGTGGTGTGGTGCTTCGGGGGTGCACGCTGGCCATGCCCGCCCCGATGGAAGGCGAGGCCGGCACAGCTTCGCCCCTCCGCCGCCCGGGACGGCTTCCAGGATCAGCGCGTGACCATATGGTCGCTGCGAGTGGCGGGGGAACCATTGCATCGCCCCCGGCCCCGGCGGTCGAGGACGCGAAGCGGCCACTCAGAGGACATTCAGTGGCCGCGAGAGGCGGCAACGGATGGTCTTCCGGCCAGAACAGGCGCACACGCGCAGTGAGGGCCTACGTTGGCCCGTGTGACAAGCCACCAGGGGGACGGATGACGCCACGGACACCCGGGAACGAGCGGCTGTTCGCCGCCAGGCTGGCCAAGGGCTGGTTCTCCCAGGAGCGGGCCGCCGACGGTGTGAGCGATGCCGGGCGGCAGGCGTTACGCGACGCGAACTTCCAGGTCAGCGTTCGGACTTACCGCAGGTGGGAGTCAGTCGATCCACCGTGGCCGCATCCTGACTACGCGACAGCGCTACGCGAGGCGTTCGGCCGCGGGCCCGAGCACCTGGGCTTCACTCCTCCTGGCGGGTTCACGGCTGACGAGGTTGACACCGGTGATACGGATGAGGCGATCATCACGCCCGTGAACCGCCGCGCTTTCACCGCCGGGGCCGCCATGCTCGGCCTACCCTGGCTGTCCCCTCTCACCCCCACGTCCGCTCACTCCGGTGACCTGCGGATCAGCCACGACGAGATCGACATGCTGCGGGAAACCGCCTTCGATCTCGACGCGATCGACCAGCGATTCGGCGGCGACCGCCTGTGGCGCTCAGCCCGATCGCATCTGATGTGGGTCCATCACCTGATAAACCGCGGCACCTACCCCGACGAGGTAGGGCAGGAACTCCACCAGATCGCCGGTCAGCTCACCACGTCGCTGGGCTGGTTCTGCTACGACGCGGACCGGCAGCCCGAGGCCCGCGTGTACTTCTCCGAGGCGCTGAACACCGCGATGCTCGCCGGGGACGGGCCGCTGGCGACCCGCACCCTGTCCAACATGGCCCGCCAGTCCGTGGACCTGGGCAAGCCGCGCGAGACGGTGCAGTTCGCACGCCTGGCCAGGGAGAAGGCCACCGAGTGGCAGGCGCCGCCGCGGGTGGCCTCGCTGCTGGCGATCCGCGAGGCCCAGGGGTACGCGAAGGCCGGCAACGAGGTGCAGGCGTCCGGGGCGATCAAGCGCGCGTGGCGGTCGTTCAGCCAGGGCACCACCGACCGCGACCCGGGGTGGGTGGCCTTCCTGAACGAGGCGGAGCTGACATGCCTGGAGGGGATGTGCCGCAGTGATCTCGGGCAGCACCGGCTGGCCGTGCGGCTGCTGGAGCGCTCCGCGACGCTGCAGGACATCGAGCACTCCCGCAACCGGGGCATGTGCCTGGCTCGGCTGTCCTACGCGGCGATCCAGGAGCGGGACGTGGACCGGACCGTGGCCGCCGCCACCGAGTCGCTGCGGCTGATCGAGGGCGGCATGACCTCCACCCGGAACCTGCGGCAGCTCCTCCTGGTCCGCGACAGCCTCCAGCCCTACCAGCACAGCGGGCAGGCGCGGGACGCCGTGGAGCGGCTGACCGCGTACATCGCCTGATCCATCCGCGAGAAGAGGGACGCCAACCTTGATCGACATTGAGTTTGCCCACTACCGGGGCACCGCCGCGAAGGAAGTCCTTGAAGAACTGGTGGCCGCATACGCACAGGTGTACGCGGTTCCGCCGTACGCGGGTGATCCGTTCTTCGCCGCCGAGACGTTCGCTGAGCGCCTTCTCGGCGCGCTGGAGATGCGCGGCTTCGAGACCGTGACCGCCCGCCACGACGGTGAACTGGTCGGCTACGTCCACGGCGTGACACTGCCTGCGGATCGGGCCTGGTGGCTGTCCCTGGGCGACGCCCGGCCGACCGAGGTCCAGGAGGCGGCCGAGGCCGGCCGGGTGTTCTGGCTGCGGGAGCTGATGGTCCGCCCCGCGTTCACCAACCAAGGGATCGGCCGCCGGCTCCACGACGAGACGGTGACCCGGCGGGCAGAGCCATGGACCACGTTGACATGCATCTGGGACAATCAACCCGCCCGAGACGCCTACCCTCGCTGGGGCTACCAAGTGATCGGCGGACGCATCAAACACGCCCCCGAGTCGCCGGAGTACGACGCCATGGTGCTGCCACCCCGCTGAACGCATGCAGCAGGGCCGTCCCGCAACCGGTTCGGGTGCGGGACGGCCCGTCATTGTCGGCGGTCACACCGGTGCAGGCTCCTCGGCGAGTTCCGCGATGGTCCGCTCGACCTTCTCCCACACCGAGTCGGACAGGTGGTTCAGGGCTTGGGGGTCATCGGCGGGGTTCGCAAAGACCGCGTAGAGGACGGCCACGAGACCGGCTTCGCGTTCGGGTGTCGGACGGGAGCGTCCGGCCGGCCGGGCTGGCGGGCGAAGAGGCCCTCTCATCGCGCTCCGGCCACGGCCGGAGCGCGATGTGGTCGTTCGCTTCCTCACGCGGATCCGCCCTCCGCCGCTCACACCCGAGCCCACCCGGTGTTCGCCCGGCCCGAGCGGGGCGCTCGGGCCGGGCGGGAAGAATCGTTTCTTCCGGGCCCCAGCCCACCCCTCCTCTCCTTCCCGACCACTTGCCCCCAACCCCAAGCCCCATCCACCCAAGTGGTCGGGAAGGAGAGGTGGGGTCACCAGGGCGGCGCGGGGGGGGGGGCGGGCGGCGGGCCGGCGCGCCCCCCGACCCCGCCCCCCCCCCGCCGCGGCGGCGCGCCCGCGACGGGCCGAGC
>NZ_JBHJUI010000015.1:0-15159 GCF_042268405.1 Kitasatospora sp. NPDC056184 | reverse complement strand
GGGGGGTGGGTTGGGTGGGGGGGCCGGGGGGGGGGCGCCCGCCCGCCCCCCCCCCCCCCCCGCGCCGCAAGCGTGGCACCCAGCTTCGCCGCATGAGTGGCCCGCGGCCTGTGCAGGCCGTGGCCGGGACGGTCGCCGTGCGGGTGGACGGCCGCGCCCAAGTGGGCCGGGGCGGCTCCCGTCACCGCGATGTCACCCATCCGGTCCGTCCGCAGCACCCTGGCGCCCAGCGCCCGCAGCCGGTCCACCGTGCGCGGCGAAGGGTGACCGTACGGATTGTCCTCACCGCAGGAGATCAGGGCCAGCCGGGGACTCAGCGCCGCCGTCAACTCCCAGTCCTGGTAGGCCGAACCGTGGTGCGCCACCTTCAACACGTCCACCTCGCCCTCCTTCCCTTCCGTCCTCAACCTGCTCAACAGGGCCTCCTGCGCCGGCGGCTCCAGATCACCCAGCAGGGCCATCCGCACACCACCCGCCAGAGTCACCAGCAACGCGACACTCGCGTTGTTCGCACCCGACACCGCCGTCGACTCCTCTCCGTCCGGCCACAGCACCTCCCACGAGACCCCGGCCCCCACGGACCGGCGCTCACCGCGCCGCGCCCGCGTCAGCGGGACCCCGGCCTGCGCCGCCCATCCCGCGACCCGGGCGGCCTCGCCCGGTGGATCGTTCACCGCCGTCCCCTGCACCACCCCGACCCGCCGACCGCGCAGCACACCCGGCAGTCCCTCGACGTGATCGGCGTGGAAGTGCGTGGCCAGGAAGAGCGGCACCCGGGTGATCCCCAGATCGCGCAGACAGCGGTCGGCCGCCTGCGGATCCGGACCCGCGTCCACCACCACCGCGCTGTCGGGCGGGTCGCCGTTCTCCGGAACCACCGGCAGCACCACCATGTCGCCCTGCCCCACGTCGCACATGACCAGCCGCCAGTCCGGCGGCGGCCAGCCGGTCGCGATCCGGGCCAGCAGCGGCGGCCGCAGGAGCACCACGAGCAGGACCACCAACAGGACGCCCACCACCACCGGGCGAAGCCCGCCGCCGGCGCGCCGGCGCAGCAGTGCGGGCACCGCGCAGCAGAGCGCCGCCGTGCCGACGGCGAGGCTCACCGTGCCGAACCACCCGCCCGGCCAGGACAGCTGACCGCCCGGAAGCTCCGCGCCGTGCCGGGCGACCGCGGCCAGCCAACCGGCCGGGACGGCGGCGGGCTCGGCGAGCAGCCGGGCCAGCGGGGGTGAGAACGGGTCGAGCACCAGGACCGCGAACCCCAGCAGGGTCGCCGGGGCCACCGCCAGCTCGGCCAGCAGGTTGCACGGGATCCCGACGAGGCTGACGTGCCCGGACAGCACCACCGTCACCGGCGCGCAGAGCGCCTGGGCCGCCGCCGTCGCCCCGACGGCGCCCGCGAGGTGGTGCGGCCAGCCCCGCGCCCGCAGGGCGTCCGCCCAGCGCGGGCCGAGGACCAGCAGGCCGGTCGTGGCGAGCACCGACAGCAGGAAGCCGAAGGAGCGCGCCAGGTACGGGTCGAGGAGGACCAGTAGCAGGGCCGTGCCCGCCAGCGCCGGCACCGCCTGGCGCGGGCGGCCGGTGGCCAGTGCCAGCAGCCCGAGCAGTCCCGTCCCCGCCGCCCTGAGCACGCTGGGCTCCGGGCGGCAGATCGTCACGAAGGCCAGCGTGACGGCGGCGCCGAGCAGCGCCGTGGTGCGCAGCGGGATCCCGAGCAGGGCGGCGAGTCCGCTCCGTTCGGCGGTGCCCGCCCGCCCCGGGGCGCCGAGCAGCACCCCCAGCACGATCGCGAGGTTGGCCCCGCTGACCGCGACCAGGTGGGCCAGGTCAGTGTCCCGGAACGCCTCCCAGAGGTCGTCCGGCAGCCGGGAGGTGTCGCCCACGACGAGACCGGGCAGCAGTCCGCGCTCGTCCGCAGGCAGGCCGTCGGTGGCCTCGCGCAGCCCCGCCCTGAGCCGCCCGGCGATCCGCTGCGGCAGGCTCGGCGGCGCGAGCCGGCGCGGTTCGCCGTGCGCGATCAGCAGCACCGCCGACTCGCCCGTGCGCTCGTCCGACGGACGGACCGTCACCTCGGCGGCGAGCCGGGTCGACGGCAGCAGCCGTTCCCACGCCCCGGTGTCCTCACCGCGGACCAGGACGGTGACCGGTGTGCGGGTGCGGACGGTGCGCGGGCCCGATGCGTCCGGGAGGGCGCCGTCGGGAACGGTGACGCGGTCCACCACGGCGTCCACGGTGAGCAGGGCCTGCCCGGCACCGGAGCCACCGCGGGAGAGGCGCACGCGCGGATCCCCGGTGAGGGTGAGGTCGACGCCGACCTCCGCTGCCGGGGCTGCGGCGCGGGCCAGTTCGGGCAGCGGCCCGCGGTGCAGGTCCGCGGTGTGCAGCAGGGTGGCCGTCGCGGCGGCGGCCGCAGTGAGCAGCACGGCCGCCAGGGTCACCGTGGCGGACCGGTGGCGGAAGGGGCCGACGCCCGCGCCCGTCCTGCGGGCGAGGAGGACGAGGCCGAGGAGCGCCGCCGTGCCCGCCGCGACCGCCAGGACGGCAACGTGCCCGGGGCCCAGGCCGAGGACCGCGGCCGTCACCGCCCAGGCGGCGACGGCGGGCAGCAGCAGGCGGAGGTCGTTCGGACGCGGCGCGCCGGGGGCGGCGGCGCCAGGGGTGGTGGCGGCGGTGGCGATGACGGCACCTCCTCTCGGGCGGGGGCGGGCGCGGGCAGGGCGGCGGGGACGTCAGAGGGTCAGCAGCGGACGGAGTTCCGCGTACGTGCGCTCGCCGATTCCGCTGACCTGCCGCAGCTGGTCGAGCGAGCGGAACGCACCGCCGTGGGAGGCGCGGAAGGCGATGATCCGCTGGGCGAGGGTCGGGCCGACGCCTGGCAGGGTGTCGAGCTGTTCGAGGGTGGCGCGGTTGAGGCTGACCGGCTGTTTCGACGCCCCGGCGGGCGGTGGCCCGGTGCCCGCCCCGGCGGCCGGCTGGGGGCTCGGCTCGCCGACGAGGATCTGTTCGCCGTCCGCCAGGACACGGGCCAGGTTGAGGTTCCCGGTGTCCGTCCCGGGCAGCGGCCCACCGGCCACCCGCAGGGCGTCGGCGACCCGGGATCCGCCGGGCAGGGTGTGCACTCCCGGGGTGCCGACCCGGCCGCCGACGTCGACCACCACGACGGTGCCCGGCGCCGCGCCGCCGGTGTCGCTCCCCGCCGCGTCTCCCGCCGCGCTGTCGGGCGGGCCCGGTCCGGGGGCGGCCTCCGACGGAACCGAGGCGACGGCGACGGCCGGCACCTCGACCGGCTGCGGCCGCGCCAGCCAGAAGTGCTGGACGCCGTAGCCGACGGCGAGCAGGAGGAGCACGAGCAGGCCGACCACCGCCCGCCGGTCGAGCATCAGCGCACGGCCCGTCCACGGGTGCTCGCCGCCGACCGGTAGCGCGCCGTCGGACACGGCGCGCTCGGACACGGCCGGGCCGGACGCCGGGCCGGACGCCGGGTCACCGGTGGCCGCCGCCCGGAGGGGCGCCGCGTACACCGAGGGCTCGGTGTCCGGGGGTTCACCGGCCTCCGGCAACAGGGCGGCCATCCGCAGGCTCGCGGTCTCGTTGACCCGCTGGATCTCGTGGCGCTTGCGCGCGCCGATGCGCATGCTCGTCATGCGGAGCACGGTAGGAACCGCCCGGGCGGCGCGCGGAGATCGCCGAACACCTGTGGAAAACCCGGGGGTTGTGGACGAAGAAGCTCACCCGCAGGGGGGAGGAACAGCGTCAGGTGTTGACGAACCAGGTGAGCCGGGCGGTGAACCACCCGGCGAACCCGGCGAACCGGGTGGACCAGGTGAACCGGACGAACCGGCGCCCCGTCACCGGGGCGAGACCACCACCGCCAGCAGCCCGGGCCCGACGTGGGCGCCGATCACCGCCCCCACCTCCCCCACGTACAGGTCGCGCAGCCCCGGCACCCGCCCCCGCAGCCGTTCGGCGAGCGGCTCGGCCCGGTCCTCCGCCGCCAGGTGGTGCACGGCGATGTCGACCTCCCGCTCCCCCGCCCGCTCGACCGCGATCTCCTCCAGCCGGGCGATCGCCCGGGACGCCGTACGCACCTTCTCCAGGGGCTCGATCCGCCCGCCGTCCAGGTGCAGCAGCGGCTTGACCGCGAGCGCCGAGCCGAGCAGCGCCCGCGCGGCGCCGATCCGGCCTCCCCGGCGCAGGTACTCCAGGGTGTCGACGTAGAAGAAGCCGCTGGTCATGGCGGTCCGCCGGGCGACGGCCGCCGCCGCCTCGTCGAGTCCCTCCCCGGCCGCGATCGCCTCGGCCGCCGCCAGCACCCCGTACCCGAGTGCCATGCCGACCAGCCGGCTGTCCACGACCCGCACCGGCACGGGCGCCTCGGCGGCCGCCAGCCGGGCGGCCTCCGCCGTCCCGGACAGCTCGCCGGAGATGTGCACCGAGACGACGCCCCGCGCGCCGCCCTCGGCCGCCGCCCGGTAGGCGGCGGCGAAGGACTCCGGGCTGGGCCGGGAGGTGGTGACCCGGTGCTTGCCGCGCAACGCCTCGGCGACGTCCTTCGGGGAGATCTCGACACCCTCGGCGCGCACCTCGTCGCCGACCGCGACGCTCAGCGGGACCACGGTGATCCCGTGCCGGTCGACGGCGGGCTGGGGCAGGTAGGCCGTGGAATCGGTGACGAGTGCGAGGTCGGCGGGTGCGCGGTCGGCGGGCATGAGGCGGAGGTTACTCCCCGCCCGGGCCGGACGGCAGCATCCGGGTCACCGCTCAGCCGGCCGAGGGCCCGGTGGACGGCTTGCGCAGCCGCTGCGCCAACGTGGCCACCGGGTCGGCGAGGCCGAGCAGGTCCTCGGCGCTGGGCCGGCCCCGCCCGTCCGTGAGCCCGGGCCGGCCCCCGCCGGCCCCACCGGCCTCGCGCGCCGTCCCGGAGGCCCCGCCCGCACCCGCCTCGCCGGAGCCGCCCGTCGCGCCGGAGGCCCCCGCAGCGGCGTCCCAGTGCCGCAGCGCCCCGGCCTCGTCCTCGCACTCCTGGCTCAGCCGGCTCAGCTCGTCCTCCGCGAACCGGTGCATCCGGTCCTGAGCGGCCCACCGCATTTTCTCCGCCGCATGCGTGATCCGCTCGGCCCGCTCGCGCAGCTCCGGCAGCTTCGCCGCGACGCGCCCGGCGTCCGGCTCGCGCTCCAGCCCCCGCAGCTCGCCGTCCAGCTCCGCCGCGTGGGCCTCCAGCCGCGCCAGCAGCGCGAGCGACTCGCCGAGCTGGCCGTCCTGGGCGACGCCGCCCTGCAGCACCTGCCGGGTGCCGTCCAGCGAGGTCCGCAGGCGCAGGCGAACGGCGGAGATCTGCCCCTGCGGGCCGGTCTGGGTGTAGGTCTTGGCCTTGAGCGTGACGTTCTCGACCGCTCGGCGGGCCTTGGCCTCCTGGCGTTCCATCTTCTCGCCGACCGCCCGGGCAGCCTTCACCAGGCCGACGACCACGAGCACCGCCACCCCGATGCCGAACAGCAGGGCGAGTACGAGCAACACCCCGAGGATCTCCATCACGCGCCACCTTCCGCCAGCCGAACCGGCCCCACCGTGCCCAACGCGGGCCGGCCCACCGAGGGTTCCACGGTAGCCCCGGCGACCGCCCGGCGGAGCGCCGATCAGGGCTGCCGGGGCGGAGTTCAGGGACGGGTTCAGGGACGCCTCGGGGTGATCCCCGAGTCGCCGGAGTCCCCCTTGAACGCCCCAAGCCCCCCGCAGCCCCCAAGCTCCCCAAGCCCCCCGATACTCTCCGAAGCCCCCCGGCACGCCGCGGGGCGGGCGCTCCCGGAGGAACGCCCGCCCCGCACCGGCAGCGGCCTCAGCCGGTGACGATGTTGACCAGCTTCGGCGCCCGCGCGATCACCTTGCGCACCTCGGCCCCGCCGATCGCGGCGACGACCGCCGGGTCGGCCAGCGCCAGCGCCTCCAGCTCGGCGTCCGAGATCGACGGCGCGACCTCCAGCCGGGCCTTGACCTTGCCCTTGACCTGCACCACGCAGGTCACCGTCTCGTCGACGACGTACGCCGGGTCGGCCACCGGGTAGCCGGCGTACGCCAGCGAGTCGCCGTGGCCCAGCCGCCGCCACAGCTCCTCCGCGATGTGCGGCGCCAGCGGGGCGACCATCAGGACCACCTGCTCGGCCACCGACCGCGGCGTGGAACCGCGCTTGACCAGGTAGTTGTTCAGCTCGATCGCCTTGGCGACGGCCGTGTTGAAGCGCAGCCCGGCCATGTCGCCGCGAACGCCGTCGACGGCCTTGTGCAGGGCGCGCAGCGTCGCCTCGTCCGGCTCCTCGTCCGTCACCACCAGCTCGCCGGTCGCCTCGTCGACGATGTTGCGCCACAGCCGCTGCAGGAAGCGGTACGAGCCGACGACGGCGCGGGTGTCCCACGGGCGCGAGACGTCCAGCGGGCCCATCGACATCTCGTACAGGCGCAGCGTGTCGGCACCGTACTCGTCGGCGATCTCGTCGGGGGCGACGGCGTTCTTCAGGGACTTGCCCATCTTGCCGGCCTCGCGCTTGACCGGCTCGCCCTGCCAGAAGTACTGGCCGTCGCGCTCCTCGATCTCGGCGGCGGGCACCGGGAAGCCGCGCTCGTCACGGTAGACGTCGGCGGTGATCATGCCCTGGTTGAACAGCTTGTGGAACGGCTCGACGGACGAGACGTGGCCCAGGTCGTGCAGCACCTTGTGCCAGAAGCGGGCGTACAGCAGGTGCAGGACGGCGTGCTCGGCGCCGCCGACGTACAGGTCGGCGCCGCCGCCCGGCTTCTGCTCGGTGGGGCCCAGCCAGTACCGCTCGTTGGCCGGGTCGACGACCTGCTCGCGGTTGGCCGGGTCGATGTAGCGCAGCTCGTACCAGCAGGAGCCGGCCCAGTTGGGCATGGTGTTGGTCTCGCGGCGGTACGTCTTCGGCCCGTCGCCCAGGTCCAGCTCGACGTTGACCCAGTCCTCGTTGCGCGACAGCGGGGTCTTCGGCGTGGAGGTGGAGTCGTACGGGTCGTAGGTGTGCGGCGAGTAGTCGTCGACCTGCGGGACCTCGACGGGCAGCATCGACTCGGGCAGCGCGTGCATGACGCCGTCCTCGTCGTAGACGATCGGGAAGGGCTCGCCCCAGTACCGCTGGCGGCTGAACAGCCAGTCGCGCAGGCGGTAGTTGACGGTGCCTTCGCCGATGCCGCGCGCGGTCAGCCAGGCGGTGACGGCGGCCTTGGCGTCGACGACGCGCAGGCCGTTCAGCGCGATGCCGTCCTCGGTGCCCTCGTCGTGGGCGGAGTTGACGATGACGGAGTCGTAGGTGTCGAACGCGTCGTCCCAGCCGGCCGGGTCCTCGCCGCGCCCGTCGGTGGGCTCGACGACGCAGCGCATCGGCAGGTCGAAGGCGCGCGCGAAGGCGAAGTCGCGGTGGTCGTGGGCGGGGACCGCCATGATGGCGCCGGTGCCGTAGCCCATCAGCACGTAGTCGGCGATGAAGACCGGGACGGGCTCGCCGCTGACCGGGTTGACGGCGTAGGCGCCGGTGAAGACACCGGTCTTGACCTTGGCCTCGACCTGCCGCTCGACGTCGGACTTGGCGGCCGCGGCGGCGCGGTAGGCGGTGACGGCCTCGGCGGGGGTGGCGGCGCCGCCGGTCCACGCCTCACGGGTGCCCTCGGGCCAGGCGGCGGGCACGATCGTGTCGACCAGCTCGTGCTCGGGGGCCAGCACCATGTAGGTGGCGCCGAACAGGGTGTCGGGGCGGGTGGTGAAGACGGTGATCTTCCGCTCGCCGACGGCGAAGTCGACGCGGGCGCCCTCGGAGCGGCCGATCCAGTTGCGCTGCTGCAGCTTGATGGCCTCGGGCCAGTCCAGCAGGTCCAGGTCGGCGATCAGCCGGTCGGAGTAGGCGGTGATCCGCATCATCCACTGGCGCAGGTTGGACTTGAAGACGGGGAAGTTGCCGCGCTCGGAGCGGCCGTCGGCGGTGACCTCCTCGTTGGACAGCACGGTGCCCAGGCCGGGGCACCAGTTGACCGGCACCTCCTTGGCGTAGGCCAGCCGGTACTCGCCCAGCACGTCCTCGCGCTCGGCGCCGTTCAGCTCGGACCAGGCGCGGCCGCCGGGGACCTCACGGGTGCCGTTCTCGAACTCGGCGACCAGCTCGGCGATCGGGCGGGCCTTGGCGGCCTGCTCGTCGTACCAGGAGTTGAAGATCTGCAGGAAGATCCACTGCGTCCAGCGGTAGTACTCGGGGTCGATCGTGGCGATCGAGCGGCGCGGGTCGTGGCCCAGGCCCAGCCGGCGCAGCTGCTGGCGCATGTTGGCGATGTTGGCCTCGGTGGAGACCCGCGGGTGGGTGCCGGTCTGCACGGCGTACTGCTCGGCGGGCAGGCCGAAGGAGTCGTAGCCCAGGGTGTGCAGGACGTTGTAGCCGTTCATCCGCTGGTAGCGGGCGAAGACGTCGGTGGCGATGTAGCCCAGCGGGTGGCCGACGTGCAGGCCGGCGCCCGAGGGGTACGGGAACATGTCCATGATGAAGCTGTGCGGCTTCGCGGCGACGTCCGCGGCGGCCGGGTCGGCCAGGTCGCCGGCCGGGTTGGGGGCGTGGAACGTCCCCTCCTTCTCCCAGATGTCCTGCCAGCGGGACTCGATCTCCGCCGCCAGGGGGGCGCTGTACCGGAACGGCGCGGTCGCGGTGTCGGCCGCACCGGACGCAGGGGTCGTCTCGCTCATGGTCCTTCAAGCTCCATCGATGTCAGTTGGCGAACCGGCGTTCCGGGCCGGCGACGGGACGGGGTGCCCGGGACGGGGCCCGGACGGACGCCGGGCGGCGGGCCCGGGCGGAAAACAAAAAAGCCCCTCGCAGGAGGGGGTGCCACGCCGACTCCGGCTCCGCCCTCGGGCGTGGCCGGTCCTGGTCAGCGCGGCCGACTAAGGAGCAGGCGCGCGGTTCGCATGGGCTCAGGGTACCGCAAGGGGGTCAGCGGCCTCCCGGGGATACCGCCGACGCGCCCGCCGCCCCGTCCCCGGCCACCCCGGCCGGAACGGCCCGCTCCGGGCCCTCCGAGGCGTCCGGGACCCCCGCCGCGGCCGCCGCCTCCGCCTCCGCCGCCGTCTCTGCCGCCGCCTCCGCCGCCTCCGCCGAACGGAACGCCGCGTCGATCCCGCGCAGCGCCCGCGCCACCCGCTCCGACTGCATCCCCGCAGCCAGCGCCCGCGCCCGGTCCGCGGTGCGCACCGCCTCGGCGGCGTCGCCCGCCAGCCGCTGCGCGTCGGCCAGCCGGACCATGAGCAGGGCCCGTGCCCGCGCCCTGCCCGGTCCCAGACCCGCCACCGCCTCGGTCAGCAGCGCCTGCGCCCGCCCGTGCTCGCCCAGGAACAGGTACCCCTCCCCCACCATGCCCGCGAGGTCCGCCCGCTCCTCGCCCGGGGCGCCACCCGGGACACCGCCCGGGGCACCGTCCAGCTCCGCGAAGGCCCGCTCCGCCGCCTCGGCGAGCCCGTCCGCCGCGCCGCGCCGCCCGTGGGCGCGGGCGATCCGGCCGAGCTGCAGCGCCCGGTCGGCCGGGGCGAGATCGTCCCCGGCCGCCTCCACCGCCTGTGCGAGCACCGCGACCACGTCCAGCCCGCGCCCGCCCGCGCTCCAGGTGGCCAGCGCCACCAGGCCGCCGAGCACCGCCACCCCGTCCCGGCGCTCCCCGCTCAGGTGCGCGGCGCGCAGCGCGGCCGCGAACGCCCGCTGCGCGGTGGCGTCGTGGCCGAGGTCGAACGCGGCCCGAGCGGCGAGCCGGGCGAGGCGGCCCGCGGCGCCGTAGAGCGCCCGGCCGAGCGGTTCGTCGTACCGGCCGAGTTCCAGCAGCTTGGCCACCATGGCCAGTTCGGCGCGGGCGGGGCCGAGGACGAGTCCGCCGCCGCAGGATCGTTCCAGCCGCTGCTTGCTGCCGTGGGCGGCCGCGAGTTCACCGATCACCGCGGGGTCGACGCGCAGCGCGCCGTCACCGGCGAGGGCGGGCGGCGGGGTGGCCAGCCGGCGGGCGGCCTCGGCGAGGTCGGCGCCGCGGAAGAGGTCGGTGAGGCGGACGGGGCCGGCGTCGGCGGCGGTCTCGCGCAGCGCGGTCTGCGCGGTGTCGGCCGTCCATGGGTCGGTCAGCAGGCGCGGGGAGAGGATCTTGGCACCGCGGTGGCCGCCCATCGGGCCCCAGAGCTGTTCGTAGGTGACGGCGATGCCGAGGGTGCGGCCGAGCACCTCGCAGACGGCCTGGTCGTGCGGGCTGCGCGGGACCATGCCCCGGTCGCGCCACTTGTAGGGGGCGGTGGAGCTGATCGCGAGCCGGGCGGGGACGGTGAGGTTGACCTCGCGGGCGAGCCGCTCCGGGCTCCAGCCGAGCTGGTGGAGTATCCGGGCGAGTTCCTCGTTGCGTCTGCGCGCCAGATCGGCCATGGCTCCGACGGTAGCGGTCCGCCGGGGGCCGCCGCCGGGAGGTCGTGGGAAAGCCGTGAACGCCGAAGGCCGCCTCCCGTGCGGGAGGCGGCCTTCGTTTCCTGTGGAGCTACGGGGAATTGAACCCCGGACCTCTTGCATGCCATGCAAGCGCTCTACCAACTGAGCTACAGCCCCTTGACCTGCGATGTCACCGGGGGTTCCGTTCCGTTTCCCTCGGCGACATCGACTACTTTACACGGTCCGGGGGGTGCTCCACGAATCCGTTTCCCCGGCGGCCGCCTACCCGCCCGCCGACCGCTCCTCCCGGACCTCCGACCGGACCTCCGCAGCGGCCGCCGCAGAGGTCGCCACGGAATCCGCCGCCGAAGCCACCGCGGGGACCTCAGAGACCGCCGGCCGAGCCGCCGCAGCGGCCTCCCGCCGCCCGGCCGCCACCGCCCGGGTGGCGAGGCCGGCGGCGAGCACCACGGCCCCGCCGACGACGGCCGCGGCGAGCAGCAGCGCGTGCCCGGAACCGCGGGCGGACGCCGGCGCGTCGACCGCCCCCAGGAACACCGAGCCGACCAGCGCGATGCCGACGACCTGGCCGAGCTGGACCGCGGTGGCCACGGTCCCGCTGGCGTCCGCCGCGTCGGCGGGCGCGACCCGGGCGAGCGCCCCGGCGAACAGCGGCGCGTAGGCGCAGCCGGCGAGCAGCCCGAGGACGGCGGAGAGCAGCAGCGCCCCGGCGCCGACCTCGGCCCCGTCGCGCAGCAGGAAGCCGAACAGGACGTAGCCGACGGCGAGCAGGCCGGTGCCGAGCTGGGGCAGCACACCGTGCAGGCGCCGGGGCAGCCGCTGCCAGTACAGGCTGGCGAGACCGAAGCCGGCGGCGATCGGCGCGGAGCAGAGTCCGGCCCGCAGGGCGCCGGATCCGAGTCCGGACTGCTGGTGCAGGGCGAAGGAGAACATGAAGCCGGCGAAGGCCAGGAGGATCATGAACAGCGCGCCGACGGCGGGCAGCAGCCCGGCCGTGCCGAGCACCCGGCCGCTGATCAGCGGCTGTCCGCCGCGCCGGGCGATCCGCCGCTCCACGACCGCGAACAGGGCGAACAGCAGCGCGCTCGCGCCGAGCATCGCCCAGCCCCAGCCGGGCCGGCCGAGTTCGTGGCCGAGCACCAGCGGGACGACGAGCAGCCCGAGGGCGGCGGCGAGCACCAGCAGGCCGGGCAGGTCGAAGCCGCGATCGCGGTCGCCGGGCAGCCGCGGCAGCAGCCGGGTGCCGGCCGCCAGCAGCAGCACGCCGATCGGCACGTTGACCAGGAAGACCGGGCGCCAGCCGAATCCGAACAGGTCGGCGTTGACGAGCACCCCGCCGAACACCTGCCCCGCCGCGATGCCGCCGGCGAGGACGGCCGAGTACAGGCCCAGCGCGCGGATGCGGGCCTGGCCGGTGAAGGTGCGCTGGACGAGGCTCATCACCTGGGGGACCATCAGGGCCGCCCCGGCGCCCTGGAGCAGCCGGAAGGCGATCAGCCAGCCGGTGGCGGGGGCGATCCCGCAGGCCAGCGAGGCGGCGGTGAAGGCGGCCAGGCCGCTCTGGAAGAGCCGGCTGTAGCCGTAGCGGGCGCCGAGCCGGGCGCCGGTGATGAGCAGGACGGCGTAGGCGATGGTGTACCCGGCCACCACGAACTGGAGGGCGGCGCCGGAGGCGTGCAGGTCGGTGCGGATGGTCGGCACGGCGACGTTGACGATGGCGGTGTCGAGGACGGCCATGAACTGGCCGCCGAGGACGAGCGCGAGGAGCGGTCCGGGCCGCGCGACGGACGCCGCACCGGACCTGCCGGCGGGCGAGGCGGCCCCGGCCGGGCGGCGCCGGGTCTGGAGATCGGTCATGCGTCGAGCCTCGGGGCGGCCCGGTACCAGTGGTTAGAGCCTGCGGATCCTGGTACCGGCAGCACCTGTTTCGCCCCGCCGGGCTGCGGCACCATGGCGGGTATGACCGTCGCGGACACCCCCGGCACCGTCAAGACCGGCCCCCCGGCCAAGCGCCCCGCGGAGGGCGCGGCCCCCACCGGCGCGGCCCCCGCCGACCGGGCCCCTACCGGTGCGGCCCCCGCCGGCCGGCGCGACCGCCACCGCACCGAGCTGGCCGAGTACCTGCGCGCCCGCCGCGCCCGGATCTCCCCCGAGGACGTCGGCCTGCCGCCCGGCCTGCGCCGCCGCACCCCGGGCCTGCGCCGCGAGGAGGTGGCCCAGCTCGCCGGGGTCGGGGTCACCTGGTACACGTGGCTGGAGCAGGGGCGCCGCATCAACGCCAGCGCCCAGGTGCTCACCGCGGTGGCCCGGGTGCTCCTGCTGGACGCCACCGAGCGCGAGCACCTGTTCCGGCTGGCCGGGGTGGCGGTACGGCCGCCGGCGGACCCGGAGCCGGTCCTGGACCCGTCGACCCAGGTGATCCTGGACGCGCTGGTGCCGCTGCCGGCCGCCGTCTCCAACAGCCGCTACGACGTGCTGGCGTGGAACTCCACCTACGAGGCGCTGTTCGCCGCGAGCCGGGTGCGGACGCACGACGGCTGGTTCAACAGCCTCTGGTGCACGGTGACCAGCCCGGACTGCTGCAACCCGTTCCTGAACCGGGGCGAGCAGCTGCCGCAGATGGTCGCGGTGCTGCGCGGCGCGTACGGCCGGCACGTCGGCGAGCCCCGGTGGGAGCGGTTCGTCCGGTCGCTTCAGGACGCGAGCGCGGAGTTCCGGGAGCTGTGGGCCCGGCAGGAGGTGTCCTCCCGGCGGACGACGCTGAAGGTGTTCCGGCACCCGCGGGTGGGCGTGCTGCGGCTGAACGCGACGTACCTGACGATCCCCGGGGTGCCGGAGGCGTACGTCGCCGTCTACACCCCGGACGCTCCGGAGGACCGCGCGCGGGTGGAGCAGCTGGCGGTGCTGCCGCCGGGCGGCTGGGCGGCCCCGTGCGGCCACACCCGCACCGGGCCCGCCGGCTGAGCCGCGACCCCGCCCAGGAGCGCCGTCGGGAGCCCTGCCGGACACGCCGCCGGGAACGCCGGAAGGCCGCCACCCACCGGGTGACGGCCTTCCGTAGTCTGTGGAGCTACGGGGAATTGAACCCCGGACCTCTTGCATGCCATGCAAGCGCTCTACCAACTGAGCTACAGCCCCGCGACACACGCGGCCCTCACGGACCCCGGGTGCGGAGTGGAGCTACGGGGAATTGAACCCCGGACCTCTTGCATGCCATGCAAGCGCTCTACCAACTGAGCTACAGCCCCTCACTCGTTCGCTCGGATTTCCCGCTTCCCTTCCGGGCCGCGTTCCCTCCGTGCGAACGAGGAAGACTCTAACCGCAAAGGCCCGGAACTGCGAAATCCGTTCCCCGGGGCCCCCTCCGCACCTCCGTCCGGAGGACCTCAGGTGTCGTCGCCGATGACCGGCTGCGGCAGGGTGCCCGCGTTGTGCTCCAGCAGCCGCCAGCCCCGCGCGCCCCGGCCCAGCACGGACCAGCAGCAGTTCGACAGCCCGCCGAAGCACTCCCACAGCTCCGGCTCCAGGCCGAGCATCCGCCCGAGCATGGTGCGGATGGTGCCGCCGTGGCTGACCACGACCAGCGTGCCGTTCTCGGGCAGCTTGCCGGCCGCGTCGAGGACCACCGGCACGGCGCGGTCGGCGACCTCGGTCGCCAGCTCGCCGCCACCGCGCCGGACCGGCTCGCCCTGGGTCCAGGCCGCGAACTCCTCGGGGTAGCGCTCGCGGATCTCCGCGTTGGTCAGCCCCTGCCAGGAGCCCGCGTAGGTCTCGCGCAGGCCCTCGTGGTGCTCGACGTCCAGGCCGGTGACCTCGGCCAGCTCCTCGGCGGTGCGCCGGGCCCGCCGGAGGTCGGAGGAGATCAGCAGGTCAGGGCGCAGACCGGAGAGCAGCCGGGCGGCCCGCTGCGCCTGCAGCACGCCCTGCCCGGTCAGTTCGATGTCGGTGGTGCCCTGGAAGCGGGATTCGAGGTTCCAGGAGGTCTGGCCGTGCCGCCAGAAGACGATGCGCGGACCCCGCGCGTCCCGGCTCAGCTGTAGTCCTCGGCACCGAAGTCGTCCGCCGGGGCGACCTCGGCCGGGGCGACGGCGTTGCCGGCCGCGTCGGTGTGGGCGTCGGGGCGGTTGCGGGAGGCCAGGGCGTCCTCGGGCAGCGGCAGCTCGGGGCAGTCCTTCCAGAGGCGGTCCAGCGAGTAGAAGGAGCGCTCCTCGGAGTGCTGGACGTGCACGACGATGTCGAGGTAGTCGAGCAGGATCCAGCGGCCCTCGCGCTCGCCCTCCCGGCGCACCGGCTTGATGTCCAGCTTCTCGCGCAGCTGGTCCTCGATCTCCTCGGCGATCGAGCGGACCTGGCGGTCGTTGCTCGCGGAGGCGATCAGGAAGGCGTCGGTGATCGACAGCACCTCGCTGACGTCGAACGCGACGATGTTGTGGGCCAGCTTGTCGGCCGCCGCCTGGGCGGCGACGTTGATGAGTTCCTGGCTGTGCTCAGTGGCGGTCACGGTGTTCTTCCGGCTCGGCGGCTTGGGGGCGCCCCGTGCGCGGTGCGCCGGGGATCGCCTTCCAGGATCTCACGCCGCCCGGGCGGCCCCGGAACCGTTTGACGCTGTTGGCGAATTCGGGGTCGTGATCATTTTGCCCCGCCGAGCTAGTGCTCGGCGGGGCGAAGTGCTGCGAAGTGGGTGGTGCGGGTGCGG
>NZ_JBHJUI010000014.1:113140-188548 GCF_042268405.1 Kitasatospora sp. NPDC056184 | reverse complement strand
TCCCCCAACATGGCCTTCCGGCGCCCCGCGGGGCGGCCCCCCCCCCCCCCCCCCCCGCGGCCCCCCCCCCCCCCCCCCCCCCGGGCGGCCCCCCCCCCCCGGGCGGGCCCCCGCTTCCGTAGGATCACAGAAACTCCGGTGCGCCGAGGACGCCGCGCCACCAGGCCCGCACCCCCCCCCGGAGCCGCACATGACCTCCGACGACTTCCGCGCCGCCGCGCACGCCGCCGCCGACCTGGCCGCCGACCACCTCGCCGGGCTGGCCGCCCGCCCGGTCTGGCAGCCGATGGACGACGCCGCCCGCCGCACCCTGCTGGACGCCCCGCTGCCCGCTACCGGCCGCCCGCTCGCCGAGCTGCTGGACGCGGTCGGCCGCGACGTCCTGCCCCACCCGATGGGCAACGGCCACCCCCGCTTCTTCGGCTGGGTGAACTCCGCCCCGGCCCCGGCGGGCGTGCTCGCCACCCTGGCCGCCGCCGCGATGAACCCCAGCTCGGCCGGCGGCGACCACGCCGACGTCCACCTGGAGCGGGCCGTGGTCCGCTGGATCGCCGAGCTGGTCGGCTTCCCGCACCCGCCCGGCGGCGGCCTGCTCACCTCCGGCACCTCGATGGCGACCATCGTCTGCCTCGCCGCCGCCCGCAACCGGGCCGCCCGCGACGCCGGGTGGGACGTCCGCGAGGACGGTCTCGCCGGCCTGCCGCCGCTGGTCGGCTACGTCACCGGCGAGACCCACTCCTGCGTCCGCAAGGCCGCCGAGCTGCTGGGCCTCGGCAGCCGGCACCTGCGCACGGTGGCCACCGGTCCGGACGGGCTCCTCGACCTCGCCGACCTGCGCACCGCGATCGCCCGCGACCGGACCGCCGGGCTGCTGCCCTTCCTGGTGGTCGCCTCGGCCGGCACCGTCGGCACCGGCGCGGTGGACGCCTTCGACCCGATCGCCGACCTGTGCGCCGAGGAGCGCCTGTGGCTGCACGTGGACGGCGCCTACGGCGCGTTCGGCGTGCTCGACCCGGTGATCGCGCACCGCTACGCCGGGCTGTCCCGGGCCGACTCGCTCGCCCTCGACCCGCACAAGTGGCTCGGCGTCCCGGTCGACTGCGGCTGCGCGCTGGTCCGCGACCCCGCCGAGCTGCGCGCCGCCTTCAGCCTCGTCCCCTCCTACCTGCGCGACGAGGCGGCCGGGGAGCTCGGCTGGTTCTCCGAGTACGGCACCGAGCAGACCCGCCCGTTCCGCGCCCTCAAGGTGTGGGCCACCATCGCCCACCGCGGCCGCGACGGCCTCGCCCGGGACATCGCCCGGACCACCGCGCTCGCCCGCCACCTCGGCGAACTGATCACCGCCGACCCCGAGTTGGAACTCCTCGCCGAGGTGCAGACCTCCATCGTCGCGTTCCGCCTCCGCCCGCCCGGCCGCGGCGAACCCGACCTGGACGCCCTCAACCGCGACCTGCCCGCCGCCGTCCAGCGCCGCGGCCGCGCCTTCGTCACCGGCGCCCGCCTGGCCGGCCGCGAGATCCTCCGCGCCTGCCTGCTCAACCCGGCCACCACCGAGGCGGACCTGCGGATCCTGCTCGACGAGGTGAAGGCCGCCGGGCGCGGGGAGGCCGACTCCCCTGCCCGCGGTCGGCACCATTAACCGTCAGGTCACGGGAGATTCGTGATCGTGAAACACCGGCGCGGCAGATTGATGGCATGGAGCACCTGGAGAACCCGAAGCCCGAGAACGTCCGGTCCCCGAACCCCTCCCGTGCCCAGCGCCGCGGCGGCCGGACCCATCGCTGGCGGCGCGACGCGGTGGAGCTCGCCGCCGTCTTCCTCTCGGTGACCGCCGCCGACCTGGTGGCCAAGCTCGTGCTGCACGGCCCGGACGGGCCGGTGGTGCTCGCCGCGTCCGCCGCCGCGCTGCTCGCCACCGCGCTGTTCCACACCTGGTGGTCGCACCGGCACCAGGTGCACCGACCACCCGCGCCGGACGCCCCCGCGCCACCGACCGGGGCGGCGGCAGGGGCTGCGGCAGGGGCGCCCGAGCCGCTGAAGGGGCCGCTGCACGACTTCGAGGAGACCGCGCTGTGGCGGGTCCGCACCACGGTGCAGGACTCCCCCGGCAGCCTGGCCCGGGTCTGCGCGGCCTTCGCCGCCCGGCAGGTGAACATCGTCTCGATGCAGTCCCACCCGCTGCCGGCCGGCGCCGTCGACGAGTTCTTCGTCCGCGCGCCGCGCTCGCTCGCCCGGGCCGACCTGGCCGCGCTGGTCGCCGGGGCCGGCGGGCACGACATCTGGACCGGCCCCGCCGACGCCCACGACCTGGTGGACGTGCCGACCCATGTGCTGGCCCTGGCCACCCGGACCGCGCTGGACGCCGCCGAGCTGCCGATCGCGCTGCGCCGGCTGTTCGGGCAGTGCAGCATCCGGCAGTACCCGGGCGCGGCCGCCCGCGGCACCGCCGGGGTGGACAGGCACGTGATGCGGCTGCCGGTGCCCTCCGGGGACCTCGTCGAGCTCACCCGCCCGCAGCTGCCGTTCACCCCGACCGAGTTCGCCCGGGCCCAGGCACTGGTCGAGCTGGACACCCTGCTCGGTCCCCGGGTGCCGGACGTCCGGACCCGGCTGAGCCAGCCGGCCGGCGCCGACCTGACCGTGCGGCGCGCGGACGCGGCGGACAAGGCGGCCGCGCTGGCGATGCACCACCGCTGCTCCCCCGAGACGCTGCGCAAGCGCTACCACGGGCCGGTGCGGGACGCCGACCGCTATCTGGACCACCTGCTGGACGCCCGGCACGGCCAGACCCTGGCGGTCGAGGCGGCCGACGGGCGGATCGTCGCCCTCGGGCACCTGATGTGGGACGACGACAGCGCCGAGGTGGCGGTGCTGGTCGAGGACGCCTGGCAGCGGCGCGGGCTGGGCCTGGACCTCATGCGGCGGATGTCCGCGCTGGCCCTGGAGGCCGGGGTGGACACGGTGTACGCGGTCACCCAGTCGTCCAACAACGGGCTGATCGCCACCATGCGCCGGCTGGCGGCGCCGCTGGACTACCAGGTGGAGGAGGGGACGCTGGTCATCACCGCGCACCTGGCGGAGGCCGCCGAGGAGCTGCCGGTGCCCTGGCAGACCCGCCCGGGCCGGTGAGCGGGGCCTCGGAACCGGCGCCGGACGGGGACGCAACGGGTACCGGGCCGGCGCCGGACCAACACGGGACCAGCGCCGGACCAGGGCGGGACCAGCGCCGGACTGGTAATCATCTGGTCATTTCTTCACCACACCCTCACCAAGGCCCCCTCCCCTCCCGGCCCGCGGAAGCGCCGGGCGGAACCGCCGCACCCGGCCCGCGCGTCCACGACGGCGAACGGCCCCTCCGTACACCGCCGGTCCCGACCCCGCGTCAGGGCCGCCCGGACGGGCTCTCCGGGAGCGTCGCAGCAGGCGGCGCGGGGTCCGGGGCGCCGAGCCCGACAGCGGAGTCGGTAGGCTGATCCCGTCCCCGCCGCCCGACGGCCCGCAGTCCGGCCCCCGGGTGGTGCCGCAGCAAGGAGGAACCACTGAGCATGGCAGGCACCGAATCGGAGCCCACAGGCGCACGCGACGCCTCGCTGCCGGCGCGCGCGAAGATCGCGGTGACCGCCGGCAAGGTGGCCGCGGCCGTCTCCCGCAAGGCCGGGCGCGGCAGCGGCTCGGTGATCGGCGGCAAGGTCGCCCTGAGGCTCGACCCCGATCTGCTCGCCACCCTCGCCGAGAACCTCGACGTGGTGCTGGTCAGCGCCACCAACGGCAAGACCACGACCACCCGCCTGATCGCCGAGGCGCTGCGCGCCGCCGGCCCGGTGGTCTCCAACGCCCTGGGCGCCAACATGCCGGCCGGCATCACCTCCGCCCTGGCCGGCGGCTCGGACGCCCGCTTCGGTGTCATCGAGGTCGACGAGAAGTACCTGGCGATGGTGGCCCGGGACACCCGCCCCAAGGCGATCGCCCTGCTCAACCTCTCCCGCGACCAGCTCGACCGCGCCGCCGAGACCCGCATGATGGCGGAGAAGTGGCGCGAGGGCCTGCAGGACACCGAGGCCGTGGTGATCGCCAACGCCGACGACCCGCTGGTGACCTGGGCCGCGTCCTCCTGCAAGAAGGTGGTCTGGGTGGCCGCCGGACAGGCGTGGAAGGAGGACGCCTGGTCCTGCCCCGCCTGCGGCGGCGTGATGCAGCGCCCCGGCGACGACTGGTTCTGCCAGGAGTGCGGCTTCCGGCGCCCCAACCCGCACTGGGCCCTCCAGGGCACCCACGTGATCGACCCGCAGCGCGGCGCCTGGCCGATCCAGCTCCAGCTGCCCGGCCGGGCCAACCTGGCCAACGCCACCAGCTCGGCCGCCGTCGCCGCCGTGTTCGGCGTCTCCCCGCAGGTCGCGCTGGAGCGGATGCGCTCGGTCACCGCGGTGGCCGGCCGCTACGACGTCGTCCAGTACCAGGGCCGGGACATCAGGCTGCTGCTGGCCAAGAACCCGGCCGGCTGGCTGGAGACCTTCTCGCTGATCGACGGCCCGCCCACCCCGGTGGTGCTCTCGGTCAACGCGCTCGACGCCGACGGCACCGACACCTCCTGGCTGTGGGACGTCGACTACGAGCGGCTCGCCGGGCACCCGGTGTTCGTGCTGGGCCAGCGCAAGCTGGACCTGGCGGTGCGCCTGGAGGTCGCCGGGCTGCAGTTCCACGTCGTGGACTCGCTGGAGCAGGCCGTCCGGATGGCCCCGCCCGGCCGGATCGAGGCGATCGCCAACTACACCGCCTTCCAGCAGCTGCGGAAGGTCGTGGCCGGCTGATGCCGGACCGCCACCGCGCAGCCGCCCCAGCAGCCCACCGCACGTACGTCATGGAAGGCCTTCGAGGATGAGTGAGAGCACCCTGCGCGTGGTCTGGGTCTACCCCGACCTGCTCAGCACCTACGGCGACCGGGGCAACGCCCTGGTCGTGGAGCGCCGGGCCCGCCAGCGCCATCTGAACGTGACCCGGATCGACGTCCGCTCCGACCAGGCGGTGCCCACCAGCGGCGACATCTACCTGATCGGCGGCGGCGAGGACCGTCCGCAGCGGCTGGCCGCCGAGCGGCTGCGCAACGACAGCGGCCTGGTGCGGGCGTCCGAGAACGGCGCGATCATCTTCGCGGTCTGCGCCGGCTACCAGATCCTCGGCCAGGAGTTCATCAACGACCTCGGCCAGCGCGAGCCGGGCCTGGGCCTGCTGGACGTGTGGACCACCCGCGGCGAGGGCGAGCGCTGCGTCGGCGACGTGCTGGCCGACGTGGACCCCGCGCTCGGGCTGCCGCAGCTGACCGGGTTCGAGAACCACCAGGGCGTGACCCACCTCGGCCAGGGCGTCAAGCCGCTCGCCCGGGTCACCGCCGGCCGGGGCAACGGCACCGGCGACGGCACCGAGGGCGCCTGGCGGGACACCGTCTTCGGCACCTACCTGCACGGCCCGGTGATGGCGCGCAACCCCGCCGTCGCCGACATGCTGATCAAGCTGGCGCTGGACGTGAACGCCCTGCCGCCGGCCGACACCACCTGGTACGACGCGCTGCGCTCCGAGCGCATCGCGGCCACGACCCGCCCCGCGTAGCACGTCCCGGGCCCGTCCTGCCCGGGTGCCCGCGATGCGGTCACCCGGCCCACGGACGGGCCGGAACGTACGACAATGGGGCTGCCCCTCCCCGGGGCTGCCGGCTGCACACCCTCCTCGGCAGCAGGCTGCACTTCCACGCGGGGGCGCCGACGGCGCCGCTCCCGCGTCGGCTCCTGCCCGGCCGGACGCAGGGGCCGTATGCTCGACATCCACGGCCGGTTTCGGATGTTCTGTCCGAATCGGCCGGTCCTTCACCCGGCGGCCATCTCCGCGCCAACCCGGCGCGGGAACGGCTCGCTACGGTGACGGTTCGTCGTCCCAGCCTGTAGTCCGGCCGTTCCTCGGTTCTGCTCGGGAGTTGCAAAGCAATGCGTATTGGAGTGCTGACCAGCGGCGGTGACTGCCCCGGCCTGAACGCGGTGATCCGCTCCGTGGTCCACCGGGGGGTGGTCGACCACGGCGACGAGATCATCGGGTTCGAGGACGGCTGGCGCGGTTTCCTGGAGGGGCACCACCGTCCCCTGACCCTCGACTCGGTGAGCGGCATCCTCGCCCAGGGCGGCACGATCCTCGGTTCCTCCCGGGTCCAGCCCAGCCACCTGCGCGACGGCGTCGAACGCGCCAAGCAGTACTGCGCGGACCTCGGCCTGGACGCGGTGATCCCGATCGGCGGCGAGGGCACCCTGAAGGCCGCCAAGCTGATGAGCGACGCGGGCCTGCCGATCGTCGGCGTGCCGAAGACCATCGACAACGACATCGCGTGCACCGACGTCACCTTCGGCTTCGACACCGCCGTGTCGGTCGCCACCGAGGCGCTGGACCGGCTGAAGACCACCGCCGAGTCGCACCAGCGCGTCATGGTCGTCGAGGTCATGGGCCGGCACACCGGCTGGATCGCGCTGAACGCGGGCATGGCGGCCGGCGCGCACGCGATCGTCGTCCCGGAGCGCCCGTTCCACATCGAGAAGCTCACCGCCGTCGTCCGGGAGCGCTTCGACCGGCAGAAGAAGTTCGCCATCGTGGTCTGCGCCGAGGGCGCCAAGCCCGAACCCGGCAGCATGCACTGGGAGGAGGGCACCAAGGACATCTACGGCCACGAGCGGTTCACCGGCATCGCCACCCAGCTCTCCCGCGAGCTGGAGCACCGGCTCGGCAAGGAGGCCCGTCCGGTGATCCTGGGCCACACCCAGCGCGGCGGCACCCCGACCGCCTACGACCGGGTGCTCGCCACCCGGTTCGGCTGGCACGCCGTGGAGGCCGTCCACCAGGGCGCCTTCGGGCACATCACCGCCCTGCAGGGCACCAGCATCAACCTGGTGCCGCTGGGCGAGGCGGTGGCCGAGCTGAAGACGGTGCCGGCCGACCGCTACCTGGAGGCCGAGACGGTCATCTGACCGCCCTCCTCCTGCGGACCGGTGCCCCGGCCCCCCGAGCGCGCGAGCCTCGGGGGGCCGGGGCCGTTCCCGGCAGCCGCCCCGCCGGGAGCGGGGCCTCCGTCGATCAGTAGCCGGTGTCGTAGGTGTACTGGGCGCTGTGGCTGAGCATGTCGGCCGGGGAGACGGTGTTCCACGGCTTCATCGGCTCGTTGAGGTCCACGACGTTCGTCGTGCCGGCCGTCGGCAGGTAGGTCTGGCCGGGGTTGCGCTTCTGCCACTCGGACCAGAGCTTGTCGACGAAACAGTGGTGCAGCCAGAACACCGGATCGTTGGGCGACATCCCGGTGGCCATCTGGCCGCCCACCCAGACGTGCACCCGGTTGTGCAGGTTGACCCCGCGCCAGCCCTCCAGGTTGTTGCGGAAGCCGGAGGAGGTGCTGTTCCACGGCGCGGCGTCGTAGGTGGTGATGGCGAGCACCGACTCGGCGTCGGGGCGGGTGGGCAGCTGGGCCGTCCCGACGGCGAGCTGGCGGCGCAGGTAGTTGCGGCTGTCGGTGTTGACGGTGAGCGTCCAGTTGCCGCCGGAGTAGGCGAACGGACCGGTGGTCACCTGGCCGTCGGTGGCGCGCCCGTTGCCGCCCATGAAGTCCGCGCCCCAGACGGTCGAGCTGGTGGAGCGGTCCGCGGTCCAGTCCCAGTACGGGAGGTTCACACTCGGGTCGATGGCCTGGAGCGCCTGCTCGAACTGCAGCAGGTACTTGCGGTGCCAGGGCAGGAACGACGGCGAGCGGTGACCGGTGCGCTCTCCGTTGTCGACGTCACTGAGGATGAACTGGTTGTGCGTGGTGACGAACGGGTCGTAGCCGCCGTTCGCCTTGAGCGCCAGCACCGCGTCGACGAAGGCGCGCTTCTCCTGGGCCGTCAGGGTCGCCTGGTTCTTGCGGACTCCCATGAGTCCCCCCTCTGTGGTGGTGTGGGTGTCGGGTGGGCCGGTGGCCGGATCAGGCGGTCGCGACCGGGACGAGCGTGGCGCCCTGCAGGTCGTTGACGGCGGCCCGGGCGAGCGCGCGCGGCGTCGCGAAGGTCTGGTAGTGGTTGACCACGCTGATCCAGGTGCCGTCGGCGTTGCGCATCATGTGCAGCTCGTCGCCGTCGATCCGCACCTCGTAGCCGGTGCCGGCGCCGCCGTGGTGGCCACCCCCGTTGACCGGACGGCCCTGGATCCGCCGGCCCTGGAAGGTCTCGTCGAAGCTGTCGGAAGCGCCGGGATCGGCGGCGGTGGCCGCGCCTCCCCCCGGGCCGGCCACGCCGATCACGACCGTCCCGGCGGCGACGGCCAGGGCGGCCCCGGCCCCCTGGAGCATCCTGCGGCGCGTCAGATCCGTGCCGTGGGTGTCCTCGGACATGCTGAATACCCCCTCGTGTGCCTTTCGCTTTTGTCAAGGCACTGTTCACAAACGATTGGTGAATCGTCAATCAAAGGCGAATTCTTGATCGGAATCGCCTTTTCGATGCTCGCAAGGCTTCTTGACCTAGGGAACAGCCGATCGGCGGGGGTACGGAGGGTTGCGCCCACATTCGGTCATCTTTTGCTCTACCTTGACCGGTGGACCAGAGCGGACCGCACCGCGGACCGGACCCCACCGGAAGGACCGAGATGGAGATCCTCGCGTACGGCGTACAGGCCGATGAGCGGCCGCTGCTGGAGGAGGCGTTCGCGGACCGGCACGAGCTGCGCTGCCTGGCCGTCTTCCTCAACCGCGACACCGCCCCGCTCGCCGCCGGCTACCCGGCCGTCAGCAGCAGCGTCAACGCCGAACTCGACGCCGCGACGCTGGAGGCGCTCGCCAAGGGCGGCACCAGGCTGATCGCCCAGCGCTCCACCGGCTTCAACAACATCGACCTCGACGCCGCCGCCGCGCTCGGCCTCACCGTCGCCCGGGTCTCCCACTACAGCCCGTACGCGGTGGCCGAGCACGCCTGGGCCCTGGCCCTGGCCGTCAACCGGCGCCTCACCCGCGCCGCCAACCGCTCCCGCGAGTTCGACTTCCGCCTCGACGGCCTGCTCGGACGCGACATCCACGGCATGACCGTCGGCGTCATCGGCACCGGCAAGATCGGCGAATGCTTCGCCCGGATCGCGGCCGGATTCGGCACCCACCTCCTCGGCTGGGACATCGCCCCCAACCCCGCCTGCCTCGACCTCGGCATGACCTACACCGAACTCCCCGAACTCCTCACCCGCGCCGACCTCATCAGCCTCCACGTCCCCCTGCTCCCCACCACCCACCACCTCATCGACGCCGCCGCCCTCGCCCGGATGAAGGACGACGCCATCCTCGTCAACTCCAGCCGCGGCGGCCTCGTCGACAGCCTCGCCCTCGTCGAGACCCTCCGCGCCGGCCGCCTCTCCGGCGTCGGCCTCGACGTCTACGAAGAAGAAACCGGCGTCTTCTTCACCGACCGCTCCATCCAGGGCATCACCGACGACACCCTCGCCCGCCTCATCACCTTCCCCCAGGTCCTCGTCACCAGCCACCAGGCCTACTTCACCCGCACCGCCGTCGGCCAGATCATCGACGCCACCGTCCGCAACGTCGACGACTACGCCAACGGCCGCACGAGTGAGAACACCCTGGTGCCGAAGAGCTGACCGCGCCGGGCGCCCGCTCCGCGCAGTGGATCGAACGCGGGACGACGAAGGAGCGTCACCCCGGTGACGTCCGCCCGACGCCGCGGCGACGCCCCTCGGGGGCGCCGCGGCGAGCTCGCGAGCCGGGCGGGCCGGCCCACGACCGTGGACGTCGGCTGGGGCACGACCCTGGCGCCGCTGTCCGGGCCGGCCGCCTTCGGCCTCTTCCGCGCCCTCCTGTCCCTGTTCCGCGACTGAGCCGCCCAGGACCCCGGCCACGCCCCCCGACCACCGTCGCCGCGCCGGGCCGGCACCTCCGCCCCGGCGCGGCTCCGCGGGCCCGCGGCAGGCCGTGGCGGGGGCCGGGGCGCGGGCCGAGGTAAGGCCCGCCTAGGCTGTAGGCCGAAGCAAAACGGGCGAACCGGACCCATCCAGGGGCCGTGACGAGGGAAAGCGGGACCCGCCGATGGGCGACGGAATGTCAGGCATGCACCACCACGGCGGGATGACCGAACTGGGCCCCTTCTCGCTCTCCAACGTGCTCACCTGGTCCCCCGACTGGGTGTTCCTGATCGGCAGCCTGGCCGCGCTCGCGCTGTACGTCGCCGGCGCGGTCCGGCTGCACCGGCGCGGCGACGCCTGGCCGATCGGGCGCACGGTGGCCTGGGTGCTGGGCATCGGCTCGGTGATCCTGGTCACCTGCACCGGGCTGAACGACTACGGCATGGTGCTGTTCAGCGCGCACATGATGCAGCACATGGTGCTCTCCATGCTGTCGCCGATCCTGCTGCTGCTCGGCGGGCCGATCACCCTGGCGCTGCGCGCCCTGCGGCCGGCCGGCAAGGGGCGCCCGCGCGGGCCGCGCGAGCTGCTGGTGGCGCTGCTGCACTCGACCTACATCAAGGTGGTCTCGCACCCGGGCTTCACCATCCCGCTGTTCATCGCGAGCCTCTACGGGGTCTACTTCACCCCGCTGTTCGACTTCCTCATGCAGTACCGGCTCGGGCACATCTTCATGATGGTCCACTTCCTGGCGACCGGCCTGGTCTTCTTCTGGCCGATCATGGGCGTGGACCCGGGCCCGCACCGGCCGGGCCATGTGATGCGGATCATCGAGCTGTTCATGGGCATGCCGTTCCACGCCTTCTTCGGCGTCGCGGTGATGATGGCCAACCACCAGCTGGTGAACACCTTCACCACCGAGATGGCGCCGCCCGGCACCGACCTGCTGGCCGACCAGAAGCTCGCCGGCGGCATCACCTGGGCGTTCGGCGAGATTCCGACCGCGATCGTGCTGATCGCGCTGGTCTACCAGTGGATGGGCTCGGAGCAGCGGCTCTCGCGCCGCCGGGACCGCGCCGAGGACCGCAGCGGTGACGCCGAGCTGGCGGCGTACAACGCCTACCTGGCCTCGCTGGACCAGCGCACCCGGCGCCCGGCGGCCGACGCCGGCTGACGCCCGCCACGGCCCGACGAAGGAGCCCCCGTCCGATCCCGGACGGGGGCTCCGGCGTTTCCGGGTTGCCGTGCTCAGGCGCCGCCGCCCGGGGCCTGCCGGGCGAGGCCGGCGACCAGGATGTCCAGGCCGAACTCGAAGCGCTCGTCGCCGACGTTGCGGGTCAGCGCGGCGGCCATCGAGGTGATCATCGGATAGCGCTCGGCCGGGATGGTCGCGAAGTAGTCGCGGATCCGGTCGGTGAAGTCCTGGGTGTTGGCGCCGCCCCGACTGGAGGCCTCGAAGGCGGTCGCGGTGGTGTAGAGGCCCAGCAGGTCGACCCCGTAGGCGGCGGTCTGCTCGTCCAGGCCGCCGGCCCGCAGCATCGCGAGCATGGCCTCGGCGATGTCCATCGCGTGCGGGGTGACCGGCACGTTGGCGACCACGGCGGCCTTGGCCAGGTCGCGGTGCGAGAGCAGGGCGTCGCGGCAGCTCCGCAGCAGCTGCTTGACCTGCTCCTCCCAGCGCTCCGGATCGGCCGGCTCCAGCTCGATCGCGGTGTAGGCGAGGTCCAGGACCAGTTCGAGCAGCTCCTCCTTGGAGCCGACGTGCGCGTAGAGGCTGGCGGCGCCGGTGCCCAGCTCCTGGCCGACCCGACGCATGCTGAGCGCGTCCATGCCCTCGGCGTCGACGATCCGCAGCGCCGCCTCGACGATCCGCTCCCGGCTCAGCGGCTGCCGCCTGGGGGCGGCCTTGGCCTTCCCCTGCCAGTGCTCGGGCCAGCCGGAACGCGGGGCGGCACTGGTCATGGGGGCTCCTTCGTGGTCGGCGACGGATCCCAGATTACTTGACACGAACACCGTTCCATGGGAGAACACTGTTCGTTGAACCAAACAGTGTTCGTTGCGGCGAACAGCGTTCGTCGACAGCTCTGATTCCGGAGAGCACTCCATGACCAGTCAGATCGCCCCTCCCCAGCCCGCCGCGGCCCCGTCCGCCGGCTACCGGCTGCGCTGGGCGGGCCTCGCCGTCATCCTCGTCGCCGAGGTGATGGACCTCCTCGACACCACGATCGTCGGCGTCGCCGCGCCCGCCGTCCGGCAGGACCTCGGCGGCAGCGACGCCCAGATCCAATGGATCACCGCGTCCTACACGCTCGCCTTCGCCGTCCTGCTGATCACCGGCGGGCGGCTCGGCGACCTCTTCGGCCGCAAGCGCCTGTTCGTGCTCGGCGCGGCCGGCTTCACCCTCGCCTCCGTGCTCTGCGCGGCGGCGCCCGGCGCGGGCACCCTGATCGCCGCCCGTACCGTGCAGGGCCTGTTCGCGGCGCTGCTCATCCCGCAGGGGCTCGGCCTGATCAAGGCGATGTTCCCGCCCAAGGAGCTCGGCACGGCCTTCGGCCTGTTCGGCCCCGTGCTGGGGCTCTCCTCGGTGCTCGGCCCCACCCTGGGCGGCTACCTCACCGACGCCGACGTGTTCGGCCTCGGCTGGCGGGCCGTCTTCCTGATCAACCTGCCGCTCGGCCTGCTCGCGGTGCTCGCCGCCGTCCGGATCCTGCCCGCCGAGCGCACCGGCCGCACCGCCGGCGCCGGGCGGCTCGACCCCGTCGGCGTGCTGGTGCTCAGCCTCGCCGTGCTGCTGCTGGTCTACCCTCTGGTCCAGGGCCGCGAGCTGGACTGGCCGCTGTGGACCTTCCTCGCGATGGCCGCCTCGGTCCCGGTCCTGTGGCTCTTCACGGTGCACCAGCGCGGCGTCCTGCGGCGCGGCGGCACCCCGCTGATCGAGCCCTCGCTGTTCGCCAAGCGGCCCTTCGTCTCGGCGCTCGCCACCGGGCTGGTGTTCTTCGCCGCGCTCTCCGGCCTGCTGCTGGTCTTCACCCTGTACCTGCAGCTCGGCCTCGGCTGGACGCCGCTGCACTCCGGCCTCTCGATGATCCCGCTGTCGGTCGGCGTGGTCGTCGGCGCCGTCCTCTCCGGCGGCCTGCTGGCCCCGCGCCACGGCCGCCGGGTGCTGCACGGCGGCATGGCCGTCGCGGCCGCCGGCGCCCTCGGCCTGTGGGTCACCGTCGAGCACGGCGCGGCGGACCTCACCAGCCGGCAGCTGGTCCCGGCGCTCGCCGTCACCGGCCTGGGCCTCGGCCTGATCATGGCGCCGTTCTTCGACATCGCGCTGGCCGGGGTCGAGGAGTCCGAGACCGGCTCGGCCTCCGGCGTCCTCAACGCCCAGCAGCAGCTCGGCGGCTCGATGGGCGTCGCGCTGCTCGGCACCGCGTTCTTCGGCTGGGCCCCCACCGAGGGCTTCCGGCACGCCGCGGGCTGGACGTACGGCCTCGTCGCCGCGCTGCTCACGGCGGCCTTCCTGACCGCCTTCCTGCTCCCCCGGCACGCCCGGCCCGAGGGCGCCGGGCACGACGGGCATTAGGGCCGGAAGAGACCGGAGGAGGCCGGGAAAGCCCGGGAGGCCCCGGAGGTCCGATGCCGGACCTCCGGGGCCTCCCGGGTTCAACCGTTCGACGCCTTCGACGCTTTCGACGCCTCCGGCGTCAGGCTCAGGCGAGGTTGGCGAGCGCCTCGTTGAGGGTCTTCGACGGGCGCATCACGGCCGCGGCCTTGGCCGGGTCCGGCTGGTAGTAGCCGCCGAGGTCGACCGGGGAGCCCTGCACCGCGACGAGCTCCTCGACGATGGCCTGCTCCTGCTCGGAGAGCGTCTTGGCCAGACCCTCGAAGGCCTGGGCGAGCGCGGCGTCGTCGCTCTGGCCGGCCAGCTCCTGGGCCCAGTACAGGGCCAGGTAGAAGTGGCTGCCGCGGTTGTCGATGCCACCGAGGCGGCGGCTCGGCGACTTGTCCTCGTTGAGGAAGGTGCCGGTGGCGCGGTCCAGCGTGTCGGCCAGCACCTGGGCGCGGGCGTTCTCGGTGGTGCGGGCCAGGTGCTCGAAGCTGGCGGCCAGCGCGAAGAACTCGCCCAGGCTGTCCCAGCGCAGGTAGTTCTCCTTGACCAGCTGCTGGACGTGCTTCGGGGCGGAGCCGCCGGCGCCGGTCTCGAACAGGCCGCCGCCGTTGATCAGCGGGACGACCGACAGCATCTTGGCGCTGGTGCCCAGCTCCAGGATCGGGAACAGGTCGGTCAGGTAGTCGCGCAGCACGTTGCCGGTGACCGAGATGGTGTCCTCACCGCGGCGGATGCGCTCCAGCGAGAACGTCGTGGCCTCGACCGGGGACTTGATCTCGATCTGCAGGCCGTCGGTGTCGTGCTCCGCGAGGTAGGTCTTGACCTTCTCGATCAGCACGGCGTCGTGGGCGCGGGTCTCGTCCAGCCAGAAGACGGCCGGGCTGCCGCTGACGCGGGCGCGGGTGACGGCCAGCTTCACCCAGTCGCGGATCGGCAGGTCCTTGGTCTGGCAGGAGCGGAAGATGTCGCCCGGCTGGACGGCCTGCTCCAGGACGACGTTGCCCTCGGTGTCGACCAGGCGGACGGTGCCGGCCGCCGCGATCTCGAAGGTCTTGTCGTGGCTGCCGTACTCCTCGGCGGCCTGGGCCATCAGGCCGACGTTCGGGACCGAGCCGATGGTGGCCGGGTCCAGGGCGCCGTGGGCGCGGCAGTCGTCGATGACGGCCTGGTAGACGCCCGCGTAGCTGCTGTCCGGCAGCACGGCGAGGGTGTCGGCCTCCTGGCCGTCCGGGCCCCACATGTGGCCGGAGGTGCGGATCATGGCCGGCATCGAGGCGTCGACGATGACGTCGCTCGGCACGTGCAGGTTGGTGATGCCCTTGTCGGAGTCGACCATGGCCAGGGCCGGGCCCTCGGCCAGCTCGGCGTCGAACGAGGCCTTGATCTCGGCGCCGTTCGACAGCGCGTCCAGGCCGGCCAGGATGCCGCCGAGGCCGTTGTTCGGGTTCAGGCCCGCCGCGACCAGCGCCTCGCCGTACTTGGCGAAGGTCTGCGGGAAGAAGGCGCGGACCACGTGGCCGAAGATGATCGGGTCGGAGACCTTCATCATCGTGGCCTTCAGGTGGACCGAGAACAGCACGCCCTCGGCCTTGGCCGCGGCGACCTGCGCGGCCAGGAACTCGTTCAGCGCGGCGGCGCGCATGACCGAGGCGTCCACGACCTCGCCGGCCAGCACCGGGACGGACTCGCGCAGCACGGTGGTGGTGCCGTCCTCGGCGACCAGCTCGATGCGCAGCGCGCCGTCCTCGGCGATGACGGCCGACTTCTCGGTGGAGCGGAAGTCGTTCTCGCCCATGGTGGCGACATTGGTCCGGGAGTCGGCCGACCAGGCGCCCATGCGGTGCGGGTGGGTCTTGGCGTAGTTCTTCACCGACGCGGGGGCGCGGCGGTCCGAGTTGCCCTCGCGCAGGACCGGGTTGACGGCGCTGCCCTTGACCTTGTCGTAGCGGGCGCGGACGTCCTTGTCCTCGTCGGTCCGCGGGTCGTCCGGGTAGTCCGGCAGGGCGTAGCCCTGCGCCTGCAGCTCGGCGATGGCGGCCTTGAGCTGCGGGATCGAGGCCGAGATGTTCGGCAGCTTGATGATGTTGGCGCCCGGGGTCTTGGCGAGCGCGCCCAGCTCGGCGAGCGCGTCGCCGATCCGCTGGTCCTCGGTCAGACGCTCCGGGAAGCTCGCGATGATTCGCCCGGCGAGGGAGATGTCGCGAGTCTCCACCTTCACGCCCGCCGTCGAGGCGTACGCCTGGACCACCGGCAGGAACGAGTACGTTGCCAGGGCCGGCGCCTCGTCGGTGTGCGTATAGATGATGGTCGAGTCAGTCATCGGTACTCCGCTTCACGTCTCCAACGTCTTGACGTCAAGATATCTCGTGACCGCCCCTCCGCTCCACCTCCCCCCGGATCCGGATCAGCTCCACCGTCGTCCCGGCGCGGGCGCGGGGCAAGCGGAGCGGGTCAGAGCGCGCCGTTCCGGGCCTCCGCGGACGCGGCGAGGCGGGCGTCGAACGCGGCCTCGTCGGCGAGGAACCACAGGTGGCGGCCCCGGTTGCTCTCCCGGACGAAGTCCCGCAGCGCCCCGCTCGCCCCGGTGTACCGGGAGATGTCGCCGACGACGGCGAGGCCGACCCGGTACTGGACGAACTTCTGGGCGATCTCCCCGGCGACCCGGGTGCGCAGGGTGAAGAACTCCTCGCCGAGCCGGGCCGCCGGGACGACCAGCCACTCGGCGCCGTGGCCGAAGGCCTCGCCGAGCAGGTCCGTCCCGGCGCCGGCGTCGCGGACCACCGGGCCCTCGGCGGGCAGCCGCAGCACCACGGGGGCGGGACCGGTCCCGGACGGTTCAGACATGGCGGTTCTCCGTCGTCAACGAGTGGATGAGCAGCAGCAGTTCGGCGGCGTCGGCCGGGGAGCCGAGGACGATCACCTTGAGGGTCGAGCGCTCCTCGTTGTGCAGGGTCTCGATCCGCAGCGGCACCGGGCCCTCGCGCGGTCCGGCGACCATCGCGAGCAGGGTGTTGGACAGCCGGGCGGCCTCGCGGACGCCGATGGCGTCGATCTGGACCACCGTGGAGGCCTCGGCGTGCAGCGGCCCGGGGGCCGCCGGCCCGGCGGGTTCCTCGGCGGCCGCCGGGGCCCCGGTGAAGGCCTCGAAGTCGCGGCGGGCGATCCGGTACTGCTTGCCGATCCTGACCGCCCGCAGCCGGCCGTCGCGGACGTAGCCGCGGACCGTCCGCACATGCAGGCCGAGCAGTTCGGCAACCTGCTCGACCGAGTAGTACTCCGGGTGGTGCTCCGGCACCGGCCGCCTCCCTCGCACTGTTCGCTCAGGTACGCAAACTACCATGAGCGAAGGAAGGATAGGGAAGGATGAGGAAGGCCGTCCGGTGAGCGGTGCACCCGGCCGTCAGGACTTCGTCAACACGGTGCAGCATTTGGTCAACGCTGCGTCAGGACTGTTCACCGCGCGCCCGGACCCGCCCTAGCGTCGGAGACGGCAGTTCGGAGCGGCACAGCGCGGTTCCGAGCAGCACCGAGCAGCACCGAGCAGTTCCGGCAGGCCCCTCTCCACCACTCGGGAGCACCCGCATGGCCCGCGTCGTCATCTGGCACGTTCCGGTCACCGTCACCGGACGGACCACCTCCCTCCGCCTCTTTCGCCTGCGCGACGGCCGCCGCTGCGCCGTCGGCTTCAGCTCCGCGGGCGCGCTCGCCGAGTTGCTCGGCCCGGAGCAGGCCGCCGTCGAACTCGGCGAACCGGCACTGCGCGCGCTGACCGCCCCGCTGGGCATCGACGAACTGGTCCTGGATCCGCGCCTCGTCGCCCCGCCGGTCAGCGGCCCGGCCGCCGGCGGCGCCGCCGCCCGCCCGGCCACCGGGCACCCCGCCGCCCGCTCCGGCGCACACCTCCAGCGCCGGTGAGCGCGCTCCACCTCGTCCCCGGCGCGCCGCAGCCCGAGCCGGCCCGCCCGCTCCAGGCCCTCGCCCGGGTGAGCTACGGCCCGGTCCCGCTCGACTTCGACCGGTTGGTCGCCGAGATCCCGGCGGTGCAGAGCGGACTGGCGCTGGCCGGCGACGCCGACCTCGAACTGCGGCTCGCCTGCACCGGCCCGGAGGAGTTACGCGCCGTCTCCGCCGCGCTGCTCCGCGCCGGCGCCGCGCACGTCCACGTCGACCTGGTCCTGCGCGCCCTCGTCCCCACCCCGCCGACCCTGCGGCCGGTGCCCTGACACCGGCCGCCCCGGCGTCCCGCGCCCGCCCGCCGTCCGGACAGCCGGCGGGCGGGCGCGGGGCACGCCCCGTGCGGGGCGGGCCCGCTACCTCCGGCGGGTCAGCGCGACGATCGCGGTGAGGAGGAGCGCGGAGCCGGCCGGCAGCGCCGGGGTCAGCGGTTCGCCGAGGCAGACCACGCCGAGGACGGCCGCGGTGGCCGGTTCGAGCAGCACCAGCACCGCCGCGGTGGCCCCCGGCACGGTGGCGAGGCCCGCGAAGTACCAGCGGTAGGCGAGCAGCGTCGGCACCGTCCCCAGGAAGAGCAGGGCGCCGGCCGTCGCCAGCGGTGCGCCGGTGGACGGCAGCACACCGCCGTCCACCGTCAGCGCGAGCGGCAGCAGGCAGAGCAGGCCGGTGGTGAACGCCCCGGCCGAGGCGCGGGCCGTGCCGCCGGCCCGGGCCCACAGGGTGAGCCCGCTCTGCCCGGCCCCGGCCAGGACGGCGAGCGCCACCCCGAGGACGGGCCGCGGACCGCCGGCCGGGCCCGCCACCAGCAGCGTCAGCCCGCCCAGGGCGAGCAGGTCGGCGGCCACCGCCCGGCCGGTGAGCCGCTCGCCGAGCAGCAGGTGGGCGCCGAGGCCGGTGAGCACCGGTCCGGCGCCGATGGTCACCAGGGTGCCGAGGCCGAGCCCGGCGTACCGGACCGCGCCGAAGTAGGCGCACTGACTGACCGCCAGCCCGAGCCCGGTGAGCACGGCGGCGCGGAGCGGCCCGGCGGCGCCGCGGCCGGGCAGCAGGGCGAGGCAGCCGGCGGCCACGGCGAACCGCCAGGCGCAGACGGCGACCGGGCCGAGCCCGGCGGCGGCCATCAGCAGGGCGGCCACGGCCCCGCCCGCGCCCCAGGCGACGGCGGCGGCCGAGATGGACAGCAGGCCGTGCCGGACCGGCACGGCGGCATGAGTGGTCATGCGTTCGTTCTCCACGACGGGATGCCGGGCGGGGCCCGGCCGGATGAGGTCCACCGGTGGTGCGGGCGGCACTCATCGGCCCGGGAGCGGCGAGGCCGCCGGGCTGGGTGCGTGGAGTGGGCCGCCCGCTAGCGGACGGGCGGCGGCAGGATCCGGGAACGCATGGGCCGACCCTACCGGGGGTGCGGCGCGACCGCATTTCCATGCGGCCGGCGTCATTTCCACAACCCGCGGATCACCGCCCTTGGCACGGACACGAACCGAAGCTCAATGGACGCTCAAATCGCGGAATTACCCGCAGGTAGCGTAACGGCCGCACGAACAGATGGCCTCCTACCTGCGAAGATCTCCAGAAAAGTAGGTAACCATTCGGTAAGGAAACCTGTGCAGATGTCTCTGCGTCCGCCTATCGTGTGGCAACTCTCCGCGCTCCGTACTTCCGGAGAACCCTCACCACAGAGAGATTGCGCATGGCCTCCCTCAACCAGCTCTCCCCGCCCGGTACGGGCACCGGTTCCGGCACCGGGACCACCACCCACCGGTCGCTCCGCCGCGAAGTCGGCCTCATCGGCCTCATGTGGGCCTCGGTCGGCTCGATCATCGGCTCGGGCTGGCTCTACGGCGCCAAGAACGCCGTCGTCGTCGCCGGACCGGCGGCCCTCGTCGCCTGGGGCATCGGCGCGGTCGCCATCGTCCTGCTCGCCTTCGTGCACGCCGAGCTCGGCGGCATGTTCCCGGTCGCCGGCGGCACCGCCCGCTACCCGCACTACGCCTTCGGCGGCCTGGCGGGCATGTCGTTCGGCTGGTTCTCCTGGCTCCAGGCCGCCACCGTCGCGCCCATCGAGGTCCAGGCGATGATCGGCTACGCCGGGCACTGGGAGTTCGCGCAGGGCTTCCTCAACGACAACGGCACCCTCACGCCCAGCGGCTTCGTGGTCGCGGTGCTGCTGATGGGCCTGTTCGTCGCGGTCAACTTCCTCGGGGTCCGGGCGCTCGCCCGCACCAACAGCGCCACCACCTGGCTGAAGATCTTCGTCCCGCTGTTCGCGATCTTCGTGCTCGCCGTGACCAACTTCCACGGCTCCAACTTCACCTCGCACGGCTTCGCCCCGTTCGGCGTCAAGGGCGTGCTGACCGCGGTGAGCGCCAGCGGCATCATCTTCGCCCTGCTCGGCTTCGAGCAGGCGATCCAGCTGGCCGGCGAGAGCAAGAACCCCAAGCGCGACATCCCGCGCGCCGTGCTCGGCTCGGTCGCCATCGGCACCGCGATCTACGTGCTGCTGCAGGTCGTCTTCATCGCCGCGCTGCCCGCCACCACCTTCGCCAACGGCTGGGAGAACCTCGACTTCCCCGGCATCGACGGCCCGTTCGCCGGCCTCGCCACCCTGGTCGGCCTCGGCTGGCTGGCCTGGGTGCTGTACTTCGACGCCATCGTCTCCCCCGGCGGCACCGGCCTCATCTACACCACCTCCACCTCGCGCATCGCGTACGGCCTGAGCAAGAACGGCTACGCGCCGCAGCTCTTCGAGCGGGTCGACAAGCGCGGCGCGCCGTGGTTCGGCCTCATCATGTCGTTCGTCACCGGCGTCATCTGCTTCCTGCCCTTCCCGAGCTGGCAGGAGCTGGTCGGCTTCATCACCTCGGCCAGCGTGCTGATGTACGCGGGCGCCCCGCTCGCCTTCGGCGCCCTGCGCCGCCGGCTGCCGGCCCGCGAGCGCTCGTACCGCCTGCCCGCCGGCGGGGCCGTCGCCCCGGCGTCCTTCGTGGTCTCCAGCCTCATCATCTACTGGGCCGGCTGGCACACCCTGTCCCGCCTGGGCATCGCCATCGTCATCGGCTACCTGCTGCTCGGCGGCTACGCCACGTACGCGATCCGCAAGGGCCTGCCGAACGCCCCGCACATGGACTGGCGGGCCGCCCAGTGGCTGCCGGTCTACCTGCTGGGCCTCGGCCTGATCTCCTGGCAGGGCGGCTTCGGCGACGGCACCGGCCGGATCCCGATGTGGTGGGACATCGCGGCGGTCGCCGCCTTCTCCCTGGTGATCTACTATTGGGCGATCCGGGTGGCACTGCCCGCCGAGATCATCGAGCGGAACATCGAGGACGTCGAGGTGGTCGACGAGGGCGGCCACTGATCCCGAGACAGCAGTGACGAAGGGCCCGCCGGCCGTACGACCGGCGGGCCCTTCGGGTTCGTGCGTCAGAGCGACAGCACCGTCCGCAGGGCGTACTCGACGGCGGCCTCGGGGTCGTCGGCCGGGTGCTCGGAGCGCCAGGCGACGAAGCCGTCGGGGCGCACCAGCAGGGCGCCGTCGGGGCGGATGCCGTGCCGGGCGGCGAAGTCGGCGCCCGGCTCGGGGGCCAGGTCGTCGTCCGCGCCGTCGCCGACCCGGTAGGCGTCCAGCGGGACCGCCAGCCGGTCGGCCGCCCGCCGGGCGGCGTCCCGCCAGGCGGTGCCCGCCGAGCCGGTCAGCAGCACCATCGCCTGCTCGTACAGGTCGAGGGTGGACAGCCGCACGCCCGCCCGCAGCAGCCACTGGTGCGGGGCCCGGCTGCCCGGCTCGCCCGCGGACTCGAAGGCCTCCGGGACCACCGCGCCGGCCGGGTCGGTGCCGAGCACCGCGCCCCGCGGGTAGCGGTAGCCGAGCGCCACCGCCAGCACCCCGGCCTGCCGGCCGACGCCCGGGACGACGGCGTACCCGGGGTGGCTGTGCTCGGCGGAGCGGGCCGAGGCGCGCTCGCCGGTCACCCGCGCCACCGGCCGGCGCTCCTGCCCGTAGGTCTCCAGCAGGTCCGGGCCGGCCCAGCCGCAGAGCACCGCGGCGAGCTTCCAGGCCAGGTTGTGCGCGTCCTGGATGCCGGTGTTCGAGCCGAACGCGCCGGTCGGGGACATCTCGTGCGCCGAGTCCCCCGCCAGGAACACCCGCCCGCCCGAGTAGCGGTCGGCGACCCGCTCGGCGGCGTGCCACGGGGCCTTGCCGGTCACCTCGACGTCGAGCTCGGGCATCCCGACCGCGGCCCGGATGTGCCGGGCGCAGCGCTCGTCGGTGAACGCCTCCAGCGGCTCGCCGTGCTCCGGGTGCCACGGCGCGTGGAACACCCACTCCTCCCGGTTGTCGACCGGCAGCAGGGCGCCGTCCGCCTCCGGGTCGGTGAGGTAGCAGGCGATGAAGTGGCGGTCGCCGACGACCTCGGCCAGCCGCTTCGCCCGGAAGGTGATGCTGACGTTGTGGAACAGTTCGCCCTTGCCGCTCTGGCCGATGCCCAGCCGGGTGCGGGCCGGGCTGCGCGGGCCGTCCGCCGCGATCAGGTAGTCGGCCCGGACGACCCGCTCCTCGCCGGTCTCCCGGCTGCGCAGCAGCGCCGTCACGCCGTCGGCGTCCTGCTCGAAGGAGAGCAGCTCGGTGCTGAAGCGGATGTCGGCGCCCAGCTCGCGGGCCGTGCGGCGGAGCACCGGCTCCAGGTCGTTCTGGCTGCACAGGCACCAGGAGCTGGGGCTGAACCGGGCCAGCCGCCCGCCCGGGTCGATCTCCCGGAACAGCCACTCCTGCTCCTCGCCGGTCAGCGAGGGGGCCTGCAGGATGCCGTGGTTCGGGGCCAGGACGGACGCCGCCTCGCGGATCGCCGGCTCGATCCCGGCCACCCGGTACAGCTCCATCGTCCGGACGTTGTTGCCTCGGCCGCGCGGGTGGTGCGAGGTGTCGGCGTGCTTCTCGACGAGCAGGTGCCTGACACCCAGTCGGCCCAGGAAGAGCGAGGCCGACAGCCCGACCAGCGAGCCGCCGACGATCAGGACCGGTACCCGGTCGTCCACCTTCGGATTCATCAATTGCTCCAGCCTGTACGGGAGTTCGGGGCAGATTGCCAGGCTCGTCGCGGCCCCCGCAGCGGCCCGCGGGCACGGCGGCCCGGTCCTACCGTCCCCCGCGCCGGACGCGTTGTGCCGCCTCTTCGCCCGGATGGCCCGCATATCTCGCGCCACTCGGGAGCGCCGCGCACGATCGACTTCAGGCCTGGTGGCCGACGGCCACCGCAGCACCCCTCCCGCCGGGGGCCGCCCGGCCCCCTCCGGCACCGGCGCCGCCGCACGCGGCCCCCGACGCGCGCGGCCCAGAAGCAGAAAGTGGATCATGACGACCCTGTCCGAACCGCCCGCCCGGCAGCACTCCCCCTCCGAGACCCGCCTGCGGGTGGTGCTGATGCTGGAGATCCAGGACGGCGCCCAGCAGCGCTTCATGGACGTGTACGAGCAGCTGCGCCACCAGGTCGCGACCGTGCCCGGCCACGTCAGCGACCAGCTCTGCCAGTCCATCAACGACCCCCGCCAGTGGCTCATCACCAGCGAGTGGGAGGACCAGGAGACCTTCCTGCAGTGGGTGGACAGCCCGGCCCACCGGGAGATGGTCAAGCCGATGCACGGCTGCGTCAGCGACACCTTCCGGTCCCTGCGCTACACCATCCTCCGGGAGACCTCCGCCGCCGGCGCGACCGGCAGCCGGCCGCCGCTGGAGGTGCCGTCCGACCTGCCGCGCGCCGCCACCCCCGGGCAGGCCGGGCCGCCGAAGGCCGACCCGGGCCCCGACGGCGTGGTCCGGCACGCGCTCACCTTCACCGTCAAGCCCGGCAGCGAGCCCGAGGTGGCCCGGATCCTGTCCGGCTACGCCTCGCCGCGGGCCGAGGTGGACGACGCCACCCGGCTGCGCCGCACCTCGCTGTTCATGCACGGCAACCGGGTGGTCCGCGCGGTCGAGGTGATCGGCAGCCTCGGCGACGCGCTGCGGCACGTCGCCCTGCAGCCCGAGGTGCGGGCCGTCGAGGAGGCGATCAACCCGTACCTGGAGGAGGCCCGCCAGCTGGGCGACCCGCAGGCGGCGCGCGCCTTCTTCGCCCGGGCCGCGCTGCCGGCCGCGCACCAGGCCGTGGCCGGTTCGCCCGCCTCCGGGCGGCTGCACCGGCACGCCGTGCTGTACCCGGTGAAGCCGGGCCAGGGGAGGGCGGTCGCCGAACTGCTCGCCGAGCACGACGAGCTCGCCACCGCCGATCCGACCGGCCCGGTCGCCGGGAGCACCGTCTTCCACCGCGGGGACGTCGTGGTGCGGCTGACCGACCTGCGGCTGCCGCCGGAGGCGGACCCGGGGGCGGCGCTCGGCGTGGCCGGCGCGCGCGAGGCCGCGGTCCTGGGCCGGCTGCTCGACCTCGGCCCGGAGGGCGACCTGCGGACCGACGCCGGGCTGCGCGCCTTCCTCGCCGCCCGCAGCATGAACCCGGTCACCGACCGGACGTCCCAGGACTCCTGACCACCACCGCGCTCCGACCGCAGGAGCTCCGGCGCCGGAAGCCCCGGCCGGAGAAGCCCCGGCAAGAGAAGGAAGAAACCATGTCCACGCAGTACCCACGGATCGTGAACGTCTCCGAGGCGCCGGAGAACCGCCGGCGCGGCGGCGACCTGCGCGCCATGCTCACCCCGACCACCTGCGGCGCCACCAGCGGGTTCATGGGCCTGGCCATCGTGCAGCCCGGTGAGAGGATCGGCGAGCACTACCACCCGTACTCCGAGGAGTTCGTGTTCGTCGTCACCGGCGACCTGGAGGTGGACCTGGACGGCGAGACCCGGGCGCTCAAGCCCGAGCAGGGCCTGATGATCCCGATCAACATGCGCCACCGGTTCCGCAACGTCGGCGACTCCGTGGCCAAGATGGTCTTCCACCTCGGCCCGCTGGCGCCGCGTCCCGAACTCGGCCACGTCGACACCGAGGAGACCGGGCCGGTGGTCAACTCAGGCCCGCCGGAACACGCCAAGGTGGGCTCGTGAGCCGCCGTCGGGTCGCCGTCACCGGAATCGGCGTGGTCGCGCCCGGAGGGGTCGGGGTCCCGGCGTTCTGGGACCTCCTCACCGCCGGGCGGACGGCGACCCGCGGCATCACGCTCTTCGACCCCGCCGGGTTCCGCTCCCGGATCGCCGCCGAGTGCGACTTCGACCCGGCGGCCCACGGGCTCGGCCCGGACGACGTCCAACGGGCCGACCGCTACGTGCAGTTCGCGATGGTGGCGGCCGACGAGGCGATCGCCGACGCCGGGCTCGACCTGGCCGCCGAGGATCCCTGGCGGATCGCCGTCTCGCTCGGCACCGCCGTCGGCGGCACCACCCGCCTGGAACACGACTACGCCCTGGTCAGCGCCGGCGGCGCCCGCTGGGACGTCGACCACCGGCTCGCCGAGCCGCAGCTGCACCGGGCGTTCGCGCCCAGCACGCTCGCCTCGGCGGTCGCCGAACGAACCGGCGCGCACGGCCCGGTGCAGACCGTCTCCACCGGCTGCACCTCGGGCCTGGACGCCATCGGCTACGGCTTCCAGGCGGTCGAGGACGGGCGCGCCGACATCTGCGTCGCCGGCGCCTCCGACTCGCCGATCTCGCCGATCACCGTCGCCTGTTTCGACGCCATCAAGGCCACCAGCGAACGCAACGACGACCCGGCGCACGCCTCCCGCCCGTTCGACGCCCACCGCGACGGCTTCGTGCTCGGCGAGGGCGGCGCCGTCCTGGTGCTGGAGGAGCTGGAGCACGCCCGCCGGCGCGGCGCGCGGATCTACGGCGAGATCGGCGGGTTCTCGACCTACGGCAACGCCTACCACATGACCGGCCTCACCCAGGAGGGGCTGGAGATGTCCCGGGCGATCGACCACGCGCTCGCCCACGCCCGGATCGACCGCACCGACGTCGACTACGTCAACGCGCACGGCTCGGGCACCAAGCAGAACGACCGGCACGAGACGGCGGCCGTCAAGCGCTCGCTCGGCGAGCACGCGTACCGGACGCCGATGAGCTCGATCAAGTCGATGGTCGGGCACTCGCTCGGCGCGATCGGCGCGATCGAGGTGGTCGCCTGCACCCTCGCGCTGGACCGCGGTGTGGTGCCGCCGACCGCCAACTACGAGACGCCCGACCCGGAGTGCGACCTCGACTACGTGCCGCGCGCCGCGCGGGAGCTGCCACTGCGGAACATCCTGTCGGTCGGCAGCGGATTCGGCGGATTCCAGTCCGCCGTCGTGCTCACAAGAACGGGGTGAGATCCATGACGTCACGTCAGCAGGAACGCCGGGCGGTGATCACCGGCCTGGGTGTGGTGGCGCCGAACGGCGTGGGGGCCGACGCCTTCTGGAAGGCCACCCGGCAGGGCGTGAGCGTCCTCGACCGGATATCCCGCGAGGGCTGCACCGGCCTCCCCCTGCGCATCGCGGGCCAGGTACGGGACTTCGACCCGCGGGCCGCCGTCGACGACCGCTACCTGGTGCAGACCGACCGGTTCACGCACTACGCGATGGCCGCCGCCGACCAGGCGGTGGCGGACGCCGGCTTCGTCCCCGACCCGGAACAGCCGTACGCGGTGGGCGTGGTGACCGCGGCCGGCTCCGGGGGCGGCGAGTTCGGCCAGGGCGAGCTCCAGCAGCTCTGGGGCAAGGGACCGCAGTTCGTCGGCCCCTACCAGTCCATCGCCTGGTTCTACGCGGCCAGCACCGGCCAGATCTCCATCCGCGGCGGCTACAAGGGCCCGTGCGCGGTGGTGGCCAGCGACGAGGCCGGCGGGCTGGACGCGATCGCCCACGCCGCCCGGGCCGTCGAGCACGGCACCGCCGCGGTGGTGGTCGGCGCCGCCGAGGCCCCGCTCGCGCCCTACTCGATGGTCTGCCAGCTCGGCTACCCCGAGCTGAGCCTCGCGGACCGGGCCGACCGGGCCTACCTGCCGTTCTCCCCCGACGCGGCCGGCTTCGCCCCCGCCGAGGGCGGCGCGATGCTGCTGCTGGAGGACGAGGCGACCGCCCGCCGGCGCGGGGCCGCCGTCCGGGCGCACATCGCCGGCCACGCCGCGACCTTCACCGGCGCCTCCCGCTGGGCGGAGTCCCGGGAGGGCCTGGCCGCGGCGATCCGGATCGCCCTGGAGCGGGCCAGGATCGCGGCGGAGGAGATCGACGTGGTCTTCGCCGACGCCCTCGGCGTCCCGGCCGCCGACCGCGCCGAGGCGCTGGCGCTGGCCGACGCGCTCGGCCCCTACGCCGAGCGGGTCCCGGTCACCGCCCCCAAGTCCGGTACCGGGCGGGCCTACTGCGGCGCCCCCGCACTGGACACCGCCGCCGCCGTGCTCGCCATGGAGGACGGCGTGCTGCCGCCCACCCCCAACGTCACCGAGGTCGCCCACGACCTCGCCCTGGTGACCGGCCGCGCCCGCCCGGCCGAACTGCGCACCGCCCTGGTGCTCAGCCGCGGGCTGATGGGCTCCAACGCGGCCCTGGTGCTCCGGCGCGGCGAGCCGTCCTGAGGCTCCTCCCCCGCTCCTTCCCCGCTCCACCCGCTCCGCTGCTCTCCATCCGCTCACCACTCGCTCACCACACGCTCGCAACGAAGGGACACCCCCGTGAGCAACACCCTCAGTTATCCCGAACTCGCGGCGCTCATCCAGGCCCGGGCCGGCGTCGTGATCGACCCGGCCGCCCTGGAGCGCCCCGGCGCCGCCTTCGACGAGTTCGGCGTGGATTCCCTCGGCCTGCTCGGCGTGGTCGGCGAGCTGGAGAACCGGCACGGCGTGAAGGTCACCAACGGCGCGGAGTCGGCCAAGACCCCGGCCGAGTTCCTGGACCTGGTCAACGCCGTGGTCACCGCGAAGGCGGGTGCCTGAGATGCCCGGACACACCGACAACGAGATCGTCATCGCGGCCCCGCTCGACCTGGTCTGGGAGATCACCAACGACCTGGAGAACTGGCCGCAGCTGTTCAGCGAGTACGCCTCGGTGGAGGTGCTGGAGCGCGAGGGCGACCGGGTGCGCTTCCGGCTGACCATGCACCCCGACGAGGACGGCAAGATCTGGAGCTGGGTCTCGGAGCGCACCACCGACCGCTCCGAGCTGGCGGTCAACGCCCGGCGCGTCGAGCCCGGCCCGTTCGAGTTCATGGACATCCGCTGGGAGTACGCCGAGGTGCCGGCCGGCACCCGGATGCGCTGGGTGCAGGACTTCGCGATGAAGCCCACCGCACCGGTCGACGACGAGGGCATGGTCAACCACATCAACCGCAACTCCCGGATCCAGCTGCAGCTGATCCGCGAGAAGGTCGAGAAGAAGGCAGCGGAGGTCTGAGCCATGGCGTCCCCCGTGACCACCCCCGGGAGCGTGCCCGGGACGGCGCACACCCACCGCGCCCTGATCGTCGCCCGGATGAAGCCCGACGCGGCCGCCGGCATCGCCGAGGTGTTCGCCGACTCCGACAACCGGGGCGAGCTCCCGCACCTGATCGGGGTGACCGGGCGCAGCCTGTTCCAGTTCGGCGACGTCTACCTGCACCTGATCGAGGCGGACCGCCCGCCGGGCCCGGCTGTCGCCCAGGTGGCCGGCCACCCCGAGTTCCGGGCGATCAGCGACGCGCTCACCGCCTACGTCCAGGCGTACGACCCGGCCACCTGGCGGGGGCCGAAGGACGCGATGGCGCGTGAGTTCTACCGCTGGGAGCGCCGCGGCTGAGCGCGCCGGCAGCGGTGACCGTCGGCAGCGGTCGCCGGCGGCGGACGAGCGGACACCCCGCGGGCCTTGCGGTCCCGGGGTGTCCGCTCGTGCTCACTCCGCGGCGGTCCCGGCCGTCATCGCGGCGAGGACGGCGCGCCAGTCCTCCCCGGGCTCCGGGCGCAGCGGCGCGGCCAGCGCGTCGGCCCGGTAGTGCCAGGGGCGCAGCAGCTCGGGGTCGGCGTCCGGGCCGTGCGCGACCGGGCTCAACGAGCCGAGCAGCCGGACCAGTTCGGCGGTGAGGTCGGCCCAGGAGACGTGGCCGGTCACCGCGTTGACGATCCGGCCGGGGGCGCGTTCGGCGCTCTCCGCGACGGCCCGCGCGAGCGCCGCGGAGTGCACCCAGCTCGCGCCCGACCAGCCGCTGTCGACGGGCGGCAGGAGGAGCGGGCGGCCGGCCAGCGCGGCCTGGTAGAGCGCGCCGGTGGAGCCCCAGCGGAGCTGGTCGCGCAGCCGCCGGTGCGGGCCCCAGACGATCGGCGGGCGGACCACGGAGACCGGGCCGCGGGCCCGTGGGGCGGCGTCCAGCAGGATCCGCTCGCAGTCGAGCTTGGCCCGGCCGTAGGGGGTGAGCGGCCCGGCCGGGGGCGCGCCCTCGGGAACCTCGCCCGGGGCGGGGCAGCCGTAGGCGTCGACGCTGCTGACGAAGACGAACCCGCCGGTGCCGTGCCAGCCGTCGACCAGCGCGCGCATCGCGGCGAGGTCGACGGCGTGCTCGGTGAAGGTGCAGGCGGCGTGGATGACGGTGTCCGCGCCCGCGGCGGCCCGGCGCAGGCTGTCCGGGTCGGCGAGGTCGCCCTCGGCCACCTCGACGCCGGCGCCGGCCACCAGGTGGGCCGACTCGGGGCGGACCAGCGCCCGCACGGGGCGGCCCTGGGCGAGGAGTTCCTGCAGGACGGCCGCGCCGACGCCGCCGCTGGCGCCGGTGAGCAGCACCGTCCCGGCCCGCGCGGCCGGCGCCCCGGGGGCGGGGCGGCCGGTGCTGCGCCGGTCGGTGCTGCGGCGGTCGGCGGCGGTGCGGTCGGCGGCGGTGCGGCGTTCGGCGGCGCGGGTGGCGAGCAGGGCGGCCAGGGCGCGCGGGGTGCGCTGCTCCAGGACGTCCAGGCCGGTCAGCGGCAGGCCGAGGCGGCCGCGCAGCCGTTCGGCCAGCTGCACCGCCACCAGCGAGTGGCCGCCGAGGTGGAGGAAGTCCGCGTCGGCCGGCGGCCGCGCGCCCAGCAGCTCCGCGAACGCGTCCAGCACCTCGGGGAGGCGGGCCGGGGCGTCGGGGCGGCCGGGGAGACGGGCGGGGTCGAGGGTGCCGTCGGGGCGGCGCGGGATGCGGTCCAGCAGGGTGACGGCGAGCGGCAGTCGGGCGCCCTCGCCGAGCCGGCGGCGCAGGGCGGCGCGCAGGTCGGCGCCGCTGGGGGCGACCGGGCCGCGGACGCTCGCGTAGGCGAGGGCCGGGCCGTGCTCGGCGAGGTGGAGCGCGGCGTCGGTGACCCGGGGGTCGTCGAGCAGGGCGGCGACGGCGGGGTGGCCGGCGCGGGCGGACGCGGGGGCCGGGGTGGCGAGCCGTTCGCCGGGGAGCGCGGAGAGCGGGCGGTCGGCGTCGGCGGCGAGGGCGGTGAGCAGCCCGGTGAAGGCCGCGTGCAGGCGGCGGGCGGTCGGCTCGTCCAGCGCCGCCGGATCGTGCTGCAGCAGGCAGCGCGGCCGCGGGCCCTCCTCGACCAGCAGGGTGAGGCCGAACTTGGCGAACGCGAGGTCGACCTCGACGGCCTCCGCCGTGAGGCCGGGCAGCGCCAGCGGCTCCGCCGGGCGGACCAGGTCGCAGCTCACGGAGAGCAGCGGGGTGCCGTCCTCGCCCCGGGCCGCGGGGCCGAGGCGTTCGACGACCAGGTCGAAGGGCACGTCGTGGTGCTCCTGGGCGTCGAGCAGGGCGGTGCGGACGGCGGCCAGCACCGTGGTGAAGGCCGGATCGCCGTCGGGCTCGGGCAGCCGGGCGCGCACGGGCAGGGTGTTGACCTGCAGGCCGATCAGCCGGCGCAGTTCGGGCCGGGCACGGTGGCCGCCGGCGCAGCCGAGGACGAGGTCGGACGCCCCGGTGGCGGTGCGCAGGGCGGCGAAGGCGGCGGCCAGCACGACGGTGAACGGGGTCGCGCCGTGCCGGGCGCCGAGCCGGCGCAGGCCGTCGAGGGTCCGGGCGGTGAGCGGGGCGGCGTGCAGGACGGCGCGCCGCTCGGGGGTGCCGGGCGGGACGGCGCGCAGCAGCGGCAGCGGGCGGGCGCCGGCGAGGCGGGCGGACCGTTCGGCGGCCGCAGCGGCGAGCCGGTCGTCCCGGGCGCGCTCCCAGCGGGCGTAGTCGGCGTACTGGAGTTCCGGTTCGGGCAGGCCGGACGGTCGCCCCTCGGCGGCGGCCGCGTAGAGCGCGGCGAGTTCGGCGGCGAGCACGGGCAGCGAGCCGCCGTCCACGGCGATGTGGTGGAGGGTGAGCAGCAGGGTGTGGTCGTCGGGGGCGTGCCGGAGGACCAGGGCGCGCAGGGCCGGGCCGGTGGCGAGGTCGAAGGGCCGCGCCGCCTCGGCCCGCAGCAGGGCGGCGGCGGCCCCGGGCGCGGCCTCGCGGACGGGCAGCGGGACGGGGGCGGCGGGGCCGGTCCGCTGCTGCGGGCGGTCGTCGTGGTGGGCGTAGCGGGTGCGCAGGACGTGGTGGCGGGTGGTGAGGCCGGTCAGGGCGGCGGCGAGGGCGTCGAGGTCCAGCGGGCCGCGCAGCCGGGTGGCGAGCGGGACGTGGTAGCGGGGGCCGCCCTCGCCGAGGCGCTCCATCAGCCACATCCGCTGCTGGGCGTGGGAGAGCGGGGCCGGGCCGGGGCCGGTGCCGCGCGGGACGGGGCCCGGGGCGCGGGTGGCGGATGCGGGCCCGGCGGCGCTCGCGGTCGTGGCGTCGGCGGCGGCCGAGGTGCGGCGGCGGGCGCGGCGGAGGAGGTCGGCCTGGTCGAGCGGGGCGGTCATCGGGTGGGCTCCTCGGGGGTCTCCACGGCTTCGGCGGCATCGGCGGCCAGCAGGGCGCGTTCGACCAGTTCGGCCTGGCCGGCGACGGTCGGGTGGTCGAGGAAGTCACCGAGCGGAAGATCGACGCCGAGGTCCTCCCGAAGGTCGTCGACCACCCACATGGCGAGCAGCGAGTGCCCGCCCTCGGCGAAGAAGTCGGCGTCCGGGGCGGTCACCTCGTGCCCCAGGGCGCGCGACCAGGCGGCGGCGACCACCTGCTGGATCGGCGTCAGCGCGGCGGGGGCGGGGCGGAGCCCCGAGCGGCCCTCGCCCGGACCTCCGTCCCCGCGGTCGGTCCCGTCGGCGGCCAGCGCGCGGCGGTCGACCTTGCCGCTGGTGGTGAGCGGCAGGGCGTCGAGCACCGTCCAGGCGGTGGGCACCAGGTGGGCCGGGAGCCGTTCGGCGAGCCGGCGGCGGAGCGCCTCGGGAGCCGGCCGGCAGCCCTCGGCGGGGACCACGCAGGCGGTGAGCACGGCGTCCTCGCGGCCGGCCCGACGGACCACCACCGCCGCCTCGGCGACCTCGGGCAGGCTCCGCAGCGCGTGCTCGACCTCGCCGGGCTCGATCCGGAAGCCGCGCACCTTGACCTGGTCGTCCAGCCGCCCGTGGTACTCCAGCACCCCGTCGGGGCGCCGCAGCACCCGGTCGCCGGTGCGATAGGCGCGGCCGGTGCCGGGGAGGTCGGCGAAGCGCTCGGTGGTCAGCTCGGGCCGGCCGAGGTAGCCGAGCGCCACCCGGACGCCGGCGATCCACAGTTCGCCGCGGGTGCCGTCCGGAACGGGCCGGCACTCCTCGTCGAGGACGAGGGTGCGGGCACCGCCGAAGGGGCGGCCGATCGGCACCGGCCCGCCGTCGTCGGCGGGCCGGACGCGGTGCAGGGTGGTGAACGTGGTGGCCTCGGTGGGCCCGTAGACGTTGAACAGGTCGAGCCAGGGGAAGGCGCGCAGCACCGCGGCGGCGTGTTCGGCGGAGAGCGCCTCGCCGCCGGCCAGCACGGTGCGCAGCACGCCGAAGATCCGCGAGCGGCGGGCGGCCAACTGGTGGAACAGCGCGGTGGTGAGGAAGGCGGTGGTGACGCCGAACCGCTCGACGTCGCGGGTGAGTTCCTCGGCGCTGGGCCGTTCGGCCGGGGACAGCGCGACGGCGGCGCCGCGCGCCAGCGGACCCCACAGTTCGAAGGTGGCGGCGTCGAAGGCGACCGGCGAGTGGTGCAGCACCCGGTCGCCGGGGCCGAGGGCGATGCCGTCAGCGGCCGTGACCAGGTCGGCAACGGCGCTGTGCGGGACCAGGACGCCCTTGGGGCGGCCGGTGGATCCGGAGGTGTAGTAGACGAAAGCGGCGGCGTCCGGGGCCGGGGGCGCGGGCGGCGTCGCGGGTGCGGCGGCGATCACGGTGGGGCCGAGTTCCGTGAGGACCAGCACGCGGTCCTCGGGCAGACCCGCCTCGGCCAGCAGCGCCTTGTCCCCGAGGGTGAGTCGGACGTCGGCGTCGTCGAGCATGGCGTGCAGCCTGGGGCGCGGGTACGCGGGGTCGAGCGGGACGACGTGTGCGCCGGCCCACCAGACGGCGAGCTGGGCGACGGCGAGGCGGGCGGCGCGGGCGCACAGCAGGCCGACGGCACTGCCCGGGCGGATCCCGAGGGCGGTCAGTTCGCCGGCCAGCCGGACGGCAGCGGTGGCCAGTTCGCGATAGGTGAGGGTGGTGCTGCCGTCGGTCGCGGCGAGTGCGTCGGGGCGCTCGGCGGCCTGCCGGGCGACGAGCGCCGGGACGGTGGTGACGGGAGAGGTCATGGGTGGTCAGCCTTCCGGGCGCCCCGGCGGGGAGCCGGGGCGCCGTGCGACGGTGGGAGGGAGACGGTGGGAGGGAGGGGAGCGGCGGCGGCCGGTCAGCCGGCGGCGCCCGGAGCGCGCTCGTCGAGCAGGCGCGCCACGGCCCGCAGGTCGGGCCGGCGCAGCAGCTCCGGGGCGCGCAGCCGCACGCCGCACTCCTCCTCCAGGGCGGCGAGCAGCCGGGCCGCGGTGACGGACGTGCCGCCCGCGTCCAGGAAGTTGTCGTCGAGGGTGAGGCCGGTGCGGCCGAGCAGCTCGCGGCAGAGCCGCAGGACGGTCCGCTCGGTGGGCGTGGCCTCCTCGGTGCCGGGCCGGCCTCCCTGCTGGGCGGCCGCCTCCTCGGCCTTGACCAGCGCGGCCCGGTCGATCTTGCCGTTGGCGTCCAGCGGGAAGGTGTCGACCAGTCGCAGCACGCTCGGCAGGGCCTGCTCCGGCAGCCAGGGCCGCACGGCGTCCAGCAGGCGGGCGCCGTCCACCGGCCCGGCCTCGCCGGCGGGCTGCGCGAAGGCGAGCAGCTGGGCGCCGCCGCCGGCCGGGGCCGGGCGGGCGACGACGGCGGCGCGCCGCACCCGGGGGTCGCGTTCGAGGGCGGACTCGACCTCGGCCGGTTCGATCCGCACTCCGCTGACCTTGACCTGGTCGTCCAGCCGGCCGAGGAACTCCAGCTCCCCGTCCGGGCGCATCAGCACCCGGTCGCCGGTGCGGTAGACCCGGTCGGTGCCGTCGACCTCGTCGGGCGCGGAGACGAAGCGCTCGGCGGTCAGCCCGGGGTCGAGGTAGCCGATGGCCAGGCCCTGGCCGCCGATCCGCAGTTCGCCGGCCTCGCCGCGCGGCAGCGGGCGGCCGTGCCCGTCGGTCACCAGGACGATCGCGCCGGGGATCGGGCGGCCGATCGGCGGCGCGCCGGCGCCGTGGTCGGCGCCCGGGGGCATGGTGTGCACGGTGGTGACGACGGTGGCCTCGGCCGGGCCGTAGGCGTTGTGGACGGTCGCGGCGACGTCCGGGCCGGGGGCCCGGCGCAGCCGGTCGCCGCCGATCATGAGGTGGCGCAGCGGCAGGTCGCCGGGCCAGGGGCGGTCCAGGACGGGTTCGGCGAGCGGGGTGGGCAGCACGCCGACGGTGATGCCGGCGGTGCGCCACCAGTCGGTGAGCGCGGCCGGGTCCCAGCGGACGGCGTCGGGGGCGACGACCAGCGCCGCGCCGGAGCTGAGGGCGGCCCACAGCTCCATCAGGTGCGGGTCGAAGGCGACGCCGATGAGCAGGCTGTGCCGGTCGCCGGGGCCGAGGCCGGTCAGCTCGCGGTACCAGGTGAGCAGCGCGCCGAGCGCGGTCTGGCCGACGGCGACCGCCTTGGGCAGGCCGGTGGAGCCGGAGGTGAGCACGGTGTACTGGGCGCCCTTGGGGGCCGCGGCGGCCGGCGCTCCGGCGGCCGCGGGGTCGGCGAAGGCGGCCACCGCCCCGGGCGCGCCGGGGGCGGCGAGCGGGCGGTGCCGGCCGTCCCGGTGGGCGGGCGGCAGCAGTGCCGGGTCGCCGATCAGGCAGGCGGGGCGCAGCTGTTCGGCGACGGCCCGCAGCCGGTGCTCGCCGGGGCGCGGGCCGAGCGGCAGGTGGACGGCGCCGAGTCTGGCGACGGCCAGGGTGACGGCGACCAGGGCGGCGGAGTGGTCCAGGCAGAGGCCGACCAGGTCGCCGGGCCGCACCTGCTCGGCCAGTTGCCCGGCCACCTCGTCGGCGAGGCGGTCGAGTTCGGCGTAGCCCAGGGTCAGGTCGCCGTCGATCAGCGCGGGGGCGTGCGGGGTGCGGCGGGCCCAGCTGGTGAACAGGTCGAGGACGGCGCCGTCGCGGTGCGGGCGGCCGTGGGAGACGGAGAGGCCGGGCAGGTGGGCGGGCACGGGGCGGGCCGGGGTCGTGGTCATGGTCATCCTCCGGACGTCGGTCGATGGTCGTCGGTACGGGGTCAGCCCAGGCCCATGGCCCGGGCCACGATCACCTTCTGGACCTCGGAGGTCCCCTCGATGATGGTGGTCATCCGGACGTAGCGGTAGAGGTACTCCAGCGGGTGGCCGCGCACCCAGCCGGTGGCGCCGTGCACCTGGAGCGAGCGGTCGACGGCGCGGACGGCGGTTTCGGAGGAGGTCAGCTTGGCGAGCGCGGCGTTCTCGGGGGCCTCGGTGCCGTCGTCGACCAGCCGGGCGCAGGCGAGGGTGAGCAGCTTGGCGGCCTCCACCTCGGCGCGGGTGCGCACCAGGTGCTCCTGGACGTGCTGGTAGTCGCCGATCGGCTGCCCGAAGGCCCGCCGCTCGCGGGCGTACTCGACGCCGAGCCGCAGCGCGTACTCGGCGATGCCGTTGCACATCGCGGCGACCACCAGGCGGCCCCGGGAGAGGCTGTCCATGGCGAGCCCGGTGGCGGCGCCGACGCCCTCCTCGCCGCCGATGACGGCGGCCGCCGGGGCGTACAGCCGGTCGAGGGTCAGCTCGAACAGCGGCTCGCCGGACATGCCCTCGTAGCGCTGGCCGATGCGCAGCCCGGGGTGGTCCATCGGCAGGACGAAGGCGGTGGCGCCGGCGGTCGGTCCGGAGCCGTCGCCGAGGTCGGTGGCGGCGACGACGAGCGCGAGGTCGGCCCGGTCGGCGTTGCTGACGAAGGTCTTGCGGCCGTTCAGCAGCCAGCCGTCGCCGTCGCGGACGGCGGTGGTGGTGAGCCGGAAGGCGTCGGAGCCGGCCTGCGGTTCGGTGAGCGCCAGGCAGCGGGTGCGCTCGCCGCGGACCAGCGGGACGAGGTGGCGCTCGATCTGCTCGGGGGTGCCGTGGCGCAGCAGCGGGCTGGGGCCGTCGGAGCCGGCCAGCGCGTAGGGGGCGAGCGGGCAGCCGCTGCGGCCGGCGGCGTGGTGGAGCTGTACGACGGCGGCGAACGGCATGCCGGAGCCGCCGAGTTCCTCGGGGTAGTCGCCGGCGTAGAAGCCGAGGGCGGCGGAGCGCTTGCGCACGTAGGCGCGCAGGTCGGCGGGCGGCTGGTCGGCGGACTCGGCCAGCTCGGCGGCGAGCGGGGCGAGCTCGCGGCGTACGAAGCTCTCGAAGGCGTCGGTGAGTTCGCGGTGCTCGGACTCCAGGACGGCGGAGGGGCCGGAGAGGCCGTTCACGGAGAGGCCGTTCACGGAGGGTCCGGGCGCGGAGAGGCCGTTCAGGGAAACTCCGGGCGCGGAGGCGAGGGACTGGGTCGGGTTCACTGCGGGGCTCCGGTCAGGGCGCGGGCCTGGTCGGCCAGGACGGGGTGCTGGAAGAGGGTGCGCAGCGGCGGTCGGCCGCCGAGGCGCGGCTCCAGCCAGGCGGCGAGCCGGGCCGCGAGCAGCGAGTGGCCGCCGACCTCGAAGAAGTGCGAGTCGGCGGTGAACCGGTCGTGGCCGAGCACCTCGCGCCAGGCCTCGGCGATCAGCGACTGGGCGGGGTCGGTGAAGGCCCGCGGCGCGGCCGCGTCGGCCGGTCCGGTGGGCTCGGGCGCCTCGGCGGCCAGCCGGGCGAGGGCCGTCCGGTCGGGCTTGCCGCCGGGCAGCAGCGGCATGGCGTCGAGGGCCGTCCAGCTCGCGGGGACGAGGCCGGCGGGCAGCCGGCGGGCCAGCGCGGCGTGCAGGGCGGCCTGGTCGGGCTGCGGGCCGCCGTCGAGGAAGCCGAGCAGGCGCGGGCCCGCGGTGGCGTCCCGGTGCAGGACGACGGCGCAGGAGCGGCCGCCGAGTTCGGCGGAGGCGGCGGCCTCGATCTCCTCCAGTTCGATCCGGAAGCCGCGCAGCTTGACCTGGTTGTCCTGGCGACCGAGGAAGCGCAGCCGCCCGTCGAGGTCGCGGTAGCCGCGGTCACCGGTGCGGTAGACGCGCTCACCGCCGAGCGCGGGGAGGGGGGTGAACCGGGCCTCGGTGGCGTCCGGCAGGCCGAGGTAGCCGTCGGCCAGCATCGCTCCCCCGACGGCGAGTTCGCCGACCGCGCCGGGCGGCAGCGGCTGTCCGCCGGCGTCCAGGACGTGCACGTGGACACCGGGCAGTTCGGTGCCGAGCGGGATCTCGGCGGCGTCCGCGGCGGCTTCCTCGGCGGCGTCGGTGTCGGCGTCGGCGTCGGCGTCGGTGAGGTCCGTCGCCTTCCTGAGGTCCGCGGCGGTGATCTCGTGCACGGTGGAGGTCACGGTGGCCTCGGTGACGCCGTAGGCGTTGAGGACGGTGACGGCGGTGCCGTCGGTCAGCCCGCGCAGGGCGCTCGCGGGCAGCCGCTCGCCGCCGAGGACCAGCAGCCGCGGGGACCAGCGGCCGTCCGCCAGCGCCTCGCGCAGGTCGGCGCGGACGGCGAGGGCGTAGCTGGTGGGCAGGTTGGCGACGGTGACGCCGCGGGCGGCCAGCACGGCCACCAGCTCGGGGCCGGTCGGCACCTCGCGCTGCGGCACCACCAGGGCGGCACCGGCCACCAGCGGGGGCAGCACCTCCTCCAGCGCCACGTCGAAGGAGGGGCGGGCGAACAGCAGCACCCGGTCGGCGGGGCCCAGCCCGTAGCGGGCGGCGATCGCGGTGGTCCAGCGGGCGAGCGCGCGGCGGCCGACCAGGACCGGCTTGGGCACGCCGGTGGAGCCGGAGGTGTGGATGAGGTAGGCGGCGCCGTCGAGCACGGCGGCGGGCTCGGCCTTCGGGAACGGCGGGCCGTCCAGCAGCGCCGGGGTCGACCCGGAGGGCAGGGCGAGCGCGCTCTGCCGGGTGGCCAGGACCAGTGCGGGGGCGAGCCGGTCCAGCAGCAGGGTGAGCCGGGCCCGCGGGTCCTCGGCGGACAGCGGGGCGTACACCGCGCCGTACCGCAGGCAGGCGAGCAGGGCGACCACGCTGTCCACGCCGCGCGGCAGGACGGTGGCGACCGGCTGGCCGGGGGTCACCCCGGCGGCGCGCAGGCGTTCGACGAGTTCGCCGACGCGGCGGTCGAGGTCGCCGTAGCTCAGCCGCTCGGTGCCGGCGAGCAGGGCGAGCGCGGTGGGGTCGTGGGCGGCGGCGGGGTCGAGGTCGGCCGGCTCGGGGGCGGCCGTCGCGGCGGCCGGGTCCGGGGCCGGGGCGGCCGCGAGGTCGGCGAGCGGGGCGTCCGGGCCGTCGAGGTAGCCGCGCAGCAGGTCGAGCAGCCGCTCGGCGAGCAGGGTCGCGACCGGTTCGCCGAACAGGTCGGCGTCGTAGTCCCAGACCAGGGTCATCCCGGCCGCGCCGTGCTTCTCGCCGACCACCCGGCGGTCGTCGGGCAGCAGGACGACGTCGAGGTCGAAGCGGGTGGTGCCGGTGTTGAAGCCCTCGTACAGCGAGACCTCCAGGCCGGGCGCCTGGACGTCGGGCAGCGGCGCGTCGTGCGCGCTGAACATCACGCCGAACAGCGGGTTGTCGGCGCCGCTGGTGTGCCGGCCGAGCGCGCGGGTCAGCTCCTGGACGGGGACGTCCTGGTGCGGCAGGGCGCGGAACAGCACGTCGGTCACCTCGTCCACCGCCTCCGTGCCGGGTGCGGCCGGGTCGAGCCGCAGGCGCAGCGGGACGGTGTTGACGAACATGCCGACGGTGCCCTCGAAGCCGGGCGGGCGGTTGCCCACCGCGGTGCCGACCACCAGTTCGCGGTGGCCGCTGTGGCGGCGCAGCAGTTCGGCGAAGAGCGTCAGCAGGGTGGAGAACGGGGTGTGCCCATCGGCCTTGGCGCGCTCGCGCAGCCGCTCGGCGAGGTCGGCGCCGATCGACTGGCGCAGCTGTCCGCCGCGGTGGCGGCGGTGCGCGCCGGGGCGGGCCAGGCCGGGCAGCGCGAGGTCGAGCGGGGCGTCGGCCAACTCACGGCTCCAGTAGGCGAGTCCGCGCTCGCGTTCGGCCTCCCGGGCGGCGCCGGCGGTGCGCACGTGGTCCTCGTAGGAGGGCGCGGCGGGCAGCGTGACGGTGTCGGCGGTGCCGAGCACGTGCGCGCGGTAGACGGTGAAGAGGTCGCGCAGCAGGATCGCGAAGGAGTGGCCGTCGTGCACCAGGTGGTGCTCGACGTGGATCAGCCGGTGGTGGTCGGCGCCGAGCCGGGCGAGGTGCCAGCGCAGCAGCGGGGCCTCGGTGGTGTCCAGCGGCTCGGCGGCCTCGGCGGCGAGCAGCGTCCGGAACGCGGCCTCGGGGTCGGGCTCGGCGCCCAGGTCGCTGGTGCGCAGCCGCGGTTCGCTCCGAGCGCCGACCCGCTGGAGCGGCAACCCCTCGGCCCGCTCGACCAGTTCGAGCCGCAGGCCGGGATGGTGGGCGAGCACGGCGGTGAGGCCGGCGCGCAGCGCTTCGGTGTCGAGCGGGCCCCAGAGGTCCAGGGCGGCGGTGAAGTTGTAGGCGCGGCTGCCGGGCAGCAACTGCTCGTGCAGCCAGACGATCTCCTGCGAGGAGGACAGTGCGAACATGGGCAACTCCCTTGTGGTGTCGGGTGGTTGTTCGGTTCGACGGTGCCAGGGGCGGGCGCCGTGGGGCCCGCCCGGGCCGGGCGCGCCGGGGGTGGTGGCGGGCGCGGCGGGGTGGTCGGGGCGCACCGGGGCGGCGCGCGGGGTCGGTTCCTCGGAGCCCGGTTCTTCGGAGGTGGGTTCTTCGGAGGTGGGTTCTTCGGAGGTCGGTTCTTCGGAGGTCGGTTCTTCGGAGGTCGGGGCGGTGCGGGTCGGGGGTCAGGCCGGTGTGCCGAGGTGGCGGCGCAGGGTGGTGAGCAGGACCGCGAAGGCCGCCTCCGCCGCGGAGTGCGGGTAGCGCTCGCGGTCCCAGGCCAGTCGGACCAGCAGGTCCTCGCCGTGCGAGGCGGAGACCGCGAGCGGCGCGGCGAGCGGACGGCCCGCCAGGTGGACCTCCCGCCCGGCGGCCCCGCCGAGCGGCAGCGGCGGGCGGCGTCGGAGGTCCTCGAAGGTGAGCAGTCCGTCGAGCGTGCCGGACCAGCTCGCCCCGGCCGCCCGGGCGGCCCGCACCACCTCGTCGTACGGGGTGTCCGCGTGGTCGAGGTCGTCCCACCAGGCCGCGCCGAGCGCGTCGAGGTCGCGGGGCGGGCCGGGCGGCGCCGGGTGGACGAGGGTATTGAGGAAGCAGCCGAGGACCGGGGCGGCGCCGGCCGGGCGGCCGCCCCACGGGTAGCCGATCGCGAGGACCCGCTCGCCGCCGTCGTCGCCGCCGTCGTCGCCACCGCCGCCGCCGAGATGGTGGGCAGCGGCGGCGACGGCGTCCAGCAGCGCGGGGAAGACCCCGCCGCGGGCGGCTCCGGTCACCGCGGGCAGCCGCTCGGCGGCCATCCCGGTCGACCGGGCGGCCCCGGCCGGGCGGGCCCCGTGCGCGGGCTCGGCGAGCGCGCCGAGCCGGGCGGCCCAGTGGGCCTGCGCGGCCGAGCTCACGGCGTTCGCCTCGGCGGCCAACTGGCCTTCCACCGCCGCCCGGTAGGCCTCGACGGCCTCGGTCCGGACGGCGGCCGGGGTTCCGTCGTCCGCGGCGGCGTAGGCGGCGCCGAGCCCGTCGGTGACCAGGCCGAGCGACTGCTCGTCGCAGGCGGCGTGGTCCAGGGCGACGGCGAGCAGTTCCTCCTCGTCGTCCGGCCCGGCCGCCAGCAGCAGGCGCAGCACCGGCCCGTCGGCCGGCCAGTCCAGCAGGGCCCGGCGCAGCGCGGCCCGGGCCGGTCCGTCCGGGTGCCCCGGGGCGTCCGGGTGTTCCGGGGCCTCCGGGCGCTCCGCCGCCGGTTCGACCGCGACGCGCGCCACCTCGACGGACGGTTCGCCCAGCCGGAGCACCGGGGTTCCGCGCAGCACGGTGAACTCGCCGCACAGTGCCGGGTGCCGCTCCGCCAGCCGGACGGCGGCGCGGCGCAGCCGAGGCAGGTCGACGGTGCCGCGCGGGAAGGCGAAGAACAGCGGGACGACGTCCGTGCGGGCGCGCGGGTCGCGGTGGCGGGTGATCAGGAAGCGGCGCTGGGCGCCGGTGAGCGGGAGCAGCACCGCCGGGGCGGCCTCGGAGGCGGAGGCGAGGGACCGGTAGCGGGCGAGGTAGGCGGCCGTGATGCTGGAGTGCACGGGAGGTTCTCCGCTTCGGTTCGGTTCAGGGCGTTCGGATGTCCAGGGGGTCCGCGTCGGCGGCGTCCGCCGGACGGTCGGCGGGGGCCTCGCCCGGATCCGCGTCCGGATCCGTGTCCGGGTCGCCGTCCGGATCCGCCTCCGGGCTGCCGTCCGGATCCGCGTCCGCCGGTGCGGGCGGCAGGTCCCGCAGGCCGCGCAGCGGCGAGAGCAGCAGCGGCAGCGGCACCACCAGGAAGCCCGCCGCGCAGAGCCAGAGCGCGGCGCGCGGTCCGGCCGCCTCGGCGACGGCGCCGCCGAGCAGGGCGCCGAGCGGCAGGGTGCCCCAGACCAGGAACCGCACGGTGGCGTTCATCCGGCCGAGCAGCCGGGGCGGGCAGAGGCTCTGCCGGAAGCTCACCTGGGCGACGTTGTAGACCACCGCGCCGAACAGCACCACCACCCCGCCGACCGCGAACAGCACCGGCCCGGCGCCGCCGTCGGCGAGCGGCCACAGCAGCGCGAACGGCGCGGTGACCAGCGGGGCGAGCAGGATCAGCCGGGCCTGCCCGATCCGCGCGGCCAGGCGGCCCGCGCACAGCGCACCGGCGAGCCCGCCGGTCGCCGTGACCGAGAGCAGGATCCCGATCGCGGCCGGAGCGAGGTCCAGGACCCGCACCCAGAAGACGGTCTGCACCGCCATCAGCACGGCGCCGAACAGGTTGGACAGCGCGGTGGTCGCCGCGATCACCCGCAGCAGCGGGTGCCGCGTCACGAACCGCAGGCCCTCGGCGATGTCCGCGCGCAGCGAGCGCCCGGGCTCGGGCGCGGGCAGCGCCTCCTCGGCGCGGATCCGGGTGAGCAGCACCGCCGAGAGCAGGTAGCCGGCCGCGTCGGCGACGATCGCCAGTGGTGCGCCGAGCAGTTGGACCAGCCCGCCGCCCAGGCCGGGACCGGCGATCTGGGCGGAGGAGCGGACCGTCTCGATCGCGCCGTTGCCGGCCACCAGGCGCTCGCGCGGCAGCAGCACCGGGAGGAAGGACTGGTGGGCGACGTCGAAGAAGACCGTCGCCACCCCGGTGACCAGGGCCACCAGGTAGAGCTGGAGCAGGCTGAGCGCGTCCAGCGCGGCGGCCGGCGGGATCGACCCGACGGCGAGGCAGCGCAGGACGTCGGAGCGGACCAGGACGGGCAGTTTGCGCATCCGGTCCAGCCAGGCGCCGGCGGGCAGACCGACCAGCAGGAAGGCGGCGGTCTCGGCGGCGGTCAGCAGGCCGACCTGGAACGGCGTGGCGTCGAGTTCCACCACTGCCACCAACGGCAGTGCGACCAGGGTGACCTGACTGCCCGCCTGCGCCGCGACGGCCCCCGAGAGCAGGAGCCGGAAGTCGCGGCGCGCCGGCGGATCGGTACGGGAGGGGCGAGGCGTTCCGTTCATCGGTTCGACTCTCGGTTACCGCTTCGCTACCGGGCAACCGGCTGGCCGGATTCCGGCCCCCGCCCGAATCGTCCGGATACCGCCGCCCCCTCGGCCTCCGCTCACCGGCGGGCCGCGCGCCCGATTCCGGCCCGACGCCCGGGCGGGCGGGCGTGACCAGCGGTGACGCCCCGACCACCCCTCGGACACGCGCTGTCCACGGCTACGTCCGCTATCCGGACAGCCACTTTCGCGCCAGCGGACGGTCATCCTCAACTTGGCCGGAACACTTGAGGTGTTGACGCTCCGTCACTTGATGGTGGCTCGGGCGTGGTATCCGCACGCGCGCGGCCCCCGGACCGGGGATCGGTCCGGGGGCCGCGGAGGTCGCGTCAGGCCAGGTCGAGCCCGGCATCCGGGGTACGACCCGCCTGGGCCTGCTCGATGCGCTTGACCAGCATCGCGGCCAGCCGCCGGGTGCCCGCCGGGTCCACCGGCCCGCCCTCGGTGGTGACGGTGGCGACCACCGTGCCGGAGCGGAGCACCACCGCCACGCCGTCCCGGCCCGCCAGCTGGCCCTGGAAGGCGCGGCTCTCCGTTCCCAGCGGGCCCATGTCCGCCGGTCCGTACTTGGTGGTGTCGCCGTAGGAGGCGTACGTCTCCTTGAGGCGCTCCTGGGCCTGGGCGCGGCCGGGCAGGGTGTCGACGCCGAAGCGCACGGTCACCTCGCCGGCGCTGTACCGGGCCTGCCCGGTCAGCGGCTTGCCGGTGCACGGCGCGACGGCGGTGCAGGTGGTGGCGTGGTCGGCGGTGTCGACCCGGCGCTTCTCCTCCTCCCAGCCGGTCATCGCCTTCTGGTCGGGCAGGAGCTGCGCGACCAGCGCGGAGTCGAGCAGCGTGGTGTCCGAGTCGGGTCCGGTGGTCGCGCCGGGCCCGCTGCCCGGCTGTCCGGCGCCGGCCGGCGCGGAGGCGGCCGGCGTGCCACCGGCCGGGGCGCCGCTGGCCGGGGCACCGCCGGTGCCGCCCACCGGGGCGCCCGGAACCGGGGTGCCGGCCGACGGGGAACCGCCCGCCGCCGGGGTGTCGCCCGGGGCCGCCGGGGTGGCGCCGCCCCCGGGGGCGGCGCCGTCCGTCGCGCCCGGGCTCGCCGATGCCGTCGGGGCGCCCTTCGCCGTGTCCCCGGAGTGCTTCGAGCCTCCCGAGCTGCAGGCCGCCACCGCCGCCAGCAGCACACCCGTCGCCGCCGCGGCGACCACCTTCCGACCGGCCGTGCCCATGTCCCGCCCCTCTCGTGTCCGTGGCCCCTCAAGATAGACGCGCCGCCGGACGGCCGGTTCCCCGGGGCGGGCGCTCAGGCGCCGTCCGGCGGGGTGGCTCCGGGGGCGCCCGGCGGGAGCGGCTCGACACCGGTCACCCGGCTGACCCTGGTCGGCTCGATCAGCACGACCACCCGCCGCTCCCCCGGGATCCCCCAGCCGAAGCGCTCGACGCCGAGGTAGGTGCGGGCCAGCCGGTCCATGTTCCGCTCCGCCTCCTCGCCCTCGACGAAGCGCACCACCCGCCCCCTGATCTGCACCCGGTCGTACGGGTCGGCGGGGTCGGCGAGCGACAGGCAGACCCGCGGGTCCCGCCGCAGGTTCCGCTCCTTGACCCGTCCGACGGAGGTGTTGAACAGCAGCAGGTCCCCCTCCATCCCCACCCACATCGGGCTCACGTGCGGCGACCCGTCGGCGTTGACCGTACCGACGTACCAGATGTGCCCCGCCGCGATCCGCTCCCGGACGTCCTTCGAGATCTCGACCATGCGCCGAGTCTGCCCGCCCCGGCCCGGCCGCATTCCGCACCCCCGGCCGCGCTCCGCTCCCCCGGCCGCGCTCGTCACCCGGACCGCCCAGGGCACTCGGGTGAACACGCCCGGGACTTCCACCCGAAGGGCGCACCGGCCGGGCCGCCGCTGCCGCCTTCCGGTGGCAGCGGCGACCACCGTGGTTGACGTTGGATCAGGCGCCCGCCCGTGAGTCCCCTGGCCGACGACGTGTCGGCGATCGCGGGTCCCGCGCCGGAAGGATCATCATCATGCGTTCTGCACGCACGCTGCTCGCCGGGGCCGTCGTGGCCGCGGCCCTCACCGTCGGTACCCCGCTGGCCTTCGCCGACGGCGCCTCCGACCAGGGCAAGAACCTGACCTGGCAGGAGAAGCAGGAGAAGGCGGCCAGCCCCGAGGGCCAGAAGACCTGGGAGGAGAAGCAGAAGGGCTCCTCCGGCACCGAGGAGCAGAAGGCCCCCGAGGGCAAGGGTTCCGAGGGCAAGGGCTCGGAGGGCAAGGGCTACGAGGCCAAGGGCGAGGAGAAGGCCCCGCACGGCGGCGTGCACACCGGCGGCGGCGGGCTCGCGCTCTCCGGCGGCGGCCTCGCCTCCGGCGCGGTCCTGCTGCTCGGCGGCCTCGGGGCGGGCGCGGTCGCGCTGCGCCGCGGCCGCCGCACCGCCGGCGCCGCCATCTGATCCCGCGCCGTTCCCGCCGCCTCCTTCTCGTGGCCCGCGCCCGGTACGCCGGGCGCGGCGGAGGCGCGCGGGGCGGCGCTTCGCCGTGTCGGGCCCGCGGCTTCCGGAGCGCGGGCCACGGAGAGGAGAACGAGCGACGATGGCCGCTCCGGTCCCCGGGACCTCCCGGCTGCTGCGCACGGGCATGGGCGCCGCGGCGCTCGGTCTGCTGCTGATCTACAACTCGGTGGACACCGTCCCCGCGGACGGGTCCGCCCCGGGGCAGGCCGCGCCCCCGGCCGCCACCGCCCCCGCCGAGGCCGATTCCGCGGGGGCGCCCGCCGCGCCGGTCGAGGCGGCGCCGCCGCTGAACCGGTCCGCGCCGGCCCGGCTGCGCATTCCGCAGATCAACGTGGACGCCCCCTTCACCGAGCTCACCCTGAACCCCTCCGGGCAGCTCAACCCCCCGCCGCCGGACGACAAGAACCTGGTCGGCTGGTACCGCGACGGCGTCTCGCCCGGCGAGCGCGGCGCCGCGGTGGTCGCCGGGCACGTCGACACCAGCAAGGGACCGGCGGTGTTCCTGCTGCTCAGCCTGATGCTGCCGGGCAACAAGGTGGAGGTCCAGCGGGCCGACGGCAGCGTCGCCGTGTTCGCGGTCGACGCCGTCGAGACCTTCGCCAAGGACGCCTTCCCCGACCAGCGGGTCTACGGGAGGACGCCCGACGCGCAGCTGCGGCTGATCACCTGCGGCGGCACCTACGACAAGAAGCGCCGGGACTACCTCGACAACGTGGTGGTCTTCGCGCACCTGGAGTCCTCGCGCAAGGCGTGAGCGCCTCCGGGCGCAGCGGCCGCCGGCCCCCTCCCGAAGGGGGGACCGGCGGTCGCGGCGTATCGGCCGTCGCGGCGTTCCGGCGGGCCCGCCGGCGGACGGGTCAGCCGCGCACGACGGCCTCGAAGGCGTGCAGGTACGGGTTGACCGGGCGGACGTCGCGGACCTCCAGGCCGGCCTCGGTCATCAGCCGGACCATGCTCGACTCGGAGTGCTTGGCGCCGCCGACGTTGAGCATCAGCATGAGGTCCATGGCGGTGGTGAACCGCATCGAGGGGCTGTCGTCGACGAGGTTCTCGACCACCACGACCCGGGCGCCCCGGGGGGCCGCCGCGACCACGTTCGCCAGGGTGCGGCGGGTGCTCGCGTCGTCCCACTCCAGGATGTTCTTGATGATGTAGAGGTCGGCGACCACCGGGATGTCCACCCGGCAGTCCCCGGGGACCAGCCGGGCCCGGTCGGCGAAGGCGCCGCCGTCGCGCAGCCGGGGGTCGGCGCCGGCGACCACCTTGGGCAGGTCCAGCAGGGTGCCGTGCAGCGCCGGGTGCTTCTCCAGCAGGCTGGCGAGCACATGGCCCTGGCCTCCGCCGATGTCGACCACCGAGTCGATGCCGGTGAGGTCGAGGTAGGCGGCGAAGTCGGCGGCGGACTGCCGGCTGGAGGTGGTCATCGCCTTGTCGAAGACCTTGGCGGACTCGCCCCCCTCGCTGTGCAGGTAGTCGAAGAACTCCTTGCCGAACAGCTCGGGGAAGACGTTGCGGCCCGAGCGCACCGCCTCGTCCAGCTTCGGCCAGGCCTCCCACGTCCACGGCTCGGTGCACCAGAGGGAGATGTAGCGCAGGCTGTTCGGGGCGTCCTCGCGCAGCAGCCGGGACATCTCGGTGTGGCCGAAGCGGTCGCCGTCGAGCTCCTCGAAGATGCCGTAGCAGGTGAGGGCGCGCAGCAGGCGGCGCAGCTGCCGGGGCTCGGTGCCGAGGTCGGCGGCGAGGTCGGTGACGGTGGCGGGGGTGTCGCCGAGCGCGTCGGCGGCACCGAGCCGGGCGGCCGCGCGGACGGCGGCGGCGCAGGCGGCGCCGAAGACGAGCTCCCGCAGGCGCATGGCGGCCTGCGGGGTGGTGGCGGGTGCGGTGGTCATGGACCGTTTCTCTGCTTTCTGCGGGAGCGGGAGCGGGAGCGGGGCTTCGAGGTGGGGTGGGCGGACCGGTCAGCAGTGGCCGGCCGGCTCGGAGACCGCGCACTGGTTGCGCTCGAAGGCGTTGTCGGTGCCGGTGTCGCGGTCGGCGAGGTCGGCCGGGCCGTTGCCGAGCACGAGGTTGTCGGCGACGGTGTTGCGGGCGTTGGCCACGCCGACCACGCTGTGGACCAGCACGATGCCGCCGGAGAACGGCGAGGCGCCGACGTTGTCGCGGACCTCGTTCTCCGTCACCGCCGTCTCCTCGGCACCGGTGAGCACGATGCCGGCGCCCTGGATGTGGTCCAGCCGGGGGTTGGGCGGGCAGTAGCGGTTGTTGGCGACGACCTGGTTGCGGTGGACGGTGAGCGCGCCGGCCCGGGGCACACCCTCGTCGCCGACGATGAAGACCCCGCCGCAGTTGCCGTGGATCCGGTTCCGCTCGATGCTCAGGTCGCGCAGCCGGCGCACGGTCACGCCGACCCGGTTGTCGGTGAGCACATTGCCGCTGACCAGGGTGCCGTCGGTGGAGAGGGCGCCGCCCTCGCTGTCGACGGAGTTGGCGAGGAAGACGCCGGACTGGCCGTTGCGGGTGGACTCGTTGGCGGTGATCACGCCCCGGGTGGACCTCTCCTGGCTGATGCCCTGCTGCCCGTTGTCGTGGACGTAGGTGGCGCGGACGGTCAGGCCGGTGGTGCCGGTGGCGTTGATGCCGTTCTTGCGGAAGCCGGTGACGGCGAGCGCCTCGACGGTGACGCCGTCGAGCGGGCGGTCGTCGGTGCCGACCACGCAGAGGCCGTGGCCGGCGGTGGCGCAGGCCGCGGCGCCGTCGGCGGAGGCAGGAGCGGGAGCGGGGGCGGGAGCAGGGGCGGGAGCGGGAGCGGCTGCCGGCTGATCGGCCGTCGGGGCCGCCGGGAGGATCACGCTCTCCGGGCCGGCGCCGCGCAGGGTGAGGTTGGGCGTGCTGATCCGGACGCTGCCCCGGTACTCGCCGGGGAGCAGCTGCACGGTGTCGCCGGGGCGGGCGGCGTCGAGGACCTTCTGGATCGACTCGCCGGGAGCGACCACGTGCAGCTCGCCGGAGGCGTGCGCGGGCGCGGCGCCGACGGCGGTGAGGACGGTGGTCAGGGCGGTCGTGGCGGCGGCGGTGGCCGCGGCGAGGTGGTGAACCCGTCGCGTGGGCATGAGGTGACCTGCTTTCTGGCACGCCGCCGCGTGGGAGCCCCGACGCGCTCGTGGGGGCCATCGGCACGGTGACGCAAGGTGAGCGGGTGATGACGGCCGGTGGGTGTCGGCCGAACCGACGCTAGGGGTGCGCGGGTGCCCCCGCCACCAGGGTTGGGCTGCCGGACTGACGGGCCGTCGGGCCGGGCGGCTCCGGACGGGCGCTCGGTCCGGACGGGCGCTCGGTCCGGGCGGGCACTCGGTCCGGGCGGGACGGATCCGGACGGGGCGGGTGGTGGCGCGTCAGCTCATCCGCGCCCCCAGCCGGACCGGCAGCTCCGCCAGGTGCCAGGCCACCGGGTTGGGCCCGCGCCGCACCTCCGCCGGGGCGACGGCGAGCGCGAGATCGGGGTGGCGCAGCAGCAGGGCGCCGAGGGCGGCCACGGCCTCCTCGTGGGCGAGCACCGCGCCGAGGCAGCGGTGGGCCCCGTGGCCGAAGCCGAGGTGGGCGTCGTGGTGCGGGGCGGTGGCGCGCCCCAGGTCGAGCCGCTCGGGCTCGGCGAAGACCCGGGGGTCGTGGTTGGCCCCGGCCAGGATCGGCATCACGGCCTCACCCCTGCGGATGAGCGTCCCGGCGAGCCGCACGTCCTCGGTGGCGTAGCGCGGCAGTGCGCCGAGCGTCGGGCCGCACCAGCGCATCAGCTCGTCGACGGCGGCCGGGAGCAGGCCCGGGTCGGCGCGCAGCAGGGCGAGCTGTTCGGGGTGGGCGAGCAGGGCTGCCGTCCCGTTGCCGATCAGGGTGGCCGTGGTCTCGTGGCCGGCCACGATCAGATTGAGGATGAGCGAGACCGCCTCGACCGGGTCGAGGGTGGCGCCCTCGGCGGCGGCGAGGTGGGAGACCAGGCCGTCGTCGGGTTCGGCGCGCCGGCGGTCGATCAGCTCACGGGCGGCGGCGACCATCGCGCGCAGAGCGTCGTCCAGCCCGGGGCCGGCGCCCCGGCCGAGGTAGGAGCTCCACTCGCGCCACTGCGGCCGGTCCGGCTCGGGGATGCCCAGCAGTTCGCAGATGACGGTCACCGGCAGCGGGTAGGCGAAGTGGGCGACGAGGTCGACCGTGCCGTCGGCGTCGGCGTGGTCGCGCAGGGCGCGGGCGTGCTCCTCGGCGAGCCGTTCGATCCTGGGCCGCAGCCGGCCGACGGCACCGGCGGTGAAGGAGGGGTGGACCAGGCCGCGCAGCCTCCGGTGCTCGGCGCCGTCCGCGTCGAACACCCCGGCGCGCAGGTACGTCTCGCACTCGGGCGGCAGGCCGCGCGCCCGCCAGACCTGCTCGGTGCGGTGGGCGGGGCAGGCGCCGGGCACGTTGGCCGCGTCGTTGACGAACCGCGGGTCGGCGAGGACGGTGCGGACGTCCTCGTAGCGGGTGACGATCCAGAACGGCTCGACCCCCGGGACGGTGCCCCGGGCGAGCGGAGCCCGTTCACGGATCCGGGCGAAGGCCTCGAACGGGTTCCGCACCACCTCCGCGTCACGCAGGTCGACCGTCTCGACGGACTCAACCGACTCGAAGGGCTCGAACGACTCGACGGGCTGTGTGGTGGTCATGCGTACCTCCCTCGGCACCCGGGCTCGGTGCTCTCACGAACCAAGACGGGCCCCGCACCACCCGGGGACGACCGGGCCCTCCCGATTCACCCGATCGGGTGGGAACGACCGGGCGCGGGAATCCCACCGCCCGCATGCCATGCTCGGATCCATGAGCACCGCCACCGCCGCGCCCGCCACCGCCGCACCCACCGCCGCGCCCGCCACCGCCGCACCCACCGCCCCGCACCCGCCGTCCCCCGCCGACCGGGCCGGCCGCAACCCGATCGGCGCCCATGTCCCGGTGGCGGCCCGGGGCCTGGCCGGGACCGGCCTGGCGTACGCCCGCCGGGTGGGCGCCGAGTCGGTGCAGGTGTTCGTGGCGAACCCGCGCGGCTGGGCGACCCCGCCCGGCAACCCGGCCCAGGACGAGGAGTTCCGCGCGGCCTGCGCCGAACAGGCGATCCCCGCCTACGTGCACGCTCCCTACCTGATCAACTTCGGCTCCGACACCCCGGCCACCCGCGAGCACTCCGCCGCCTCGCTGCGCCACTCGCTGCTGCGCGGACACGCCATCGGCGCGCTGGGCGTGGTGCTGCACACCGGTTCCGCGGTCGGCACGGCACCGGACGGCGGCCCGCGCCGGGCCGAGGCGATGGCGCAGGTCCGGGCGGACGTCCGCCCGCTGCTGGACGAGCTGGACGCGCTCGGCGACGACGCGCCGTGGCTGCTGCTGGAACCGACCGCCGGACAGGGCCGTTCGCTCTGCTCGCGGATGGAGGACCTCGCCGAGTACCTGGACGCGCTGGACGGCCACCCGAGGGTCGGCGTCTGCCTGGACACCTGCCACGCCTTCGCGGCCGGCCACGACCTCGCGGCCCCGGGCGGCGTCCGCGCGACGCTGGACGCGCTGGTCGCGGCCGCCGGCCCGGACCGGCTGCGGCTGATCCACGCCAACGACTCCGAGGACGCCGTCGGCGCCCGCAAGGACCGGCACGCCAACATCGGCGACGGCCTGATCGGCGCCGAGCCGTTCCGCGAGCTGTTCGAGCACCCGGCGACCGCCGGGGTCCCCCTGATCGTGGAGACCCCGGACCGCAAGCACGGCGGCGACGGCACCGGCCACGCCCGGGACATCACCGCGCTCAAGGCGCTGCGGACGCGCGCCGCCGTACCCGCGTAGCCGTCCCCGGGCTGCCGGTGCGCGGCCCCGGTGGCACGCTGGAACGAGTCACGCGCCCCGAGGACGGGGGGTCTCCCGATGAGCCCGACCCGGAAGTTGGCCGAGCTGCCGTGCGGACGCCGCAGCAAGTGGGTGGTGCTGGCCCTGTGGCTGGTGCTGCTGGTGGTGGCCGGCCCGCTGGCGGGCAAGCTCACCGGCGCCCAGGACAACCAGGCCTCCAGCTGGCTGCCGAGCAACGCCGAGTCCACCCGGGTGCTGGACGAGCAGCGGGCGTTCCAGCCGGTGGACACCGCCCAGGCAGTGGTGGTCTACGTCCGGGACACCGGGATCACGCCCGCCGACAAGGTCGAGGCGGCCCGGGACACCCAGGCCTTCGCCTCCGCCCCGCACGTGCTCGGCCGGGTGAACGGGCCGGTGGAGTCGGCGGACGGCCAGGCGCTGCAGACCATCGTGCCGATCGACATCGGCACCGGCGGCTGGCAGGACCTGCGCCCGGCGGTGGACAGCCTGCGCGCCACCGCCGCCGCGGACAGCCTCGGGATGACCACCCACGTCACCGGCCCGGCCGGGGTCGGCGCCGACCAGGCGGAGGCCTTCGCCGGGATCGACTCCACCCTGCTCGCGGCCACCGTCAGCGTGGTGATCGTCCTGCTGCTGCTGACCTACCGCAGCCCCGTGCTGTGGATGCTGCCGCTGTTCTCGGCGGCCGGGGCGCTGGTGGTCGCGCAGGCGGTGATCTACCTGCTGGCCGACCACGCCGGGCTGACCGTCAACGCGCAGAGCGCCGGCATCCTCATCGTGCTGGTGCTCGGCGCGGGGACGGACTACGCGCTGCTGCTCACCGCCCGCTACCGGGAGGAGCTGCGGCGGCACGAGGACCGGCACGAGGCGATGGCCTTCGCCCTGCACCGGGCCGGGCCCGCGATCCTGGCCTCCTCGGCGACCGTGGTCGTGTCGATGCTCTGCCTTCTCGTCGCCGAGATGAACTCGACCAGCGGGCTGGGTCCGGTCTGCGCGATCGGCGTGCTGGTGGCGCTGCTGGCGATGCTGACCCTGCTGCCGGCGCTGCTGGTGATCGTCGGACGCTGGGTGTTCTGGCCGGTGCGGCCGGCCTTCGGGACGCCCGAGCCGACGCGGACCGGCCGCTGGGCGCACGTCGGGGCGTGGATCGGGCGCCGTCCGCGCAAGGTCTGGATCGGCACCACGCTGGCGCTGGCGGCCTGCTGCGTCGGCCTGGTCTCGCTGAACGCGACCGGTCTCAGCACGGCCGGCACCTTCACCGGCAAGCCGGACTCGGTGGTCGGCCAGGAGGTGCTGGAGCAGCACTTCCCGGGCGGCACCGGCGCGCCGCTGACGGTGATCTCCGCGGCCGGCGAGGCCGGGGAGGTGCGCGCGGTGACGCAGCGGACGGCCGGGGTGGCGGGCACCACGGAACCGGTGACCCACGAGGGCCGGGCGATGTTCCAGGCGACGCTCGCCGACCCGCCGGACAGCCAACCGGCCAAGGACACCGTGGACCGGCTGCGGGCCGCCGTGCACGCCGTGCCGAACGCCGACGCCCAGGTGGGCGGCTCGACGGCGGTGATCCTGGACGCGGGCCGGGCCGCGACCTCCGACAACCGGACGATCATCCCGCTGGTGCTGGGCGTCGTCCTGGTGGTCCTGGCGCTGCTGCTGCGCGCGGTCACGGCGCCGCTGGTGCTGATCGCCACGGTCGTGCTCTCCTACGCGGCCGCGCTCGGGATCAGCGCCTTCTTCTTCGAGCACGTCTTCCACTTCGAGGGCCAGGACAACGCCTTCCCGCTGTTCGTCTTCGTCTTCCTGGTGGCCCTGGGCATCGACTACAACATCTTCCTGATGACCCGGGTCCGCGAGGAGTCCGCCCAGCACGGCACCCGGCGCGGCGCGGTGACCGGGCTGGCCGCCACCGGCGGCGTGATCACCTCGGCCGGCCTGATCCTGGCGAGCACCTTCGCCGTCCTGGGCACCCTCCCGATCGTCGGCTTCGCCGAGATCGGCTTCGCGGTGGCCCTCGGCGTGCTGCTGGACACCCTCGTGGTGCGCTCCGTGCTGGTCACGGCGCTCACCCTGGACCTGGACCGCCGGATGTGGTGGCCGAGCGCGCTGTCCCGGCACAGCCCGCCGTCCGAGCACGAGCGGGAGCTCGCCGGACAGCGCTGAGCGCGACCCGCCGGGCCGAGCCGGGACCCACCGGAGCCGGGCGAGTTGTCCAGGCAAGTTCGTGCGTTCAAGGAGGAGTTGGCCAGACAGCTTTAAGTTACCGACGCGTTCATACTGTCATCGTTCACTGTCTGGACGAACGTGGCCCGCTGTCGATTCACTGCGGGCATGCCAACTCCCTCCGCACGCCTCGCCGCCGTCTGCACGGCCGCCGCCGCCCTGCTCGCCCCGCTCGCCGCCGCGCCGGGCGCCCACGCCGCCCACGCCGACAGCGCCTCCGCCGGGCGCGCCTCCACCGCGCCGGCCGCCGTGCCGCCGCTCAAGGTGCTGACGTACAACGTCTTCCTGATGAGCAAGAACCTCTACCCCAACTGGGGCCAGGACCACCGCGCCAAGGCGATCCCCGCCGCCGACGTCTTCCAGGGCCAGGACGTCGTGGTGCTCCAGGAGGCCTTCGACAACGCCGCCTCCGACGCGCTGGTCGCCCAGGCCTCGGCCGCGTACCCGTACCACACCCCGGTGGTCGGCCGGTCGACCGGCGGCTGGGACGCCACCTCCGGCAGCTACAGCTCCGCCACCCCCGAGGACGGCGGTGTCACCCTGCTCAGCAAGTGGCCCATCCTGCGCAAGGAGCAGTACGTCTTCAAGGACGCGTGCGGATCGGACTGGTGGTCGAACAAGGGCTTCGTCTACGCCGTGCTGAACGTCAACGGCCTGCGCACGCACGTGATCGGCACCCACCTGCAGTCCACCGACACCGGCTGCTCGGCGGGCCGGCCGGCGGCGGTCCGGGCCGCCCAGCTCAAGGCGATGAAGGCGTTCGTCGACGCCAAGAACATCCCGGCCGCCGAGCCGATCGTGCTCGCCGGCGACCTCAACATCGACGCGCACGGCAGCGAGTACCCCGCGCTGCTGGCCAACGCCGGCGTGGCACCGGCCACCACCCGCGACGGCTGGGCCAACTCCTTCGACACCGCGGACAACTCGATCGCCGCCTACCGCTACCCCGGCGAGCCGAAGGAGGACCTCGACTACGTCCTCTACCGCGCCGACCACGCGCGCCCGGCGACCTACACCAACACGGTGGTCCGCTTCCACAGCGCGCCGTGGACGGTGAGCAGCTGGGGCACCAGCTACACCTACGACGACCTCTCCGACCACTACCCGGTGACGGCGGGTTAGCGAAACGGCGGGCGGTTCGCCGGGGTCAGCCGGTCCCGGTGAACCGCCGGTAGGCGGCGGCGAGCGCGGCGTCCAGCGGGCGGCCGCGGGAGGTGAGGCCGGAGGGGCCCAACTCGTCGAAGGCGGTGGCGACTTCGTCCTCCGTCCGGTCGGCCGGATCGGGGACGGCGCCCTGCCAGAAGACGTCGAGCAGCTCGGTCAGCGGTCGTTCGTCAGGGGCGGCCACGGTTTCACTCCCCGATCGCGTCGGCGGACAGGGTCAGCAGTTCGCGCAGCCGGTCGGCGGGCAGTTCGGCCAGCCACTGCTCACCGTCGCCGACCGCCGCCTCGGCCAGGGTGCGCTTGGCGGCGAGGAGTTCACCGATCCGCTCCTCGACGGTGCCGGCGCAGACCAGCCGGCGCACCTGGACGGCGCGGCGCTGGCCGATCCGGTGCGCGCGGTCGGTGGCCTGGTCCTCGGCCGCCGGGTTCCACCAGCGGTCCAGGTGGACGACCTGGTTGGCGGCGGTCAGGTTGAGACCGGTGCCGCCCGCCTTCAGCGACAGCAGGAACACCCTCGGCCCGTCCGGCGACTGGAACCGCTCGACCATCTCCTCGCGCCGCCCGCGCGGCACCCCGCCGTGCAGGTAGAGCACCTCCTCGCCCAGGGTCCGCCGCAGGTACGGCCGGAGCATGGCGCCGAACTCCGCGTACTGGGTGAAGACCAGCGCCCGGTCTCCCTCGGCCAGCGCCTCCGCCAGCAGCTCGACCAGCCGCGCCACCTTTCCCGAGCGCCCGGCCACCGCCGTGCCGTCGTGCAGGAGTTGGGCCGGGTGGTTGCACACCTGCTTGAGCCGGCCGATCGCCGCCAGCACCGCGCCCTTGCGCTCCACCCCGCGCAACCCGCCCAACCGCTCCAGCAGGTCGGCCACCACCGCCCGGTAGAGCCCGGCCTGCTCCGCCGTCAGGGCGCAGCGGACGGTGAACTCCTGCTTGGCGGGCAGGTCCTGGACGATCAGCGGGTCGTCCTTGCGGCGGCGCAGCAGGAACGGTCCGGTGACCCGGCGCAGCCGGGCCGCCGCGTCCGCGCTGCCGGTCTGCTCCAGCGGGATCGCGAACCGCTCCCGGAACGCCTCCGGGCTGCCGAACAGGCCCGGGTTGGCGAAGTCCAGGACGGCGTGCAGATCGGCCAGCCGGTTCTCCACCGGGGTGCCGGTGAGCGCGATCCGCGGGCCGGAGCGCAGCGAGCGCAGCGCCCGGGACTGCCGGGCCGACCGGTTCTTGACGTGCTGGGCCTCGTCGGCGACGATCCGCCGCCAGTGCACGCCGCGCAGCTCGGCGGCGTCCCGCTGGACCAGTCCGTAGGTGGTGATGACGAGGTCGGCCGCGGGGTCGGGGGCGGCGCGGTCGGCGCCGTGGTGGACGTGCACCCGCAGGCCGGGCGCGAACCGGGCGGCCTCGCGCTGCCAGGTGCCGACCATCGACGTCGGGCAGACCAGCAGCACCGGCCCGCGCGCGCCGCGCTCCTGCTCCAGGGCGAGCAGGGCGAGGGTCTGCACCGTCTTGCCGAGGCCCATGTCGTCGGCCAGCACGGCGCCGAGGCCCAGCCGCCCGAGCGCGTCCAGCCAGGCCAGCCCCCGCCGCTGGTACGGGCGGAGGGTGCCGGTGAAGCCGTCGGGCAGTCGCGGGACGCGGTCGGCGGAGACCGGGCGCCCGGCCAGCAGGTCGCCGATCGGGCCGGTGGCGTGCACGGCGGCGACCGGCAGCCCGTCCACCGCGGCGCCGTCCTCGACGGCCAGCCGCAGCAGCTCGACCGGCTCCATGACTCCGGTGCCGTGATCGGCCAGGAAGCGTACGGCGGCAGCGAGTTGGGCCTGGTCGACCTCGACCCAGCGGCCGCGCAGCCGGACCAGCCCCTGCTGGGCGGCGGCGAGGTCAGCGAGCTCCTCCTCGGTGAGGGTGTCCTCGCCGAGGGCGAGGCGCCACTCGAAGTCCAGCACGGCGTCCCGGTCGACCTGCGCGCCGCGCGCCACCGCCGACGGGTCGCCGGCCGGGGTGCCCGCCGTCAGGACCAGGCCGAGCCGGGGGCGGCGCTGCCACCACGCGGGCAGCAGGACGCCGAACCCGGCGCGGGTCAGCGCGGGCGCGCCCTCGCGCAGGAAGCGCAGGGCGCCCGCCCGGTCGAGCCGCGCCTCGGTGGGGAAGGCCCCCGCGAGCGAGGGGCGCAGCCCCGGGTCCACCCGCAGGGCGCGGGCCAGCTCGGCCTGGTAGGCCTCGGCCGGGTCGCCCGCCTCGGCGGGCACGGCGCGGGCCAGCGCCTGGTAGGCGGGGTCGGCACCGGCGCCCGGCCGGACGGCGGCGGCGGGGACCACCAGGGAGGGGCGGTCGGCGGCGCGGACCAGCAGGTCGAGCCGCCAGCCCTCGGCGGACACCCCGCCGCCGGGGTCGTCCGGGTCGGGGCCGAGCGGTTCGGTGAGGCGGAAGTCCAGCCGCAGCGGAGCGTCGGCCGGGCGGGCGGCCTGCCAGGCGGCCAGCCCCTCGGCGAGAGCGGCGGGCGGGGCCTGGGCGAGCCGGCCGTCCGGGCCGTACAGGGCGGTGAGGAAGGCGTCGGCGGGCGGGTCGAGGTCCGCGAGGGCGACCCGGGCCTCCTGGTCGACGAGGGTGTCGAGCAGACCGGCGAACAGGGCCCCGGCGGAGGGCCCGCCCGCGGGGTGCTCCGCGCGGCAGACCGGCGGGCAGCCGGCGACCAGCGCGGCCGCCTCCCGGCGGGCCGGGCCGTCCGGGGCGGGCCGCCAGCGCGCGTACCACTCCCCCGCCTCCTCGGCCGGCACCGGCAGCAGCCGCCCGCGCCCGACCAGCCGCCAGGCGAGGTCGTGCACGGCGGCCAGCCAGCGCACCGAGGCGCCGTACGCCAGCTCGGCCGGGGTGCCGTCGGGCAGCTGGACGGCCGCCCCCGGCCAGTGCGGATCGTGCAGCGCGCCGAGCAGCTGGGCGGCCTGCGCGCGGTCGAAGAGCAGCGCGGGCACCCGCCAGGGGCTCAGCCCCACCGGGCGCGGCACGGCGCCGGCCGGCAGGTCGGGGGACGGTGTCGGCCGGCCGCCGAGGGTCGGCAGCAGCAGCCCCGTCCACCGCTCGGCGGCCTGCTCGGCCAGCCAGCCCAGGCCCGGCCCGACCGCCCCCAGCAGCCGCGCCACCTCCGCGGCCGGGCAGGCGAACGGGTGCGCCGTCCCGCCCCGCTCCCCACGGGCGGGCGCGTCCCCCCGGTACACCGCCGCGTCCTCCGCCCAGAGGGCGAGCCGGCCGTCGGCCCGCCAGAGCGCGTGCAGGGCGTACATCGGTGGGCGGCACCTCTCCGGACGGGGACGGACAGAACGGGCTTCCCACCCTAGTCCGCACCACCGACAGGGCCGCCGGTCGGACTTCTCCCCTGTCGGTCCGCCCTCCGGTGCCGGAAGGTCCCGGAGGCGGCACTCGGATGGGTCATCTGGCGCGCGGGGCAAGGGATTTGCCCCTACGGTGCGGTGCGAGGGGGCTTCCTGAACGAGAGGTGTCGACTGCCATGGCGGGAAAGTTCGAGCTGTACACCGATGAGAGCGGCATGCACCGGTTCCGGCTCAAGGCGAGCAACGGATCGATCGTCGTGACGGGCGACCCGGAGGAGAACCGGGACGACTGCCTGAAGAGCATCGAGTCGATCCGCAGGCTCGCGCCGTACGCGGAGCTGAAGGAGACGGCCGCCGGACCGGCCTGAGGACTTCGGCCGCGCCCGGGACCGCGCAGGACCGGGCACGACCGGGCACGACGCGGGTCGGCGGGACAATTCGCCGACCCGCGTTCGTTTGTACGACAGATCCCTTTGGCCGCGTGCACGCCGGGCGCGGACAGAACACAGGCATGCGTGTCGTCATCGTCACCGAATCCTTTCCCCCCGAGGTCAACGGCGTCGCCCACAGCGTGCTGCGGACCGCCGAGCACCTGCTCCGCCGGGGGCACCAGCCGCTCGTCGTCACCCCGGCGCCCGCGCGCGGCGCGCAGAGCCCCTCGCACACCTTCGGCGCCGGCGGCGTGCCGGACGGGCTGCCGGTGGTGCACGTCCCCTCCGTCCCGCTGCCCGGCTACCCGCAGGTCCGGATCGCGCTGCCCAGCCGACGGCTTTCCGCCGCGATCCAGGGGCACCGCCCCGACCTCGTCCACCTGGCCAGCCCGTTCGTGCTCGGCGCGCGCGGCGCGCAGGTCGCGGCCCGGCTCGGCGTCCCCGTCGTCGCCGTCTACCAGACCGACCTCGCCGGGTACGCGCACGCCTACCGGGCCGGGCGCGGGCTCGGCGAGGCGGCCGCCTGGCACCGGATCCGCGCCGTCCACGGCCTCGCCGCCCGGACGCTCGCGCCGTCCACCCCCGCCGCCCAGGACCTCACCGCGCACGGGGTCGCCCGGGTCCAGCTGTGGCCGCGCGGCGTGGACTCGGTCCGCTTCCACCCGCGCCACCGCGACGAGGCGCTGCACCGGGCGCTCGCCCCCGGCGGCGAGGTGCTGGTCGGCTACGTCGGACGGCTCGCGCCGGAGAAGCGGGTCGACCTGCTCGCCGAGACCGCGACGCTGCCCGGCGTGCGGGTGGTGATCGTCGGCGACGGGCCGTCCGCGCCCGGGCTGAAGTCCGCGATGCCCGGCGCCGTCTTCCTCGGCCGGCGCACCGGCGAGGAACTGGCCCGATGTTTCGCCACCCTGGACGTCTTCGTGCACACCGGGCCGCTGGAGACGTTCTGCCAGACCATCCAGGAGGCGATGGCCAGCGGGGTCGCGGTGATCGGCCCGGCCGCCGGCGGCCCGCTCGACCTGGTCGCGCACCACCGCACCGGCCTGCTCGTCCCGCCCCGCGACGGCGCGGCGGTGGCCCGGGCGGTGACCGCCCTGGCCGGGGACGCGGAGCTGCGGGCCGCGTACGGGCGCGCCGGGCGGGCGGAGGTGACCGCCCGCACCTGGGAGGCGGTCGGGGACCTGCTGCTGCGGCACTACGCCGAGGTGCTCGCGGAGCACCGCGGGGCGGCGGAGGCACCGCCGGTCGAAGCGCCCGCGACGGACGGGTCGGCCGCCTCCCCCGAACCGGCCGGCTCCCCCGGTCCCACCGCCCCGCTGACGGAGGAACTGCCCGCATGACCACCGGACCGCTGCGGATCGTCCGGGTGGCGAACTTCGTCAGCCCCGTCTCCGGCGGACTGCGCACCGCGCTGCGCCACCTCGGCGCGGGCTACCGGGCCGCCGGGCACACCCCGGTGCTGGTCGTGCCCGGGGAGCGGCGCGCCGCCGAGGAGGAGGAACAGGGACTGGTCGTCACGCTGCCCGGCCCCGTGGTTCCCGGCAGCGGCGGCTACCGGCTGCTCACCGACCGCCGGGCGGTGGCCGCCGAGCTCGAACGGCTCGCCCCGGACCGGCTGGAGGTCTCCGACCGCACCACCTTGCGCTGGACCGGCGCCTGGGCGCGGCGGCACGGGGTGCGCGCGGCGATGGTGTCGCACGAGAGCGCCGTCGGCGTGCTGCGGACCTGGGGCGTGCCCGGCCCGGTCGCCGACGCGGCCGCGAACCGGCTCAACTCCCGGACCTCCCGGTCGTACGACACGGTGATCTGCACGACCGACTGGGCCGCCGCCGAGTTCCGCCGCCTGGGCGTGCGGAACCTCGCGCGCGCCCCGCTCGGCGTGGACCTCGCCGCCCTGTGCCCGCGGTCCGCCGCCGACCGGGCGGCGGAGCGGGCCCGGTACGCGGCCCCCGGGCAGGTGCTGCTGGTGCTCTGCTCCCGGCTCGCCCCCGAGAAGCGGCCCGCACTCGCCCTCGACGCCCTGTCCGCGCTCCGGTCCGCCGGGGTCGACGCGGTGCTGGCGGTGGCCGGCACCGGGCCGCTGCGGTCGCGGCTCGCCGCCCGGGCCGCCCGGGAGCGGCTGCCGGTGCACCTCCTCGGCCACCTGGCCGGGCGCGCGGCCGTCGCCCGGCTGCTCGGCTGCGCGGACGCGGTGCTGGCGCCGGGGCCGGTGGAGACCTTCGGACTGGCCGCGCTGGAGGCGCTCGCCTGCGGCACACCGGTCGCCGTCCACCGCGGCTCCGCCCTGCCCGAGCTGATCGGCACGGCCGGCGTGGCCGCCGAACCGACCGGCGCGGGGTTCGCGGTGGCGGTGCGCGAACTCCTCGCGCGCCCCGAACCGGCCCGGCGCGCCGCCGCCCGCGCCCAGGCCGAGCGGTACGGCTGGCCCATGGCCGTGGCGGCCTTCCTCGCCGCCCACGGCGCGGCGCCCGTCACCGCCCGCTGAGGCGGGTCCGGGCCCACGGCGGGGCGGCGGAGCGGGGCGGCACAGAACGGCACGGAACAGAACAGAACAGCACGGACGGGTGGGAGATCCGATGAACACCATCACGACAGTGGACGGAGGAGGCGGCACCGTACCGGATGCCGCGCACGGCGCAACCCTCGGGGGCGCGCGCCGGACCGGCGAGCCGGTCCGCTTCGTGGCCCTCGGCGACTCGCTCACCGAAGGCATCGGCGACCCGATCGCCGACGGGTGGCGCGGCTGGGCGGCCCTGCTCGCCCGGTCCCTGGCCCCGCCGCAGACCGGGGTCGACTTCACCAACCTCGCGCGCAGCGGCGCGCTCACCACCGACCTCACGACCGAGCAGCTGCCCGCCGCGCTCGGCCTGCGGCCGCGGTTCGCCGCCGTGGTGGCCGGCGGCAACGACACCCTGCGGTCCGGCTTCGACGTCGGCCGCACCACCCTGGCGCTGGACACCGTCCTCGGCCGGCTCACCGACAGCGGCGCGGTGGTCCTGACCGCCTGCCTGCCCGACCCGGGCGCCCTGCTGCGCCTGCCCCGCCCGCTCGCCCGCCCGCTGGCACGGCGGATGCGCGCGGTGAACACCGTGGTGCACGCGCTCTCCGCCCGTCACCGGGCCGTCCACCTGCACATCGCCGAACTGCCCTGGACGGCGGAGCGCCGGCTGCTCAGCGTCGACCGCCTGCACCCGAGCGCCGAGGGCCACCACCTGATCGCCCGCGGGTTCCACGAGCTGCTCACCGCCGCCGGCCGCCCGCTCGGCCCGGCCCCCGCCCCCGAACCGGCCGACCCGCCGCCCGGCACCCTGGCCGACGTCCGGTGGATGGCCACCAAGGGCACCCGCTGGGTCGCCGACCGCAGCACCGACCTCCTCCCGGGCCTGGTCGCCCTCGCCGCCGTCGAGGGCTTCGCCCGCCTCCGCGGCGCGACCGACCGCCAGGACCGCCGGATGGCCCACGCCACCACCACCGCCCTCGCCGCCCTCCCTCCCGAGCCGACGGGACAGGCCGAGCAGACGGAGTAGGCGAAGCAGGCGGCGCAGGCGGGAGTGGGAAGTCGGCCGCACCGACTTCCCACTCCACCCCGTACGTCGCCGGACGCCTGCGGCGGGCGGGGAATCGGAGAGGCGGGGAACCGGAGGGGCGGGGCGCGATGTCCTCAGCTCCGGACGGCGCGGCGGAGGGAGTGCGGATCGTGGTCGAGGCGGGTTCGGGGCAAGAGTTGTTGGCGGCGGCCGGAGTGCTGTTCCCGGACGAGCGGGGACGGGTGCTGCTGGTGCGGCTGCCGTACAACCGGAAGCATCCGGTGGCCGTGCCGGGCGGGGGCTGCGATCCCCAGGACGGCTCGCCGCGCCGGACGGCGGTGCGGGAGATCGAGGAGGAGCTGGGGTTCACGCCCCGGCTCGGGGCGCTGGCCTGCCTGGACTGGACGCTGGACCACGACCGCCCGCCGATCGCCGCCCACCTGTACTGGGCCGAGCCGCTGACGCCCGAGCAGGCGGCGGCGTTCACCCCGGACCGCGCCGAGGTGGGCGGCTGGGCGTGGCTGACGCCCGACCGGGCGGGCCGTGCGCTGCCGCCGCGGCTCTCCCGGCGGGTGGCGGCCTGTCTGCGGGCGCCCCGCGCCGCCGCGCCGCTGGAGCTGGAGAACGGCCAGCCGGTCGGGCACGCGCTCGACCACCTGACGCCGGTCCCGGCCCCCGCGTACACGGGCGAGGCGGGGCTGTCGGAGCTGTCCGAGCACTGGCCCCGGGAGGCGGACCCCGCGCCGCCGGCCGAAGCGCCGCCGCTGCTGGACCGGGCGGCGTACATCGCGAGCCTGCCGCGGATCCGGGCCAAGGCCCGCACGGTGTTCACCGACCGGGCGGGCCGCGTCCTGCTGGTGCGGCAGCGGCCGTGGGACCTGCCGGGCGGCGAGGTGCCGTACTGGACCCTGCCGGGCGGCGGCATCGAGGCGGACCGGGAGCTGCCCCGGGCGGCGGCCCGCCGCGAGGTCCGCGAGGAGCTGGGCTGGTCCTGCGAGCCGGGGAGGCTGCTGGCACTGGACTGGCTGCCCGGCCGGGCCGCGGACCCGGCGGCGGTCCGGGAGACCGCCGTGCTGGTGTACCTGTTCGACGGCGGCACGGTGGCGGACGAGCGGTTCGCGTCGATCGTGCTGGCCGAGGAGGAGCTGGTCGAGTGGCGGCTCTGCGACCCGGTGGAGGCGCGGGCGCTGCTGACGCCGGCGTCCTGGGCCCGGACGGCGGCCGCGCTGGCGGCGCGGGACCGGCCGGGCGGCCCGGCCGAGCTGGTCGGCGGGCACCCGGCCGGCTGAGCGCGCCCGCCGGTCGGAGGACGGGACAGGCGGCGTCCCGCCGGTCCACACTGGCCGCATGCAGAACACGCAGCACACGACGCGCGCCGGGGGCGGCCTCGGCGCCGCCCTGACCGGCCGCCGGGTGACGGCGGTCGGCGGCGGCGACCGGCTCGACCTCGTGCTCGACGGGCCGGTGACCGTCCGGGTGACGCACGAGTTCCGCGTCACCGGGCCGACGGGCGTCAGCCTCTTCTACCCCGCGCTGACCTTCCGGCCCACCGGACCACTGCTCGCTCTGGTCGGCCGGACGGTCGGCTCCGCCCTGATCACCCCGGCCGGAGGACTGGAGCTGGCCTTCACCGGTGGGGACGGCCAGGGCGGCCGGGGCGGCGCGGCGCTGTCCGTCCCGCCGCACGCGCTGATCGCACCGTGGCGCGTGGTCACGCCCGACGGCACGGTCTGCGCGGGGCTCCCCGGCGGCGAGGTCGCCTGCTCCGGGGAGCCCACCGCGCTCAGACCTCCAGCTCCGCCTCGATCCTGGTGAGCTGGTGACGGGCCATCGCCAGGTTGGCCCGGCCCTTGTCCAGCGCCAGGTAGAGGAACAGGCCCTTGCCGGTGCGGCTGGCGAGCGGGCGGATCAGGTGGTACTGGCTGCTGAGGGTGATGAGGATGTCCTCGATCCCGTCGCTGAGGCCCAGCATGTCCATGGTGCGCATCTTGGCCCGCACCACGTCGGTGTTCCCGGCGGCGGCCACGTTGAGGTCGAGGCCGCCGGGGCCGTCGAGGGTGGCCAGCGCCATGCCGCTGTTGTAGTCGACCAGGGCCGCGCCGATGGCGCCCTCGATCACGGTCATGGCCTGCTTGAGCGCGCCTGCGGCGTCGGTCATCTCGGTGTCTCCCGTTCGTCGATGAGTCGATGAGTCGATGGATCGGTGGATCGATGCGGTGGGTCGGGGAAGCAGGGGGCCGGACGGCCGGGCCCGTCAGAGCTCCCGGGCGTCCTTGGGCAGCAGCGCGTCGTTGAGGAGCGCGGCGATCCGCTGGGCGGAACGGCGGGCCTCCAGGTGCAGGCGGCCGATGTTCGCCTCCGGGTGGGCGAGCAGGGTGAGCACGCAGCTGCCGCCGGCCGCGTAGGTGGCGACGTAGCCGTTCTCACCGCGGACCAGCGACTCCCGGAACTCGCCCTGCCCGGTGCTGTCGGCGAGCCGTTGCGCCAGGCTGAGCGAGGCGGCCGTCATCGCCGCCAGGCTCGAAGGCTCGGCCCCGTGGGTGTCGTGGGCGACCAGCAATCCGTCCACACTGGCCACCAGACCGCCCGCGAGGTGCGGCAAGCGGTGCCTGATGGCGCGGAGTTCGGCCAGCAGCTCGGTCTCCAAGGCGATCAGTTGTCTCCTTCCGACACGCTGCTTGAGCGCCCGCCTCATGTCCGTGAGGGCGGGGTCGCGGGCGGAGAGTGGTTCAAAGTCGGGCCTCCAGAAGGGTTCGGACCCGGATCAGCAGCGCGATGTCCGGGTGGGTGTCGGTGGGCGGAGCGGCGGCGGGGTCCGGCCCGCCCCGTTCGCCGGCCAGGGCGGCGAGCGCCGCACCGGGTACCCGCCGGTGCAGCCCGCCGGGGTCCCGCGGCGCCGGTACCCCGCCGGTCGTCCCCGGCGTCGTGCCCGCCGCGCCCGGTGCGCCGACCGCGCACCCGGTGTCGGGGCCGGCCAGCAGGCCGGCGGCGGCGAGCCGGCGGACGTCCGCCGTGGTCGCGAACGCGGAGCGGCCGAGCAGCCGGGCCAGCTCCGCCGGGGTTCTCCGGCCGTCCGCGTGGTCGAGCAGCTCGCACTGGCGCCGGGTCGGCGGGCGGAGCCGGCGGGCGTGGCGTCCGGGGGCGGCGGCGGTCGGCTGGGCGGCGGTCCGGCGCAGCGGCGCGGTGTCGAACTGCGCCGAGGGCCAGATCCGGTCCAGCAGGTGCTGCCGCCGTTCGGCCTCCCGGCGCAGCCGGTGGGCGCCGACGGCGGCCACCGGACCGAGCCAGTGCCGGACGCCGGGCGCGAAGGTCCAGCGACCCGGGGCGGCGGGGGCGGGCGGGCCGTCGGCGGGGCCAGAGCCGTCGGGACCGTCGGGACCGTCAAGGCCGTCGGGGCCGTCGGGGCCGTCGAGCAGGAAGCAGGCGGCGTCGTAGAGCGCGCCGAGGTGGCAGAGTTCCAGCTCGCCGCGCGTCAGCCGGCCCTGCTCGACCAGCGCCTCGCCCACCCGGGCGTGCGGACCGAACCGGTGGACGGCCTCCCGCCAGGTCTCGGGGGTGAGCCGGCCGCAGGCGGTGAGCAGGGTGGCGAGGTCGGGCGCCCGGTCGGACTCGGCGTGGGCGACCAGGCCGTCGACGAGGTAGACGGTGCCGGCCGGCCCGCGCAGGGCGCCGGTGGCGCGTTCCCGGGCGAGCCGTTCGACGGCCGCGCCGGGGGTCCAGCCGGGTTCGGCGGCGACCGGGTGCGCGGCGGACCCGTCCGGTGGCCGGAACCCGACGGCGGCGGAGCGCCCGGCGGAGTCCGGCACGGGGTTCGCACCTCGGTTCGTCATCCGAGCACCAGTTCCTCGGCGAGCGACTGGAGGCGGAAGCGGGCGACGGCGAGGTTGCCCTCGGCGCGGTCGAGCCAGAGGTGCAGGACGAGCCGGCTGTCGAAGACGGTGTCGATGAAGCACAACAGGTGGTAACTGCGGCCGGCTGTCAGGATGATGTCCTGCAGCGGTGCCGCGCGGTCCTCGGCGGCGGTGAAGGTCGCGCTCTCAACGGCCGCCCGTACCAGGTCGGTTGCCTCGGCGGCCGTGGTGTCGTGGTCGCCGGTCGGACTGACTCCGGCACTGCCCAGGGCGAGCCCGCTGCTCCAGTCGACCAGACTGGCGGCGCGGGCCCCGGCGATCGCCATCGCCCGGGACAGGCACTCGTCGATACCCGGCACTCGGGCTCCTTCGGAGGGTTCGGGGAGGAAACGGCGCAGCGGGGCATGGCCGCCGGACGCCGGCCGGACTGCCACGACCCGTGGCGGGTTCGACACGGAAGGCTACTGGTGGAATCCATTCAACGAACGTTCCAATGGCATATTCACACCACAACGGTCAGCTTTCAGCCATCCTTTGACGCCGCATCCGATCCACCGGTACGGCATCACCGCTGACCGCACACTCGTGCGCCGCACGAACGAACGATCCACCTGGCGCGGGACGTTGGCCGATTGTCGGCCGCCTCGATGGGTTTCGGCCGTCGGCTGCGATAGGAGCGACGCCGCCCGGCGCCGCCCCAGGTTCACCCGGAGTCACCCGGGGAACGACGAAGCGGCCGCCCCCCGTAGGGGGACGGCCGCTTCCGATGGAGCGCCAGGCCCGGGTTGCACGGACTCTCCCTACTGAAAGTAGGGCGTGCTCTGGTAGCACCGCTGACGCCTGGTCGAACCGGTCCCGATCCCCGCTCCGCGAAGATCGTTCCCTCTCGACGAGAAGAACACTAGCAGGCCATCACGCCTGGTCAGAAATCGGATCCGGCGCCGCCGCCCCCGCCGCGCGACCGGCCGGCAGCAGCGTGCGGTAGCCGGCGATCAGTGCCGCGAGCCCGACCTCGAAGGCCTGGTCGGCACGGTGCCGCCCGGTCGGGACGGCGGCCAGCGCCTCGGCCAGTCGCGGGGTCGCCCCGCGGTCGACGGCGTCGACCATGACGGCGGGCGCGACGAGGTCCAGCGCCGAGCCGAGGATGAAGCTCTCCAGGGCGGTGATCACCCCCATCACGTCCTTCCGCGCGAAGCCCGCCGCCTCCAGGGTGCCGACGGCCCGCTCGTACAGCTCGTGCATGAACGGTTCGGCGAGCGGCGCGGTGGCCAGCAGCCGGATGATGCCGGGGTGCTCAGCGAAGGCCTCCCGGTAGGCGCGGGCCCAGCCGCGCAGCGCCTCGTCCCACGGCCGGTCCCAGAGCGAGCGCTCGCCGATGACCCGGACGAGTTCGGCCCGCATCAGGGCGACGATCTCGGCCCGCCCGGTGACGTGGTGGTAGAGCGCCGAGGGGCTGACCTTGAGCGCGCCGGCGAGGGCCGGGATGGTGAGGTCGCCGGCCTCGTCGACCAGCCGCAGCGCGGTGTGCACGATGCGCTGCCGGTCCAGCAGGGGTGTGCGCGGCCTGGCCATGGGGTTTCCGTCCTTCTCGGCGATGGCGGTGTCGCCGCGCGGCGCGGCCCTACGATCATCGCGCAAGATCATCGTAATGAAAACGTAATCGAATGACTTTCAATAAAACTCTTCCGCGCCCCGGCCGGCCGCGCCTACGGTTACCGAATCCCATTCAGTTAACCAGGTCTCACCAGACCGCACCGGGAGAGGACGCACCCGCATGCGCGCCGACACGCTCTTCACCGGAGGCCGGATCCACACCGGCGACCCGGCCCGCCCCGTCACCGACGCCCTCGCCGTGACCGCCGGGCGGATCACCGCCCTCGGCGTGGCGGCACACGCCCTGCGCGACGAGCGGACCGAGACCGTCGACCTGGCCGGCGGCGCCCTGCTGCCGTCCTGGGGCGACGGCCACGTCCACCCGCTGATCGGCGGACTCGGCCTGCGCGGCGTCCCGGTCCGGGACTGCACCAGCCTGGCCGAGGTGGTCGAGGCCGTCCGGGTCTGGGCCGGGGAGCACCCCGAGGCCGAGTGGATCACCGGCGACGCCTTCGACCCCTGGCTCGCCGAGGGCGGGCTGTTCGACGCCGCGCTGCTCGACGCCGTCGTCCCCGACCGGCCGGTGCTGCTGCGCACCATGGACCACCACACCGGCTGGGCCAACAGCGAGGCGCTGCGGCGGGCCGGGTACACCGCCGACACGCCCGAACCGACCCACGGCGAGATCGTCCGCCGCGCCGACGGCAGCCCGCTCGGCACCCTGCGCGAGTTCGGCGCGCTCAACCCCGTGCTCGCCCTCGTGCCGCTGCCCGCCCTCGCCGAGCAGGTCGACGCGCTGCGCGGGACGGCCCGGGTGCTCGCCTCCGCCGGGGTGACCTGGATCCAGGACGCCTGGGTCGAACCCGCCCAGGTGGACACCTGGATCGCCGCCGTCGCCGACGACGGCCTCGCCGTCCGGGCCAACCTCGCACTGCTGCTCGAACCGGACGGCTGGCGCGGGCGGCTCCCCCGGCTCGCCGCCGACCGCGAGCGGGTGGAGGCGGCCGGGGGCGGCCGGCTCACCGCGCGCGCCGTCAAGTTCTTCGCCGACGGGGTCGTGGAGTCCGGCACCGCCGCGCTGCTGGAGCCCTACAGCGACTGCCCGCACTCGCACGGGGCGGCCAACTGGACCGGCGCGGAGCTGGCCGACGCCGTCACCGCCGTCGACGCGCTCGGCTTCCAGCCGCACATCCACGCCATCGGCGACCACGGTGTGCGGATCGCCCTGGACGCGGTCGAGGCCGCCGCGCGCCGCAACGGACCGCGCGCCCGCCGCCCGGTGATCGCCCACGTCCAGCTGGTCGACCCGGCCGACCTGCCGCGGTTCGCCGAACTCGGCGTGATCGCCAACTTCGAACCGCTCTGGGCGCAGTCGGACCCGCTGATGACCGAGCTGACCCTGCCCCGGATCGGCCCCGAGCGCGGCGCCCGGCAGTACCAGATCGCCGCCCTGCTGCGCAGCGGGGCACGGGTCTCGTTCGGCAGCGACTGGCCGGTCACCCGGTACGAGCCGCTGGCCGGGCTGGCCACCGCCGTCACCCGGCAGACGTCCGAGGGCCTGCCGGAGGGGGGTTGGCTGCCGGAGGAGCGGATCGGGCTCGCCGAGGCGCTCGCCGCCTACTCGGCGGGCGTGGCGCACCAGGCCTTCGAGGAGGACGCCTGGGGCGTGCTGCGGGTCGGCCTGCGGGCCGACCTGGTGCACCTGGCCGCCGACCCGTACGCCGTCCCGGCCGGCGAGCTGGCCGGGGTCGCCGTGCTGGGCACCTGGCTGGGCGGCCGGCGCACGCACTGACCGCCGCCGCGACGAAGGCGCTGCGCCCCGGGCGCGCGCCGGACCCGTTCACGCCGTCCGCGCCCCCCACCCGGACGGCCTCCCCTACCCTCGACCGCACGACCCCAGGAGAGCTCCCCCATGCACCTGCCCTCCGACACGACCGCTCCCGCGGCCGCACCGCCGGCACCGGCACCGGCACCCGGGCTGGAACGCGGTGTCCTCGGCACCGGCGACATCGTCTTCTTCGTCGTGGCCGCCGCCGCACCGCTCACCGTGATGGCCGGGGTCGCGCCCTTCGCCATCGCCTTCGGCGGCATCGGCGCCCCGGCCGCCTACCTGGCCACCGGCCTGGTGCTGGCCCTGTTCGCGGTCGGCTTCACCACCATGGCCGCGCACGTCCGCAACGCCGGCGCGTTCTACGCCTACGTCACCCGGGGCCTCGGCCGGCCCGCCGGGCTCGGTGCCGCGCTGCTCGCGGTGCTGTCCTACAGCGCGATCCAGATCGGCATGTTCGGCGCCTTCGGCTACTTCGCCCAGGAGACCGCCGCGGACCTGCTCGGCCTTGACCTGCCCTGGCCGCTCTGGGCACTGCTCGGGGTCGCGGCGGTCTGGTTCCTCGGCTACCGCTCGATAGACCTCGGCGCCAAGGTGCTCGGCGCGCTGCTGATCGCCGAGACCGGGATCCTGCTGGTGCTCGCCGTCGCGATCCTGGCCCGGGGCGGGGCGCACGGCCTCTCGCTCTCCTCGTTCGCGCCCTCGCACATGACCGGCGGCGGCATGGGCGGCGTGCTCGGCCTGTCCTTCGCCGCGTTCGTGGGCTTCGAGGCCACCGCGATCTACCGCGAGGAGGCCCGCGCCCCGCACCGCACGGTGCCCCGGGCCACGTACGCGGCGATCGCCTTCCTCGGGCTGTTCTACACCTTCATCACCTGGACGATCGTGCAGGCCTTCGGCGACTCCGGGGCGGTGGCCGCCGCGACCGCCGACCCGGCCGGGATGTTCTTCACCGCGATGACGGACTACGTCGGCGGCTGGGCGACGGACCTGCAGCGCGTCCTGATCGTCACCAGCCTGCTGGCCGCGCTGCTCGCCTTCCACAACACCATCACCCGCTACGGCCACGCGCTGGCCTCCGAGGGCGCCGCGCCGGCCGCGCTCGGACGGATCCACCCCCGGCACCGCTCGCCGTGGATCGGCGGGATCGCGCAGAGCCTGCTCGCGGCGGGCGCCGTGGTGGTGGCCGCGCTGATCGGCGCCGACCCGTACAACCAGTTCTTCCTCTGGGTGAACTCCCCCGGGGTGGTCGGCATCCTGCTGCTCCAGGCGCTGGCCGGGCTCGCCGTGTACGCGTTCTTCCGCCGCGAGCGGGCGGCCGCGGCGAGCGCGGGCCGGTTCCGCACGGTGGTCGCCCCGCTGCTCTCCACCGTGCTGCTGTGCGGCGCGACCGGGCTGGTGGTCTGGCGGCTCGACCTGTTCACGGCGGCCGGACCGGAGGTCAACTGGCCGCTGGTGTCGGTGGTTCCGGTGGTGTTCCTGATCGGGGTCGGCCTCGCCCTGCGGCTGCGCTCGCGCCGCCCGGAGGTGTACGCCCGGCTCGGCGGCGGCGACGCCGACGCGGAACCGCCCCTCCGCTGAGGCCCCGCCGTGGCCGACCGTGTGCCCGGTGGACCGGGCACACGGTCGGCGTACGATCGAAGGGCGGCGACCACCCGCGGACCCTCGACCGGGACCGGGCGGCCGGCGCCCCCGGACGCTCCCCGGCCGCCTGCGGCGGCACCCGGCGCCGCACCCGGCCGAAGGCCGGCGGAGGACCCGACACAGGGAAGAGCGGACCATGTCACTCTCCACCACTCCGACGGCCGGCCCGGATCGGGCCGGCTCCCAGACCTTCGAGACGATTCCCGTGGGCGAGGGCCCGCACAGCGTGGCCGCGAGCAGCGACGGCCGGCGGGTCTACGTCACCAACTTCCTCGACGGGACGGTCACCGCCGTCGACACCCCGGCGAACACCGTCGCCCTGACCTTCCCCGCCGCCGTCGGCCCGTACGGGGTGGCCGTGGACCCGGCCGGCGAGCGCTTGTACGTCGCCGAGCACTCCTCCACCTTCGTCAAGGTGTTCGACACCGCCACCGGCCGGGAGGCCATCAGCACCGGCACGGGCGCCCGGCCGTACGGCCTGGCGATCAGCGTCCACCCCGAGCAGTTACTGATCGCCAACGCCATCGAGAACCAGGTGATGGTCTCCGACCTGCTCACCAAGAGCCACGGCACCCTGACCGGCATCGACTTCCCGGTCGGCCTCGCGGCCTCCGCGGACGGCAACCGCTTCTACGCCAGCAGCTACTTCGCGAACACCGTGTCCGTCCACGACGCGACGGAGGTCATCGCCGTGGAGGGGCCGACCCCGGCCGAACCGCTCCAGGTGATCACGGTCGACCGGGGACCGTACGGGGTGGCCGTCGACCCGCACAACGAGCGGCTGTACGTGGCCCACTTCCCGTTCGACGCGGTCTCCGTGATCGACCTCGCCGGCCGGGCCGCCGTCCGCACCATCGCCGTGCCGGGCGGCCCGCGGGGCATCGCCGTCAGCCCCGACGGCGCCCGCCTCTACGTCACCAACTTCTTCGCGCGGACGCTGACGGTCGTCCCGCTCTGACCACCCCATTCGGATGCATGTTCGATTCTCGACGTAGGCTGAGGCCATGCGCACCACCGCCGCCGTCCACCTCCAGCCGTCCCTGTTCGACGACCCGGGCCCGGCCGGGCCCGCCCTCGGGCCGCTGACCGGCGTGCACCGGGAGGTGCTGGGCGCCGGCGCCTGGGTGGACCTGCTGCCCGGCTGGCTGCACGGGGCGGACCGGCTGTTCGAACAGCTCGCCGCCGACGTGCCCTGGCGGGCCGAGCAGCGCGAGATGTACGAGCGCACGGTGGACGTCCCCCGGCTGCTCGCCTCCTACCGGGAGGAGGACGCCCCGCCGCACCCGGTGCTCGGCGAGGCCCGCGCGGCGCTGAGCGCGCACTACGCGCGGGAGCTGCGCGAGCCGTTCCGCACCCTGGGCCTCTGCTACTACCGGGACGGCCGGGACAGCGTGGCCTGGCACGGCGACCGGATCGGACGCGGCGCACGCCAGGACACCATGGTGGCGATCCTGTCCGTCGGCGAACCCCGACCGCTGCTGCTGCGCCCCCGGGGCGGCGGCGCACCGGTGCTGCGGCACCGGCTCGGGCACGGGGACCTGCTGGTGATGGGCGGCTCCTGCCAGCGCACCTGGGAGCACGCGGTGCCGAAGACGGCCCGGCCCGCGGGCCCCAGGATCAGCGTCCAGTTCCGGCCGCGCGGCGTCTCCTGAGCCGCCGACGCACCGACCCGGCGCACCGACCGGGCGCACCGACCCAGGAGGCCGCGGCATGCCGAAGGCGGGCAGGTACCACGAGGGCGTCCCCTGCTGGGTCGAGCTGGGCGCGGTGAACCTCGGGCGGGCCCGGCGCTTCTACGGCGGGCTGTTCGGCTGGGAGTTCGTCGAGCTGCCCGGCTGGACGGTCGCCACCCTGCGCGGCGCCCAGGTCGCGGGCCTCACCGCCCGGCCGCGCGGCGCCGAGCAGTCCTGGACGACGTACCTGGCGGTGGCCGACGCCGGGCGGACGGCCGCGGCGGTGCGGGAGGCGGGCGGCCGGGTGCTGCGCGAACCGTACGAGGTGCCGCCCGAGCAGGGCTGGGCGGCCCTGGCGGCCGACCCGGCCGGAGCGGTGTTCGGCCTGCGGCAGGGGCTGCTCTGGCAGGGCGCGGGCCTGGTCGACGAGCCGGCCGCGTTCAGCTGGAGCGAGCAGCACTCCCCCGACCCGGAGGCCGCCCGGGCCTTCTACCGGCGGGTGTTCGGCTACGCGTACGGCCGCGAGAGCGACGGCGCCACGCTGTTCCGGGTCGCCGGGCTGCCGGCCGGCGGGATCGCCCGGCACCCCGACCCCGGCTGGGCCGTCCACTTCGGGACCGCCGACACCGACCTCGCGGTCGAGCGGGTGCGGGAACTCGGCGGAACCGTGCTGGCCGGGCCGGAGCCCACCCCGTTCGGTCGGCGGGCGGTGGTCCGCGACGACGGCGGCGCGGCGTTCACCCTGGTCGGTGTTCTGTCGGCGGAGCGGACGCCGGCCGCCTGAGCGCCCGCCGCAGGCGGTCGACGTCCTCGGCGTCCTTCGCCCGGCGCGGGCGGCGCGGGTCCCAGACCGGCATCATCCGCTTGATCTCGATCTGCGCCGCCGGTGCGACGATCGGGCAGACCAGGCCGCCGAGCCGCCCCGGCGGCCCGTCCAGCAGCCCGGCCGGCCAGGCCGTCCCCGCCCAGGGACCGCCGGCCACCAGCACCCGGCCGTCCGGCGCCGGGTCGACCAGCGCGAAGCCGGACTCCAGGCCGTCCTTGACGACGTCGAACTGCTGCTCCGGCGGGCTGCCCGCGACCGGACGGTAGCCGAGCGCCTGCAGTCCGGCGGCGAGGGCGGGGGCGTCGGCGACCGGGACGAACCAGTCGACGTCCTCGTGGTCGCGGGTCTGCTCGCCGAGGAAGAAGTCCATCGCCCAGCCGCCGCGCAGCCAGACGCGGGAGCCGAGACGGCGGGCGAGGCCCACCGTCTCGGCGATCTGCGCGAGTTGCCCGTCGGCACGCTCCCGGTCCACGCACCCCACCTCCACGGCACCGGACGCTATACCCGCCGCAGCCCCTCCGTCGCGGGGGTTTCCGCCAAGGCCCGGGTCTCAGTCCTTGACGGCGCCGGCCAGCCCGGAGACCAGCTTGCGCTGCACCGCGATGAAGAAGATCAGCACCGGCACGGTCATCAGCGTGGAGGCCGCCATGATGCCGCCCCAGTCGTTCTCGTCCGGCTTGAAGAACACCAGCAGCGCCGAGGGGAGGGTCTGGTTGTCGGTCGCGCTGATGATGAAGGTCTTGGCGAAGACGAAGTCGTTCCACGCCGCGATGAAGGAGAACACGCTGGTCGCGGCCAGCCCGGGGGCGACCAGCGGCAGCAGGATCGTCCACAGGATGCGGGTCCGGCTCGCGCCGTCGATCTGCGCGGCCTCCTCGATGGACACCGGCACGGCGGCGACGAAGCCCCGCATCATCCAGATCCCGAACGGCAGCGAGAAGGCCAGCTGCACCAGGACCAGCGAGGCCAGGGTGTTGAGCCCGATGCCCGGGGCGAACCGGCCCGCGTCGCGGAACATGAAGAACAGCGGGATGGTCAGCGCCTCGACCGGGATCATCTGGGCGATCAGGAACATCACCATGATGGTGGTGCGGAAGCGGAAGTTGAACCTGGTCACCGCGACCGCCGCGAGGAAGACCACCAGCGCGGAGAGCACCACCACCGACAGCGCGATCACCAGGCTGTTGAGGAAGTACCGGCCGAAGCCGTCCACGCTGAGGACCTGGCGGAAGCTCTCCAGCGTCGGGTGCGCCGTCCACGGGCGCGGGTTCAGCGACTGCACCTCGCCCTTCGGCTTGAAGGCCGAGAGCACCATCCAGAAGATCGGGAAGGCGGTGACGGCGGCCACCAGGAGGGCGGTGGTGTTGGCGCCCAGGCGCCAGCGGCTTCGGGCGTTCACAGTTCGTTCCCCGTCCTGCGCAGCGAGCGGATGTAGAGGACGGTGGGGATCACCAGGATCAGCAGCATGATCACGCCGATGGCCGCGCCGAGCCCGTACTGGGAGGAGGCGAAGGCCTTCTGGTAGGCGTAGACGTTGAGCACCAGGTTCTGGCCGGCGATGCCGCCGCCCTCGGTCATCACGTAGATCTGGGTGAAGACCTTGAAGTCCCAGATGACCGACTGGATCACCACGATGGTCAGGATCGGCCGGAGCATCGGGGCGGTGATCCGGCGGAAGGTGGCCCAGGTGCCGGCGCCGTCCAGCGCCGCCGCCTCCAGGACCTCGGTCGGGATCGCCTTGATGCCCGCGTACAGCGTCACCATGACGAACGGGAAGGAGTGCCAGACCACCACGGCGCCGACGATGAGGAACGCCGTCCACTTGTCGTAGAACCAGTTGTACTCGTGGAAGCCGTCCAGGCCGATGCTCACCAGGGTCTTGTTGACCAGGCCGAGGTTGGTGTCGAACAGGAAGCTCCACACCGTCGAGCCGGTCATCGCCGGCGCCGCCCAGGCCGCCATCGCGGCGGTGGTGAGCACCAGCCGGGGCACCCGGCCCACCCTGGTCAGCAGCACCGCGAGGGTGGCGCCGACGGCCAGGGTGGCGACCACGCAGAACGCGGCGAAGCCGATCGTCTGCAGCAGCACCGACCAGAACTGCCCGTCGCTCAGGATCTTCTGGTAGTTGCCGAAGCCGACGAAGCTGGTCGGCACCCCGCCGGAGGCCTGCGCCTGTCCGAAGTCCAGCACGGACAGCAGGCCGAGCTGGTAGATCGGGTAGGCGACCAGCGGGATCATGATGACCGCCGCCGGCAGCAGGAGCAGCAGTGGGGGTCGGCGTGGGGGGCCGGGGGGGGGGGGCCCCCCCCCCCCCCCCCCCCCCCCCCCCCCCCCCCCCGGGCGCCCCCCCCGGGCGGGGGGGGGCGCGTGAAAACA
>NZ_JBHJUI010000014.1:0-113130 GCF_042268405.1 Kitasatospora sp. NPDC056184 | reverse complement strand
GTTTGTGGGTTTGGCCCCCGGGGTTGGGGTGGCCCCCCCCCCCGCCCCCCCCGGGCGGGGGGGGGGGGGGGGGGGGGGGGGGGGGGCCCCCCCCCCACGCCCTGCCCCGGCGCCACCCGCTCGGGGAAGGCGGCGCCGCCGGGGCGGTCGTGGTGGGTGCGGACACGTACGGGACCTGCTCTCTGGATGCCCGGTGGGCCCGGGTCCGGCGGCGGGGAGCCACCGCCGGACCCGGGTTCAGCCGGCCTGAACTTCTCGGGTGGCCTGCGCTCTCCGGTGGCCTGCGCTCCGTGAGCGACCTGCGCTCGGTGAGCGGCCGGGGCTCGGTGGGCGCCCGGGGCTCAGCGGGCGGCGAAGGCCGAGGTGATCTGGGTGGCGGCGTCGCCCGAGGCCTTCGCCACGTCCGCCTTGCCGGTGACGACCTGCTGGAGCATCGTCGGGATCACGGCCTGTGCGTCGATCTGCGCCCACGCCTGGTCCAGCGGCACGAACTTGGTGCCGGCCGCGATGGTGTCGGTGAACGGCTTCAGGAAGGCGTCCTTCGCGGCGACCTTGGTGTTGACCGACTTCAGGGTCGGCAGGTTGCCCATGGCGTCGTACATCTGCTCCTGGTACGCCGGGCTCGCCAGCAGCTCGGCGAACTCCACGGCCAGGGTGCGGTGCTTGGCCGCCTTCATCACGCCGAGGTTGTTGCCGCCGGCGAACGCCGGGGCGATCGAGCCGGCCTTCTCGCCGGGCAGCGGGACGACCGCGTACTTGCCCTTGGCCGCGCCCGCGTCCACCTTGCTGCGGCTGGAGTTGGGCAGGATCGCCATCGCCGCCTTGCCGGCCGCGAAGAGGTCGACGGTCTTGCCGCCGGTGAGGTCGGCGCACTGCTGGACCGGGCACCCGTTCTCGTTGAACAGGTCGGTGTAGCGCTTGATGCCGGCCTGCGAGGCGGGCGAGTTGATCGCCGCCTTGAACTTGTCCCCCTCCTTGGCGGCGATGTCGCCGCCGCCGTCCCAGACGAAGGGCAGCGCGCCGAAGGTGTACTTGCCGCCGACCGCGATGCCGAAGGTGTCGGGGTGCGCGGCGTGGATCTTCTCGGTGGCGGCGACCAGCTCGGCGTAGGAGGTGGGCGCGGCCAGGCCGGCCTCGGTGAACAGGTCGGTGCGGTAGTACAGCGCGCGCACGCCGACCCACCACGGCAGGCCGTAGGTCTTGCCGTCGAGCACGGCGGTCGCGGCGATCGCCGGGTCGAGGTCGCCCTTGTCCTTCCACTTGTCGAGGTCGGCGCCGATCTCGGCGAGGCCGCCGGCCGCGACGTAGCCGGGCAGGTCGGTGTTGCCGAACTCGACCAGGTCCGGGGCGCTGTTCGGGTCGTTGAACGCGCCCTTCATCTTGGCGGCACGGGCCGAGGCGTCGGTGTCGATGTAGCTGATGTTGACGGTGACGCCCTGGTGGGAGGCCTGGAACTCGGAGACCGCCTTGCTGATCACCGCCTCCTTCGCGGCGTTGCCGGCCTCGTTGTACAGCCAGACCTGCAGCGTGCCGGTCTTGTCGTCGGCCGCCTTGTCGCCGGCCGGCACGGCGGTGCCGGGCGAGCAGGCGGCGGCAGCGAGGCAGGTGGCGGCGAGGACGGCGGCCGCGGTGGTCCGTCTGACGATGCGCATGGGTGTGGAGCCTCCCCTCCCGACAGCTGCCGCCGAGACGTGCGGCCGCTGGGGACGGGCACGTCGAAGCAGGCCCTGACCGGGGCCGGTGATGGGTGCGTGCGTGAACGCGTGGATGTGGGGGTGGTGCTACGCGGGTACGGCAGAGCGACCGCTCGGGTGGGCTGCGTCGCCTGCTCGATGCCAGGGACGTTAGGCGGGGGCGCTCACGCCCAACAAGAGCCGGTTCGCGAAGTTTTGCACTGCACAACGCTGTATCGAAAACGCGGCGGTCCGGTCCGGAAGGGGTACGGTTCGACAACCGCCGCAGTCCGGTGGCGGAACGAGAGGGGAACGCGACCGATGACGGAGCAGGAGGCCAGCTCGGCCACCTCCACCACCGCGAAACCGAAGAAGGCGGCGGGCGAGCGCAACCAGTCCTCCTCGCTGCGCCGGGCGCTGTCCGTCCTCGGCTACGTCCGCGACCACGGCGACGGGCGCGGCGTCCCGCTCGCCCAGCTCGCCGAGGCCCTCGACCTCAACAAGTCGACCGTGCTCCGGCTGACCGGCCCGCTGCTGGACGAGCACCTGCTCGACCGCGACCGGGAGACCGGCTGGTTCCGGCTCGGCCACGGCTCGCTGCGCCTCGGCCAGGCCTACCTCTCCACCCTCGACCTGCGCAGCGTCGCCGCCGAGCACCTGCGCCGCCTCCAGCGCGAGGCCGGCGAGACCGTCCACCTCACCGTCTGGCAGGCGCCGGGCATCGTCTACCTGGACAAGGTCGAGGACGAGACCAACGTCCGGATGGCCTCCCGGGTCGGCAGCCGGGCCCCCGCCTACTGCACCGCGACCGGCAAGGCGATCCTGGCCTGGCTCCCCGACGAGGCCGTCACCGAGGTCGTCGCGGCCGGCCTGCGCCCGGTCACCGCCTGGACCATCTCCGACGAGACCCACCTGCGCGCCGACCTCGCCCGGATCCGCGCCCGCGGCTACTCCATCGACGACCGCGAGAACGAGCCCGAGGTCCGCTGCGTCGCCGCCCCGATCTTCGACCACACCGGCGAGGTCACCGCCGCCCTCTCGGTCTCCGGCCTCACCTCCCGGATGACCGCCGCCCGCGTCCGCGCCCTCGGCCCCGTGGTCGCCCAGGTCGGCCTGCGCATCTCCCGCGAACTCGGCTCCGACCGCCCGGTGGCCTGACACGCGGAAGGGCCCGGCACCTGAACGAACAGGTGCCGGGCCCTTCCGACTCGGAGCGCCAGGCCCGGGTCGCACGGACTCTCCCCACTGAAAGTGGGACGTGCTCTGGTAGCACCACTGACGCCTGACGAGAGATCATCTCCCTCGCGACAGGAAGAACACTACCAGGCCGGAGCGGGTGCGCCGGACCACGAACGGTCGTCGGCACCGAACCACGCTGCCGTCACAGCTTCATAACGCCCCGTCAGTCGAGTAGATGTGCCATTGCACATGTCACATCATGCTCCCCATGAGAAAAGTCATCGCCTTACTGTCCACCGCCACCGCCATCGCCGTCCTCGGCGGCGCCGTCGCCGTCGGGGCCGAACCCGGGGCCGGCGGCCTCGGCCCCGAGAGCGTGCTCGCCGACACCGGGCAGGGCACCCTGGCGTGGAGCTCCTGCGAGGACCCGGCCACGCCCGCGCTGCAGTGCGCGATGCTCGACGTGCCCGTGGACTACTCCGAGCCGCGCGGACGCAAGATCAAGATCAAGCTGAACCGGCTCCCGGCCACCGCGCCCAAGGAGAAGCGCCAGGGGCCGATCCTGCTCAACCCCGGCGGTCCGGGGAACTCCGGCCTCTGGATGCCCGCCTTCATCTCCGGGCAGGTCCCGGCCGACGTCGCCTCGACCTACGACTGGATCGGCTTCGACCCGCGCGGCACCAACGGCAGCGAGCCCCATGTCGTCTGCGACCCCGACTACTTCGACGCCGAGCGCCCCGACTACCAGCCGAGCCAGGGCACCGCGAAGGCCTGGCTGAAGAAGGCCGCCGGGTACGCCTCCGACTGCGCCGCGCAGTGGTCCTGGCTGCTCCCGCACATGACCACCGTCGACAACGCGCGCGACCTGGACAGCATCCGGCGGGCGCTCCACGAGCCGAAGATCAACTTCTACGGCGGCTCCTGGGGCACCACGCTCGGCTCGACCTACGGGCAGCTGTTCCCGTCCCGGGTGCGCCGGATGGTCCTCGACAGCATCGTCGGGCCGACCATCAGCTGGTACGAGCACAACAAGCTCCAGGACAAGGAGCACCAGCGCCGCTTCGACGCCTTCGCCGCCTGGACCGCCAAGGCCGACTCCGTCTACCACCTCGGCACCGACCCGGCGGGGGTGAAGCGGGCCTACGACCAGATCGAGGCCGCCCTGCGGACCGACCCGGTGGACGCCGCCCCGGCCGTCGGGAAGATCGGGCCCGCCGAGTTCGAGGACACCTTCTACGGCGGCGGCTACAACTTCCTGCGCTGGCCCCGGATGGCCACCGTGATCTCCGCGTACGTGAACCAGCACGACACCCGGCCGCTCGCCATCGCCTACAACCGCTACGCGGCCCCCGGCGCGGACGACGGCTCGTTCCCGGCCTACAACGCGGTCCAGTGCACCGAGAACGCCTGGCCCCGCGACTGGGAGTACTGGAAGAAGGACCAGGCCGAGGTCAACGCCGTCGCGCCCTTCTACACCTACAACAACATGTGGTACAACGCCGCCTGTATGTTCTGGCCCTACGAGGGCAACCGGGCCGGCCGGCTGAAGATCACCGGAAAGGGCCTGCCGCCCGTCCTCCTCTTCCAGTCCACCGAGGACGGCGCCACCCCGTACGAGGGCGGGCTCGCCATGCGCGACGCGCTGCCCAGCGCCAAGCTCGTCGTGCAGGACGGCGGCAGCTTCCACGAGATCCTGTTCCACGGCAACGCCTGCCTGGACGACGCCTTCACCGCCTACCTCCGCGACGGCAGCCTGCCGAACGGCAAGGGCCGGATCGCCAAGACCTGCGCCCCCACCGCCGAACCCGCCCCGGTCTACGTGACCCCGCCGCCCGCGGCCGCCAAGGCCGCCGGATCACCCGACGCCGCCCCGCTCTCCCCCACCGACCCCGAGGCCGTCCGCGGCGTCCTGCGCTGACGGACCGACGGAAACGCGAGCGGGCCCGGTACCTGAAGAGGTACCGGGCCCGCTCGGCCATGGAGCGCCAGGCCTGGGTTGCACGGACTCTCCCCACTGAAAGTGGGACGTGCTCTGGTAGCACCACTGACGCCTGAGGAGGAATCACTTCCTCCCGACAGGAAGAACACTACCAGGTCGGAACGGGTGTCCGAACCGCCGGTGAACGGCGGTCCGGCCGGGTGGTTCGCGCCGGGTGGTTCAGGCCGGGTGGTCCAGGCCGGGTGGTTCAGGCGGCGAGATCGTACGGGGTGCGTCCGGTCCGGGGGCTTCCGGTCCCGGGGCGTCCGGGGAGGAGCGCGGGGGCGAGGGCGGCGGCGGCGAGCAGGAGGAGGTGGAGGGCCTCCGGGGCGGACGCGGTGAGGGTGCCGTGGTGGTTCTCGACGAAGCCGTTGTGGAAGAGCCAGGCGGCCAGGCCGATCAGCGGGGCGGCGGACGGGCGGGAGCGGCGGCCGACGGCGGCGCAGAGGGCGGCGTAGGCGGTGAACGCGAGCCAGGTGGGCCGGAGTTCGCCGAGGACGGCGAGCACGGGGAGCAGCGCGGCGGAGGCGGTGAGGGAGACCGCGAGCGCCGCCGAGGGGGCGAGGCGGGCCGTCATGCGCTCGCCGTCAGGCGGGTGCGGGGGTGGCGCTGCAGGGCCTCCAGTTCGCGTTGGAGCGGCGGCTTGGGGACGGCGAGGACCGGGCAGCCGGCGTGGCGGGTGCAGTAGGCGGTGATCGACGGGTGCAGGACGCGGGCGAGCGGGCCGCGGCCGCCGGCGCCGAGCACCAACAGGTCGTCCGGACGGTCGGCGCAGCGGACCAGGGCCTGGCCGGTCTCGCCGCGGACGGCGATGCTGCGCAGCCGGGCGCCGGACCAGGCGCCGCCGAAGGCCTGGTCGAGGGCGTCGCGCAGCCGGGTGGCGGCCGCGTCGCGGCAGGCGGACAGCAGCGGCGGGCAGGGCGAGCGGCGGTAGCCGAACTCGCCGCCGACCGGCGTCCAGCAGTGCACGGCGAGCACCTCGGCGTCGAGCCGGCGGGCCTCGGCGACGGCCCGGTGCAGGGCGGCGAGGCTGCCGAGCGAGCCGCTGACGCCGACGACGACGCGGCCGCGGCCGTCGTCCTCGGGAACCGGAACCCCGGTCGCGCTGGTGAGGTCTGTCGGCTCGTCCGCCATGGTGCTGTCCGTCCTCGCGGGTGGTGGCTGGTGCTGTCGGATCCAGCCAAGCCGGGGAGGCGGGGGGCGGGCGGTTCGTTGACGGAGCCCTGACGCGGGCGGGCCCGGTCCGTACGGGTTCCTGACGCGGCGGAGGCCGCTCAGGCGGTGCCGGGTGCTCAGGCGGTGCCGGGCCCGTCGGCCTCCCAGAGGTCGGCGAACATCCGGTCCAGGTGCTCCTCGCCGATCGGCGGGACGGGCAGCGGGTGGGTGGCCCGGGCGCGGAAGCCGTCGAGCAGCAGGGCGAGGTAGCGGCGCCACAGGTCGGAGCGCAGGTCGGCGGCGGCGGGCAGGGCGCGGCAGAGCGGGCCGAGCATGAACAGCAGGTCCATGGTGACGACGTCGGAACGCATCGCGCCCTGCTCCTGCGCGCGGGCGACCAGGGCGCCGACCGTCTCGGCGTTGCGCCGGCTGATCTCGATCATCCCGGGGACCGTCGGGATGGCCTGGGTGACCAGGTCGTTGATGCCCCGGTCGGCGGCGACCAGTTCGAAGATCCGCGCGAAGTAGCGCTCGATGGCGCTCCAGGCGTCCTCGGCGGCGAGGGCCTCGGCGCCGGCCTCGTCCAGTAGGTGGGCGGCGTCCGCGAAGACCTCGCCGATCAGTGCCTCGCGGGTCGGGAAGTGCCGGTAGAGCGTGGCGTTGCCGACGCCCGCCTCCTTGGCGATCTGGTCGAGCGGGACGTCCAGCCCGTGCGCGGCGAACAGGTCCCGGGCGGTGGCGAGCAGCAGGTCGCGGTTGCGCTGCGCGTCGCGCCGCAGCCGTGCCGGGGGGTTCGCTCCGCCGCCCGTTCTGCTCGTTGCCATGCCCCGACCCTAGCAACCGGGTCGTTTATTGCCGGGCGGGAGCGTCGGGACCCTGCTTGAATCCAGGGCCATGGACACCAGCGCCCAGGCCGGCGGGCCGCCCGGACGGCTCCGCCACATCGCGATCCTGTTGTTCCCCGGCGTCGAGGAGTTGGACGCCATCGGCCCGTGGGAGGTGCTCGCCTACTGGACGCGGAACTTCCCCGAGGACGGCTGGCGGGTGTCGTGCGTCTCCCGGGACGGCGGGCCGGTGGAGTGCGCCAAGGGGCTCACCGTGCAGGCGCACCACTCGTGGGCGTCGCTGCCCGCCCCGGACGTGGTGGTGCACCCGGGTGGGCAGGGCACCCGGCCGCTGCTGGCGGACGAGGAGCACCTGGCGCGGGTGCGGGAGCTGGCCGCGTCGGTGCCGCTGATGGCCAGCGTCTGCACCGGCGCGCTGGTGTACGCGAAGGCGGGCCTGCTGCGCGGCCGGCCGGTCACCACGCACTGGGCCTCGCTCGACCTGCTGGCCGAGCTGGAGCCGACCGCCGAGGTGCGGCGCGAGGACCGGTTCGTCGACGACGGGGACGTGATCACCTCGGCGGGGATCTCGGCGGGGATGGACATGGCGCTCCACCTGGTGGCCCGGCTCGCCTCGGTGGAGCGGGCCCGCCGGGTGCGGCACGGGATCCAGTACGACCCGCGGCCGCCGGTGTAGCCGGGCGTGGGAGGGCCGGTGGCCGGGGGGCCACCGGTGGAAGAACAGGCGGTGGCGGGATCGTCCGGGCAGCGGGGGTGACCTGCGGGGACCGCCTGCGCCGGATTCCCGGGCACTTCCGGGGGTGGGACGGGCGGACCGAGGATGCCCGTGATGCGAACATCCACCCTCGGTTGCAAGGGAGTTCACACCATGCTCCGCCTCGCCGCCCGGGCCGCCTCGGCCCTCGCCGTCGCCTCCGCCCTCGCGCTCACCGCCACCACCCCCGCCCTCGCCGACCCGCTCGTGCTGCCGGCCGCGACCGACATCGTCGGCGTGGGGACCGGCGTCACCGAGACCCTGTTCACCCAGTTCTCCACCGACTACAACGCCTTCCTCGCCGCCTCCGGGGACACCACCTCGGCCCGCCTCTTCAGCTGGGACTCCGCCGGAACGCCCTCCCAGGTCATCACCAAGGCCGGCGCGACCCCGATCATCCGCCCGGACCGGACCAGCGCGGCGCTGAGCGCGTTGAACGCCACCACCAGGAGCACCCTCGACTTCGTCCGCACCACCCGTGTCCCGAACGCCAACGACCTCCCCGGCGACCTGTTCGTGGCGTTCGCCAAGGACGCGGTCAGCTGGGCCGCGCCGGCCGGCGGCAACGCCCCGCAGAACCTGACCACGTCAGACCTGTCCAACATCTACAACTGCCGCGTCACCAACTGGAAGCAGATCGACTCCGCGCTGCCCGACGCCACCATCGTCCCCGTGCTCGCCGGCCACCTCTCCGTCGACCGGTCGGGCGTCACCGGCGCGCCGATGGAGTCCTCGGAGTTCCTCCTCAAGGCCATCAACTACCCGCCCGCGGGCACCGACGGTCCCAGCGACCGCTCGTGCGTGCGCGTCGTCGAGCGGGGGGAGCAGGGCTGGGACGCACTCCTGCACGACCCCAACGCGATCGTCCCCTACTCCGTCGGCCACTACGTCGGCCAGGTCTACGGCGGACACTCCCGCCCCGGCGACGATCCCGTCACCCTCACCGTCCGCGGCATCGACGGAATCGCCTCGGTGAACACTGCCGACCGGCGCATCTCCCCGCCCTTCGCGAACACGTCCTACGGGCGGTGGCTCTTCAACGTGGTGCGCCAGGCCGACTGGTCCAACACGTCCACAACGAACGCCCTGCACCAGGTCTTCGGCACCACCGGGTGGATCTGCAGGAACCCCACCGCCGCAGCCGCCATCAAGAGCTACGGCTTCCTGACGCTGCCCGTCGGAGCCTGCGGCTCGACGCGCCACGCCTGACCGAACGTCCACGGCCCCTTCCACCACCTGGAGTCCGCCCCGTGCTCCGATTCGCCGCCCGGGCCGCCTCGGCCCTCGCCCTCGCCTCCGCCCTCGCGCTCACCGCCACCACCCCGGCCCTCGCCGACCCGCCCCAACCCGCCGCCACCGACATCGTCGGCGTCGGCGCGGGCGTCACCGAGAGCCTGTTCAACCAGTACTCCACCGAGTACAACGCCTTCCTCACCGCCTCCGGCAACACCACCTCGCCCCGCCTCTACAGCTGGGACTCCACCGGAACGAACTACATCACCACCAAGACCGGCGCGAGCCCGATCGTCCGCCCGATCCGCTCCACCAGCGGGATCCTCACGCTCAACGCCTACGGCAACGACACCGTCGACTTCGCCCGCTCGGCCCGCCGCCCCGGGATCGACGACCCGGTCACCGACCTCTTCGTCGCGATGGCCAAGGACGCCGTGTCCTGGGCCGCGCCGGCCGGTGGGAACGCCCCTGCCGACCTCATGACCCGCGATCTCGCGCTCATCTACAGCTGCTACTACACCAACTGGCAGCAGATCAGCCCGTCGCTGCCCGACGCCACCATCGTCCCGGTACTCGGGATCGCGGGCCCGGCGACCCTGACCGACTCGTCCGCGTTCTTCCTGCAGGCGATCGGCCAGGGCTCGTCCGTCGAGCCCGGGCCGTGCGTCCGGGGGGTCCGCTGGGAGAACCAGGGCACGGACGCGATCCTGCACGACCCCAACGCGATCGTCCCCTATTCGGTCGGCCGCTACATCGGCCAGGTCTACGGCGGCCACACCCGCCCCGGCGACGACCCCGGTGTCCTCACCGTCCGCAGCATCGACGGGATCGCCCCGGTGGACTCCTCCAACCAGATGCCCCTCCAGTTCACGAGTACGGTCTACGCGCGCGTCCTCTTCAACGTGGTGCGCAACGCGGACTGGAACAGCGGGACGCCCCGCGGAACGGCCCTGCGCGCCGTCTTCGGCTCCAACGGATGGATCTGCAAGAACGCCGCCGCCACCACCACCCTCAAGAGTCACGGCTTCCGGAGCCTGCCCATCGGTGCCTGCGGCTCAACAGTCCACTCCAACGGCTGGCCCGTCTCCGTGAACTGACGCACTACCGTCGGCCCCGGACCGCGCGCCGCGCCCGGGGCCGGCGGCCCGACCCACCCACGTCCCCGACCGGGAGCCCTCCCTCGTGCTTCGCCTCGCCGCCCGGGCCGCCTCGGCCCTCGCCCTCGCTTCCGCCCTCGCGCTCACCGCCACCACGCCCGCCCTCGCCGACCCGCCCGGGCCCGTCCCCACCGACATCGTCGGCGTGGGAGCCGGCGTCACCGAGACCCTGCTCAACCGGTTCTCCACCGACTACAACGCCTCCCTCGCCGCCGCCGGGGACACCACCTCACCCCGCCTCTACAGCTGGGACGCCACCGGAACCACCCAGATCACCACCAAGATCGGTGCGAACCCGATCACCCGTCCCAACGGCACCGGCCTCGGGATCCAGGCGTTGAACACCTACACCAGCGGCACCGTCGACTTCGTGCGCACGGGCCGCGTCCCCCAGGTCGGCGACCCGACCACGAACATGTACGTCGCCATGGCGAGGGACGCGGTGAGCTGGGCCGCGCCGACGGGCGGCAACGCCCCCGCCAACCTCACCAGCCGGAACCTGATCGACATCTACACCTGCACCGTCACCAACTGGCGGCAGATCGACCCGGCACTCCCCGACGCGACCATCCGGGCGGTCCTGCCCACATTCGGAGGGGACATCCGGCAGACCTTCCTGAGGGCGCTGGGCCAGGGCGCGCCCATCGCGACCGGGGCCTGCGTGGAACCCATCGAGCGGGAGAACCAGGGTACGGACGCGATCCTGCACGACCCCAACGCGATCGTCCCCTACTCCGTCGGCCACTACGTCGGCCAGGTCTACGGCGGCCACACCCGCCCCGGCGACGAACCCGGCGCGCTGGTCCCCCGTTCGGTCGACGGAATCCCCGCGGTGGACACGGTCAACCACACGATCAACCCGGCCCTCATTTCCACCACCTTCATCTACAACCTCTACAACGCGGTACGCGGCACCGACTGGAGCAGTTCGGACGCCCACGCAGCGGCACTGCGCACCATCTTCGGCCGGAACGGGTGGATCTGCCGGTCCGACGGCGGCGTGCCCCTCATCCGCGAGTACGGCTTCCTGACCATTCCCACCCTCGCCTGCGGCTCGACGATGCACGCTCCCTCCTGACCCGGAACGGGTGGCCGGGGGGCCACCGGTGGAAGAAGAGTTGGCGGCGGGGTGCGGGCCCGGCGGGAATGACCTGCGGGGACCCGGAACCCCCAGGTTCCTGGGGGTTCCGGGCGCGGGCGGGCGGGCCGAGGATGCCGGTGCCCCGCCCGCCACCGTCCCCGACCGGGAGTCCACACCGTGTTTCGCCTCGCCGCCCGGGCCGCCTCGGCCCTCGCCCTCGCCTCCGCACTGGCCCTCACCGCCACCACCCCCGCCCTCGCCGACCCGCCCCAACCCGCCGCCACCGACATCGTCGGCGTCGGATCCGGGGTGACGGCAGCGCTGTTCAACCAGATCTCCACCGACTACAACGCCTCGCTCGCCGCCGCCGGGAACACCACCTCGCCCCGCCTCTACAGCTGGGACGCCACCGGCACGACGTACATCACCCCCGCGGCGGGGGCCGTCCCGATCATCCGCCCGTCCGGCACCAAGAACGGAATCACGACACTGGACTACACCGACTCCAACACCGTGGACTTCGTCCGCAGCAACCGCCCGCCGCAGCCCGGCGACATCCCCACCGACCTGTTCGTCCCCCTGGCGAAGGACGCGGTCAGCTGGGCCGCGCCGACCGGCGGCAACGCCCCCGGCGACCTCTCGAAGATCGCCCTGAACAACATCTACGCCTGCGCGATCACCAACTGGCGGCAGCTGGGCGACGCGTTCCCCGACGCGACCATCCGGCCCGTCCTGCCACCGTACGGCACGGACGCCCGGCGGGCGTTCCTCCAGGCGCTGGGCCTCACGGACCGGCCCGTCATGCCCGGCTCCTGCCTGACCGAGGTCGCACAGGAGAACCAGGGCGCGGACGCGATCCTGCACGACCCCAACGCGATCGTCCCCTACTCCGTGGCCCACTACATCGGCCAGGTGTACGGCGGCCACGCCCGCCCCGGCGACGAACCCGGCGCGCTGGTCCCCCGCTCCCTCGACGGGATCCGCCCGGTGGACCCGGTCACCCACGTCCTCTCCGTCGCCTTCGGCAACACGAGCTTCGCCTACGCGCTCTTCACCGTGGTGCGCCAGAGCGAGTGGAACGCCACCAGCCCCCAGGGAACAGCCCTGCGCGACATCTTCGGCCGGAACGGGTGGATCTGCCGCTCCAGCAGCGGCCTGCCCGTCCTGCGCAGCTACGGCTTCCTGCCGCTGCCCGTCGGCGCCTGCGGATCGTCCCTGCACGCCTGATCCACCACCGGTCCTCTTCCCAGAGCGGGAGTCCACTTCGTGCTTCGCCTCGCCGCCCGGGCCGCCTCAGCCCTCGCCCTCGCCCTCGTCTCCACCCTCGCGCTCACCACCACCCCCGCGCTCGCCGACCCGCCCCAGCCCGCCGCCACCGACATCGTCGGGGTGGGAACGGCGATCACGGAGCAGCTGTTCAACCAGCTCTCCACCGACTACAACGCCTTCCTCACCGCCGCCGGAAACACCACCTCACCCCGCCTCTACAGCTGGGACACCACCGGTACGACGCCCATCACCCCCAAGACCGGGGCCACCTCGATCTACCGGCCGAACACGAGCAACGCGGGCATCACGGCGTTGACCATCACCACCAGCGGCACCGTCGACTTCGCCCGCAGCACCCGCGGGCCGCAGGCCGGCGACGTGTCCAGTACCGTGTTCGTCGCGATGGCGAAGGACGCGGTGAGCTGGGCCGCCCCGACCGGCGGACACGCCCCCGGCAGTCTCACCACCGGCCAGCTGTCCGACATCTACGCCTGCAACGTCACCAACTGGCGACAGATCGACCCGGCCCTGCCCGACGCGACCATCAAGCCGGTCCTGCCGATCATCTCGTCGGAGGTCCGCCAGATGTTCCTGCGCTCCGTGGGCCTGACGGGCCTGCCCGGCGTCGGGAACTGCGTGGTCAGCGGCGTCGAGGAGAACCAGGGCACCGAGGCGTTCCTGCACGACCCCGACGTGCTCGTCCCGTACTCCGTGGGCCGCTATGTCGGCCAGGTCTACGGCGGGCACGCCCGTCCGGGCGACGAGCCCGGCGCGCTGGTCCCCCGCGCCGTCAACGGGATCGCCCCGGTGGACACGTCCAATCGGCAGATCAGCCAGCCGTTCGCCGCGACGGCCTTCAGCCGGGTCCTGTACAACGCGGTGCGCGAGGCCGAGTGGACGGCATCCGACGCCCACGGCCAAGCGCTGCGCGACATCTTCGGCCGGTCCGGGTGGATCTGCCGGACCAACGGCGGCGCACCCCTCATCCGCAGCTACGGCTTCCTGACCATCCCCGCCGGCGCCTGCGGCTCGACCACGCACATCTGAACCACCACCCACCTCTTCCCGAACGGGAGTTCACGCCATGCTCCGCCTCGCCGCCCGGGCCGCCTCGGCCCTCGCGCTGACCGCCGCCCTGGCCCTCGGCACCACCACCCCGGCCCTCGCCGACCCGCTGTCCCAGCCCACCGCCACCGACATCGTCGGTACGGGATCGGCGACCACGGAGCAGTTGTACAACCGGCTCTCCTCCGGCTACAACGCCTATCTGGCCGCCGCCGGGGACACCGCGTCGCCCCGGCTGTACAGCTGGGACGCCACCGGGACCTCGCCGATCACCACCAGGGCCGGCGCGACGGCCATCCCTCGCCCCTACGGGCCCGCCAGCGGAATCACCGCGCTGACCGCCTACCCCGACACCGTCGACTTCGCCCGCAGCAACCGCGGCCCGCAGCCCGCGGACCTGACCACGGACACCTTCGTGGCCCTGGCCAAGGACGCGGTGGCTTGGGCCGCCCCGGTCGGCGGCAACGCTCCGGCCGACCTCTCGGCCGCCGAGTTGCGCCTCATCTACAGCTGCCTCCACACCAACTGGCGACAGGTCAGTCCGTGGCTGCCCGACGCCGAGATCCGACCGGTCCTTCCCCGCCTCCCGTCGGAGACCCGGCGGACGTTCCTCCAGACGCTGGACGGTCTGGAGGGCCCCGGCCAGTTCCCCACGCCCGGTCCGTGCGTGACCATCGTCGATCAGGAGGACCAGGGCACGGACGCGATCCTGCACGACCCCAACGCGATCGTCCCCTACTCCGTCGGCCACTACATCGGCCAGGTCTACGGCGGGCTCAGCCGGCCCGGCTACGAGCCCGGTCTCCTCACGCCCCGCGCGATGAACGGCATGGCCTCGCTCGACCCGGCCGCGGCCGCGGTCCCGCCGGCCTACTCCGCGAGCTTCGGATACGTGCTCTACACCGTCGTACGCCAGGCCGATTGGATCAGCCCGGACGCCCGCGGCCAGGCGCTTCGCAGGATCTTCGGCCCGACCGGCTGGGTCTGCCGTTCCTCCGACGCGCTGCAGGCCATCCGCAGCCACGGATTCCGGCCGCTGCCTGCCATGGCCTGCGGCTCGACGACGCACTCCTGACACCACCCTCCGTCGGCCCCGGGCGCGCGGCGCGTCCGGGGCCGGCGACGGGCGCCCGGGCGGAGCACGGCCCGAGGCTGTCGGCCTCCTCACACCCGCCGCGCAATCCCGCCCCGCGCTCCGCGCTCCCCCTAGGGTGATCTTCGTCGGCGCGGACCCGGATCACGCGATGGGGTGGAACAGATGGGCGTCTCCTTGACAGCGCACCAGCTGATCGGGCTGCTGGTCGACCCCGGAAGCTACCGGAGCTGGGACGAACCCACCGCCGGGTCCGCCGCCGAGCACGCCGAGCACGCCGACCCGGGCTACCGGGCGAGCCTCGCCCGGGCACGGGAGCGGACCGGCGTGGACGAGGCGGTGCTCACCGGCCTCGGCCGGATCGGCGGGGAGGCGGTGGCCCTGGTCGCCTCCGAGTTCGGCTTCCTCGGCGGGTCCATCGGCGTGGCCACCGCCGAACGGATCACCCGCGCCGTGGAGCGGGCCACCGCCGAGCGCCTCCCGCTGGTCGCCCTGCCGGTCTCCGGCGGGACGCGGATGCAGGAGGGCTCGGCGGCCTTCCTCTGCATGCTGCGGATCACCGCCGCCGTCCAGGCCCACCGGGCGGCGGGGCTGCCGTACCTCACCTATCTGCGCAACCCGACCATGGGCGGGGTGTTCGCCTCCTGGGGGACGCTCGGGCAGCTGGTGTTCGCCGAACCGGGCGCGCGTCTGGGCTTCCTCGGCCCGCGGGTGTACGAGGAACTGCGGGGCGTCGAGCTTCCCCCCGAGGTCCAGTGCGCCGAGACGCTCGCCGAACGGGGCCTGGTGGACGCGGTGGTGGCCCCCGAGGAACTGCGCGAGGTGCTGCGCCGCTCGCTCTCCGTCCTGACCCGCCGGCCGCTGCCCGCCCCCGCCGCCGTCCCCGCGGAACCCGCCGAGCGCCCCGACGCCTGGGAGGCCGTCCTCCGCACCCGCCGCCCCGACCGCCCCGGCACCCGCGAGCTGCTGCGCCGCACCGCCGAGGAGCTGGTCCTGCTCGACGCCCCGGGCGGCCGCGACGGCGCGCTCGTCCGGGCGCTCGCCGTCCTGGACGGGCAGCCCGCCGTGGTCGTCGGCCAGCAGCGCCGGGCCGGCACCCGGGAGCGCCCCTTCACCACCGCCGACCTGCGCGCCGTCCGCCGCACCGCCCGCCTCGCCGAGCAACTCGGCCTGCCCCTCGTCACGGTGGTCGACACCGCGGGCGCCGAACTCTCCGTCCAGGCCGAGCTGGACGGCGTGGCCATCGAGATCGCCCACTGCCTCACCACCCTGCTCGCCCTGCGCACCCCCGTCCTCGCCGTCCTCCTCGGCCAGGGCTCCGGCGGCGGCGCGCTGGCCCTGCTCCCCGCCGACCGCGTCCTCGCCGCCGCCAACGCCTGGCTCGCCCCGCTCCCCCCGGAAGGCGCCTCCGCCATCGTCCACCGCGACGGCGCCCACGCCCCGGAGCTGGCCCGCGCCCAGGGCATCACCGCCCACGACCTCGCGGCCGTCGGCCTGGTCGACCAGGTGATCGCCGAACTCCCCGACGCCGCCGACGAACCCGCCGCCTTCTGCGCCCGCCTCGGCCACGCCGTCGCCACCGCCCTCGCGGCCCTGGTCGCCACCCCCGCCCCCGCCCGCCTCACCGCCCGCGCCGGCCGCCACCGCCGCCTGGGCGACGCCCTCGCCGTGGAGTGACACCGGGAGTCCCGGGGTTCCCGGCGCCCCCGGCCGCACCGCCGCGGGTCGTCCGGACGGCCGGGTCCGGGTGCGGCGCCGCGGGCGGCGGACGACGATGCGAGTGGCCGCGACACCCGCGACGCCGAAGGAGGAGGCCGTGGCAGGGCTGGCTCGCATTCCGCTGGAGGACGGGGGCTGGGTGCTGATCGAGGCTCCCGGCGGTGCGGAGGGGCCCGTGAAGGCCGGCCGGGTCGGCGAGGCCATCCGCGATCTGCCGACGACGCTGCAGGGAGCCCTCGTACCGGTCACCACGGCCGCCCACGCGGCGCTCGACGAGCTGCGCCGGATCGGCCCCGACGAGATCGCGGTGGAGTTCGGCATCGACCTCGCGGTCGAGGCCGGAGCCGTGATCACGAAGAGCAGCGCCAACTGCCACCTGCTGGTGAGGGCGATGTGGCGGCGGGGCAGCCCCGGTGCTCCGGCCGACGCCCGACCGGGCCGCGCCGGTGGCTAGCGCGGACCGGCCGCCGGACGGCGGCCGCGCGGGCGAGCTGCTTCCCGCCGTGGCCCAGGTGCTCGGGCCGGACGGCGAGGTCGCCGGAGCGGGCTTCCTGGTCGCCGAGGACGTCCTGCTGACCTGTGCCCACGTCGTGCGCGCCGCCGGGGCGGGGCCCGGTGAACAGGTGCGGCTGGCCTTCCCCAACGTGGGGGGCTCGCCCCTGGTCGAGGGCCACGTCCTGGAGGAGCCGTGGCGCGAGCCCGACGGCGACGACGTGGCCGTCGTCCGGCCGGCCCGTACCGTGCCGGGGACGGCGGCGTTGCCGCTCGGCTCCCCGGAGGGCTGTCGGGGCCATCAGGTGCGGTCGTTCGGCTTTCCCGCCCAGGCCCCGCCGGGCGGGCACTTCGGCTTCGGCGTGGCCGGCGACCTGCTGCCGGCCGGCGAGGGCGGCAGCCCCCACCTCCAGCTGACCTCGGCCAACGACCTGACCACCGGGTTCAGCGGCGGCCCGGTCCTCGACGAGGTGACCGGCCTGGTCATCGGCATGCTGACCGAGATCGCGGCCCCCGACGACTACGAGCGGGGCCAGGGCATCGCGTACGTCACCCCCGCCGAGGTCCTGCGCGAGGTCTGGCCCGACCTGGCCCTGACGGACATCTGCCCCTACCGGGGACTGGAGTCGTTCACCGCGGAGGAGGCCCGGTGGTTCGAGGGCCGGAAGGAAGCGGTGCGGCAGGTGCTGGCCAATCTGGCCCACCAGCAGCGGCTGACGCTGCTGCTCGGACCCTCCGGCTCGGGCAAGTCGTCCCTCGTGCAGGCCGGCGTCCTGCCCGCGCTGGCCGAGGGCCGGCTGCCGGGCAGCGACCGGTGGCTGCCCGTGCTCGCCCGGCCGCGCCAGGACCTGCCGGCCGAGCTGGAACGCGCCGGGCTGCCCGGGGCGCGCCGGGACGGGATCGCCGCCGCCGTCACCCGCAGACTGGCGCAGGAACCGGACCGGGAACGGATCCTGCTGGTCGTCGACCAGTTCGAGGAGTTCCTCGCCCGGCCCACCAACGGCCGCAAGCGCGAGCTCGTGGCGGCCGCGGACCAGCTCGCCGCACTCGCCGACTCGGCCGTCCCGATCAGCGTGGTGCTGGTCATGCGCGACGACTTCTATCCGCAACTGGCCGCCCTGGCACCGACGTTGCTGGAGAAGGCGATGCCGGGCCTGCTCAATCTGCCGAGCACCCTCAGTCACGACGAGCTGCGCGACATCATCACCCTGCCCGCCCGGTCCGTCGGAGCCCACTTCGAGGCCGGCCTGCCGGAGCAGATCATCACCGACGTCCTGGCCGCCGCCCCCGAGGGGGCCGCGGGCGACCGGGCGCCCGTCACCGTCCTCCCCCTCCTTGAGTTGACGCTCAGTCAGCTGTGGCAGCGGCGCCGGAACGGCTTCCTCACCCACGACGCCTACCAGCGCGTCGGCGGGGTCGCCGGCGGCCTCACCACCTGGTGCGACTCCGCGCTCCGGCAACTTCCCGGCGATCAACTTCCCATCGCTCGACGGATCCTGACCTCCCTGGTCCGGCCGGCCGAGCCCGGCTACCAGATCCCGGCCATCCGGGAGCAGCTCCCGTTGCGCGAACTGCGCGAACTGGCCTCCACCACCGAGGCCACGCCCGACAGCGACCGGGCCGTCGACGACGTCGTCGCCGCGCTCACCCGCCACCGGATCATCATGACCCACGCCCCGCGCACCCCCGGCGGCCCCCTGCCGCCGGCCGGGCAGCCGGTCGCCGAGCTGATCCACGACGCGCTCATCCGCGAGTGGGGCACGCTCCAGGACTGGGTGGAGCAGGACCACCGCTTCCAGGACTGGCTGGAGAGCACCCGCAAGCGACGGGCCGCGTGGGCCGAACGGAAGGACCCCGGGGACCTGCTCGGCGGAACGGCCCTCGCCGAGGGCCTCGACTGGGCGGAGCGACGCCGTCTGCCGCGCGACATCACCGAGTTCCTCACCGCGAGCCGGCAGCGCCAGCAGGCGGCCATCCGGCGCAGCAGGCGGCTCAACGCGATCCTGGCCGGTCTGCTCGCCGTCGCCCTGGTCGCCGGCGCGGGAGCCGTCTGGCAGTGGCGGACGGTGGCCACGGAACGGCAGGAGGCCCTGTCCCGGCAGTTCGCCGCCCAGTCCGACACGCTCATCGGCACCAACCCGGACCTCGCGGCGCTGCTGGCCATCGCGGCGTACGACACCAGTCACACACCCGAGTCCGCCGAGAGCCTGGGCAACGCGGCGCTCCTGCCGCTGAAGCGACGCCTGGCGGGCAGCACGGAGCCGGTGGACACGGTCGCGTTCAGCCCCGACGGGAAGACCCTCGCCACCGCCGGCGACGACGAGTCCGTCAGCCTGTGGGACGTCGCCACCGGCAAGGCGCTCACCTCGCTCGCCGGCCACACCGACGCCGTGTTCTCGGTGGCGTTCAGCCCCGACGGGAAGACCCTCGCCTCCGCGAGCTTCGACCAGACCGTGCGCCTGTGGGACGTCGCCACCGGCAAGGAGCGCGCCATGCTCAACGGCCATGCGGGCGTGGTGTTCTCGGTGGCGTTCAGCCCCGACGGGAAGACCCTCGCGTCCGCGGGTGGCGACAAGTCCGTACGCCTGTGGGACGCGGCCACGGGCGCGGCGCTCGCCCAGCTCACCGGTCACGACGGCAGCGTGTTCTCGGTGGCGTTCAGCCCCGACGGGAAGACCCTCGCCAGCGGCGGTGACGACACCACCGTCCGGCTGTGGGACGTCGCCACCGGCGCCACCCTCGCCACCCTCCGGGAGCACACCGCCGCCGTGGAGGCCGTCGTGTTCAGCCCCGACGGGAAGAGCCTCGCCACCGGCAGCGACGACACCGACACGGACCTGTGGGACGTCGCCGCCGGATCCCTCCGCAGCACCCTCAGCGGTCACACGGATGCGGTGACCTCGGTGGCGTTCAGCCCGGACGGGAAGACCCTCGCCACCGGCAGTGTCGACCAGACCGCGCGGATGTGGGACGTCGCCACCGGTTCGACCCGCACCGCGCTCAACGGTCATGTCGACAGCGTGTTCTCCGTCGCGTTCAGCCCGGACGGCAAGACCCTCGCCACCGGCAGCATCGACGCCACGGCCCGGCTGTGGGACATCTCGGCCGGTACTGTCCTGACCGGCCACACCTGGGGGCTGGGCACGGTGGCGTTCAGCCCCGACGGACAGACCCTCATCACCGGCAGTTACGACGCGGGGGTGCGGGTGTGGGATGTCACGACCCGCACCGTCCGCAGCTCCCTGAACGGCCGGTCCGACACCGTGAACGGGGTGGCCGTCAGCCCGGACGGCAAGACCCTCGCCACCGGCGAAGCGGACTACTCGGTCTCGCTCTGGGAGGTCGCCACCGGCAGGAAGGTGAACTCCCTCACCCGCCACACCGACGTCGTGTCGGCCCTTGCGTTCAGCCCGGACGGCAAGACCCTCGCCACCGGCAGTGACGACACCACCGTCCGGCTGTGGGACGTGGCCACCGGCACGAGCCACGACCCCCTCGCCAGCCACACCGGCGCCGTGAGCGCGGTGGCGTTCAGCCCCGACGGGAAGACCCTCGCCAGCGGCAGCGCCGACCGGACCGCCCAGCTGTGGGACGTCGCCACCGGATCCGCCGGCGTCACCTTCAAAGGCCACGTCGGCGCCGTGGACGCCGTGGCGTTCAGCCCGGACGGCAAGACCCTCGCCACCGGCAGTGACGACAACTCCGCGCGGTTGTGGGACGTGGCCACCGGCAAGAGCCGTGCCGCCCTCACCGGTCACAGCTCCACCGTGTGGGCCGTGGCATTCAGCCCGGACGGGAGGCTCCTCGCCACCGGCAGCGCCGACACCACCGCCCGGCTGTGGACCCTGGCCACCAACAAGAGCCGCGGCACCCTGGCCGGCCATACCGATGCGGTGTATTCGGTGGCGTTCAGTCCCGACAGCCGCACCCTGGCCACCGGCAGCAGCGACGCCACGGCCCGGCTGTGGGACGTCGCTCCGCCCCAGCCCTCCGATGCGATCCGGAAGATCTGCCAGTCCGTCGACCGCGACCTCACCTCGGACGAGCAGGTGTACCTGTCCGGCCACTCGGTCGATCCGGTGTGCCACAAGGGCTGACGCGGCCCCCTGGCGAAACCGGTCCGCGGCGTCGGCACCACCGGATTCACCTCCCCCGAGGACACCGCCACGGCGACGGTGGAGCAGGACGCCCCGGTGGCGCCCGCCGTCATGACGGTGGCGGGGGCCGGAGGCCCGCTGCTGGTCCTCGGCGGACTCGTCCTCGCCCTCAGCAGGCGCCGCCGCGACCACTGCACCGGCGCGACCGGCCGGCCGGCTGACCGGCTCGGCCGACCACTGCCCCGCCGGGTGCCACGGAATTCGTCCGCGGCACCCGGCGGGGCACCGTCGGTCCGGCGGTCCGCACCGCCCGAAGTCCCCGCCCCGGCAGCCCCCTTGTGGTGCCGGTCTCAGATCGACCGCGACTCGGCGTGGAGGCGCCGGTGGCGGTGGGTGACGGCGGGGGCTGACGGGCGGTGAGTGCGCTCACAAGGATTCCCTCGGCACGACGGGCGGTAGTGCCCGGGCCGATACCCGGGCGGGGGTGGCGTCACCGCAGGTCAGAGGGCTCGGCGCGGGGCCTTCGAATCGACGGCGCGCGAGATCGCTACGACCGGGCGTCGTAGCGGAGGGGTCTTGGCAGCGGGCAAACCCGTCTGGCAACAATTGGTCTCGTCGCCAGCCGCACCCGGTACCTGTCCCACCGGAGTGCGGCTCTTCACAACGACTGTCCGGCGCACGCCCCGCGACCGTTTCGGCCCCTGTCCGGCCACGGTCCGGGCGGGGCGAACGCCGGCCCAACCTGATTGAGGTCTTGTTCTTCATGCCCGCTTTCAAGCTTCGTATGCGTACCTCCGCCGCCGTTCTCGCCGGCGCCGCCGCCGTGACCGCCCTCGGTGCCGGCCTGGTGCCCGCCACCGCCTCGGCCGCCACGCCGCAGAGCATCGCCGCGCAGATCGTGCCCGCGAACCAGCTCAACTCGTTCAGCCAGATCATCGCCCACGAGTCCAGCTGGAACGTGACCGCGACCAACCCGTCCTCGGGCGCGTACGGCCTGGCGCAGGCGCTGCCGGGTTCGAAGATGGCCACCCACGGCGCCGACTGGAAGACCAACCCCACCACCCAGATCCGCTGGGCGCTGGACTACATGAACGACCGCTACGGCAGCCCGAACAACGCCTGGGCGTTCTGGCAGACCCACCACTGGTACTAAGCCGACCAGAAGCGGTCATCGACTTCACCGGACCATCTGTCCCCCCTCACCCCGGGGTCGGACAGGGATCACCGGGGTGACCGAAGGCCCGGCCGCGCGCAATCCGCGCGGCCGGGCCTTCGGGCGTTCCCGGGCCGGTCCCGGCAGGGGACGCTCGGATATATTCGAGCCGAGACGAAGTCCCGCCACCGCTCGGGCCCCGCCCGGCCCCGCCCGAGGAGCACCCGGTGCCCAAGTCCCCCCGCACCCCGGCGACCGCCACCACGCAGACCGTGGCGCAGGTCAACCAGACCGTGCTGCTGGAGGTGCTCCGCCGGCACGGGTCGCTGTCCCGGCAGCGGCTGGCGGCCGAGAGCGGGCTGTCGACGGCGACCGTGCACCGGCTGGTCGAGGTGCTGCGGACGGCGGGCCTGGTCGTGGTGGAGGCCGAGCGGGCGCCGTCCAGCGGCGGCCGCCCGCCGCAGCTGATCCGCTACAACGCCGGGGCGCAGACCGTCCTGGCGGTGGCGATGCGCCCGCGCCGGATCCTCGGGGTGGTCGCCGACCTGCACGGCGCCGTGCTGCACGAGGCCGAGCACCACTGGGCGGCCGGTCTGGGGCCGGAGCGCGACCGCGAGCCGTCCGCCGAGGACCTCACCGGACCGCTGCTGGCCCTGGTCGAGGGGCTGCGGACGTGGGCCGCACGGCACGCGGGCGCGCCGCGCGCCCTGGTGGTCGGGGTGCCGGGGGTGGTCCGCGACCGGACCGGGCTGGTCGAGTTCGCGCCGGCGCTGGACTGGCCCGGCCTGCGGCTGCGCACGCTGCTCCAGGAGCGACTGGGCGTCCCGGTGGCGGTCGAGAGCAATGTGGACCTGGTCGCCCTGGCCGTCCAGCACGGCGAGGAGGCCGCCGGGGTGGGCGACCTCGCCGCGGTGGTGGTCGGGATCGAGGTCGGCGCCGGGATCGTGCTGGGCGGCCGGCTGCACCGCGGCCGGCTCGGGTCGGCGGGCGCGCTGGGGTACCTCATGGGCGACCGCCGGGCGCTGGACCGCCCGCTGGGCCGCACCGGCGACACCCAGGCCCGGATCGGGGACCACGCCGTCGACCGGCGGATCGCGGAGGCCGGACTGACCGTCTCGGGGGCGTCGGCCGAGCGGATCGCCGAGCTGTTCCGGCTGGCCCGGGAGGGCGTGCCGGCGGCGGTGCGGCTGGTGGACGAGTTCACCGACGACCTGGCCCTGCTGGTGGCCAATCTGACCAGTGTGCTGGGGCCCGAACTCGTCGCGCTGGGCGGGCGGTTGCTCTGGGAGAGCGGCGGCGAGATGCTGCCCGCGATCGAGTCCCGGCTGCAGGGCCGGGTGCCGGTGCTGCCGCGGCTGATGGTGGTGCACTCGACCACCACGGAGCTGGTGGGCGCCGCCGCGGCCGCCGTCCGGCTCGTCGACGGGGCCACCTTCATCACCCACTGAGCCGCCCGGGCCGTGCCACCTGCCGGGCCGCCCTCCGCCCCACTATTTCTCAGTGTGATAGAAACTCCTCGTGGCCACTCGACCAAAGGAGAACCGGATGTTCGCGGCCGCCTTCGCCATGGACCCGGCCCGGTTCCCCGACGTCTACGGCCCCGAGGCGCGCGCCCGGGTGCTCGCGCGGGCGGAACTCGTCGAGGACCCGGCCGATCCCGGCGGGGTCTGGTCCCCCGAGCGGCTCGCCGCCGTGCCGGACGCCCTGCACGACGTCGAGGTGCTGTTCACCGGCTGGGGCGGACCCGTGCTCGACGCGGCCGCGCTGGAGCGGATGCCCCGGCTCGGCCTGGTGCTGTACGCGGCCGGGTCGGTGCGCCGGATCGCCACCGAGGAGTTCTGGGCGGCCGGCATCCCGATCGCCACCGCCGCCCACGCCAACGCCGTGCCGGTGGCCGAGTTCACCGTCGCGCAGATCGTCTACGCGCTCAAGGACGGCTGGCGGAACGTGCTCGCCGCCCGCGCCGCCCGCGCGCCGGTCCGGGTCGGCCGGGCCCCCGGCGCGTACGGGGCCACCGTCGGCGTGCTGTCGCTCGGTGAGACCGGTCGACTGGTCTGCGAGCGGCTGCGCGCCTACGACCTGCGGGTCGTCGCCCACGACCCGTACGCCGAGCCGCCGCCCGGGGTGCGCGCGGTCGGCCTGGACGAACTCTTCGCCACCGCCGACGTGGTGAGCGTCCACACCCCGCTCGTCCCGGAGACCCGGGGGCTGGTCGGCCGGCGCCTGCTCGCCTCGATGAAGCCCGGCGCCACCCTGGTCAACACCGCGCGCGGCGCCGTCCTCGACGAGCCGGCCCTGCTGGACGTCCTCACCGAACGGCCCGACCTGTTCGCCGTGCTGGACGTCACCGACCCCGAACCGCCGCTGCCCGGCTCGCCGCTGTTCACCCTGCCGAACGCCGTGGTCACCCCGCACCTGGCCGGCAGCCAGGCCCTGGAGCGGCGCCGCCTCGGCGACCTGGTGGTCGGCGAGTTCGAGCGGTGGACCCTCGGCGAACCGCTCCGCCACGCCCTGGAGCGCCGCGCCTACGAACGGATGGCCTGACCGTGCCCCGTGAACTCCCCGACGTGCTCGTGGTCCTGACCGACCAGCAGACGGCGGACGCGATGGGCGCCGCCGGGAACCCGCACCTCGCCACCCCGGCGATGGACGCGCTGGCCGCCGCCGGCACCCGCTACCGGCAGGCGTACTGCGCCCAGCCGCTCTGCGCGCCGTCCCGGGCCAGTCTGCTCACCGGGCAGCTGCCCAGCGCGCTCGGCGTCACCGGCAACGAGGCCGCCGGCCCCGACGGGGCCGCGCCGGAGCCGCTGCTGGGCCGGGTGTTCGCCGAGGCCGGGTACGACTGCGCCTACGGCGGCAAGTGGCACCTGCCCGAACTCGACCTCCCCGAGGACCGCGGCTTCCGCCGCCTCCACCCGGCCGGGGACGACGCCGGACTCGCCGACGCCGCGGCCGGCTTCCTCCGCGAACCGCGCCCGCGCCCGTTCCTGCTGGTGCTCTCCTTCCTGGAGCCGCACGGCATCTGCGAATGGGCGCGCGGCCAGCGGCCGAAGACCGGCCCGCTGCCCGCCCCGCCGCCCGTCGCGCAGTGCCCGCCGCTGCCCGCCAACTTCCCGCCCGCGCCGTACGAGGCCCGGCTCCCCCGGCTCGCCCAGCGGGCCTGGGCGCACACCCACCCCACCGCCGAGTGGCGCGAGGACGACTGGCGGCGCTACCGGCAGGCGTACTACGCGCTGGTCGAGCGGGTGGACGCGCACCTCGGCACCGTGCTGACCGCGCTGCGCGAGCACGAGCGCGCGACCGGCCGGGAGGCCGTCGTGGTGTTCACCTCCGACCACGGCGACGGCGCCGGCGCGCACGGGTGGAACCAGAAGTGGGCGCTGTTCGAGGAGTCGGTGCGGGTGCCCTTCCTGGTCGGCGGGCCGGGCAGCCCGCCGGGCGGGGTCAGCGACCGCCTGGTGTCGACCGGCCCGGACCTGCTGCCCACCCTCTGCGACCTCGCCGGGATCCCCGCACCGCCGGGCCTGCCCGGGCGCAGCGTGCGCGCGCCGGAGCCCCGGGAGACCGTGGTGGTGGAGACCCGCTGGGAGCTGCCCGGGTTCAACAACGCCCTCGGCCGGATGATCCGGGACGAGCGGTACAAGTACGTCTGCTACGCCTGGGGGGACCACCGGGAGCAGCTGTTCGACCTCGCCGGGGATCCGGGCGAGATGGTCAACCTGGCGGTGGACGCCCGGCATTCGGCCACGCTCGACCGCTTCCGCGCGCTGCTCGCCGGGCACTGCTCCCGGTCCGGCGACCCGTTCGCACGCTTCCTTCCGGCCGCCGACGGGAGTTGACGGTCCGTCAGTCCGATTCGGGGTCCAGGCCGAGCAGTTCGCGGGTGCGGCGGTACTTGGCGGCCAGGCGTTCGGCGGTGGCCCGGTCCAGTCTCGCCAGCCGGGCCGGGTCGGAGTTGTGCGCGAGGTCGGCCTGCTTGACGACGAGCGCGCCGGGGGTGGCCAGGATCCGCGCGGTGTACTCCTCCAGCGGCTCGCCGGGCCGCTTGGTGAGCGCGTCCACGATGGCCTTGGTGGTGGCGCTGAGTGCGGCGCCGGCCAGCCACTCACGGGTCAGCGCGTCGTCCTCGACGGCGTCGTGCAGCCAGCCGGCCGCGATCTGCTCGTCGCTGCCGCCGCGCGCGGCGACGCCGCGGGCGACCGCCGCCAGGTGCTCGGTGTAGGGGTGGCCGTTCTTGTCGGTCTGCCCCGCGTGCGCGTTCCGGGCGATCCGCTCGACCTCGGTCAGGCTCAGGTGATCCACCCCGCCATGGTACGCACCGGTTCGGCCGGGCCGCGCGGGGGCCTGCCCGCCGGGGCCGTCCGGGCGCCTGATTGACTGCCGACGCCCGGCCGGTCCCGGCCGGTCCCGGTCCATCCCGGCCCCGCCGGCGACCGCACCGAGGGAGCCATGCCCAGCCTGCACCCGCTGCTGTCCGGTTTCGCCCCGATCTGGGCGCTGACCGGCGTCGGCTACCTCCTCGGCCGGGGCGGCCTGCTCGGCGAGCCGGCCGAGCAGGTGCTGAACCGGTTCGTCTTCCACGCGGCGATGCCCGCCGCGCTGTTCCTGATGATCGCCCGCACCCCGCTGGACCGGTTCGCCAATCCGTCGATGGCGGCGTTCGTCGCGGGCACGGTGGTGGCGGGCGGACTCGGGCTGCTCGCCGCGTACCGGCTGTTCGGGCGCGGGGTGCCGGAGCGGGCGCTCGGCGGGATGGCGGCCGGGTACGTCAACTCGGCCAACCTGGGCATACCGGTGGCCACCCAGGTGCTCGGCGACGCCTCCTTCGTCGGCCCGGTGGTGCTGTTCCAGATCCTGGTGGTGACCCCGGCGGTGCTGACCGTGCTGGACTCCGGGCGGGCCGGTCTGCGGGCCGCGCTCACGCTGCCGCTGCGCAACCCGATCCTGCTGGCGGTGGGGCTCGGCGCCGTGCTGTCGGCGACCGGGTGGCGGCCGCCCGCCGAGCTGAATCGTTCCTGCGAACTGCTGGGCGGCGCGGCCGTGCCGACCGCCCTGGTGGCCCTCGGCCTCTCGCTCCGCCACCCGCCCGCCGTCACCGGCGCCTCCCGCTACCTGGAGGTCGGGACGGCGGTCGCGCTGAAGACCGTCGTCCAGCCGCTGACGGCCTGGGCGGTCGGCGCGCTGGTGCTCGGCCTGCCGCCGCACCAGCTGCTCACCGTGGTGCTGTTCTCCGCCCTGCCGACCGCGCAGAACGCGTTCACCTACGCGCGCGAGTACGGCCACGGGGCCGCCTTCGCCCGGGACGCGGTGCTCGCCTCGACGCTGGTGTCGATGGCCACCCTCTCGCTGGTCGGCTGGGCGCTCGGCCCGGCGTAGCGGCCCGCCACCGGGCGGGCGGCGGGCCGTACGGCGACCGGGATCAGCCCTCGTAGCGCAGGCCGTACCCGAAGCGGAACAGCGGGTCGGCGGTGTCGAACGGCACGTCCGGCCGGCTCGCCTCGACGGCCGCCGTCGAGGACGGCAGGTCGAACGGCAGCGAGCCCTGCGGCGGCTCCTCGCCGAACAGCACCTTCACGAAGGCGCGCTCCTCCGCGCCGAAGTTGACCGTCAGCGCGGCGGCGTGGCCCGCGATCGGGGTCAGGATCGCCGGGCGGTCCAGGTACACGTCGACCACGGTCGGCACGGTGGCGCAGATCCGCCGCACGCGCTCGATCTCCTCCGCGGGGAAGTCCAGCGAGCCCGCGTGGAAGAAGGACTCCAGGGTCCCCTCCTCCCCGCGCTTCTCGAACGGCGCCGACAGCCGCAGCACCGCGACGTCCGCCTCCTCCGGCGTCGCGACGAGCGTCGCGCGGTCGCCCAGCACCTCGGCGGACAGGCCCTCCGCGTAGACCTTCGGGCTGACCGGGGCGAGCGGCAGCCGAGCCGGTCCCCCGGCGGCGTTGGCCAGCAGGACGGTCGCGGCCGCCTGCGCCGCCAGGCCCTCGGCGCGTGCCTCGGCGGCGCCCACGAGCACCTCGGCGGCGGCCTCGTCCACGTACGGCCGGTCGAACAGGCCGAGCCGGAACTTCTCGCGCAGCAGCCGGCGCGCCGAGGCGTCGATCCGCTCCTCGGTCGCCTTCCCGGCCCTGACCAGGTCCACCAGCACCTGCGAGCGGAACTCGCCGCCGAACTGGTCCACCCCGGCGTCCAGCGACTTGAGCATGCGCTCCTCGTAGGTCAGTTCCTCCACGCCCCAGAACTTGTCGGCGAGGATGGCCCAGTCGGTGCAGACGATGCCGTCGTAGCCGAGCCGCTCGCGCAGCAGGCCGGTGATGATCCCCTTGTTGAAACCGAAGCCGACCTCCTCGTGCTCGGTGCCGACCGGCATGCCGTAGTAGGGCATCATCTGGGCGACGCCGGCCTCGATGACGGCCTCGAACGGCTTGAGGTGGTAGTCGAAGTTGTCGCCCGGGTAGACCTGCTCGCGGCCGTACGGGAAGTGCGGGTCCTCACCGTTCAGCTGCGGGCCGCCGCCCGGGAAGTGCTTGGCCATCGCCGAGACCGACTCCGCCCCGACCTCCTCGCCCTGGAGTCCGCGCACGTAGGCGACGGCCAGCTCGGAGGTGAGGTCGGCGTCCTCGCCGAAGGTGGTGCTGATGCGCGCCCAGCGCGGCTCGGTGGCGAGGTCGATCTGCGGGTGCAGCGCGACCCGGATGCCGACGGCCAGGTACTCGCGGCGCACCGTGTCCGCCCAGCGGCGCACCAGCTCGGGCGAGCCGACGGCGGCGAAGCCGAGCGGTTCGGGCCACTGCGAGAACGGGCCGGCCAGCAGCGCGGTGGCCGGGTTGTCGGTGAAGGAGTGGCGCGGGTCGCTGGAGATGGTCACCGGGATGCCCAGCGGCCGGTCGAGGGCGACTCGCTGGAGGGCGTTGTGCCAAGCGGCGAGGGAGCGCGCGTCGGTCGCCCAGAGGATGTTGTAGTGGCTGATGCGCCGCTCCAGGAAGGTGGCCATGGACGGCATGCCGAAGTGGCCGGGATCGTCCAGGTCGCCGATGGTCCCCAGCGGGTGGAACATCAGGCCGGCCTTGTCCTCCAGCGGCAGGCGGCTCAGCAGGTCCTCGACGCGCTGGTCGACGGTCAGCGTCGGGTCCTGGTAGGGGAAGCGGGCGTCGGTGCTCATGACGGGGGCCTTTCTCGGTGGTGCAGGGGATTCGGGGGGGTCGGGGGCGGGTGCGGTCAGGCCGCGCTTCTGATCCTGGTCACCAGCAGCGCTCCGACCAGGCAGAACACGGCGGCGAGGCCGAACCAGAGGGAGTAGCCGGCCCCGCCGAGCAGGGCGTTGCCGACGGGGATGACGACCACGCCGGCCAGGAACGGCGAGAGCGAGCTCGGCAGGGCGTTGGCGATGTTGAGCACCCCCAGGTCCTTGGCCGTGTCGTCCTGGCTGGGCAGCAGGCTGATGGCGAGCGCGTTGTCGACGGCGAAGAACAGGCCGGCGCCGATGCCGAGGAGGGCTTCGAGGACCAGCAGGGTCCCCAGACCGGCGTCGCCCAGGTACGGGGTGATCGTCACCACGGCGAGGACCGCCGCCATGATCAGACCGGCGGCCGTCACGAACGGCTTGCGGCGGCCGAGGCGGTCGGACAGCACGCCGCCGACGACACTGGCGACGACCAGCGCGGCCACGCTCAGGCCGTTGGCCAGGGCGTTGAAGCGCAGCTGCTCGTCGGTGTCCTCCATACCGAACTCCGCCGCGAGGAACAGGGTCAGATAGCCGGCCAGGGCGCCGTAGCCGAGCATGATGAGGAACTTGCTCAGCCAGACCCAGCCGAAGTCGGGGTGCTTGCGCGGGTCGAAGACGAAGGAGAGCAGCAGACTGCGCGGGTTCAGCGGCTCGGTCGGCGGCTCGGTGCGCACCCGGTCGGGCAGGCGGGCGGCGAACCAGAGGCCGAGCACGACGGCGACGGCGGCCGGCACGGCGAACCGCAGGAAGTCGTTGGGCAGCACGGAGAGCAGGATCGAGCCGACGAGGATGCCGACCGGCGTGACCGCCCCGACGATGCCGGACACGCTGCCGCGCCTGGCCTCCGGCACGTGGTCGGCGACGGTCGCGCCGGCGGCGGCGAAGGCGAAGTTGCCGGCGCCCTGGGCGACGCACCAGGCGATCAACAGGACCGGGACGCTCGGGGCCGCGGCGCAGGCCGCCAGGGCCGCGGCCATGACGGCCACTCCGCCGACGAGGAAGGGGCGGCGCATCCCGAAGCGGGAGGTGCAGCGGTCCGACAGCCGCCCGGCGAGCGGCTGGGCGACCATCGCGAACACCGCGCCCGTCCCCGCCACCAGCCCGAGCTGGGCCGGGGCGGCGTCCAGGCCGACCAGGTGCTGGATCTTGACCGACAGGCCGCCCATCACGGGGGCGAGCACCGCGAGGTACAGGCCGAACTGACCGAGGGCCAGTCTTCGCACGAAGCCTGGGGGTGCCTGCGGAGCGGGGGCCTCCGCGGGCAGCGAGGGGGAGTCGAGCATGGGGGAGCTCCTTGGGGACCAGCCACGACGGCGTGGCGTGGGCCCAATTGCTACACAGGTGTAGCTTTCTGTCAAGCAACCCTGCTACCGTTCCCCCATGACCACCTCAGGAGCCGGAACGGCGGTCTCCGGCGGCTACGCCAAGGGCCGCGCCCGCCGCGCCGCGATCATCCAGACCGCCGCCGAGCACTTCGCGCAGCGCGGGTTCCGAGCGGTGACGATCCTCGACCTCGCCGCCGCGTGCGACATCTCCCGGGCCGGTCTGCTGCGCTACTTCCCCGACAAGGACGCGCTGCTCCAGGCCGTCCTGGAGGACCGCGACCGCCTCGACCGGGAGCGCTTCCGCCCCTACACCCGGCTCGGCGGCGGCCTCGGCGTGCTGCGCGGAATGGTGGACCTGGCAGGGCACAACGAGCTGGTCCCCGGGCTCATCGAACTGTTCGTCCGGCTCTCCGGCGAGGCCTCCGACCCGGAGCACCCCGCGCACGCCTACTTCGCCGACCGCTACGCGCGCATCCGCGGCGGCACGGCGGACGCCCTGCGCGGGGTCGGCGGGGACGGGTACCTGCACGCGGACGTGGACCCGGACGAGGCCGCCGTGCGGCTCACGGCGCTGATGGACGGGCTCCAGGCGCAGTGGCTCTTCGACCGGTCCGTCGACATGGCCCGCCATGTGCGGGCGGCGGTGCTGGCACTGCTCACCGCGCAGGGCGCGGCCGCCTTCGACGCGCTCACGCCGGCGGCCGGCTGACGGCTGGGCGGCGGGCGCGGCGGGCGCGGCGGTTCGGACGCCCGGTCAGGCGTGCCGGAGCGCGACCCAGCCGGCCGAGCGGCCGTCGGGCGCGTGGTCGCGGTCGTGCTCGGCGAGGACCGGCGCCGCCCCCGGAGCCAGGATCGCGTGCACCCCGCCCTCGGCGGTCAGGACGGCGCCCGCCGAGGCCCGGAACTCCCCCGCCGTCATCGCGGCGGCGAACACGTGGTCCGCCTCCTGGAGGACCACGACCACCTCCCCGGCGCCGGGATCGACGAGCCCGGCAACCTCGGCGAGCCGCACCACCCGGTCGGGACCGCCGGACACACCGCCGCCACCACCGCGTCGTCGACGCCCGCGAGGCCGACCGGCCGCAGCGGCGCGCTGCTCGGCAAGGCGCCGGCGGAGCGCGGCGCGCTTCTCCGCCGCGCGGAGGCGGTCGTCCATGCGCGGATCCCTCGGCCGCCGTTCCGGAGGATGCCGCCGGCACCCTCGTCCGTCAGCCGTCCTCCCCCGGTGCGGGCTCCGGCCCGACGGCGGGGCCGGCCGCCGGGGCCGCGGCGGGTGCGCCGGCCCGCTCCTCCCGGCGGGCCCGGGCGAGGTCGGCCCGGCTGCGGGTCAGTTCGGCGACAGCACCGATGATCTTGGACGCGCTGACGCCGACCGAGGTCACCAGGGCGGCAACCGCGCTGATCGTCGCCGCCGAACCGAAGTCGAATCCGGCCGGCTCCGAGGTCTGGGTCCCCCCGCCCGGGGGCGAGCCGGACGTGTTGGGGTCGATCCGGTCTCCCCGACCGACGGCCGCGGTCCCCAGCAGGACGAGCATCACGCAGATGAACGTCGCCACGAAGACACCGATCCCACGGCGTGCCCAGCGAGACCGCTTCGCACCCGACCGTCCCCTCGACTCCCCCATGGCGCAAGCCTAGTGGGTCCCGGCGGGCGACCGCGTCAGCGGTCCCGGACCGCGATCAGCTCACGGCCGCGCAGGGTGTACAGCACGCCGGCGTCGTCGACCGCGAGGCGGGCGCCGCTGTACCACTCGGCGTCGACCTGGACGAGGACGGTGGCCGCCAGCGTCGCGGGGTCCAGCCGGAACAGCGTCTTCTCGCTGATCCCGTACACCCGCCCGCGGGCCACCAGCAGGCGCGGGTTGGCGGAGGTGATCGCGCGCAGGTCGGCCCTGGCCTCGATCATCGGCGGGCGCCCCGGCCGGGCGGTGCGCAGGTCGGCGGCGAAGGCCTGCCCGTTCACCGTGATGCCGAACAGCCGGTGCCCGTGCACCGCCAGGCTGCTGACGCCCGAGCCGAAGTCGGTGGCGGTGCGCCACAGTTCGCGCCCGGCGACCGGGTCCCAGGCCGCGAGGTCGCCGCGCGGGCCGGTGGCCTTGGCGTTGTCGCCGCCGAGGAACGCCTGCCCGCGCCCGGCTGCCACCGCGCGCACCAGCTGCTCCGGGCCGAGCGGGTCGACGTGCACGGTGGGCTGCCCGCTGCCGGGCCGGTAGGTGACGAACGAGCCGCCGCCGGTGGTGTCGGCCTGCACGCCGAGCAGCAGCAGGCGGTTCTCCTCGTCCCAGCGCACGGCCTGCGGCCGGTTCTGCTCCTGCGGCAGCTTCGCCTCCTGGACCGGCAGTTCGTCGGCCCACGGCCGGTACCGCCAGATCCCCTGCGAGGAGTAGACGCCCAGGTAGAGGGTGCCGTCGTCGAGGACCACGGTGTCCTTGGCCTCGCCGGGGACGGGGAGCTTGCGCACCGTCCCGGCGTTGAGGTCGTGCAGCGCGACCGAGCCGTTGCCGCCGACGTACACCCGGCCGTAGCGGGCCGCCACCGACATGCCGAGCTGGGCCTCGGCGGGCGCGCCGGCGCTCACCAGGTCGGTGGTGGTGACGGCGCCCGTGGTGGTGGCGAGGGTCCAGGCGGTACCGCCCTCGGTGACGCCGGCCAGGGTGTCGCCGATCCGGCCCAGGCCCCAGGAGTTGCCGTCCGGGACGGGCACCGCGAAGGCCTCCACGCTGTCGGTGCCGAGCCGGTGGCGCCAGACCGTGCCGTGCTCGGTGGAGGTGAACCAGACGGTGTCGCCGAGGCGTTGGAAGTTGGTGACGCTCTTGGTGCCGGGCACCGCGAAGGACCGCAGCACGGTGTGGGTGGCCGGGTCCAGGAGGGCGACGTGGGCCGGCCTGCCCTCGGTGGAGACGGCGAGCAGGTCGTCGCCGAGGGCGGTGATCTGGCGCACGATGGTGTCGGCGGCGAGCTCGGGCGGGGTGATGTCGGTGACCCGGCCGGTGGCCCGCTCGACCGCGAACAGCGAGGCGAGGGTGGCCCCGCCGCCGCCCGCCAGGTTGCTGCCGACGCCCAGGTAGGCGTGGGTCGCGGTGGCCTCGACGGCCCGGCCCTGGGTGGCGTTCGGCGCGGGCGAGGCGACCTCGGTGAGCGCGCCGGTCGCCGGGTCGTAGGCGTACAGGCCGGGGCCGGCCGCCCGGCCCTTCTGGCGGCCGGTCGCGAACACCGTGCCGTCGGGGGCGACCGCGACGTCCCGGACGTCGGCGCCGGGCACGTTCACCAGGCCGCGCACGCTGCCGTCGGCCGGGTCGAAGCGGTAGAGGTTGACGGCCTTCGGCGCGTCCGTCACCCCGAGGTACAGGACGCCGTCGTGGGCGGCCGAGCCCTGCACGAAGTTGCCGGTCGGCAGGGTGGCGGTGCGGGTGACCCGGCCGGTCGGCACGTGGTAGCCGACCACCTTGGCGGGGGCCAGGTTCCGCGAGCCGATCCACAGCGTCTCGCCGATCAGGGTGGCGCTCATCAGCGGGAAGTCGGCGTTCCCCGGGCCGAGTCCGGTCACCAGGGGGGTGCCGGACGGGCGGCCGGGCGCGGCCGAGGCGGGCGCCGCGCCGACCGCGGCCAGCGCGGTCAGGGCGGTCACGGAACCGGCGCCGCGCAGGAGTTGGCGGCGGGACGGTCGGGCGGACGGCGGCGTCATGGTGCTCCTCGGACGGGGACGTGGACGGGTTTCAGTGCTGCCCGGCGGCGGCGAGCAGCTGCCGGGTGTACGGGTGCTCGGGCGCGGTGAACAGCCGCTCGGCGGGGGCCTGTTCGACCACCCGGCCGTGCCGCATCACCAGCACCTCGTCACAGAGGTGGCGGACCAGCGCGAGGTCGTGGGAGATGAACACCAGGCCGATGCCGGTGCGGCGGCGCAGGTCGATCAGCAGGTTGAGGATCTGCGCCTGCACGGAGACGTCCAGCGCGGAGGTCGGCTCGTCCGCCACCAGCACCTCGGGACCGACGGCGAGCGCCCGGGCGATCGCCACCCGCTGGCGCTGTCCGCCGGACAGCCGGTGCGGCAGCGCGTCCAGCAACCCGGCCGGGAGCCCGACGAGTTCGATCAGCTCCTCGATGCGCCCGAGCGGCAGCCCGTGCGCGAGCAGCGGCTCGGCGAGCGCCTCGCGGACGGTCATCCGCGGGCTGAGCGAGGCGTACGGGTCCTGGAAGACGAACTGGACCCGGCGGCGCAGCGCGCGCTCCTCGGCCGCGCCGGCCCCGTCCCAGGACCGGCCGCCGACCCGGACGCTGCCGGACCGCGGGCGCAGCAGCCCGAGCAGGGCGCGGGCCAGCGTCGACTTGCCGGACCCGGACTCGCCGATCACCCCGACGGCCCGGCCGGGCGCGGCGGTCAGTCCGACGCCGTCGAGCGCGGGCGCGCCCCGGCGGCCGTAGCGGACGGTGAGGTTCTCGGCGACCAGCACCGGCTCGGCGGCCTCCGCGGCCTCATCGGGCGCCGCGGGCCGCTCGGGAGCGGCCGGGGCGGCCTCCCCCGGCGCCACCGGCACATGGCAGGCGTACCCGCGCTCCCCGCCCGGCGCCGGCTCGGTCACCCACCCGGGCGCCTCCTGCGCGCACCGCTCCACCGCGGCGGCGCAGCGCGGGGCGAACGCGCAGCCCGGCAGCGGCTCCCCGGCGGCGGGCGGTCGGCCGCCGATCACGGCGAGCGGCAGCCCGCGCGGCCCGTCCAGCCGGGGCACGGCGGCGAGCAGTCCGGCCGTGTAGCGGTGCCGGGGCGCGGCCGACAGCGGCTTCACCGGGGCGCGTTCGGCGATCCGCCCGGCGTACATGACCTGGACGGTGTCGCAGGTGCGGGCGACCACGCCGAGGTCGTGGGTGATCAGCAGGACGGCGGTGCCGGTCTCGTCGCGGAGCCGGACGAGCAGGTCCAGGATGTCGGCCTGGGTGGTGGGGTCGAGGGCGGTGGTGGGTTCGTCGGCGATCAGCAGGTCGGGCCGGTTGGCCATCGCCATGGCGATCAGCACCCGCTGGCGCATGCCGCCGGAGAACTCGTGCGGGCGGTCGCGGTGGCGGCGGGCCGGCTCGGGGATGCCGACCAGGTCGAGGAGTTCCAGCGCGCGGGCGCGGGCCTCGGCCCGGCTCGCGCCGTGCACCAGAGCGGCCTCGGCGAGTTGGCGGCCGATCGGCATCCGGGGGTTGAGGTAGGCGAGCGGGTCCTGGAAGACCATGCCGATCCGCCGGCCCCGCACGGCGCGCACGGCGGGCTCGGGGAGGGCGAGCAGGTCGGTGCCGTCCAGGCGGACGGTGCCGGCGGTGGTCCGGCAGCCGGGCGGGAGCATCCGGTTGGCGGCCAGCGCGGTGAGGGTCTTGCCGGAGCCGGACTCGCCGACCAGGCCGAGGATCTCGCCGGGGCTGATCGTGAAGTCCACGCCGTGGACGACCTGGTGGGTCCCGGCGGTGACGTGCAGCCCGGCCACCTCCAGCAGCGGTGGGGCGGTCGTCGGGGCCGTCGGGGCGTTCGTCGTCGGCGCGGTCACCGCAGCTTCTCCCGGTTGAACGAGTCGGCGAGCAGGGTCAGTCCGAAGACCAGCAGGCCCAGCAGCAGCACCGGCGCGAGGGCGTACCCCGGGTGCAGGAAGAGGTACTTGCTGCCGGTGTTGATCATCGTGCCGAGCGAGGGGGTGGGCGGCTGGATGCCGAAGCCGAGCACGCTCAGACCGCCCTCGATCTTGGCGGCGTGCGCCATCGCCACGGCCAGCAGCGCGGTGGCGGCGTCGGTGACGTTGGGCAGCACGTAGCGGCGCAGGGTGCGGGCACGCGGCACGCCGAGCACCCGGGCGGCCACCACGTGGTCGCGGGCGAGCTGGGCGAGCAGGGCGGCGCGGGCCTGGCGGCCGAAGGCGGGCAGCGCGCTGAGCACCACGGTGACCACGACGCTGCCGAGGCCGGGGCGGACGATCAGCGCGATGGCCAGGCCCAGCAGCAGCCCGTGGAAGCCGAGCAGCAGGTCGAACAGGCGCTGGACGGCCTCGCCGAGCAGCCGGTTCAGCCCGCCGAGCAGCCCGAGCAGGGTGCCGAGCACGGCGGCGGCGGGGACCGCCAGCAGGCAGACCAGCAGCTCGATCCGGACCCCGTACAGCGCGCGGGCCAGCAGGTCGCGGCCGACCTCGTCGGTGCCCAGCGGGTGCGACCAGGACGGTCCGGCCAGCGCCTCCCGGCCCTGCTGGTAGGGGTCGGCGGGGAGCAGCAGCGGGCCGAGCAGCCCGAGCAGCACCACCAGGGCGACCAGCGCCGCCCCGGTCCGGCCGCGCCGCCCGCGCAGCGCGGCGGGCAGGGCGGGCCGCCGGCGGCGTCCCCCGGCGGCGGACGTGGCGGTGGTGCTCATCGGGCCTCCCCGGTGCCGGCGCGGGCGATCCGCGGGTCGAGCCGGCCGACCAGCAGCTCGGAGCCGAGCTGCACGGTGACGGCCACCGCGACCGCGAGCATGATCAGGGTCTGGGCGACGGGGTAGTCCCGCTGGTTGATCGCGTCGAGCAGCAGCTGGCCGAGGCCGTGCCGGGCGAACAGCTGCTCGGCGACGACGGCGCCGCCGAGCAGCTCGCCCAGGTTGAGGCCGAACTCGACGCAGAACGGCGCGAGGCTGTTGGGGACCACGTGCCGCAGCAGGATCCGCCGGGGCGCGGCGCCCTTGGCGATCGCGGTGAGCACGAACTCCTCCTGCCGGGTCCGCCGGATCTCGGTGGCGAGCAGCCGGGCCAGCACCACCGAGCCCGGCAGGGCGAGCGCGACGGCGGGCAGTGCCAGGTACTGCACGGCGAGGTCCGGCGCGGCGAAGAGGTCCTTCTCGCCGCCGGCGGGCAGGACGCGCAGCAGGACGGCGAAGACGAAGACGAAGAGCACCGCCGTGACGTACACCGGCAGGGCGAGCACGGCGGTGGTGAGCGGGTCGAGCGCCCGGGCCAGCCGGCCGCGCCGCTCGGCGGCCAGCGCGGCGCCCAGCAGCAGGCCGAGGACGAGCATCAGCAGACCGGCGGCGAGGGCGAGTTGGAGGGTCGATCCGAGGCTCTGGCCGATCATCCGGGTGACCGGTTCGCGGTAGTGGAAGGAGAGCCCGGGGTCGCCGCCGAGCAGGCCGCCCAGCCAGCCGAGGTACTGGGCGGGCAGCGGCCGGTCCACGCCGAGCTGCCGGCTGAGGTGGTCGCGCTGCTCCTGGTCGGCCTCGGCGCCCAGCGCGGCGGAGACCGGGTCGCCGGGGGCCAGGTGGAGCAGCAGGAAGACGGCCATCGAGGCGAGCCAGAGGGTGGCCAGGGCTCCGGCGGCCTTTCTGGTCCAGTACGGCACGGGGTTTCTCCGGGGGTGGGCGGGGCGGCGTGCGGGGCGGGGCTGCGTGCGGGGAGTGCGGGACACCGTCCCCGGGCGGTGGGGGTCGTCCGGGGACGGCGGTCGGCGGGTCGGCGGCTCAGGCGTCCCGGCGGGTGTCGGTCAGCTTCAGGTAGCCGAGCGCGCTGGTGGACACGTCCCGCACCGAGGAGGCGAAGGCGTAGGTCTCCCAGGCGTGCGCGAGCGTGATGTGGAAGGACTGCGCGAGCAGGTACTCGGACAGCTCGTGGTTGACGTCGGCCCGGGCCTGCTCGTCGGCGGCCGCGAAGGCGCGCGCCTGGAGCTCGGCGTAGGCCGGGTCGGTCACGTGCGAGGTGTTCTTGCCGACCTGCAGCGGCCCGGAGACGGTGATCCCGCTGAGCGGGGAGACGCTGACCATGCCGTGGTTGGCCACGAACAGGCCCTCCAGGGTGCCCTGCTGGATCTTCGGCTGGATCGCGGCGTTGTCCAGCAGCTGCACGTCGACGCCGAACCCGGCCTGCTCCAGGTCGTACTTCACCAGCTCGACCAGCGAGCTGAAGACCGGCGAGTTGGCGGCGGTGAGCGGCACCCGGGCGCCCTCCGCGCCGGCCTCGCGCAGCAGCCCGCGCGCCTTCTCCGGGTCGTGCTTGTAGCGGGTGACCTGGTCCGGGGTGACGCCGGGGGTGTTGGACGGCCAGGGCAGGCTGCTCGCCTCGGCGTGGCCGCCGTAGACCTGGGCGACGATCCGCTCGCGGTCCACCGCGTACTGCAGCGCCTGGCGGACCCGGAGGTCGTCGAAGGGCTTGGAGGCGACGTTCACGCCGAGGAACGCCTGCTGGTAGGAGGCCTTGGCGGACTGCACGGTGAAGCCGGGGTTGCCCGCCAGCACCTTGAGGTCGCGCCCGGGGACGGCGCCGATCAGGTGGCCCTGCCCGGACTGCAGGGCGGACAGCGCGGCCTGGCTGCTGGTGACCGAGCGGACGGTGATCCGCTCGAAGCGCGGGCGCCCGCTCTGCCAGTACCGCTCGTTGCGGACGAGGTCGAGCTGGTTGCCGCCCTTGAAGGCCTGCCAGGAGAACGGGCCGGTGCCGTTGACGGTGTCGCTCGCCCGGCCCTCGGCGTACGTCCGCGCGTCGACGACCGGGTTGAAGGCGAGCGCGTCGAACAGGTTGCTGGTGGGCTTGGCGAGGGTCAGGGTGACCTCGTTCCTCGCACTGGCCTTCACATCGGCGAGGCGTTCCAGCAGCGGCTTGACCTGGGAGGACTTGGTGGCGCCGACCAGCGAGAAGACGACGTCGTCGGCCTCCAGCGCGCGGCCGTCGTGGAAGGTGACGTCCTCGCGCAGCTTGAGCACCAGCTTCAGCCGGTCGGCGCTCCACTCCCAGGAGGTGGCGAGCCACGGCACCGGCTGGAGGGTCGCCGGGTCGAGGTCGACCAGCCGGTCCAGCACGAGGTTGACGAAGGCCGGGGTGTCCGGGCCGCGGTGGAGCAGCTGGGTCGGGTCCGGCGCGCTGCCGTACACGATCTGCAGGTCGGGCGCGGACGCCACGGCGCTGTTGCCGGGGGCGGCGCCCGCGTTCGGGTCGGTGGCCGAGCGGCAGCCCGCCGCCAGCAGGGCCGCTCCGGCGCTCAGGCCGAGAAAGCCTCTTCGGGGCAGGCCTGGGTGACGGGCCGCTTCGCTCATGGTGCTACTACCTCTTGGTGGTTGGGGGGGTTCGGCGGGACCGGGGCGGCCTGCTCAGTACTGGGTGACGACCACGCTGTCGCTGTAGAGCACGACGTCGGGTCCGCCGGTCGGGTACGGGATGCCCTTGGCGGGGTTCCAGTTGGCGCGGTAGATCCCGGTCTTGAAGTACGGGGCCTGGTTCTGGTGGTAGTTGTTGAGCCCGCTGTGCGTGCCGACCTGCACACCGTCGCGGTACACCGTGATCGAGCCGGGCGTGCTGTCGGTGGACCAGGTGATGTCGAACGCCCACTGGTTCCAGTGCCCGAACTGGACGGTGCCGAGCGGGATCACCGCCTCGGCGACGGTCGTCGGACCGGTGAGCCAGTGCACCTTGAGGCGCCAGCTGCCGTCCTTGACGGTGAGCGCGATCGGCGGCTTGGTGTCGCTGCCGTCGGAGAGCGGGTAGCCGTGCCACTGGGCGACGATGGTCTCGGTGGAGGTCTGCACCCAGTCGGCGGGCAGGTAGTCGGCGAGGGCGAAGCGGTAGCTGCCCCAGCCGAGGGCGTTCACGGCCACTTCGGAGCGGTAGGACGCGCCGTCGTTGGGGACGCTGAAGCGGGCGGCGAGGCCGGAGCCGCCGGCGGGCGCTCCGGTGACGGTGATGGTGCCGTTGCCGTCGATGCGCTGGCGGGTCCAGCGGGAGACGGTGCCGGACTCGAAGTCGTCGGCGAACACGGTGGCGGCCGTCGTGGTGACGGTGGCGGTGGTGGCGGTGGTGGCGGTGGTGGTGGCGGTGGTGCCGGCGACGGCCGCCGGGGCGGCCAGGGTGCCGGTCAGCAGGGCGGCGGCCAGCGCGGTGCCGGCGGCGCGGCGCGCGGAGATGCGGGCGGACATGGGGTACTCCTCGATCGGTACGGGTCGGTGGAACGGCGGGCGGTGACCGGAGCGGCCGGCCGACGACGGTGGGCAGGCGTCAGCCGGCCCGTCGACAGGAAGCCGCCGGTCCGCCGGCGCGGCCGACCCAGGTCGGGCTCGACCAGGCCCACTGGTCGTTCAGCTGCCGGACCCGTACGTGGTAGAAGTCGCCGTCCCCGCCCGGCCGTTCGTCGACCAGGTCGAGGTCGGCGGCGAGCTCGCGGGCGGGCACCGCCCGGTCGAAGCGGTAGGCGCCCGAGACGAAGCCGCCGATGAAGCCGGTTCGCGGCCCCTCCCGCAACTCGCCGACGCTCCAGGAGGTTTCGACGCCGTTGACGAGCGCCGTCAGCCTGGTCCGGTCGTCGCCGGAGACGGCCAGCGAGAAGCCCTGGGTGGCGTCGGTCGCGGTGTTCGGGTTGCCCTCGGTGACGGTCCGCAGCCGCACCTCGCCCGGACCGGTGCGCCACCAGTCGTGCGGCCGGTAGCTCGCGGGCTCCGACTCGGCCGGAGCCACCGTCTCGGAGCCGCGCAACCGGGGCTGGACGTCCCGCAGTTCACCGCCCTCGACGCGCAGGGTGACGTCCCAGCGCACCGCCGTGTCACGCCGTCCCCAGCCGACGGCGAAGCCGAGCGTGCCGTCGAATCCCCCGTCCTCGCCCGCGGCGGCGAGGAGTTCGGGCCGGGAGAGGCGGTGGATCGGCACACCGTTGCGGACCACCTCGACGTGGTCGAGGGCGTCCCGGCCGCGCACGGCGACCCGGATCCGGCGGCGGTCGGCGGACGGCGCCTCGCCGCCCATCGGCACGCCGTTGACCGAGGTGGCGAGCAGGATGCGGTCACCGGTGATCGCGTAGGTGCGGCGCGCCTGGACCGCGTCCCAGACCGCCGGGCGGGTCAGCTCGGGGGCCCAGACGGCGAGCCGGCCGTGCCCGTGGCTGCCGGGGAAGGCGCTGTGGTGGTCGGTGGAGCCGATCAGCCCGAACCGGTGGCCGAGCCGGAGCCCGTGCACGGCGGTGCCGGTGGTGTCGCGCGGCCCCATGGTGTGCAGGTAGCCGCGCGGCGCCTCGTCGGACTCGGCGCAGCCGTGCATCGACATCACCTCCACCACCGGGGCGAACTCCTCGGTGTAGGCGGACCAGTTGATGCCGCGCCGCCCGGTGCCGTACCCGATGTGGTGCGGGAGCGCCCAGGTGCGCACGCCCTCGGCGGCCAGGGCGCGCAGCCGGGTGCGCAGCCCGTCGAGGTCGGCGGCGCGGATGATCTCGCCGCGCGGGCCGTCGAAGTACACGCAGTGGTCGCCGTAGGCGAGGCTGTGCCACTCGAAGGACTGGAAGGTGACGAAGCGGCCGTCCTGGTGGGCGGCGGCGGTGACCTCCTGGACGTGCTCCCAGCGGTCGGCGAGCCGGGCGAAGCCCTCGGTGTGGTAGTCGACCAGGCCGGCCAGCTCGGGGGTGCGCTCGGGCAGGTCGTGCCACCAGCCGTGGCCGGTGACGCTGGCGAAGTCGAGCTGGAGGCGGGCGTTGGCGTAGGCGTCCTCGATCGGGCCGTGGCCGTAGCTGATCCCGCAGTGGTTGTGGAGGTCTCCGACGTAGAGGCCGAGACCGCCGTAGCCGGGTGCGTCGGTGGTGGGGGCTGTCATCGGATCGGGGGCTTCCTCTGTTTGATCGACTCTGAGAAGAAGTTTTTCCCGATCTTGGGAGAAGGGTCAAGACCGGTCCGGACGGCGTTGTCCGATCGCCACACGGGGAAACATGCGATTCACAGAGTCACTTCCTGTGACATGCCGCTTGCTGCGGAGCCCGACCTGGCGGCCCCACCCCGAGGCCGCTTCGCCACTTTCTATCGATCTGATAGAAAGTGGCGACGATCCCGCCCCTGCCCCCGTGAGGACGACCCGCCGACGATGCCGATCACCACCCCGCCCACCGCGCCCGACCTCTCCCGCTCCGCCCTGGTCCGCGCCCCCGAACGCCCCGAGCCCGGCTACTGGGCCGGCTGCCCGAGCGTGCGCTACGAGCCCGACCACGACCGCTTCCTGCTCACCTACCGCGAACGCCGCCCGCGCGGCGCGGGCGGCGCGGCCGCAGGCCAGGACCGGGGCTGGCGCTGCGCGGTGGCCGAGAGCCGGGACGGCGTGGAGTTCCGCGACCTCTGGTCGGTGGAGCGCGCCGACCTCGACTCGCCCTCCATGGAGCGCTTCGCCCTGCTCCGCCGCGACGGCGGCTACCTGCTCCACCTCAGCTACGTCGACCCCGCCGACCGGCGCTGGCGGATCGACGCCCTCCGCGCCGACACGCCCGAGGCCTTCGACCTCGCCACCCGCACCCCGGTCCTCACCGCCGCCGACACCGGCACCGAGGGCATCAAGGACCCCTACCTGCTCGAACACGACGGCGGGGTCCGGCTGTTCGCCACCGTCTCGCGCGCCCGCGCCTTCACCGCCGAGGAGCGGGCCCGCGCCCACGCCGCCGCCGACATCCACACCACCGGTCTGACCGTCCAGCCCACCGCGCTCGCCGACTCCGCCGACGGCCTGCGGTTCACCGCCTCGCCCGGCCGCGCCGCCGAGGTCCTCGACGTCGGCCCGGACACCGCCTGGGACGCCTACGAGTCCCGGATCACCGCCGTACTGCCCGACGGCTCCGGCGGCTGGCTCGCGCTCTACGACGGCTCGGCCGACGCGGCCGGCAACTACGAGGAGCGCTGCGGGCTCGCCGCCTCCGGCGATCTGCGGCACTGGCAGCGCCTGACGCCGGACGGGCCGTGGCTGGACGTCCGCTACGCCGACGTGGTCGCGGCCCGGGGCCGCTGGTACCTGTACTACGAGCAGACCCGCCCGGACGGCGCGCACGAGCTGCGGGTCGCCGTCCTCGACGAGTTCGCCGGCCTGCGCCCGTAGGGCGGATCCGACCGCTCCCGTCGCCGGGGGCCCGGCGCGGCTCCCCCGCCGGGCCCACCGCCGCTCGCCGCCGGACCCCGCCGGACCCCGCCGCGCCGGAACGCTCCCCGGCTCACTCCGCCCGGGCCGCGGCCACCACCTCGGTCATGGTCGCCAGGAAGCGCCGGGCCACCGCGAGTTCCGCGTCCCCGAACGCCCCCATCGCGGCCACCAGATCGGCGATCAGCCCGCCGAAGAAGCCCTCGCCGAGCTCGATCGCCCGCTCCTCCACCAGCAGCCGCACCTTGCGGCGGTCCCCCGGATCGCGCTCGCGCCGGATCAGGCCGAGCCGCTCCAGCCGGTCGACCAGCCCGGTGGTCCCCGCCGAGTTCAACCCCAGCGCCTCGCCGAGCCGCCCCGGCGTGACGACCGTCCCGGCCCGCGCGGCGTCCAGCAGATGGATCAGCGCCCGCAGATCGGTCGGGTGCAGGCCGTTCCGCGCGGCGAACTCGGCGCCGAACAGGTCGAGTTCGACGGTCAGCCCGCGCAGCAGATGCACCAGCTGCATCGGCGTCCGCTCCGGCTCCACCTCAGCTCCTTCCCTCGGGAGTCCTCCGGACGTATTCTCTCGCTGAACGAGATGCATGTTCGCCGAGCGAATACGTCGGACCCTGGGGGAAGACTATGTCCGCACGCCCCGCCACCGACCCCGCCCCCTCCCCCGGCGCCACCGCCCTCGACACCTTCCTCGCCGCCTACGACGAAGCCCTCGCCCGCTGGCCCCTCCCCGTCGAGACGCTGACCGTCCCCACCCCGTACGGCGCCACCCGGGTCAACGCCTGCGGCCCACGCGACGGCCGACCCCTCGTGCTGCTGCCCGGCGGCGGCGCCACCGCCGCCTGCTGGTCCGCCAACGCCGCCGCCCTCGCCGGGGCCGGCCACCGGGTGCTCGCCGTCGACCTCGTCGGCGACCCGGGCCGCAGCACCCTCGACCGCCCCCGCCTCGGCGGCGTCCCCGAGCTGCTCGGCTGGCTCGACGCCGTCCTCGACGGCCTGGAGGTGCCCGCCGCCGACCTGGCCGGCCACTCGTACGGCGGGTGGATCGCCCTGCGGTACGCCCTGCACGCCCCCACCCGGGTCCGCCGGCTCGCGCTGCTCGACCCGACCCAGTGCTTCACCGGCTTCCGGGCCCGCTACCTGCTGCGCGCACTGCCGCTCCTCCTGCCGCCGCGCACCGCCGCCAAGGCCCGCTCCTACCTCGACTGGGAGAGCGGCGGCACCGGCCTCGACCCCGCCTGGCGGGAGCTCTACGCCCTCGGCTCCGCGGGCTTCCGCGCCGCCCGCCCGGTCACCGGCCCCCGCCCGAGCACCGCCGAACTGGCCGCCCTCGCCGCCCCCGTCCTCGTCCTGCTCGCCGGCCGGAGCCGCACCCACGACGCCCGCGCCGTGGCCGCCCTGGCCCGCCGGGCCCTGCCGGACGCCTCGGTCACCGTCCTGCCCGACGCCTCCCACCACACCCTGCTGACGGCCCACCCCGACGAGGTGAACCACCGCCTCACCGCCTTCCTGGCCCCCACCACCGCCGACGGCGGATGACGTCGCGCCGGACGTGAACGGGACGGAACCGGCCGTACCCGACGATTCTCACCGACGGCACCGCTCCCGACCGGGTGGTGGAGGAGCTGCGCACCGCCCCGCCGCAGCCGTCCGCCGACGGCCTGGACATCCGCCCCGTGACGAGTCCCGAGCGACTCGCCGACTACGCGATGGCCCCGGCCGCGAACCGGGACCCGCCGGCCGCCGCGGTCCGCCGCCTCCTCGCCGACGCGACGCGGCCGAGTGGGCCCTCCCGCCGGCCCGGCCCGAGGGGGACGCGCCGTCCACGAACGCGGCATGGATCACCGGTCAGCGGCCGACCAGCCCTCCGACCAGCGCCGCCAGCGCCGCCTCCAGGTCCGCGCAGCTCTCCCCCACTCCCACGAAACCCACCTCCGCCAGCACCCGCCCCAGCGCGGGCAGCCGCTCGCGGTCCGCGGCCTCGATGACGGCGCGACGCTGGCTCGGCTCGCGGGGCGGGCTGACGGGGTGCTCGGAGAGCAGTTCGCCGAGGACCAGCTGCCAGCAGGCGCGGAACGCCGCGAGCGCCCGCCCGGGCGGCAGTCCGGCGGCCATCAGATCGGCGAGGCAGGCGTCGTTGAACGCCAGCGCGTTCCGGGCGACCAGCTCGCCCCGGATCAGCACGTGCAGCACCCAGGCGTGGCCGACCATGTAGTCGTGGGCGCCGACCAGCCGCCGCAGCAACCGCTCCTGCGGCCCCGCGCCGGGCACGTCGACCGGGATGCCCTCGGCGATCTGCTCCAGGACGGCGATCAGCAGCGCTTCGCGGTCGGTGACGTGCCGGTACAGCGACGCGGGCGCCGTTCCGAGTTCGGTGGCGACGGCCCGCATGGTGAGCGCGTCGATGCCGTCGCGCTCGATCACCCGGCGCCCGGCGGCGACCACCCCCGCCGCGGTCAGGCCGGGGCGCGGCCGCTTGCGGCCGTACCTGCCGCGCTCGGCGCCGTCCGGCCCGTCCACGCCCGGCCCGTCCGCCGCCGGCCGCTGCGCATCCGGCCGGTCCGTCCCGTGGTCGCCGACACCCGGCCGGCTGCTCCGTTCTGACACCCCGCCATCCTGCCATGCCTGCGCCAACCCGCTTCCGACCTGGGCGCTTGCACCCTTCCCAAGGTAAGGCTTACCTTACGCGAACAACGTTCGCATTGGAGGTCGCCATGCCCGGCACCGCGCCGTCCCGCCGCACCACCCCGCCCGCCACGGCCCCGCCCGCCGCCGGTCCACCCGCCGCCGCCCCGCCGGGCGGCCACTCCCGCTCCCGCGCCACCGGCCGGCCCGGCCTGGTCCTGGCCACCGTCTCGGTCTGCCAGCTGATGGTCACGCTCGACGCCAGCATCGTGAACATCGCGCTCCCCGCCATGGGCGAGACCCTCGGCTTCGCCGACAGCTCGCTGCCGTGGGTGGTCAACGCCTACGCGCTCGCCTTCGGCGGACTGCTGCTGCTCGGCGGCCGGATCGCCGACCTCGTCGGACACCGCCGCGCGGTGCTCGCCGGCCTGGTGCTGTTCGGCCTCGCCTCGGTGGTCGGCGGGTTCGCGCAGACCCCCGCCCAGCTGGTCGCGGCCCGGGCCGGCCAGGGCGTGGCGGCCGCCGTCCTCGCCCCGATCGGGCTGACGCTGATCATGGTGACCTTCGCCGAGGGGGCCGCCCGGGCGCGGGCCGTCGGCATCTGGTCGATGGTGACGGCGGGCGGCAGCGCGCTGGGCGTCCTGCTCGGCGGCGTGCTGACGGACCTGCTCGACTGGCGCTGGGTGTTCTTCGTCAACGCGCCGATCGTGCTCCTCGGCCTCGCCCTGGCGGTCCGTTCGGTGGCCGCCGCGCGCCCGTCGCCCACCGGCCGCCCCGATGTGCTCGGCGCCGTGCTCGGCACCGCCGCGACGACCGTCCTGGTCTACGGCCTGATGGAGACCGAGCACCACCCGTGGGGTTCGGGCCGGACGCTCGGGACGCTCGGCGCCGCCGTCCTGCTCGGACTCCTCTTCCTGCTCTGGGAGACCCGGTTCGCCAGTGCGCCGATCGTCCGGCCGGGCGTGCTGCGGGCCCGGACGGCCTGGGTGTCGAGCCTGCTCGTGACCCTGCTCGGCGCGGGCATGCTGGCCGGCTTCTACTTCTGCTCGCTGTTCCTGCAGAACGTGCTGGGCTACGGACCGCTGGCGGCCGGCGCCGCGTTCCTGCCGTTCTGCGCCGGGACGGCGGCGGGCAGCATGCTCGCGGGCCGCCTCACCGCCCGCTACGGCGGCCGGGCCACGCTCACCGGCGCGCTGCTGCTGTCCGCGCTCGGGATGCTCTGGTTCGGCGCGCTCGGCCTGGACTCCGACTACCTGACCGGCTTCGTCGGACCGTCGATCGTGACCAGCCTCGGCGTCGGCATCTGCATGGTCGCCAACACCGCGATGGGCACCTCGGGTGTCGACCCGCGCGAGGCCGGGCTGGTCAGCGGGCTGCTCAACGCCGGCCGCCAGTGCGGCGGCAGCATCGGGCTCGCCGTCCTGTCGACCGTCGCGGTCGCCGCCACCCGCCGGGCCGCAGCGGACGGGGACACCGCGCGGGCCGCCCTGGCGGCCGGCTACGACCAGGCGTTCGTGGCCACGGCCGGGGTGCTCGTCGTGGCCACCCTGCTCGCGCTGCTCTACGTCCCGCCCCGCCGCTCCGCCGATCGGGCGACGGCCGCGACCGGGGCGACGACCGCGACCGCGCCCTCCGGTCAGTAGATCAGGTAACCCGGCCGGTGCCCCTCGTCCTCGATCTCGCCGTCGGCCTGCGCCTTCAGCTTGCGGGACAGCGCGTCCAGGGCGCGTGAGGCCGCGACCTCCTCGCCGATCCTGGCGAGCGGGCGGTCGTCCACGCTCCTGGTCGACTCCCCGTGCGCGGTGAGGCCCGGGGCCCGGGCACCGGTCAACCTCGCCTGGCATCCGGTGTGGACGCCGTCCTCCTCGAAGCTCAGCTCCACATCCCACTGGTTGTGCATGCCACACCTCCTGGCGCCGGTCCCCCGTCGCGCCTGATCGGGCCGGTACGGGCGGTGCTCCCGCGGCGGCCGCTCACACCAGCGTGCGCCCCCCGGCGCGGCGGCGGCAACCGGGCACCGGGCCACGGGCGACCGGGCGGCGGGCCGCGCCGCCCGCCGTCGCGCACCTGCCGCGACCCGCCGGGCGGCGCCGCTCCACGGGTCGGCGCCCCACCCCGGCGGTAGGCTGGCCCCAACGCGCCGATGCCGCGGGACACCCCGTGCCGGATCGCCGGGCCGCGCGGGCGGACCTGCCCGGGCAGCCGCCCCGGAGGCCGGCGGCGGTGCGGTGCGGTCAACAACCCTCGGGTGGTCCCTCCGTGGCGGTCTTCGTCCTGGCTCTGAGCGCCGCCTGCTTCCTGGGCCTCGGATTCGTCCTCCAGCAGCACGCGGCGCAGCAGGCCCCGCGCGCCGATCTGCTGCACTGGCGACTGCTGCTGGACCTGCTGCGGATGCCGCAGTGGCTGCTCGGCACCGGCTTCATGATCACCGGGCTGATCCTCTCCGCGCTCGCCCTCAACAAGGGCGAGGTCTCGCTGGTCGAACCGCTGCTCGCCACCAACCTCATCTTCGCGATGGCGCTCGCCCGGGTGCTGACCCGCCAGACGCTCGGCCGCTCGGGCTGGGCCGGGGTGCTGCTGCTCGCGCTCGGCGTGACGGCGTTCATCGTGGCCGGCCGGCCCACCGGCGGCGGGCCCCCGGCCGGTGAACTGCGGCACTGGCTGGTGGTCGGCACGGTGGTCGGCCTGACGCTGCTGCTGATCTCCACGGCCCGCCGGCTGCCGCTGTTCGAGGAGGCGACCGTGCTCGCCCTGGCGGCCGGCCTGCTCTACGGACTCCAGGACGCGCTCACCCGCACCACCACCCAGCGCCTCGACCACCAGGGACTGGAGGCCGTCCTGCGCAGCTGGCAGCCGTACGCGGTGGTGGCGGCCGGGGTGGTGGGACTGCTGCTGGTCCAGAGCGCCTTCGAGGCCGCACCGCTGCGGATGTCCCTGCCGGCGCTGACGGCCGCCCAGCCGATCACCGGGATCGCCTGCGCGGTGGGCTTCCTCGGCGACCGCCTCCGGGTCACCCCCGGCGCCCTCGCCTGGCAGGCGGCCGGACTGGTGGCCATCGTCGTCGGCGTGGTGGTGATCGGCCGCCACCCGGCGCTGCCCGGCACCGTCGGCGACACCCTGGAGTCCAGCGGCGAGCTCCCGGACGACACGACCGGCGGCACGACCGACGGCACGACCGACGGCGCCACGGCTGACGGCGCCGCCGAGAGCGCGGCCGACGATCCGCCCGCCGACCCGCCTGCCGACCGACCCGCCGACCCCGACTGACCGGCCGCAGGAGCCCCCATGTGCTGGAGTGCCCGGGCGGACCTCGTCGTCGGCGGCGCGGTGACGGCCGTGGGCGTGCTCGGCCTGGTCCGCGCCCACCGGGCCGGCCGACCGGAACGCCTTCCGCTGGCCGCACTCCCGCTCGTGCTCGGCGTGCACCAGCTGATCGAGGCCGCGGTCTGGCTCGGAGCGGACGGCGACCTGCCCGCCGCCCCGGCGGCCTGGGCCCGCACCGCCTGGGCGGTGATCGCCCTACCGCTGCTCCCCCTCCTGGTACCGCTCGGCGTGCGCTGCGCGGCCCTCGGCGCGAGCCCGTCCCGGCGGCGGCTGCTCACGGCCCTGGTCCTCCTCGGCCTCCTGGTGGCCGTGCCGCTGGCCCACGCCGTCGCGACCCACCCGGTCGACGTCACCGCCCACGCCCACACCCTCGACTACCGCATCGGCGTACCGCACCCCGCCTTCCTGCTGGCCGGCTACCTCCTCGCCACCGTCGGCGCCCTGCTCGTCAGCGGCGACCGCCGACTGCGCCGCCTCGGCCTGCTCATCTGCGTCGGCGCGCTGGTCTGCGCCCTCCTCTGGCGGTTGGCGTTCATCTCCACCTGGTGCGCCCTCGCCGCGCTGGCCTCCGTCCTCCTCCTCCGCTGGACGTCCTCGCCCGGCCCCGCACACCCGCACCGGCCGCCACCGTCACCGCCGCCACCACCGTCACCGCGGCCCGGTTAACGGCCGGCGGCCACGGTGGTGAGCACGAGGTCGTGGACCAGGAAGTGGAGTTCCATGTCGTCCGTCGACTCCGCCCACAGGCCCTCGGCGTCGAGCACGGATGCCGCGACCATCCGGGCCTCGGCCACGAGTTCCGGGTGGTGGGCGAAGCCCGGCCACGGCAGGACGGGGTGGTCGTTCTCCTCGCCGAACCGCCGGACACGTTCGATGTCGCCCAGGACGGCAGCCGGCAGCGAGTCGTTCGCCCAGGACCACAGCCACGACCGCCGGGCGCGGCTGACGCTGCCGATCATCGTGAGGCGGCCGGTGAGGAACACCTCCCCGTCGCGCGACCACGTGATCCGAGCGTCGTCCATCGACCACTCGTACTGCACGTCACCCGACAGTCCGAAGCGTTCGACCATGAGGGCCTGCCGCGTGCGGGCACGCTCGCGGGCTGCGTGCACGACCTTCTCCCAAGCGGCGTGGTCGTGCTTCGAGCGGTCGTTCACCGTGTCTCCTCGCGTGGAACTGTCGGCAGGATCCTTTCATCCGACTCCTCGGTGCAGGGGTGCCGGGCCGCCCCACTCCGTCCCCGCTCACCACCGCCTCCGGACTCCGTCACTCCGCCGTCGGCGCTCCCACCGACAGGTGTGCCGGGTCGGGTGCCGTCCTCTCCGGTTCGCTGCTCGCGGCGGCGGCCGCCGGGGCGTGGCCGCGTTCACGGTCCATCTGCCGCCACTCCGGTCGCAGGCCGGACAGGGTGGTGGTGACGAGATACAGACCGCCGCACGTGAGCAGCACCGGTATCAGCCCCGACAGCGCCACCGCGACGCCGGCCAGCAGGCCGCCCAGCGGGATGCCGGCCCAGGCGAGCGAGTCGCCCAGGGCGTTGACCCGGCCCAGCAGGTGGCGCGGCACCCGCTCCAAGAGGACGGCGCCGAGGATCGGGTTGAGGAATCCGGAACCGAAGCCGCTCAGCACGAACACGGTGACCACCACGCTCATCGGCGCGCCCAGCGCCAGGACGACGAACCTCGGGGCTCCGGCGAGCAGGAAGCCGGCGAAGAAGACCGTGCGGCGCGGAAGCCGGTGGGCGACCGCCGCCGCGATCAGGCTGCCGGCCACCGCCGCGACCCCCCAGACCGTCCCGGTCAGGCCGATCGCGGCCGGGCCGCCGCCCGACTCCCGGGCCCAGACCGGGACCAGCACGGTGATGAAGGCCGCGTCCAGGAGGTTGGTCACCGCGATCATCACGGTGACCGTCAGCAGCAGGGGTTCACGCCGGAGGAACGCGAAGCCCTCCCGGAACAGCTGCCAGTAGCCGGCGGGCCGGCCCTCGTCCTCGACGGCGGTCGGGGGCGCCGCTGCGCGGCCCGTTCCGCGCGGCAGGGCGACGGCGATGACCAGCGAGCCGAGCGCGAAGGCGATCGCGTTGACCGTCAGACCCGCCATCGGACCGAGCAGGGCGACCAGTCCGCCGCCGACCGCCGGGCCGATCGTGGTCGCCAGCCGCTCCGTGACACCGGCCAGACCGGTGGCCCGTTCCAGCGGGATCCGGCCCCGGTCGGCCGCCTCGGGGACCATGACCTCCTTGGCGAGGTCCCCCGGGCCGCGGGCCCCGCCGATCACCGCGACCATCACCAGCAGCAGCCAGAACGGCAGCAGTCCCAGCGCGTGCAGCAGCGGCACGAGGCCGGCCGCGACGGCGCTCAGCGCGTCCGTGGTCCAGGAGACGACCCGCGGCCCGAGCCGGTCGACCACCGGACCGGTGAAGGCCTTCACCAGCACGTAGGGCGCCAGTTCGACGAAGGCGACCACGCCGGTCATCGTGGCGCTGCCGGTGGTGGCGAGCACGAACCACGGCAGGGCGATGGCCGACACCCGGGTACCGGTCAGTGAGATGGCCATCGCCGCCAGCACGCCGGCCATCGGCCGCAGGCTGCGCGGCGGCGCCGCGGCCGGGGCGGTGGCCGGCGCGGTGGCCGGGGCCCGCGCCGTCATGGCCGCGCCTCGGGCTCGTCGGCGGCCGCGCCGCCCTGCGGCTCGGGCAGCACGTGGACGACCACGGCCACCCGGTCCGTCCCCTCCGGGGCGGGTTCCCCCGGGGCGATCCGGCGGTAGCGGGCTATCACCGCCGAGAGGTCCCCCGCCAGCGCCCTGGCCTCCTCCGGGGTCAGCTGGAGCACCATGTCGCTGAGGTCCAGCGCGTGCCGCCACTCGACCGGCATCGTCTCGTACGCGTTGAGCGCCGTCTGCGCGGTCAGGGTGTGGGCGGCCACGATCGAGCGCAGGTAGCCGAGCGCCGCCTCAGGCTCCTGTTCCGAGAGGTCGCTGTCCGTCCACCACGTCACCTGGTGGACGGCCTTCCACCAGCGGTCGCGGGCGTTGCCGCGCTCGGTGTCCTCGGCGACGAAGCCCGCGGCGGCCAGCTGACGGAGGTGGTAGCTGGTCGCGCCGGAGTTCAGCCCCAGCTGCTCGGCCAGCCTGGTGGCCGTGGACGGCCCGTTCTTGCGGAGCAGCCCGATCAGCTGCACGCGCACGGGGTGGGCCAGGGCCCGCAGGCCCTTGGCGTCGATCACGACATCGGTCTGCGGGTCCGGACTGTGCGGCCACCGGCGGTCATCGGTCATGGCAGCACCATAGGACCGCAAAGGACTCTTCGCAAAGGGTTTTTGCGAAGAACTCTTTGCGGATTCGAACGGGCCCGGCCTCCGCCGCCCGCAGGAGCGGGCCGGCGGGCCCCGGCGGGCCCCGCCGGGTGCCGCCGTCAGTCCCGCGCGACGGCCAGCGCCACCACCACCGTGAGCCCGCCGCCCGGCGTCTGCTCCATCGACAGCCGGCCCCCGGCCGCCCGCACCAGACCCGGCAGCGACGGCTCGGCCCGCCCGCCCCCGCCTCCGTCCTCCGGCCCGCCCGCCCCGGCGTCACGCGCCCCGGCGCCGGACCCGCCGCCGAGCAGCCACTGCCGTGCCTCCGGCGGCTCCGACGTGCCCCGGTCCACCACCCGGAGCTCGACCCGGGCCGGCTCCACCTCCCGGGGATCCGGCCCGCCGAAGACCTCGGCGAAGTCCGTCCCGCCCGAACCGTCCCACCCGCCCGAACCTCCCCGGCCGCCGGGCCGGCCGCCCGGCCCCGGCAGCGGATCGGCGCGGACCAGCACCCGGGCGCCCGGCGGATTGCGGCGGATCGCGTGGTCCACCAGCGCGGCCAGCGCCGCCTCCAGCCGCACCGAGTCCGCGACCACCACCGGCAGCCCCACCGGCACCCGCACGGTCACCGCCGCCGCCCGGCCGCCGCCCCGCAGCACCCGCGCCACCAGCTCGGCCGGCTGCACGTGCCGCGCGTCCGGCACGCAGCCGCCGGCCCGGTCCGTCCAGCGCAGCCGCTCCAGCTCCGGCCGCGACAACGGCTGCGGCCCGGCCATGCCGCCGGTCCCGGCCCGCCCCTGACGCCGGGCGCCCGCCGCTCCGGCCACCCCGCCGAGCACCCCGGCGCGCCCGCCCGGTTCCTGCCGCCCGCCCCCGCCGACGCCCCTGACCAGCCGCGCGCCCGCCAGCGCCCCGGACCGTCCGAGCGGGCCGAGCCCGCCCAGCGCCCGGGCACCCGACGCGACGTAGCCCCAGAGCTTCCCGCCTGCCATCGTCCTGCCCCTCGTCCCGCGCGAACCGGCCCGCCGCCTCCACGACGGCCCGGTGCGGGCCGCTTTCCCCGGCCCTGCGCCAAGACTGCGCCCCCGCCGCCCGGGTGACAATCCGGCCCTCGGGCCCCGGGAGGCACTGCCACCCCTCCGACCAGCGGGGCCGTCACCCGTCGACCGGCGGGAGCACCGCACCGGCGCGCGCCGTCCGCCGTGCGCCCCCCGAACCCGCCTCGCCCCCGCCCCGAACCCGCCCTGAATCCGCCTCAAGCCGCCTCAAGGCCGCCCCGAACCGCCTCGCCCCCGCCCCCCGCCGCCCGCGCGGCCGCCGCCCCCGCCCCCGACGCCCGGGCCGGACCCGCGCCGCGACCCTAGACTGACCCCATGGCCCGGCTCAACGACAAGGTCAGGGAGCTGCTGCAGGAGTACGCCGACCTGATCTCGATCACCGGTGGCGACGCCTTCCGTGCCCGCGCCTACGAGAAGGCCGCCCGGGCGGTCGGCGGCCATCCCGACGACATCGACGGGATGGACGCCAAGGCGCTCCAGCAGATCCCCGGCGTCGGGAAGTCCACCGCCGAGAAGATCGCCGAGTACCTCGCCGACGGGCGGATCGAGGCGCTGGAGACGCTCCGGGCCGCGATCCCGGCCGGGGTCCGCGCCATGGTGTCCGTGCCCGGCGTCGGGCCCAAACGCGCCCTCGCCCTCTACCGCGACCTCGGCATCGCCTCCGTCGACGAGCTCGCCGAGGCGATCCGGGCCGACCGGCTGAGCGAGGTCCCCGGCCTGGGCGAGCGCAGCGGCGAGAAGATCCTGCACGGCATCGAGCTGATGCGGCAGTCCGGCGGCCGGACCCTGCTGGACGCCGCCACCGCGCTGGCCGACCAGCTCGTCGCGGCGCTGAGCGCCGTGCCGGGGTGCACCCGGTGCGCGTACGCGGGCTCGCTGCGCCGGATGCGCGAGACGGTCGGCGACATCGACGTGCTGGCCACCGCCGAGGACTCGGCGCCGCTGATGGCGGCGCTCACCGGGCTCCCCTTCGTGGCCGAGGTGATCGGCACCGGGCCGACCAAGACCTCGGTGCGCACCGCGGAGGGCGTCCAGGTGGACCTCCGGGTGGTCCCCGAGGAGGACTGGGGCGCGGCACTGGTCTACTTCACCGGCTCGAAGGCGCACAACATCAAGCTCCGGACGATGGCGGTCCGGGCCGGGCTGAAGCTCTCCGAGTACGGGCTGTTCGAGGCCGAGGGCGGCGAGAAGGTCGTCTCGGCGAGCGAGGAGGAGGTGTACGCGGCGCTCGGCCTGCCGTGGATCGCGCCGCCGCTGCGCGAGGACCGGGGGGAGATCGAGGCCGCCCTGCGCGGCGAGCTGCCGGAGCTGGTGACCGAGGCGGACCTCCGCGGCGACCTGCACACCCACACCGACCTGACCGACGGGCTGGCCAGTCTGGAGGAGATGATCGACACCGCGGCCGCCCGCGGCTACGCCTACTTCGCGGTCACCGACCACGCCCCCGACCTGGTGATGCAGCGGATGACCGACGAGAAGATGCTCGCCCAGCGCGAGCGGCTGCGCGAACTGGCCGGGCGCCACCGGCGGATGCGCCTGCTGCACGGCACCGAGCTGAACATCGGACCGGACGGCACCGTGGACTGGCCGGCCGCGTTCCTGGCCGGGTTCGACGTCTGCGTGGCGTCCGTCCACTCGCACTTCGGCGCGGACCGGGACGCCCAGACCCGCCGGCTGATCCGGGCCTGCGAGAACCCGTACGTCCACGTCATCGGCCATCTGACCACCCGGCGGATCGGCCGGCGCGGGCCGATCGACGTCGACCTGGACGCCGTCTTCGCGGCCGCCGCCCGGACCGGCACCGCCATCGAGATCAACAGCTCGCCCCAGCGCCTCGACCTGCGGGACGAGGACGTGCTGCGGGCCAAGCGCCACGGCGTGAAGTTCTCCGTCGACAGCGACGCGCACGCGACCCCGCACCTGTCCTACCCCCGGTACGGGATCGGCACCGCGCAGCGCGCCTGGCTGACCGCCGAGGACGTGGTCAACACCTGGCCGTGGCAGCGCCTGAAGCGGTTCCTGCGCAAGGACGCGCTGCGCGACTGAAGCACCCGGACGGCAACTTCTCCCACTTCAGCCGATTTATCGGATATTTTCCGGAAACCCCCTGGTGCATCCGCCGTCCCGGGCGCATGATGGTGGTGGACCTGCGGGGTCGCAGAGGAAGTTCGACCGCAGGAGGCAGTGGCGACAGATCGAGACGGATCAAGGTCTGCCGCTGGTACCTCGGTCGACGATCGAACCATTAGGCCGGAGGACTCACAATCCGGAGGCCACCTCCACCTCGCAGGTTCCGCATGTCGTGCGGCCGGCCGCGTCACCGGCTCACCGCACGGGCGGCACCGCGTACCCCATCTCCCAGGCGTGCACCGCGATGCCGACCCGGTTCTGCACCCCCAGCTTCCGCTGGATGCTCGCCACATGGGTCTTCACCGTGCCCGGGGAGATGAACAGCTCGGCGGCGATGTCCGCGTTGGTCCGCCCGGCCGCGACCTGGCCGGCGATCTCCACCTCGCGTTCGGTCAGCGGCGCGGCCGGGGCCGAGCGGCGGTCCACCCGCCGGGGCGCGGTCACGTGCTGGAGCAGCCGCACGGTGACCGACGGGCTGATCAGGCTCTCCCCGCCCGCCGCCGCCCGGACCGCCTCGGCCAGCAGCGCCGGCCCGGACCGCTTCAGCAGGAACCCGGAGGCCCCGTGCCGCAGCGCCGGATAGACGTACTCGTCGAGGTCGAAGGTGGTCAGCACCACCACCCGGACCGGCGTCGCCGCCCCCGGGGCGGCCAGCCGCCTGGTCAGCTCCAGCCCGTCCATCCGGGGCATCCGGATGTCCACCAGCGCGACGTCCGGGCGCAGTTCCGCCGCGAGTTCGAGCGCGGCGACCCCGTCCGCCGCCTCGCCCACCACGGTGATGTCGGGCTGGGCGTCCAGGATCCGCCGCACGCTCCGGCGCACCGCCTCCTGGTCGTCGGCGATCAGCGTGCGGATGGGCTCCGGGTTCGGACTCGTCACGCACGGCAGTCTCGCACGGCACCGCGCGGCGGCCGGACTCAGGCCGCCCCGGCGCCCTTGAGGTCGGTCGCCCGGCCGTCGCGCTGCACGGCCATGTGCGCCGGGACCTCGACGCGGAACCGTGCGTCGCAGTTGGCGAAGCCTGAGCAACTCGCCTCCAGGGTGAGGGTGTCCCCTTCCAGCGTCCAGCTCGTCCGCTCCCTGCCGATCCCGTCCGCCTTGAACCAGCGGGTCACCTTGACGTCCTGACGGTCCGCCGCCACGAGGTCGGTCGGGACCTGGTGCCGCGCCACCACGTTCAGCGTGCTGCCGCTGAAGCCGAAGACCGCCGACTCGGGTTCGGCGTCCGCGGCCTTGGCACAGCCGGCGACGGCGGCCAGCAGGACGGTCGCGGCCACGGCGGCGCCCGCGGCGGGCATCCGGCCCGCGAACCTCCCCCGGGCCGTCGGGGCGTGCTCGTTGCGGCGGTTCGGAACAGCGGGTACGGCGGCCATGGCGGCTCCCCCATCGACGGGCGTCTCGGTCACGGCCACGAGCATCGCCTCCCGCCGCACCGCTGCCATCTGCCGATCGGCAGATCTTCGGCGGACGGCTTCCGCCCCCACCCCTGCCGATCGGCCTAGCGGACGGGCAGTTCACAGCCGGTCCGCCACCCCGCCGGGCGCAGCGGGCCCGCCTCCAGCGTGCCGCCGTGCGCGGCGAGCCGTTCGGCGAGCGCCACCAGCCCGGTGCCGCCGCTGCCCGGCCGGCGCCGGAGCAGCCCCCTGACGCCGGATCCGCCCGCGCCGTCGTCGCTCACCGACACGACCACGGCGGCCGCTCCGCCGCCGGACGACGACTCCGCCCCCGCCCGCACCTCCACCCGCACGACCGCCTCGGCGGCCCCCGGCGCGTGCCGCCGCACATTGGTGAGCGCCTCCAGCACCGCCGCGTACGCCGCGGCCTCCGCCTCCCCGGTGAGCAGGCCCGCGGCCTCCGGCACCGCCTCCAGCCGGGCCCGGGTCGGCCCGGTCCGGCCGAACCGGCCCACCAGCTCCGGCAGATCGGCCAGCCCGTACACCCGGGTGGCGCCCGCGGCGCCCGGAGCGCCGGCCGACGGATCCGCCCCGTCCTCGCGCGGCTCCCGCAGCGCGCCCACCATGGCGTCCATCGAGTCCAGCGCGCGCAGCCCGGCCTCCTCCAGCCGGCGCAGCAGCGCGGCCGTCTCCTCCGGCCCCTGGCCCGGCAGTTGCCCGGCCTGCGCCTCCAGCACGATGCCGGTGATCTCGTGCGCCACGAAATCGTGCAGCCCGCGCGCCACCTCCAACCGCTGCTCGCGCCGGGCCCGGGCGACCGCGCGCTCGCGCCGCGCGTCCAGCACCCGCAGGTAGAGGCCGGCGCCGACCACCGCGGCCAGCGGCAGCAGCTCGGCCAGGACGACGATCGCCGAGCCGGTCCAACTCCCCTTGGGCATCCGCACGGTGAAGCGCAGCGGCACGGCCGCCACGGCCAGGACGGCCAGCGGGCCGACCACGGCGGCCCACCGGCCCCGGGAGCGCCGGGCCGCCCGCCCCGCCAGCACCAGCAGCGCCGTCCACTCGAACGGCAGCCAGAACGCGGGCAGCCGGTAGGGGCCCGCGTAGGCGAGGTCGAGCAGCAGCGAGAGTGCCGCCACTCCCCCGGCGGCCTCCGTGAGCGTCACCCGCCGCCAGGGCCACGGCACCGCGGCCACCAGCACCGCCACCGCGGCCGCCACCGCCAGGAGCAGCGCGGCCGCGCGCTGCCCGGGGTGCGCCAGGACGACGGGCAGCAGGACGACCACCGCCGAAGCCACCCCCACCGGTCTGCGGAACCGCGCGCCCGCGAAGGAGGGGGCGCTGGAAGCGGAGGACACGGCGGCGGGCTCGTCGGGCATGCCCCGAGCCTAAGGTCCGCGGATCACCACGGCGGAGGGGTTCTGACGCATGATCGGCAGCGTCCTCGCCGACCACCACCGCCGCGTCGGGCTCGCCCCGGCGACCCGTCCCTCCCACGACACCCCGGGCCCCGCCCGGTAGCGTTCGTCCGGACCGGCCCCGGCGATCCCGCCGGCCCCGCCGCCCCGCCCGGAGAAGGAGGACCGGCCCGATGAACGACGCGCCACCCGACTACGGCCGGCTCGCCGCCGTCGGCCCGTACTTCGCCCTGGAGGCCGCCGCCGCGCCCGGCGAGGGCCCGCCGCCGGACTACCGGCCGCTGCGGGAGTTCTACGCCCCGGGCCCGGACGGCCCGTTGGCGCGCCGGGTGCGGGAGGTGGCCCGGCGGCTGGGCACCGCCGAGCCCCGGGTCGCGGCCTCCGTCCTGCACCTCGGTCTGGCCGCCCGGTTCTGCTCGGTGGGCCTGGGCGCGGCCGTGCTGCTCGGCGAGGTACCCGATCTGGGCCTCGACCGGGCCCGGGTGCGCGTCCCCGAGCAGGGTCCGATCGACCTGTGGCTGCCGTACCGGCCGGCGGCGGAGCCCGCCCCGGCCGACCGGGTCCCGCTCGCCGACCGCTTCCTGCGGACCGTCGTCGAGGGGCAGTTGGCGGACCTGGCGGCGGCCGTCCGGGCCGCGGTCCCGCTCTCCGACGGGCTGCTGCGGGGCAACACGGCCTCCGCCCTGGCGGGAGCGCTGCGCGTCCTGGACGCCCGCGCCCCCGGGACGGCCGCCCCGGCCCGTGCGCTCGTCGCCGAGGTGCTGGACCGCCCGCCGCTGGCCGGGACCGGCACCCTCACCGGGGTCCCGGGCGGCACCGCGTTCCGGCGTACCAGCTGCTGCCTGTACTACCGGGTCGGCCCGCAGGCGGGGGTCTGCGGCGACTGCTGCTTCACCCGCGCGCCGGGCCGCCGCTGAACCCCGGCTGCCGCTGGACCCGGGCCGCCGCTGAACCGGGCCGGCCGCGACGCCGGAACGCCGCGCCGCCACAACGGCCCCGGCTACCGCTCCAGCGTCGCCGCCAGCAGGTTCGGGTCGGTCAGGGTGAAGAAGGCGGCGCTCGGCACGTACACGGTGTCGCCGCCGATCGCGACCGAGGTGGGGTTGGAGAGACCGTCCGCCGCGTCGAGGACCGTGTGACGGGTGCCGTCCGCGCCGAGGTGCACGACCTCGCTGGAGGGGTTGAGCGCGGCGAGCAGGTCGTCCCCGGCGCCGACGAAGGCGAAGTCGTCGAACCCGTCGAGGCCCGTGGCGCGGACCTCCACCGGGCCGGCCGCGCCGTCCGGGCGGACCGGGATGCGCAGCAGGGAGCCGGTGTCGGTGTTGCCGACCCACACGGCGCCGCGGTGCACCTTGAGGCCATTGGCGCCGAAGGCGGTGACCCGCTTGAGCCGGGCGTCGTCGGACCAGACCTCCGGGGCGCCGCCGTCCAGCGGGACGGCCCGGACCAGGCCGAGCACCGAGTCGGCGGAGTAGAGCACGCCCGCGTGCTCGTCCAGCGCGAGGCCGTTGGGCAGGCCGTCCGCGGGGAACGCGGCGATCCGCTCGGGCTCGCCGCCCGGGCAGAGCCGCCAGAGGCCGGTGAGGTCCTCGGTACCGGTGGCGTAGGTGAAGTACAGCGTGCCGTCGTGGGCGCGGGCCAGGCCTGAGACGACGGCGGCGCCGAGCACGGGGGTCGCCGGGTGCTCGGGCGCGGGCAGGGTGGCCAGGACGGTGAGCCGGCCGTCCGGGTCGACCCGGCCGACCTGGCGGGCCAGGGAGAAGGTGAGGTCCACCGAGCCGTCGGGTTCCAGGGCGATGTTCTCGGGCTGGAGGTGCTCGGCGATGTCGAAGTGGGCGACGATCCGGGGGTCGGAGAGCGGCGGCGCCACCGCCACGGCCGGCGTGGCGGCGAGCAGCGCCAGCGCGAGAACGGCGGCCGACGCGCCGGACAGCAGGGCGGCCGGGGCCGGTCGGGCGGGGCGGCGGAACGGTCGGGGCACGGCGGTACTCCTCGGGAGGTGGCGGACGGCCGGGCTGCGGCCTCCGTCAGCAGAGCACGCCACCCCGGGCCGCCCCGGCGCCGCCGGGCAGCACCACGGTGAGGATCCCCCGGTCGGCCCCCGGCCGCAGCACCGACGACGAGGCCCGCGACCGGCTTGTCCAGGGCCGGCCGCGGACCTCCGGTCCCCACCGGTCGCCGATGCCCACGGCGCCCGGTGAAGCCTTCCGGGCCGTGGTCAGACCGCGACCGCCGACTCCTCCAGCTCCTCCTCGGAGGCCTCGGAGCCCTCGGAGCCCTCGACGTCCCGGCCCGCCGGACTCGCCCCCGCCGCCGCCCGGCCGCGCCGCTCGTACAGCGCCGCGCCGGCCACCAGCACGCCCGCGGCCACCAGCCAGAGTGCCAGCACCAGCAGGTTCCCGCCGAACCCGGCGCCGCCGTCGAAGTACAGCAGGCTGCGCGCGCCCTCCAGGAAGCCCGCGCCGGTCCAGAAGGAGTGCAGCCCGCCGAAGAACCCGTTCTGCAGGTCCGGCCGGTAGACACCGCCCGAGCTGGTGAAGTTCAGCATCACGAACAGCACCATCATGGCCAGCGTGGTCCACCGCTTGAGGAAGCCGTGCAGGCCGATGCCGATGCCGATCACCCCGGCCGCGTACAGCCAGCCCAGCGCCCAGACCCCGGCCAGGTCGTGGTCCACCACGTGGAAGACCGGCCCGGCGGTGACGATCCCGATCAGGCTCACCGCCAGCGAGACGCCGAGGCCGACCAGGACCCGGGTCCGCATGCGCAGCGCCGCGCCGGCCGCGCCGATCACGGCGACGCTGCCGTAGGAGCCGATGCTGAGCGCGACCAGCAGGAAGAACAGGCCCTGGCCGGTCGGGTCGCCCTCGCTCGGGGTCGTGAGGTCGGTGACGGCCAGCGGCAGGCCCTGCTGTCCGGCGACCCGCTGGAACACCTTCTCGGCCGCCATCGCCGAGGTGTCCGAGTTGGCCTTGGCGACCAGCAGTTCCGGGTGGCCCGGGTCCGGCAGGAACGCGCCGACCAGGTCGCGGTCGCGCAGCTGCTGCTCGGCGGTGGCGCGGTCGGGCAGTGTGGCGACGTCCAGCGCGTCGCCCGCCGCGCCCTGCACCGCGCCGGCCAGCTCCCGCGCCTGCGGCGTGGTGCCGACGACGGCGACCTTCAGGTGGTGCGGCTCGGGCTGGTGGAAGGCGCCCTGGTAGGCGAGCGCCATGCCGAGGCACATCAGCAGCGGGGTGAGCAGGTGGACCGCCAGGTGCTTGAGCGCGTGCCCCGGAGCGGGAGCTGTGGCGGCGGTCGTCCTGGGTGTGCTCATGGGGTTCGATCCGTCCTCCGGCCACCCTCGTGGCAATGGGTGGTAAATGCAACCATCTGGATGCAGTCTACAACCGCTTCGGGGGCGGACCGAAGTCCGCCCCCGGTGATCGAGGTCTCACACCCGCCGCGCGCCCGCTACCCGGGTGGCGCTACTCCAGCTCGAACACGCCGTACGAGAAGCCCTCCGCCACCAGCTCGCCCCCGGCGTCGACCCGCACGCCCTGGACGTCCAGCGGCCGCGCCCGGCCGAACCCGCGGAGCGCCACGTCCACCGGGACGGCCGCCGGCTCCCGCCGCGGGTTGACCGCCACCAGGTAGCGTCCGGCCCGGGTGTACACCAGCGGGTACCCGGCGTGCCGCACCTCCACCGCGCCCCGCGTGCCCAGGCCCGGATGCGCCCGGCGCAGGGCGATCAGCCGCCGCACGGTGTGCAGCAGCGAGGTCGGGTCGGCCCGTTGGGTGGCGACGTCCGGCCGGTGCGGGTCCGGGTCGACCGGCAGGTAGAGCCGCTCGGCGGGCGCCGTCGAGAAGCCCGCGTTCGGGCCGGGCGTCCACTGCATCGGCGTGCGCGAGCCGGCCCGGTTGTACGTCGGGCCGAGCACGCTGCCCTCGGTGTCCGGCAGGTCCGGCACGTACCGCATGCCGATCTCGTCGCCGTAGTAGACCGCCGGCAGGGTCGGCCACGTGAGCAGCAGCGCGAAGGCCGGGGCGAGCTGGTCGGCGGTGCGCGGACCGGTGGCCAGCCGGGAGAAGTCGTGGTTGGCGGTGGGCAGGGCGATGTGCCCGGCGCCCTCGGTCAGCTCGGCCGCCGCGCGCCAGGCGTCCAGGAACACCTGCGGCGTACCGCGCCCCTCGGCCTCGAAGTAGCACGGGTCCTGCTTCCAGTACTCCTCGACCGTCCCGGCGTTGTTGTTCCACAGCGAGCGCAGCGGCAGGCCGTGGTCCGCGCCGCCGAACTGGAGGAAGAAGTCGGCGTGGAAGCCGGCGGCGACGGCGGCGGCCGGGTCGCCCCACTCGGCGAACAGGGCGGCCTGCGGGTGGTCGCGGTCGAGCCAGTCGCGCAGTTCGGTCCAGAGCTTGCCGGTCTCGACGAAGCCGGGGTCGTCCTTGACCAGCGAGGACGCCATGTCGACCCGGAAGCCCGCCACGCCGAGGCCGAGCCAGTGGGCCATGATCCCGTGCAGCGCGGCGCGGTTGGCGCGCGGGCCCTCGGCGTCCACCGGCTGGCGCCAGGGCTCGTCCGGGTTCTCGCGCGCGTAGCCGAAGTTGAGCGCCGGCTGGCAGTCGAAGAAGTTCGGCCGGTACCAGCCGGCCCGGCTGCCGGGGGAGGCGACGAAGCCGTCCACCGGCCGCTCGGACCAGATGTAGCGGTGGTCGGACGGGTCCTGCGCCGAGGCCCGGAACCAGGGGTGCTGGTCGGACGTGTGGCCGGCGACCAGGTCCAGCAGGACCCGGACGCCCTTGCGCCGGGCCGCCTCGACGAGGGCGGCGAGGTCCGCGGCGGTGCCGTAGCGCGGGGCGGGGGTGGCGTAGTCGGAGACGTCGTACCCCGCGTCGCGGAACGGCGAGGCGAAGCACGGGTTCAGCCAGACCGTGTCCACGCCCAGCCAGGCGAGGTGGTCGAGGTGCTCGGTGATGCCCGCGAAGTCGCCGATGCCGTCGCCGTCGGAGTCGGCGAAGGTCTGGGGGTAGATCTGGTAGAGCACGGCGTCGTTCAGCCACGCGGGGCCGGGGCGGGTCGAGGTCATGGGTGGGATCCTCCTGCCGGGTGCCGGGGGCTACCGATTCTCGTCGAAGCGCGGCCGCCCCGACAGTCCGGCCAGGCCACTCCCGGTGACCCGCGGCGCGGTTCCCGGAAGCAGCCCCGGGCCGTTCCGCGCGCCCTCCCGAGCCCCTTCCGCTCCCCCGCGCCCCTGCCTCCCGCCCGTTCCCACCCGTTCCCACCCGGCCACCGGGACCCGCCGGGCCCCGCCGTGACCCGCGGAAGCCGCCGGAACCGGGCGGCGGCGGCCGGGCCGCCCCCGCACCCGGGACCGGCAACCGGCAACCGGCAACCGGCGCTAACGGGCCGCGCAGGCCTCGGTGAACGCCCGCGCCCGGCGGGTGACCTCGGCCCAGTCCCCGGCCGCGACCACCTCCGGCGCCACCACGTCCGTCCCGGCGCAGACCGCCAGCGCGCCGTGGGCCAGGAACTCCGCCGCGTTGCCCGCGTTGACGCCGCCGGAGGCGACCAGCGGAACGTCCGGGTACGGCCCGCGCAGGTCCTTGAAGTACCCGGGGCCGAAGGCCCGGGCCGGGAAGATCTTCACGGCGGCCGCGCCGAGGTCCACCGCCTGGGCCACCTCGGTCGCGGTGAGCGCGCCGAGGATCACCGGGACCCGGGCGGCGTGCGCGGCGTCCGCCACCTCGGGCCGCAGGCCGGGGGTGACCAGGAACGACGCACCGGCGGCGAGGCCGGCCCCGGCCTGCTCGGCGGTGAGCACCGTACCGACGCCCACCCGGTGGCCGGCCTGCGCCGCCTTTTCCAGATGGGTCGTCACATCCGGCGTGGTGAAGGTGAATTCGGTCCAGGTGATGCCGCCCTCCGCCAGCGCGGCGCAGAGCGCGGCGGCGTCCGGTATCCGCGGGGCGCGGACGACCGCGATCACCGGCTCGGCGGCGAGCGCGGCCCGCGCCTCCGCCACCACGGCCTCGGCGGGGGCCTTCCGGTTCACGGGAGCCGGGCTGCTCGCATGCACGGGGTTCGGATTCACGGGGTCGGTGTCCAATCGCTCGGATTCACAGGGCACTCTGCATTCAGGGGGGTGTCGCACGCGGGTGTCTCACCCGGGGCGTCGAGGTCGGCGGGCACACCGCCGCGCTCGGAGCTCATCCGGCCTCCGCCCCCCGCCCGGTCCGGCGCAGCGCCCGGCCGGGGCGCGCACCCGTGGCCCGGCCCCGGTCGACGACGGCGGTGCCGTTCACGTAGACGTGCTCGATGCCCGCGGCGGGCCGTCTGGGCTGCTCGAAGGTGGCGGTGTCCCGGACCCGCTCGGGGTCGAACAGGACCAGGTCGGCGTGGTACCCGGTGGCGATCCGCCCGCGCCGGTGCAGCCGCAGCCGGGCGGCCGGCCGGCCGGTCATCCGGGCGACCGCCTCCTCCAGCGTCAGGACGCCCGACTCCCGGACGTAGCGGGCCAGGTAGCGCGGGAAGGTGCCCCAGGCGCGCGGGTGCGGCCGGGCGCCGACCAGCAGCCCGTCGCTGCCGACCGTGTGCGCGCGATGGCGCATGATCGCCCGGACGTTCTCCTCGTGGCCGACGTGCTGGAGGATGGTGGTGGCCAGCCCGTCCCGGAGCAGCAGGTCGAGGAAGACCTCGGTGCCGCTGCGGCCCTGGTCGGCGGCGAGTTCGGCGACGGTCCGGCCGACCGCGTCGGCGAGTTCGGGGGCGCCGACGCCGGAGAGCTGGATGGTGGCCCAGTCGGTGACCACGCCGTGGCAGCCGTCGCTGCCCTTCTCCTCCACCTCGTAGCGGATCCGCTCGCGCGCCGCCGGGTCGCCGAGCCGCTCCAGGGTGGCCTGCGGGCCGCCCTCGGTGGCCCAACTCGGCAGCAGCGCCGCCAGGGTGGTGGAGCCGGGCAGGTAGGGGTAGCTGTCCAGGGTGAGGTCCACGCCCTCGTCGAGCGCCCGGTCGACCAGGTCCAGCAGCTCGCCGGCCCGGCCCTCGTTGACGCCGAAGTTCATGGTGGCGTGGGTGAGGTGGAGCGGGCAGCCGGACCGCCGGGCGATCTCGACCATCTCCGCGTACCCCTCCAACGCGCCCGCGCCGTACGAGCGCTGGTGCGGCGCGTGGAAGCCGCCGTACCCGGCGACCACCCGGCAGAGCTCCACCAGCTCCTCCGTCCCGGCGTACATCCCGGGGGTGTACGTCAGGCCGCTGGACATGCCGACCGCGCCCTCGGCCAGGCCCTGCGCCAGCAGCTCGCGCATCCGGTCGAGTTCGGCCCCGCTCGGGGCGCGGTTGTCCCAGCCCATGGCGAGCATCCGCAGCGAGCCGTGCGGCACCAGGTAGCAGGCGTTGACGGCGGGGCCGGTCCGGTCGAGCCGGTCCAGATAGCCGCCGACGGTCCGCCAGTCCCAGGCGAAGCCGTCCGGATCGCCGTTCCAGCCGGCGATCTGGCGGCGCAGCGCGGGCAGCGTGGTGTCGTCGACCGGCGCGTAGGAGAGGCCGTCCTGGCCGAGGACCTCGCAGGTCACGCCCTGGGTGACCTTGGCCGGGTGCTCGGGTTCGCGCAGCAGGGCGAGGTCCGAGTGGGCGTGCATGTCGATGAACCCGGGGGCCAGCACCAGCCCGTCCGCGTCCACCGTCCGGGCCGCGCCGCCCGCCGCTCCGGCGCCGGCGACCTCCACGATCAGCCCGTCGGCGATCCGGACGTCGGCCCGGTAGCGCCCGGCGCCCGTCCCGTCGACGACGGTGGCGCCCCGGAACACCGTCCCCCGGAGCACCGTCCCCCGGAGCACCGCGCCGCGGCCGCCGGCGGGCGTGCCGCCGCTCCCCGCGCCGACCGGTTCCCCGCCCATCAGAAGAACGTCCTGACCAGGCCGGTGACCTTCGGTTCGGCCGCCGAGGCGTCGTCCAGCACCGGGATCAGCGCCCACTTGTCGAAGGCGGTGCACGGGTGCGAGATCCCGAGCCGCAGCACGGCGCCGACCGGGGCGAGGTCGCCCGCGTCGCGCAGGAAGGCGTGCTGGTCGTTGAGCGCGGTGATCCGCGCCGCCGTGCCCGTCAGCGGCGCGCCGCCGCGCACGGACTGCGGCTCCGGCAGGCCCTCGTCGAAGGGCAGGTCGCGCTTGCCCGCGTCCAGCAGGGCCAGCTGCGGCTCCGGCCGGGACACCACCCGGGCCCAGCCGTGCAGCGCGGCGCGCAGTGCCCCGCCGTCGTCTCCGGCCCCGCGGGCGAGCGGTGAGATCCCCCGGTAGAAGCCGTCGTCGTGCGCGATGTACGCGCCCGAGCGCAGCACCACGAAGGCCTCCGGCAGCGCGGCCAGCTCCTCGGCCACCAGGTCGAAGTAGGCGCTGCCGCCGGCCGTCACCACCGGCGCGGCCCCGTCCGCGTACCGGCCGGCCAGCCGCCCGTGCAGCTCGGCCAGCGACCGCAGGTAGCCGCGCACGGCGGCGAGGCCGCCCTCGCTCGCGTCGTGCGCCAGGGCGCCCTCGTAGCCGCCGATGCCGGCCAGCCGGAGGGTCGGCGCGCTCCCGGCGGCGGCGGCGATCTCCACCGCCGCGTCGACGCCGCGCGCACCGGTGCGCCCGCCCGGGCCGCCGAGTTCGACCAGCACCTCGACCGGGCGCTCGGCCCCGGCCGTGCGCAGCGCCTCGTCCATCAGCCGGACGCTCTCGACGGAGTCCACCCAGCAGGCGAAGGCGAAGTCCGGGTCGGCGGCCAGCTCGCCCGCCAGCCAGCGCAGGCCCGCCGGGTCGAGCAGGGAGTTGGCGAGCAGCACCCGCCGCACACCGAAGGCCCGGGCGACCCGCAGCTGCGGCAGGTTGGCGAGGGTGATGCCGTGGCTGCCGGCGGCCAGCTGCGCCTGCCAGAGCGCGGGTGCCATGGTGGTCTTGCCGTGCGGGGCGAGCGCCACGCCGGCGTCGGCGCACCAGCGGGCCATGGTGCGCAGGTTGTGGTCGAGCGCGCCCGCGTCGAGGGTGAGCAGCGGGGTGCCGAGGTCGGCGAGGCCGGGGCCGGTGGCCAGGTACTGGCGGACGGTCAGCCCCGCGGCGGCCGGGGGCAGCGCTTTGAACCGCCAGTCGAGCACCTCCTCGGCCAGCGCCGCCACCGCTCGGGTGTCGAGGCCGGGGCCGGTGCCGCTGCTTGCGAAGGTCTGGTCCACCGTCTTCCTCCATCTGCCATGTTGCAACATGCGCAATGAGGGTTGCACATGCTGGCAACACGGTTCTAGCATCGGCGCCGGACGAAGGTCAACGACAGCCGCCCGCCGCACGCGGGTCAGGCAGGCTCGCCACAGCACCCCCACCCGGCCGGGCCGCACCACTCCGAGGAGCCCAGCAGATGCCACGCCAGGACGCCGCCGTGAGCCCGGGCACCCCACTGCCCGGCCGTCCGGCGGCCGCCCCGCCCGCCCCCGGCCCGGCATCCGCCGTCGACGCCCCGGAAGCCGGCCCCGCGGCCCGCCCGGCCCCGCTGGCTGTCTGCGTGGGCGAGTCGATGGCCGCCCTCCTCCCGGACCGGCCCGGACCGCTGGAGTCCGTGGAGAACTTCAGCCTCTCGGTCGGCGGCGCCGAGTCCAACGTGGCCGGCGCCCTGACCGCCCTGGGGGTGCCCAGCGCCTGGATCAGCCGGGTCGGCGACGACGGCTTCGGCCGCCGCCTGCTCGGCGAACTGGCCGCCCGAGGGGTGGACGTCTCCGCGGTCGCGGTCGACCCGCACCGCCCGACCGGCGTCTACCTCAAGGAGGTCGGCGGCCACACCGGCGGGCGCCACGACCTCGGCCCCGGCCGCAGCCGGCTGCACTACCACCGGCGCGGCTCGGCCGCCGCCGCGCTCTCGCCCGCGCTGCTGACCGACCCGGCCGCCGCCCGGCTGCTGGCCGGAGCCAGGCTGCTGCACCTGTCCGGCATCACCGCCGCCCTCTCCGACGACTGCCTCGCGCTGACCCGCGCCCTGCTCGCCGACCGCCGCCCCGGCCGGCTGGTCAGCTTCGACCTCAACTGGCGCCCCGCGCTCTGGCGCGAGCGCGACCCCTCGGTGCTGCCGCCGCTGCTGGACGCCGCCGATCTGCTGCTGCTCGGCGCCGACGAGGCCGAGGCGGCCTTCGGCACCGGCGACCCGCACGCGCTGCGCGAGCGCTTCCCCTCCCCCGCCACCCTGGTGGTCAAGGACGCCGCCCGGGTGGTCACCGCGGTCGGGCGCGACGGCACCGCGGTCTCCGAACCGGCGCTGGCCGTCGAGGTGGTCGAGGCGACCGGTGCGGGGGACGCGTTCGCGGCCGGCTACCTGGCCGGCACCGTCCGCGGCCTCGACCAGCGGCGCCGTCTGCGGCTGGGCCACCTGAGCGCCGCCTGCGCGCTGACCGCGCACGGCGACCAGGCCGAGCTGCCGCCCGCCGAGGTGGTCGCCGCCCTGCTCGACGCCGCACCGGAGGACTGGGCGGCCACCCGGGTCTCGGCGGATGGCATCGTGTCTCCTGTCCTGTCCGCACCGGGCGCCCCCGCGCACACCACGGAGACCGCCGCCCCCGGGGGCGGTGCCGCCGACCCTCGACCGGCCGCCGCCCCGGCCCTTGGAGCACCATGAGCCAGACCGTCACCCGCGCCCTGCGCATCCTCGCCGAACTCGGCGAGGGCGAGCGTTCCCTGGACCAGCTGGCCGAGGTGCTCGGTGTGCACAAGACGACCGTGCTGCGCCTGCTCCAGTCCCTCGAAGAGGAACGATTCGTCTACCGGGACGCGGGCTACCGCTACCACCTGGGCGCCGGCCTGTTCGCGCTCTCCGGCCTGGCCCTCGAACAGCGCGGGGTGCGCCGGATCGCCGCCCCGCACCTCGCCGAGCTGAACGCCGCCACCGGCCAGACCGTGCACCTGGCCGCGTACGAGGGCGGCGAGGTGGTCTACATCGACAAGTACGACTCCCGCCACCCGGTGCGGATGTACTCGCGGATCGGCCTGCGCGCCGCCCTGCACAGCGCCGCCGTCTCCAAGGTGCTGCTGGCCGACCTGCCCGCGCCGGAGCGCCGCCGGGTGGTCGCCGGGATCGACTTCGTCCCGCACACCCCCCGCACCCTGGCCACGCCCGAGGCGCTGCTCGCGGAGCTGGAGAAGGTCGCCGTCCAGGGCTGGGCGCAGGACCACGCCGAGCACGAGGCCTTCATCAACTGCGTGGCCGCGCCGATCCGGGACGCCAGCGGCCGGGTGGTCGCCGCCGCCTCGATCTCCGTCCCGGACGTGGTGCTCCCGTACGAGCAGGTGCTGGAGCTGCTGCCGCAGCTGCTCGCCACCACCCGGGCGATCTCCGCCGACTGCGGCCAGACCCCGCACCACCCCTGACCCCCGAACCACCCCTGGTCCCCCGGACCGTTCCCACCCCGACCGCACCCCACCGAGGAAGCGAACACACCCGCATGAGCGACAAGACCGAGATCCGCACCGACGGCGCCCCCGCCCCGGCCTGGATGTTCTCCCAGGGCGTCCGCAAGGGCCCGATCCTCCAGGTCTCCGGCCAGGGCCCGCAGGACCCGGCCACCGGCGAGTACCTGTACCACGGCAACGTGAAGGCGCAGACCCGCCGCACGCTGGAGAACGTCAAGGCGATCGTCGAGGCGGGCGGCGCCACCATCGAGGACGTGGTGATGTTCCGGGTGTACCTCACCAAGCGCGCCGACTTCCCGCTGATGAACGAGGTCTACGCCGAGTTCATCGACGAGAACATCGCGCCGGGCGGCGTGAAGCCGTGCCGCACCACGATCTTCGTCGAGCTGCCGCAGGAGCCGATGCTGGTGGAGATCGACGCCCAGGCCGTCGTCGCCTGATCCCGCCGCGCAGCCGAAGGGCCCGGACCTCGCGTCCGGGCCCTTCGCGCATCCGCCCGCCCCGGCGCCTTGCCCTCCCTCCCCCCGGATCGTTAGGTTAGGCTCACCTAACCAACAGGCAGGCAGCCAGCCGGAGGTCCCGAACCCATGAGCCCGCACCCCCTCGACGCCGAGATTCCCGAGATCCCCGAGACCGCCGAGATCCCGGAGCCGAGCGCCGCCGAGCGGATCGCCGGCCTGCTCACCGCCGCCGCCTCGGTGGTCCTCCGGGCCTGCGGCGAGCAGCACGAGCTCACCACCCCCGTCTCTGTGCACGGCTCCCGGCTGCGGCTGCGCGCCCCGCTCGACGCCCCGCTGACCGTCGCCGCCGCCCGCGAGCAGGACGGCCTCGCCGTCGTGCTCGACCTCACCGACATCGCCCCGGTGGCCGTCCGCGACCGGGTCCGCGGCCGCCTCACCCTGGCCGGCCGGCTCCACCTCGCCCACCTCGCCGACGACGGCCTCAGCGTCCACCTCCGCCTGGACGTCGCCCACGCGGTGCTCTCCACCCCGTACGGCACCACCGCGATCACCGGCGCCGACCTCGCGGCCGCCGCCCCCGACCCGCTGGCCCGCTACGAGGCCGGCCTGCTCACCCACCTGGCCGACGGCCACCCCGACGCACTCGCCGTGCTCACCCGCCTGATCGACCCGGACCTGCTCGCCGCCCACCCCGCCGTCCGCCCGCTCGCCCTGGACCGGTACGGCCTGGTGCTCCGTCTGGACCACCCGCACGGCCACCGCGACGTCCGCCTGGTCTTCCCCGAACCGGCCCGCGACGCCGACGAGTTCGGCCACCGGGTGCACCAGCTGGTGGCCGCCGCCGAGCAGGTGCTGCCCGCCCGCCACCGCTGAGGCACCGGCGGCCGACACGCCGTCAGGCCTGCACCGGGGCGGCGTCGTCGGAGCGCTCCACCGCGTCCTCCAGGACGATCCGCCCCATCCGGGCGTACCGCTCCGGCCGGCGGGCGCGCATCCACAGGGCCAGCCCGGTCCCGCCCAGGAAGGTGCCGATCACCAGGTACGGGATCAGCCGGAAGAGCAGCTTGCCGGCGGCCGCCCCGGCGGCGGCGCCCCTGTTGACCACCAGCAGGGCCACCACCCCCGCCATCGCCACGCCGCCGACCAGCGGCGCGACCAGCGTCCGGAACCAGTGCCGGGTCTCCGGGTGCCGCCCCTGCACGTGGAACCACCCGACCACCGCGAACGAGCAGAGCGTCTGCACGATCAGGATCGCCATCGTCCCCAGCAGCGCCAGCAGCGTGTAGAGGTGCGCGTACGGGTCCATCCCGGCTGCCAGGAACCCGGCCACCAGCGCCGCCGCGACCACCGACTGGACCAGCGAGGCGACGTGCGGCGAGCCGTGCCGCGGATGGGTGCGTCCGAGCGCGGGGTGGAGGAAGCCCTCGCGCCCGATCGCGTACAGGTACCGGGCCGCGCACTGGTGGAAGGCCATCGCGCAGGCGAAGGAACCGCTCACCACCAGCCACTGGAACACCGTGACCGCCCAGCCGCCGAGGTGTGCGCCGAGCGGGTCGAAGAAGAGGCTGTTGCCGTCCTTGCCCGGGACCAGGCCCTCGGCGACGTCGACCGCGCGCCGCACGCCGTTGCCGGAGACGATCATCCAGGAGACGAAGACGTAGAACACCCCGACCCCGACCACCGCGATCAGCGTCGCCCTCGGCACGACCCGCTTCGGGTCCCGGGACTCCTCGCCGTACATCGCCGTGGACTCGAAGCCGACCCAGGAGCAGAACGCGAAGAACATCCCCAGCCCGGCACCGCCCGTCCCCGTCCCGGCCACGCCGCGGAAGGCGTTCAGCGGATCGAGCGACTCCCCGGCGATCCCGTCCGGCCCGCCACCGGTGAACAGCACCGCCAGCGCGACCGCGCCCAGCACGGCGACCTCCAGCACCAGCGCCACCCCGAGCACCCGCGCGGTCAGGTGCAGGTCGAACCAGGCCGTCACCGCGATCACCAGCAGCCCGAGCGCCGCGTACCAGCCCCAGGGCAGTTCCACCCCCGACCGCGCCGCGACCAGCCCGCGCAGCGCGTACGCAAAGAAGCCGATCACCGCCGCCTCGAAGACGATGTAGGCGAGCAGGGCCAGCAGCCCCGAGGCCATCCCGAGCACCCGGCCCAGCCCGTGCGAGATGTAGCCGTAGAAGGCCCCGGCCGCGGTGAGGTGACGGGCCATCGCCACGTAGCCGACCGAGAAGACGGTGAGCACCAGGGTCGCGAAGACGTACGCGGCGGGCGCGCCGGCACCGTTGCCCTGGCCGATGACGATCGGGAGGTTGCCGGTCATCGCGGTGATCGGCGCCGCCGTGGCGACCGCCATGAACACCACGCCCGGCAGCCCGACCGAGCCCGCCTTCAGCCGGTCCACCCCCACCCCCGCCCCCGGCCGCCGCCCCGCGTCCTCGACCGCGTCCCCGCGCTGGATGGCCATCCGGCCCCCTTCACCCGCCGTGACTGTGCCGCCCGCCGGTCCGGTCGGGCGGTGACTGCCCGACAGCATCGGGGGCGCGGCGAAGGGGCCGCAACGAGGGGTGATCCGGCATCACCACCGCCGGGTTGACGCCGTGTTCGACCAGGACCCGCCCCGTTCGAGGAGGCTCGGCGAACGGGTGAACGGGTGAACGACGGCAGCCGGCCCGGCTCGCGAGGGAGGTCTCGCGAGCCGGGCCGGCCGGACGGGCGTGTCCCGCGCCCGTCGATCCACTGGAGGTACGGCGATCACCCGGTCGAGCGGTCACCCGACATGACCATTCCGGGGGAGTCGTTTCGCCCCGCACCCAGCGGTGGTGGAGAGGATCCGACCGGAGGGTCAGATCGCGACGCCGTGCGCCCGCAGGTAGGCGATCGGGTCGATGTCCGAGCCGTACTCCGAGCCGGTGCGGACCTCGAAGTGCAGGTGCGGGCCGGTCACGTTGCCGGTGGCACCGGAGAGGCCGATCTGCTGGCCGGCGGTGACGGCCTGGCCGACCTTGACGCCGATCGAGGACAGGTGCGCGTACTGGGCGTACTTGCCGTCGGCGAGCTTGATCTCGACCTCGTTGCCGTAGGCGCCGCCGTTGCCGGCCTTCACCACGGTGCCGTTCGCGATGGCGCGCAGCGGGGTGCCGGTGGCCGCGACGAAGTCGGCGCCGGTGTGGTGGCCGGAGGACCACATCGAGCCGGCCACGCCGTAGGCGGTGCCGAGCTTCGGGTTGGCCAGCGGGGCGACGTAGCCGGAGGTGGCGGCGACGACCGGGGTCGCGGTCACCGGGGCGACGACGGGCTGGACGGCGGGCTTGACGGCCGGGGCGGCCGGCTTGGTCGCCGGAGCGGCGGGCTTGGCGGCCGGAGCAGCCGGCTTCGCGGCCGGGGCGGCCGACTTGGTGGCGGGCGCGGCGGGCTTCGCGGCGGGCGCGGCCGGCTTGGCGGCCGGAGCGGCCGGGGCGGCCTTGGTGCCGAGCGCGAGCTGCTGGCCCGGGAAGATCAGGTTCGGGTTGGCGCCGACGACCGAGCGATTGTGCTCGTACAGCGCCTGCCAGCCGCCCTCGACGTTCTTCGCGGTGGCGATCTTCGACAGGGTGTCCCCGCCGACGACCTTGTAGCTCTCCTCGGCCGGGGCGGCCGGAGCGGCGGCCGGCGCGGACTGCGCGGCCGGGGCGGCCGGAGCGGCGGCCGGCGCGGACTGCGCGGCCGGGGCGGCGGCCGGAGCGGCGGCCTTCGCGGCGGGGACCTCGTGGGCCTGGGCGGTGACGGTGGTCACCAGCGGGAGGGCGAAGGCGGCACCGGTGACAGCGGTGGCGATGCCGATGCGGGCGGCGCGGGGCAGGGCGATACGACGAGCCTGTGCGGGCATGGAAATGTCCTCTCCGACGCCTGCGAGGTGAGCTGTCGGGTTCGGGCTGGAGTTGCCCGGCCGCGCACAATGGCGGCTTCACCCCAAGCCGGACCGCGGGAAATTCCGGGTCCGGCGACTTACCTGTGGGTCCCCCGCTCCTGCCGTACAGAGTTCGTTGCGTACCACCGGGCAGCGGCAGGACTAGGCGTTCCACCCGGTGGCCACCCGGGCTGACGCCGGGCGGTCGCTGAACTAAAACCCATCCGTTCGGGTGAAGCAATGTCGATCTCCGCGCCCCGGGACCAAAGTCCGCAATGCCGTGACGCTCCGCAGGAAAGCCATGCACAGTACGTGCACAATCCATTGACGGTGCGCACGTGATCCGCAACCCTGCGCCGATGTCGGAATCAGTACGCACACGATCACTCACGGAACGGGCATCCTCCGACACACCCCCGGTGACCCTTGTCACGTGGGCCCCACCGGGCTCACCATGGGCCGTGGCCACCTCCGAGGCCGGCACCCTGCGGTTGGGCACCGCGCAGGGTCGCTGGGTACTTCTGGCGACGGTGCTCGGCTCCAGCATGGCGATGCTCGACGGAACCGTCGTGAACGTCGCGCTGCCCCGGATCGGCGCCGACCTCGGCGCCCAACTCGACGCCCTGCAATGGACGCTCAACGCGTATCTGCTCACCCTGGCGGGCCTGATCCTGCTCGGCGGCGCGCTCGGCGACCGGTACGGCCGGCGCCGGGTCTTCCTGCTCGGCGTGGTCTGGTTCGCCGCCGCCTCCGCGGCCTGCGCCGCCGCGCCCACCATCGAGGTGCTGATCCTCGCGCGCGCCGTGCAGGGCGTCGGCGGCGCGCTGCTCACCCCCGGCTCGCTGGCGATGCTCCAGGCGGTCTTCCACCCGGACGACCGCTCGGCGGCCGTCGGCCTCTGGTCGGGGTTCGGCGGCGTGTCGGCGGCGGTCGGCCCGCTGCTCGGCGGCTGGCTGGTGGACGGGCCCGGCTGGCGCTGGATCTTCCTGCTGAACCTGCCGCTGGCGGCGCTGGTGGTGGCGGTGTCGGCCCGGCACGTGCCGGAGAGCCGGGACGAGTCCGCGACCGGCCGCTTCGACGTGCTGGGCGCGGTGCTGGCCGCCCTGGCGCTGGGCGCCGTCACCTACGCGCTGACCGCCGCCGGGAAGGGCGTGTCCGCCGCGGTCTGGGTCACCGGGGTCGCGGGCCTGCTGCTCGGCGCCGCCTTCATCGCGGTCGAGCGCCGCACCCCGGAGCCGATGCTGCCGCTCGGCCTCTTCTCCTCCCGGCTGTTCACCGCCGTGAACCTGGTCACCCTCGCCGTCTACGCGGCCTTCAGCGGCGTCTTCTTCCTCCTGGTCGTGCAACTGCAGATCGTCTCCGGCTTCTCCCCGCTGGTCTCCGGGCTGGCCCTGGTGCCGATCACCGTGATCATGCTGGTGCTGTCCGCCCGGGCCGGCCGGCTGGGCAAGCGGATCGGCCCCCGGCTGCCGCTCACCGTCGGGCCGGTGCTCTGCGCGGTGGGCGTGCTGCTGATGCTGCGGATCGGGCCCGGCGCCTCGTACTGGACGGACGTGCTGCCCGCGGTGGCGGTGATGGGCTTCGGCATGGTGCTGCTGGTGGCACCGCTGACCGCCACCGTGCTGGCGGCGGTGGACGTGCGGCACGCGGGCATCGCCAGCGGGGTCAACAACGCCGCGGCCCGGGCGGCCGGCCTGCTGGCGGTCGCCGCGCTGCCCTCGCTGGCCGGCCTGAGCGGGGACGCCTACCGGGTGCCGGACGCGGTCGACTCCGCCTTCCGCACCGCGATGCTGATCTGCGCCGGGCTGCTCGTGGCCGGCGGGGTGACCGCGCTGGTCGCCGTCCACGGCAATGTGCTGGCCCCGGAGGACGAGCACCCGGTGGCCGAGCCGGACTGCCGCTACACCTGCCCCACCAACGGCCCGCCGCTCGACCCCGGCCACCCCGCCGCCGTCCCGGCGGAGCACGGCGAGGGCCCCGCCGCCTCCTCGGCGACGGGGCCCTGAGAAGCCCGGCGGTCCGTCAGAGGATGTCGCCCGGCGCGTACTTGGCGGCCTCCGGGTACGCGGCCGCGACGGCCTCGACCTGGCGGACGACCTCGGCGACCTGCGCGCCGGCGGCACCGGTGAAGGACAGCCTGTCGGCCAGCAGCGCGTCCAGCGCGGCCCGGTCCAGCGGGATCCGGTCGTCGCCGGCCAGCCGGTCCAGCAGCTCGTTCTCCCGGGCGCCGGCCCGCATCGCGAGCGCGGAGGCGACGGCGTGCTCCTTGATGACCTCGTGCCCGGTCTCCCGGCCGACGCCCGCGCGCACCGCGCCCATCAGCACCTTGGTGGTGGCCAGGAACGGCAGGTAGCGGTCCAGCTCGGCCTCGATCACGGCCGGGAAGGCGCCGAACTCGTCGAGGACGGTCAGGAAGGTCTCCAGCAGGCCGTCGAAGGCGAAGAAGGCGTCCGGCAGCGCGACCCGGCGGACCACGGAGCAGGAGACGTCGCCCTCGTTCCACTGGTCGCCGGCCAGCTCGCCGGTCATCGACGCGTAGCCGCGCAGGATCACGGCCAGGCCGTTCACGCGCTCGCAGGAGCGGGTGTTCATCTTGTGCGGCATCGCCGAGGAGCCGACCTGGCCCTCCTTGAAGCCCTCGGTCACCAGCTCGTGGCCGGCCATCAGGCGGATGGTCTTGGCCAGGCTGGACGGCGCGGCCGCCAGCTGGACGAGGGCGGTCAGCACCTCGAAGTCCAGCGAGCGCGGGTAGACCTGGCCGACGCTGGTGAGCACGTTCTCGAAGCCGAGGTGCGCGGCGACCCGGCGCTCCAGGTCGGCGAGCTTGTCGGTGTCGCCACCGAGCAGGTCGAGCATGTCCTGGGCGGTGCCGACCGGGCCCTTGATCCCGCGCAGCGGGTAGCGGGCGATCAGCTCCTCCAGGCGGCGGAAGGCGACCAGCAGCTCGTCGGTGATCGACGCGAAGCGCTTGCCCAGGGTGGTGGCCTGCGCGGCCACGTTGTGCGAGCGGCCGGCCATGACCAGCTCGGCGTGCTCGGCGGAGAGCCGGCCCAGGCGGACCAGCACCGCGACGGTGCGGTCGCGCACGTGCTCCAGCGACTGCCGGATCTGCAGCTGCTCGACGTTCTCGGTCAGATCCCGGGAGGTCATGCCCTTGTGGATCTGCTCGTGGCCGGCGAGCTCGCTGAACTCCTCGATCCGGGCCTTGACGTCGTGCCGGGTGACCCGCTCACGGGCGGCGATGGAACCGAGGTCGACCTGGTCGACGACCCGCTCGTAGTCGGCGACGGCGGTGGCGGGCACCTCGACGCCGAGGTCCTGCTGGGCCTTCAGGACGGCGAGCCAGAGATGGCGCTCGAGGACCACCTTGTGCTCGGGGGACCAGAGCTGGGCCAGGGTCGCCGAGGCGTACCGGGAGGCCAGGACATTGGGGATCTGGGGCTTCGCGCTCACGCTTCGCAAGCCTAACAGCCGAGGTCAGCCGGAACGGCCCGGGCTCGGGTAGGCTGGGGCACTTGAGCCATCGAGAATGAGTGCCCTAAAAACTCCTCACCGCAAGGATACCACACCCGTGAACGGATCTCCAGCGGTTCCCCCTCCACCGGCCGACCCGGACGCCCTCCTCGCCGAGGCGCTGCGCGCCGAACAGGCCCGGCTGACCGGCCTCTACGCCCATCTGGACGCCGCCCGCGAGCGCGCCCGCCGGACCCTCGCGGCGGCCGGCCGCGAGGCCGGCCCCGGCGGCACCCACCAGGCCCGGCTGGAGCGCGAACTGCGCGCCGCCGAGGCCGCCCGCCGCGCCGCCCGGCTGGACGCCGTCGAGCGCGGCCTCTGCTTCGGCCGCCTCGACCACCGCGACGGCACCGTCCGCCACATCGGCCGGATCGGCCTGCGCGACGAGCTGGACGAGACCTACGAGCCGGTGCTGGTCGACTGGCGCGCCCCCGCCGCCCGCCCCTTCTACACCGCCACCCCGGCCGACCCGGGCGGGCTGGTCCGCCGCCGCCACCTGCACACCCGCGGCCGCACCCTCGTCGGGCTGGACGACGAGGCGCTCGACCTGGCCGGACTGGACGAGGGCGGCCGGCGCGGCCTGGTCGGCGAGGCGGCGCTGCTCGCCGCCCTCGACCGCGAGCGCACCGGCCGGATGGCCACCGTCGTCGCGACCATCCAGGCCGAGCAGGACCGGGTGATCCGCGCCCCGCTGCCCGGCGCCCTGGTCGTCCAGGGCGGCCCGGGCACCGGCAAGACCGTCACCGCCCTGCACCGCGCCGCCTACCTGCTGTACACCCACCGCGCGGTGCTGGAGCGGCGCGGCGTCCTGGTCCTCGGCCCCAACCCGGCGTTCCTGCGCTACATCGACCAGGTGCTGCCCGCGCTCGGCGAGACCGAGGTGGTGCTGCGCACCGTCGGCGAGCTGTTCCCCGGCGTGCGGGCCACCGCCGAGGACGCACCGGCCGCCGCGGTGGTCAAGGGCGGGCCGTGGATGGCGGACGCGGTCCGGCGCGCCGTCGGGGCCCACCAGTCGCTGCCCGCCGGCGACCTGCTGCTCGGCGAGGGCCTGCGGCTGCCCCACCGGGTCTGCGCCGAGGCCCGGCGGGCCGCGCGCGGACTGTGCCTGCCCCACAACCGGGCCCGCGCGTTCTTCCTGCGCACCCTGCTCGACGCCCTCGCGGTGGCGCAGGCGCTCTCCCTCGGCCGCCCGTACGACGAGGAGGAGGCCCGCCACGCACCGGGCGAACTCTGGGCACAGCCCGGGATCCGCGCCGGACTCGACGCCCTGTGGCCGGTCCTGACGCCCCGTCGGCTGATCGACCGGCTGCTCTCCGACCCCGCCCTGCTGGCCGTCGCGGCCCCCGGCCTCTCCCCCGCCGAACGCGCCGCCGTCCTGCGCCCGGCCGGCACGCCGTGGACCACCGGGGACGTCCCGCTGCTCGACGAGGCGGCGGAACTCCTCGGCGAGGACGGCACCGCGGCCCGGGCCCGCTCGCGCGCCGCCGAGCGGACGCTGGAGGAGGAGCGGGCCTACGCCGAGGGCGTGCTCACCGTCACCGGCCAGCAGGGCGACGCCACCCTGGACGCCGGGCTGCTCGCCGAACGGTTCCGCGACACCGGCCCGGACCGCACCACCGCCGAACGCGCCGCCGGAGACCGCACGTGGGCGTACGGGCACGTGGTGGTCGACGAGGCGCAGGAGCTGTCCGCGATGGCCTGGCGCGCCGTGCTGCGCCGGGTGCCGACCCGCTCGCTGACGATCGTCGGCGACCTCGCCCAGACCGCCTCGCCGGCCGGCGCCCGGTCGTCCTGGGCCGAGGTGCTGGACCGCGAGCTGCCGGACCGCTGGCGCGAGGAGCGGCTCACCGTCAACTACCGCACCCCGGCCGCGATCATGGCGCCGGCGGCGGCGGTGCTGCGGGCCCACGCGCCCGGCCAGGAGCCGCCCGAGGCCGTCCGGGAGACCCCCGACCGCCCGCGCGTCCTGCCCGTCCCGGACGGCGACTACGCCGCGGCCCTGGCCGCCCTGCCCACCGGCCCCGGCACCCTCGGGGTGATCGCCCCGGACGCCGACGCCGCCGCCCTGGGCGCGCTGACCGTCCGGTCCGCCAAGGGCCTGGAGTTCGACGCGGTCGTCCTGGTCGACCCGGCCGCCCTGCTCGCCCAGGGCGCGCCGGACCTCTACGTCGCCCTCACCCGCGCGACCCGGCGCCTCACCCTGCTCCACCACACCCCGCTGCCGCCGGTCCTCGCGGCGGCCCTGACGGCGCGGTCGGCGCAGCCGGCCGACGGCTAGGCGGTACGCCCGCTGAGCACCGGGAGGACCTGGACGCAGATCGAGTGCAGCGCCGCGCGCTGCTCGTCGCTCAGGCGCTCGAAGGCCTGGTGGGTGCGGCCCATCTCGCCGCGGATCAGCGCCAGGATCTCCCGGCCCTGCTCGCTGATGACCACGATCTTGACCCGCCGGTCGCCCGCCGAGGCCTCCCGGCGGGCCAGGCCCAGCGCCTCCAGCCGGTCGACGATCCCGGTCACGTTGGAGGCGTCGCAGCCGAGCCGCCCGGCCAGTGCGCGCATCGGCACGGGCTCCTGGACGGCGCCGAGCGCCTTGGCCTGCGAGGAGGAGAGGCCGTGCCGGGCCGCGGCGGCCGCGAAGTCCTGGAAGTACGCACCGCCGACGGCGGCCAGCGCCTCCATCAGCTGGGCGTTGGTCGGTACCGAAGTGGTCGTCGTCGAACCCATGAGGTCAGCCTACGACCGACTGCTTCAGTAACTCAAGATTTGAGCACGGCAAAGGTCCGGCGGCCGAACCGCCGGGCCCGGAGGCCGTCCACTCAGAGCACCAACTGGTCGAACAGCCGCCGCAGCTCCGTGTCCGGATCCGCGGTCAGCCCGGTGTGCACCGGCCCCGGCTGCAGCACCGCGCTGCGCGGCGCGGTGAGCCAGCGGAACCGCTGCCCCGGGCTGTCCGCCGCGGCCGGACCGGCCGACGGACCGCCCGCGCAGACCGCCTCGATCCCCTGCAGCGCCCGCCGCACCGCGGCCACGTCGGCGACCGGGTCCAGCGCCAGCAGCCGCGCCTGGTCCAGGTGCGTCCGCGCGGCCAGGTGGGGGCCCTGCCGGCAGTACAGCAGCACGCCCACGTTGACGCACTCACCGCGCTCCACCCGGGGCACCGCCCGGATCACCGCGTACTCGTAGTCGTGCAGCTCGGCCCGGCCGGACAGCGGCGACCGCGCGGCCCCGGGGGCCCGTTGCTCCGCCGAGCCCCGGTCGGACGGCCCCGAACCGGCGGACCAGGAGTCGCCGGACCAGGAACCGCTCGACCAGGAGCCGCCGAACTCCGCGTCGGACAGCCGGGACTCGGACAGCCCGTGGTCGGACGGGCCGGAGAGACGGGAGTCGGTCATGCGGACACCTCCGGCAGCCAGTCGCGCGGACCGGCCAGTCGCTCGGTCAGCCGGGCCCGGTACGCCTCGCGCACCGCGCCGGGCGAGTCGAACCCGGGCTCGTCCGCCAGCCAGACGTCCGGGATCTGCGCCACCGCCTCCTCGATCGCGGCCTCCGCCAGCGGGGCGAGCGCCTTGTCGGCCGCGAGCAGGTCCGGCTCCGCGCCCAGCAGCGCGTGGTCGGAGCCGTCGTACGGACGGCGGGTCCAGTCGGCGGCGCCCGCCCAGTGGTGGTGGAAGATCAGGCTCGCGCCGTGGTCGATCAGCCGCAGGCCGCCGGTGGCGACCAGCAGGTTGGGGTTGCGCCAGGAGCGGTCGACGTTGCCGATCAGCGCGTCGAACCAGAGCACCTGCCCGGCCAGCCCGGCGTCCACCTCGAAGCAGAGCGGGTCGAAGTTGAGCGCGCCGCTGACGAAGGCCATGCCCAGGTTGAGCCCGCCGCTGGCGCGCATCTGGTCCTGGATCCGCGGGTCCGGCTCGCTGCGGGCCAGCACCGGGTCCAGGTCCACGGTCACCAGCTCCGGCACGGGCAGGCCGAGCCGCCGGCCGAGCTCGCCGGCCAGCACCTCCGCGACCAGCGCCTTGCGGCCCTGGGCCGCGCCGACCCACTTCAGCGCGTAGAGCCGCCGGTCGTCGGCCTCGACCAGGCCCGGCATCGAGCCGCCTTCTCGCAGTGGCGTCACATAACGGACCGCCGTCACCTCGGGGAGCACGCCGGACAGCCTATCGGGCATATGCACGCGGCGGGTGTCGCTCGGCACGCTCGCCCGCCCGGGTCGCCCCGGTGGCAGCCCCGGCTGCTCCGTGCGAGTGTGGCGGACAGTAATCGGGGCACCCGACGGCCACGACCCGCAGCGCGACGGCTGCGCCGTGAGGTACCAACCTGCACTGTGAGGGACGCACGATGGAACGAGCCCGGATCCTGATCGTGGGCGGCGGCTTCGCCGGACTGGAGTGCGCGCGCCGTCTGGAGCGCAAGCTCTCCCCCGCGGAGGCGGAGATCTCCCTGGTCACCCCGTTCAGCTACCAGCTCTACCTGCCGCTGCTGCCGCACGTGGCGGCCGGGGTGCTCACACCCCAGTCGGTGGCCGTCTCGCTGCGCCGCTCGCTGCGGCGCACCCACATCGTCCCCGGCGGCGCGATCGGCGTGGACCCGGTCTCCAAGGTCTGCGTGGTGCGCAAGATCACCGACGAGGTGGTCGCGCAGAAGTACGACTACCTGGTGCTGGCCCCCGGCAGCGTCACCCGCACCTTCGACATCCCCGGCCTGACCGACTACGCGCGCGGCATGAAGACGCTCGCCGAGGCGGCCTACGTCCGCGACCACGTGATCGCCCAGCTGGACCTCGCCTCGGCCAGCCAGGACCAGAAGGAGCGGGAGTCCCGGCTGCAGTTCGTGGTGGTCGGCGGCGGCTACGCGGGCACCGAGACCGCCGCCTGCCTCCAGCGGCTCACCACCGCGGCCGCGCACCGCTATCCGCGGCTGGACGCCCGGCAGATCAAGTGGCACCTCATCGACATCGCGCCCAAGCTGATGCCCGAACTGGGCGACGCCCTCGGCACCGCCGCCCTGGAGGTGCTGCGCGAGCGCGGCATCGAGGTGTCGCTGGGCGTGTCGGTGGCCGAGGTCGGCGCCGAGTCGGTCAAGTTCACCGACGGCCGGGTGCTGCCCTGCCGGACGCTGATCTGGACGGCCGGCGTCGCGGCCAGCCCGCTGATCGCCACCCTGGACGCCGAGACGGTGCGCGGGCGGCTCGCGGTGACGGCGGAGATGCGGGTGCCGCAGTTCGAGGGCGTCTTCGCGCTCGGCGACGCCGCCGCCGTGCCGGACCTCTCCAAGGGCGACGGCGCGGTCTGCCCGCCGACCGCCCAGCACTCGGCCCGCCAGGGCAAGGCGGTGGCCAACAACGTGATCGCGGCGCTGCGCAACCAGCCGCTGGAGCCGTACTACCACAAGGACCTCGGCCTGGTCGTGGACCTCGGCGGCAAGGACGCGGTCTCCAAGCCGGTCGGGGTGGAGCTGCGCGGCGTGCCGGCCCAGCTGGTGGCGCGCGGCTACCACCTGATGGCGATGCGCACCAACGCGGCGAAGTTCCGGGTCGGCGCCAACTGGCTGCTCAACGCGACCGCCGGCGACGACTTCGTGCGGACCGGCTTCCTCGCCCGCCAGCCCGCCCGGCTGCGCGACTTCGAGTACACCGACGCCTATCTGACGAAGGACCAGGTCAGGGAGCACGCCCAGGCACTGCTCGCCAAGGGCTGACCGGCCCCGGCGGCCTCCCCTCCCGCGCGCGGGAGGGGAGGCCGCCGTCGGACCGCTCCCGGTCGCCGGTGGCCGCCCGGTACCGTCCGGCGCCGTCGTCAGATCAGCCGCGACGCCGTACCGTCCGCGCCGGGCCCGGCGATCCCGTCCGCCCCGCCCAGCACCGCCGCCAGGTCGCCGGCCAGCCGCCGGGCGTCCGCCGGGTCCAGCCGCGCGACGGTGATCCGCAGCCCGGGCGGCGACTGCAGCCGGTAGCGCGCGCCGGGCGCCGCGACCCAGCCGCGCTGGACCAGCGCGGCGAGCGCGACGGCCTCGTCCGGCACCGGCACCCACACGTTCAGCCCGCTCGCCCCGTGCGCCGCGATCCCCCGCTCGGCCAGCGCGCCGATCAGCGCCTCCCGGCGCGCCCGGTAGGCGGCGGCCACCCGCGCGACCGGCGCCGCGTCGGCGCGCCACAGCTCGGCCACCGTGTGCTGGAGCAGATGGCTGACCCAGCCCGCCCCCAGCCGCTGGCGCCCGAGCACCCGCCCGACGGTGTCCGCGTCCCCGACCGCGACCGACAGCCGCAGGTCCGGCCCGTACGCCTTGGCCGCCGAGCGCACCACGGCCCAGTGCGTCGACCCCGCCCCGGCCAGCGGGTGGTAGGGCTGGTCGACGATGCCCTGGCCGTGGTCGTCCTCGATCAGCAGCACCTCCGGACGGCCGGCCAGTACGGCGCGCAGCTCCGCGGCCCGCACGGCGGTGAGCGCGGCGCCGGTCGGGTTCTGCGCCCGGCTGGTGACGACCACCGCCCGCGCGCCGCCGTCCAGGGCCTCGGCGAGCGACCCGGGCAGCGGGCCCGCGTCGTCGAGCCGGACCGGCACGGTGCGCAGGCCGAGCGCCGGCAGCAGGTCGAGCAGGCTCCCCCAGCCCGGGTCCTCGACGGCGACGGCGTCGCCGGGGCGCAGCCGGGTGACCAGGATCCGCTCGATGGTGTCCAGCGAGCCGGAGGCGACGGCGATCGGCCCGGACGGCAGGCCGTCGGCGGCGAAGGCCGCGCCGGCCAGGGCGAGCAGCCCGGGGTCGGCGGCCGGGTCGCCGTAGCGGACCGGGGCGCGGCGGGCGGCCTCGGCGGCGGCCGCGAGGGCCGCGGTGAGGTCGGGCAGCAGCGCCGGGTCGGGGTTGCCGTCGGCGAGGTCGCGGGCGTGCGGCGGCACCGGCAGCCGGATCTGGTCGCGCGGGGTGTGGGCGGGGCGCGGACGGATCCGGCTGCCCTTGCGGCCGGCGGTCTCGATCACGCCGCGGTCGCGGAGCAGGCGGTAGGCCGCGGCCACCGTGTTGGGGTTGACGCCGAGTTCGGCCGCGAGGTCGCGCAGCGGCGGCAGCGGCGTCCCGGGGGCGAGGTGGCCGGCGCTGACGCCCCGCTCGACCTCGGCCGCGATATCGCTGGCACGCCGTCCGGTGATCCGATAGTCTCCTAGCACAAAAAAGAGTATGCACTAGTACATAGAGGTTGTCATGTCGACCACGCCGGACGGCGACACGTCCTACCCCCGCACCCCGCGCACCACCCCGACGCGCTACAAGGACCGCGCCACGTGGGAGCGCGAGGCGATCCACGCGATCCTGGACGCCACGTACCTCTGCCACCTCGGCTTCGTCGCCGACGGGGCGCCGGTCGTGCTGCCCACCATCCACGCCCGGGTCGGCGACCGCCTCTACGTGCACGGCTCCACCGGCAGCCGGCCGCTGCGCGGGGCCCGGGGCGGGCAGGGCCTGCCGGTCTGCGTCACCGTCACCCTGGTCGACGCCCTGGTGCTGACCAAGTCGGCGTTCAACCACTCGCTCAACTTCCGCTCGGTGGTCGCCCACGGCACCGCGCACCAGGTCACCGACCCGGAGGAGCTGGCGGTCGCGCTGGACGCGCTGGTCGACCAGGTGGTCCCGGGCCGCTCCGCCGAGGTGCGCCCCGCCAACGCCAAGGAGCTCGCCGCCACCGCGGTGATCCGCCTCGACCTCGACGAGGTCTCCGCCAAGACCCGGGCCGACCTCGCCGACGACGACCCCGAGGACCTCGCCCTGCCGTACTGGGCCGGCCTCGTCCCGGTCACCACCGGGTACGGCGCGCCCCTGCCGGACGCCTCGACCGCCGTACCGCTGCCCGCGAACCTCGCCGCGCTCACCGCCGCGCCCGACGCCTGACCGGAGGCCCCGATGCTGATCCGCTCCTGGGACCGGGGCGACGAGGACGAGTGGCGCGCCTGGCTCGCCGAGGGCCGCGACTTCGGACTGCTCGCCGCCAACGGCGGGCCCGGCCGCGGCCCCGTGCTGGTGCCGACCCACTTCCTGCTGGACGCCGACCGCGGCGAGATCCTGCTCCACCTGGCCGCGCCCAACCCGCTGCTCGCGGCCGTCCGGGCGGACCCGGAGGTCACCCTCGCGGTCACCGACGACTACGCCTACGCCCCCGGCCACTGGCGCGGCGCGCCCGGCACCCCGACCAGCTTCTACGCCTCCGTGCAGTTCCACGCCACCGCCGCGACGGTGGAGGACGCGGCGGGCAAGGCCGAGATCCTCAACCGCCAGCTGGCCCACTTCCAGCCCGAGTCCCCGCGGCTCCGGGTCGCCCCCGGCGAGGGGGAGCTCGGCCGGCTGCTGCCCGGCCTGACCGGGCTGCGGCTGACGGTCCGCGAGGTGCGCGCCAAGTTCAAGTACGACGACAAGAAGCCGGTCGACGAGCAGCTCGCACTGGCCGACCGGCTCGCCGAACGCGCCCGCCCCCTGGACGCCGCCGCCCGCGCCCAGCTGCTGCGCCGCAACGGGCGCCGGACGGCGCGCACCGGCTCCCCCGCGCCCGGCACCCGCGCGTCCACCTGACACACCGTCACCCGTTCGGCCCAGCCGCCGCGACGCGGGCCCCCCGGCGCTGATCGAATGTGAGACGAACCCCGCCCGCTCGGCCGCGCGGGCGGGACCGTCGACCCCGGGGAGCGCGCGTGTCGAGTACCCACACCCATCCGGCTTCCGGCGAGGCGCACCTCGGGCACGTCGTGTTCATCTCCGCCGCCGCCGCGATGGGCGGCTTCCTGTTCGGCTACGACAGCGCGGTGATCAACGGCGCGGTGACCGGCATCCAGAAGCACTTCGAGGTGGGCCACGGCACGACCGCGTTCGTGGTGGCCATCGCCCTGCTCGGCTCGGCCGCCGGGGCGGTCGCGGCCGGACGGCTCGCCGACCACCTCGGCCGGGTGCGCACCATGCTGCTCGCCGCGTTCCTCTTCGCGGCCAGCGGCATCGGCTCGATGTTCCCGCCGAACATCGAGACCCTGGCCACCTGGCGGGTGGTCGGCGGCGTGGCGATCGGCATCGCCTCGGTGATCGCCCCGACCTACATCGCCGAGGTCGCCCCGACCGCCTACCGCGGCCGGCTGGCCTCCTTCCAGCAGATGGCGATCGTGCTCGGCATCACCGTCTCCCAGCTCGCCAACTGGGCGCTCAACCAGGCCGCCGGCGGCGAGTCCACCGGCCACCTCGGCGGCATCCAGGCCTGGCAGTGGATGCTCGGCGTGGAGGCGATCCCGGCCCTCGTCTACGGGCTGATGGCGCTGGCGATCCCGGAGTCGCCGCGCTACCTGATCGCCGACCACCGGGAGGAGCAGGCCCGCCGGGTGCTGACCGAGGTCGAGGGCGAGGACGTCGACCTCGACGCTCGGGTGGCCGAGATCCGCGCGGTGCTGGAGTCCGCCCGCAAGCCGCGGCTCAAGGACCTGCTGGGCGGCCGGTTCGGCCTGCTGCCGATCGTCTGGGTCGGCATCGGCGCCTCGGTGTTCCAGCAGTTCGTCGGCATCAACGTGATCTTCTACTACTCCTCCTTCCTCTGGCAGTCGGTCGGCATCAACGAGTCCAACTCGCTGCTGATCAGCCTCTCCACCTCGATCATCAACGTGATCGGCACGGTGGTCGCGATGGCCCTGGTCGACCGGATCGGCCGCAAGCCGCTCGCGCTGGCCGGTTCGATCGGCATGGCCGCCGCGCTGGGCACCGCCGCCTGGGCCTTCTCCTACCGGGAGGGCACCGGCGACACCGCGACCCTGGACAACACCCACGCGGTGGTCGCGCTGATCGCCGCGCACGTCTTCGTGTTCTGCTTCGCCTTCTCCTGGGGCGTGGTGGTCTGGGTGCTGCTCGGCGAGATGTTCCCGAACCGGATCCGCGCGCTCGCGCTGTCCGTCGCCGCCTCCGCCCAGTGGATCGCCAACTGGGCGATCACCGTCAGCTTCCCCGACCTCGCCGACTGGAACCTGTCGGCGACCTACGTCATCTACGCGGTCTTCGCGCTGCTCTCCATCCCCTTCGTGGCCTTCTGCATCAAGGAGACCAAGGGCCGCGCCCTGGAGGAGATGGGCTGACCCGGCGGGCCCGCGCCGCCCCCTCCCCCGGCGGGCCGACGGGCCCCGCCGTTCCACGCCCCCGGCCACCGACCCGCCGCCGCGCCCGGCGGCCCGTCCCCCGAGAGGAAGCCATGCCTGACCAGGGCGGCTCCCGGCAGAACGTGACCTTCCCGAGCAACGGCCGCGAGGCCCACGGCTACCTGGCCCGCCCGCCGCAGGGCGTCGGCCCCGGCCTGGTGGTGGTCCAGGAGTGGTGGGGCCTGACCCCGTACCTGGCCGGCGTGGCCGACCGGTTCGCCGCCGAGGGCTTCACCGTCCTCGCGCCGGACCTCTTCGGCGGCACGACCACCCACGACAGCGCCGAGGCCGCCCGGCTCAGGCGCGAGCTGCCGGTCGAGCGGGCGGTGCGGGACCTGCGCGGCGCGGTCGACCTGCTGCTCGGCCTGGAGGGCGTGGTCGGCGACGCGGTCGGGGTGGTCGGCTTCTGCATGGGCGGCGGCTTCGCCCTGCTGCTGGCCGCCGCCGAGGGCGACCGGGTCGCCGCGGCGGTCCCCTTCTACGGCCTGCCGTCCGACCCGGACTTCGAGTACCGGGGCCTGACCGCCCATGTCCTCGGCCACTACGGCGAGCACGACCGCTCGATCCCGATGGCCGCCGTGGACGAGGCCGCGATCCGGATCGGCGAGGCCACCGACGTCCGCCCGGAGATCCACTTCTACCCGGCCGGGCACGCCTTCATGAACGAGGAGAACCTGCTCGGCACCTACGACCCGCTGCAGGCCGGGATCGCCTGGCGGCGCACCCTCACCTTCCTCTGGGGCCACCTCGGCTGAGCCGGGAGGCCGCCCCGGCCGGGAGCATCGCCGGGACCGCGAATCGGATGGACACGGACCATCCGTCCCGGCATAGTCACGGGGTGCAGAGCCAACCCCCGTCCCCGGCCACCGCCCGCCTCGCCTGGGCGAGCCGCAACTTCCGGATCCAGACCGCCGCCACCGTGGTCAGCGGCCTCGGCAACGCCGGCGCCCCGATCGCCACCGCCTTCGCCGTCCTGGACAACGGCGGCTCCACCGGCGACGTCGGCTACGTCACCGCCGCCCGGCTGCTGCCGACCGTCCTGCTGCTGCTGGTCGGCGGCGCCCTCGCCGACCGGCTGCCGCGCCATCACGTCATGGTCGCGGCCAACGTGTTCAGCGCCGTCTTCCAGGGCGCCCTCGCCGCCCTGGTGCTGACCGGCGATCCGGCCCTCTGGCAGCTGATGCTGCTCTCGGCCGGCGCCGGAGCGGGCTACGCCTTCTACTCCCCCGCCGCCGGCGGCATGATCATGGAGAGCGTCGCCCCCGAGCACGCCGCCCGCGCCTTCTCGGTGTACCGGATGGGCTTCAACGGCTCGCAGATCGGCGGCGCCGCACTCGGCGGCGCGCTGACCGCCGCGGTCGGCGCCGGCTGGGTGCTCGCCCTGGACGCGGTCTGCTTCCTGGCCGCCGCCGCGCTGCGCTTCCTGCTGGAGCCGCAGGCGCCCGCCGACCCGGCCGGGGGCGGCGGCATGCTCCGCGACCTGCGCGAGGGCTGGCAGGAGTTCGCCTCACGCCGCTGGCTCTGGGTCATCGTCCTCCAGTTCTCCGTCCTGGTCGCCTGCGTCGGCGCGGTCGAGGCGGTGTACGGGCCGGCCGTCGCGAAGGAGCGGCTCGGCGGCGCCCAGGCGTGGGGCCTCGCGATGGCCGCCTACGGCCTCGGCTTGGTCGCCACCGGCGTGCTGATGGCCCGCTGGCAGCCGCGCCGGATCCTGCTGGCCGGCAACTGGGGCGTCTTCCTGTTCGGCCTGCCCGCGGTCGCCCTCGCGGCCTCCGCCCCGCTGCCGGTGCTCTGGGCGTCGATGTTCCTCTCCGGCGTCGGCGTCACCGTCTTCGGCGTCAACTGGATGATCGCGCTGCAGCAGGAGATACCCCCCGAGGCGTTCTCCCGGGTCACCGCCTACGACGAGCTGGGCTCGCTCTCACTCGCCCCGCTCGGCACCGCGCTGGCCGGCCCGGTCGCCGACCGGCTCGGCCTGTCCGGCGCGCTCTGGTCCTGCGCGGTGATCTCCCTGGTGCTCAGCGCCGCCGTGCTGCTGGAGCCGGAGGTCCGCCGGCTCTCCCGGCGCCGCGCCGTCCCGGACCCGGTGGAGCCCGCCGACCGGCGGCCCTCCCCCGCCGGCACCGGCTGAAACCGCCGGGCGCACCGCGTGCGCCCCCGTGTGCGCCCTCCGGCGGGCAACCGCCGGAGGGCCCGGCACGTCCGACCAGGTGACGACGGATGAGACCCGAGGGACACCTGATGCCCAAGCCACTGCTGTTCCTGGACGTCGACGGCGTGCTCAACCCGGTCTGCCCCGACCCCGGGGCCGACTTCGACGCCCACACCCTGTTCGGCTACACCGTGCTGCTCTCCGCCCGGCACGGCGCCTGGCTGCGCGAGCTGGCCGACCGCTACGACCTCGTGTGGGCCACCACCTGGGAGGAGCATGCCAACACCCACATCTCCCCCGCGATCGGCCTGCCCGAGCTGCCCTTCGTCCGCTTCACCGGCTACGTCCCGCAGCCGGGCGACCCGCGCGTACCGATCATGGAACTGCTCTCCGCCCGCAAGTGGGCGCCCCTGCTGCGCTACGCCGCCGGCCGCCCGTTCGCCTGGGTCGACGACGTCATCCCGCCCCGGCTGGTCCGCAACTCCCTGCTGCGCCGCGACCGCCTGCTGCTGACCGTCGACCCGGGCCAGGGCCTGGAGCGCCACCACGTGGACCGGCTGCTGTCCCGCCCGCCGCGCCCCGGGGCGGTCTCCGCGCTCAGCCGGTGGGCAGCCAGCTGACGTGCCCGGCGAGCAGCGCGTACCCGACGAACGCCACCGTGTCGATCAGCGCGTGCGCCACCACCAGCGGCATCACCCGCCCCCACCGCCGGTACAGCAGGCAGAACACCGCGCCCATCACGATGTTGCCGACCAGCCCGCCGACCCCCTGGTACAGGTGGTACGAGCCGCGCAGCAGCGAACTCGCCGCCAGCGCCGCCGGCCACGACCAGCCCAGCTGCCCCAGCCGGCGCAGCAGGTAGCCGAGGACGACGACCTCCTCCAGGATCGCGTTCTGCCAGGCCGACAGCACCAGCACCGGGATCCGCCACCAGACCTCCGGCAGGCCGGACGGCGCGACCGTCAGGTTGTAGCCGGCCGCCTGCGAGGCCAGGTAGAGCGCCAGCCCCGAACCGCCGATCGCCGCCGCGACGGCCGCGCCCCGGCCGAGGTCGGCCGCCTTGCGCCGGAGGTCGAAGCCGAGCACCCGCAGCGACGCGCCCTCGCGCACCAGCAGGTAGCCGACCAGGACGACCGGCATCAGCCCGCGGCCGATGTAGTACAGCTGCCAGACCAGGTCCAGCCAGGGCCGGCCGGGCGCGCGCGAGCCGTTCAGGGTGGCCACCTGCTGGCCCAGCCGGATCGTTTCGGTGAGCGAGCCGGTGAAGCTGATCAGCGCGCTGATGCCGCTCGCCCCGAGCGAGAGGCCGAGGACGATCAGCAGCTCCGCCCCGAGCAGGCGGCGGGTCGGCTTCGCGGTCTCCGGTGCGGTCGGGACGGTCGTCACGGGGATGCTCCAGCACGGGCGGCGGACGGGCGGCGCTCCGGGCGCCGGCGGACGGCCGTCGGCGGACCGGAGCGATCATCCTTCCACAGCGCGCCCGGCGGCCCGGGGGCGCCGGGGTCCTACCCCACCGGCCAGGTGTGCACCGGCTCGCCGCCGCGGCTGTGCTCCATGTAGCGGCGGGTCATCGCCGCCAGCGCGGCCGGCCGCTCCATCCCGTACTGCTCGCACAGCCGGTGGAAGGTCGCGCTCTGCCAGGACGCGCCGTTGGTGCGGCGCAGGCAGCGCTGTTCGATGATGCCCAGGTAGCGGTCCCGGTCGGCCGGCTCGACGCCCCACGCGTCCAGGCCCTGGTACGCCATCGGCAGCAGCTCGTTGAGCACCAGGTCGACGGCGGACACCGTGGTCAGCCCGCCGCCGCGCCCGGCCCGGCCCTGCCGCGGCCACTGGAACGCCGCGTCGATGCCGTACCGGGCCGCCTGCTGGAAGTTCTCGTCGGCCCGCTCGAACGGCAGCCTGGTCCAGATCGGCCGGGGCTGCTCGGCCAGCACCCGCACCACGCCGTAGTAGAACGCGGCGTTGGCGAGCGTGTCGGCCACCGTCGGCCCGGCCGGCAGCGCCCGGTTCTCCACCCGCAGGTGCGGCACCCCGCCGCTGACGTCGTACACCGGCCGGTTCCAGCGGTAGATGGTGCCGTTGTGCAGCCGCATCTCGGCCAGCCGCGGCGCGCCGCCGGAGGCCAGCACCTTGGCCGGGTCCTCGTCGTCGCAGATCGGCAGCAGCGCCGGGAAGTACCGCAGGTTCTCCTCGAACAGGTCGTACGCCGAGTCCACCCAGCGCTCGCCGAACCAGGTGATCGGGCGCACGCCCTGGGCCTTGAGCTCCGCCGAACGGGTGTCGCAGGCCTGCTGGAAGAGCACCGGCCGGGTCTCGCGCCACAGCTCCCGCCCGAACAGGAAGGGCGAGTTGGCGCCGAGCGCGAGCTGCGGCCCGCAGATCGCCTGGGCGGCGTTCCACACCGAGGAGAACCGCTCCGGCGTCACCTGGAGGTGCAGCTGCAGCGAGGTCGCGGCGGCCTCGGCGACCATGGTGATGGACTCCAGCTGGAGGTGCTCGACGCCCTCGATGTCCAGCGTGATGTCCTCGCCCCGGGCGGCCAGGATCTGGTCACTGAGCAGGCTGTACCGCTGGTTGTGGGACATCGCGTCGAGCCCGGTGTGGTCGAGCTCCAGGGTCGGCAGGATGCCGACCATCACGATCCGCGCCCCGACCTCCTCGGCCCGCCGGTCGGCGTACTTCAGCCCGGTGTCGAGTTCCTCGCGCAGCTCCTCGAAGACGTGCCCGCCGAGCCGGTGCGGGGCGATGTTGACCTCGATGTTGAAGCGGCCGAGCTCGGTCTGGAAGTCGGCGGAGCCGATCGAGGTGAGCACCTGGGCGTTGTTCAGCAGCGGCAGGCCCTGCTGGTCGGCCAGGTTGAGCTCGATCTCCACGCCCATGACGGCCTTCGGGCGGTCGAACCGCTCCTCGCGCAGCATCCGGCCGAGCGCGTCGAGACAGGCCTGGAGCTTGCGCCGGTACATCTGCCGGTCCGACAGGTCAGCCCGGGTCGCCACGACCTTCTCGCCCATGGTCTCCTCCTCCTGAGCCGGCCGGCCCCCGACCGTGCAAGCATCATGCCCACCCCGAAGATCGATACCCGAACGCTTCGATTGGCTTGCATTGCAAGGAAACTGATGCCGTTTCAGCTCATCTGCCGACTTGCCCGGCGCCACCGCCTGTGATAAACAGGTCACCCTGCGCACCTGTTCGAGTAGAATTCGCACTGCGCCACGGCCCGGCCCGCCATCGCCGCGAGACCCCCGGCGACCACGGCCGCGCCGCACCGCGATCCTGCCCAACCGGACAAGGCCCAGGTTCCGTCACCGCCGACGCACCAGCCAGCCATGCCGGTATGCCGCACTCGCACGCCGATCTCGCACGGAGAGGCGACCTTGCCATGACTCTGCAGACCCCACAGCCCCCGCCCAGTGCCCTGCGCGCGGTCCTCGCCGCGCTCGACTCGGAGACCGCGCTGCGCCAACCGGCCGCCGCCGCGCTGCGTCATCCGACCGGGCCGCTCCTCCCCGCGCACCCGCTCGCCGTCCACGTCCTGGAGGGTCCGCGGGCCGAACTCTCCGCCGCCCGCCGGACGGGATGGCGCTTCCTCATCAAGGACGGCACCGAGGTGGCCGCCGCCGCCGAGGTGGTGCAGGGCGCCGAGGGTCACACCTTCTCGCACTTCACCGCCGGTCCGTACCTGGACTCCACGCTCCGGGCGCTGCGCGAGGCCTGGCAGCTCGCCCAGTCCGCCCGCTCCCGCTGCCAGCCGCGGCTGCTGACCTTCCCGGGCCAGTACGCGACGGCCCTGTGGCTGCACAGCCCGGACGGCGGCCCCGGCGCCGACCTGCTGATCCCGCTGGCCCCGGCACCGATGGGCGTCACCGCGCACCGCGCCCGCCCGGCCGCCGAGCTGCTGCCGCTGCTGGCGCGGACCCCCGTCGCCCGCACCGCGGTCACCCCCCGGCCGCTGCTGCTCGGCGCGCCGGACTCCGCCCCGCTCGCCTCCGGGGCGCTCTGAGCTCCCGCCCCCGGCCCGCCGCCACCCGGACGGGCCATCCGGCATGGCCCGACCGGGCCGTCCGCCGGATGGCCCGTCCGGTGCCGTCCCGGCCTCCCGACCACCTGAACGGGTGATCTCTGCCCGGGGGTTGTGGCGCATGTCACGAAATCGCTGCGCGCGCGTCCGCAGATGCCGACACTGGGAACCAGCGTGGAAGGACCGCCTGTCCTACCCACTTGAGCGCCGGTCCACACCTGGCCCGGCGCCGGACAGGATCCGACCACCGCGGCGGCGCCCGTCGGCCACCGGCGGCGCCGCGTCACGGGGAGGATCGCAGAGCGAAGCGAGGGTACGCATGTGCCAGCACCGTCCTGAGTGTCCGTCGGCCGAGTCCGAGGACCGCGAGGCCGCCGTCCCGGTGGCCTGTCACCCGGAGCAGGGCTGGAGCCTGCTCTGCAACGGCGTCCTGCTGTTCGAGGACACCGGTGAGCTGCTGCCCGACGGCCGGGTGATCGCCCCGCGCCGCCCGGCCGCGAGCGCGGTCTGAGCCGCCGGACCGCCACGGGGGAACGAAGGCGACGGGCAGGGCCCCGGCGGACGGATCCGCCGGGGCCCTGCCGTGTGCCGTGTGCCGGTCAGACGCCGTACTCGTCCAGCGGCGGGCAGGAGCAGACCAGGTTGCGGTCGCCGTACGCGCCGTCGATCCGGCTGACCGGGGGCCAGTACTTGTCCGCCGGGTTCACCCCGGCCGGGAAGACCGCCTCCTGACGGGTGTAGCCGTGCGCCCAGTCGCCGGCCAGCGTGGCGGCGGTGTGCGGGGCGTTGTGCAGCGGGTTGTCGTCCGCCGCCCAGGCGCCCGAGCCGACCTTCTCGATCTCGGCCCGGATCTCGATCATCGCGTCGCAGAACCGGTCGATCTCGTGCAGGTCCTCGGACTCGGTCGGCTCGATCATCAGCGTGCCGGCCACCGGGAAGGACATGGTCGGCGCGTGGAAGCCGTAGTCGATCAGGCGCTTGGCGATGTCGTCCACCGTCACGCCGGTCTCCTTGGTGAGCGGGCGCAGGTCGATGATGCACTCGTGCGCCACCAGGTCGCCGGGGCCGGTGTAGAGCACCGGGAAGTGCGGGGCCAGCCGCTTGGCGATGTAGTTGGCGCTCAGCACCGCGACCTGGGTGGCGCGCTTGAGGCCCTCGCCGCCCATCAGCCGGACGTACGACCAGGAGATCGGCAGGATGCCCGCCGAGCCCCACGGGGCGGCCGAGATCGGGCCGACGCCGGTGGCCGGGCCGGCCTCCTCCTGGAGCGGGTGGTTCGGCAGGTACGGCGCGAGGTGCGCGCGCACCGCGACCGGGCCGACGCCCGGGCCGCCGCCGCCGTGCGGGATGCAGAAGGTCTTGTGCAGGTTCAGGTGCGAGACGTCCGCGCCGAACTTGCCCGGCTTGGCCAGGCCGACCAGCGCGTTCAGGTTGGCGCCGTCGACGTACACCTGGCCGCCGGCCTCGTGCACCAGGCCGCAGATCTCGGTGATCTGGGTCTCGTACACGCCGTGGGTGGACGGGTAGGTGACCATCAGCACGGCGAGGTTGTCGCGGTGCTGCTCGATCTTCGCCTTGAGGTCCTCGACGTCGACGTCGCCGTCGACCAGGGTCTTGACCACGACGACGCGCATGCCGGCCATCACCGCGGAGGCGGCGTTGGTGCCGTGCGCGGAGGACGGGATGAGGCAGATGTCGCGCTGGACGTCACCGTTGGCGTGGTGGTAGGCGCGGACGGCCAGCAGGCCGGCCAGCTCGCCCTGGGAGCCGGCGTTCGGCTGGATGGAGACGGCGTCGTAGCCGGTCACCTCGACCAGCTGCTGCTCCAGCCCGCGGATCAGGGTGAGGAAGCCCTCGGCCTGGTCGACCGGCGCGAAGGGGTGCAGCTGGCCGAACTCCGGCCAGGTCACCGACTCCATCTCGGTGGTCGCGTTGAGCTTCATGGTGCAGGAGCCCAGCGGGATCATGCCGCGGTCCAGCGCGTAGTCCCGGTCCGACAGGCGGCGCAGGTAGCGCAGCATGGCGGTCTCCGAGCGGTGGCTGTGGAAGACCGGGTGCGTCAGGTACTCGTCCTGGCGCAGCAGCGCGGCGGGCAGCGCGTCGGCGCTCTCCGCCACCTCGACGCCCTCGACGCCGAACGCGGCCCAGACGCCCGCCAGGTGCTCGCGGGTGGTGGTCTCGTCGGCGGAGACCGAGATCCGGTCCGCGCCGTCCTGGAAGACGTTGATGCCCTGGGCGCGGGCGGCGGCGGCGATCTCGGCGGCGCGGCCGGGGACGACCGCGGTGACGGTGTCGAAGAACTCGCCGTGCAGCAGCTCGACGCCGCCGGCCCGCAGGCCCTCGGCGAGGGCGGCGGCGTAGCGGTGGGTGCGGCGGGCGATGTCGGCCAGGCCGTCCGGGCCGTGGTAGACGGCGTACATCGAGGCCATCACGGCGAGCAGCACCTGGGCGGTGCAGATGTTGCTGGTGGCCTTCTCGCGGCGGATGTGCTGCTCGCGGGTCTGCAGGGCCAGGCGGTAGGCGCGGTTGCCGTCGGCGTCGACGGAGACGCCGACCAGGCGGCCGGGCAGCGAGCGGGCGTACTCGGCGCGCACCGCGAGGTAGCCGGCGTGCGGGCCGCCGAAGCCCATCGGCACACCGAAGCGCTGGGAGGTGCCGCAGGCGATGTCGGCGCCCAGCTCGGCCGGGGACTTCAGCAGGGTGAGGGCGAGCAGGTCGGCGGCGACGGCGACGATCGCGCCCAGGCCGTGGGCCTGCTCGATCACCGGGGCGAGGTCGCGGACCACGCCGGTGGCGCCGGGGTACTGGAGCAGCACGCCGAAGACGCCGCGCTCGGCGATCTCGGCCGGGATGCCCTCGGACAGGTCGGCGACGACCACCTCGACGCCGGTGGGCACGGCGCGGGTGTTGATCACCGCGACGGTCTGCGGCAGGGTCTCGGCGTCGATCAGGAAGACACCGCCCTTGACCTTGGTGACGCGGCGGGCCAGGGCCATCGCCTCGGCGGCCGCGGTGCCCTCGTCCAGCAGGGAGGAGCCGGAGGTGGGCAGGCCGGTCAGGTCGGAGACCAGGGTCTGGAAGTTGAGCAGCGCCTCCAGGCGGCCCTGCGAGATCTCCGGCTGGTACGGGGTGTACGCGGTGTACCAGGCCGGGTTCTCCATGACGTTGCGCAGGATCACCGGCGGGGTGTGGGTGCCGTAGTAGCCCAGGCCGATCATCGACGTGAGCACGGTGTTGCGGCCGGCCAGCTCGCGCAGTTCGGCGAGGACCTGCGCCTCGCTGCGGCCGGCGGGCAGGTCGAGCGCGGTGATCGAGCGGATCGCCTCGGGGACGGCGGCGGTCGCCAGCTCGTCCAGCGAGCCGTAGCCGACCTGGGCCAGCATCTTCTCCTGCGCGGCGGCGTCGGGGCCGATGTGGCGGGTCTCGAAGGGGCTGGCCTGTTCGAGCTCGGTGAGGGTCGCGGGGGTGGTGGGGCGTCCCGAGTTCGGCTGGGCGTTCATGGTGGTCGAGGCCTCCTGGTCACGGACCGGCGGGGGTGCGCACGCCGGTCGCCCCGCCGTTGCGGACAACAGCGGAGCGGACCGGTCGGACGAACCCGACAGGCCTCCCCCTCTGTCATCGGGACCTGAGAGCTTCGCCCGCGCGGAGCGCCGTGGGACGCCCCGTCGGCTTGCACCGTCGGTGAGGGTGGGGTCCGCCGGCTCCCTCGCCCGCGATCCTGCCCTGCTTTCCAGAGTGACCTATCCCGCACGGTACGGATGCCTGAGAGATTCCGGGGAGGAGTTGCTCCTTCGGCGCCCCGACCAGCGGCTTCCACTGTCGGGGACTCTCCCGAGCGGGCTCGGCGGTCGCGCCCAGGGTACCAGCGGGAGGCACCTCGATCACGGGTGCGTCAGGCCCTTCGGCGACTTCGCGGCTGACGGCTGCGGTGACCCGGCCGGCGCAGCGCCCGGCCCGTCCGGCCGCACCCCGCTCGCGCGCGTCCGTTTCATGGCTTTTGGTGTGAAGTGGCACTGTCCCGCGGGCGTTCCGCGAACTCACCGCACTGGAGGAGAAAGAGTGCAGACCGACATCGACCCCCGGGACCTCATCGGCCACAAGGCGGTCGACCGCAACGGGGACAAGATCGGCACCATCGACGAGGTGTACCTGGACGACGCCAGCGGCCGGCCCGAATGGGCCGCCGTCCGGACCGGCATCTTCGGCCGGGACGCCTTCGTCCCCCTGACCACGAGTGAGTTCTCCGGCGAGGAGCTCCGGGTGCCCTACGACAAGTCCCTGGTGAAGGAGTCACCGGACTTCGGCGTGGGCCAGCACCTGTCGCCCGCCCAGGAACTCCAGCTCTACCGCTACTACGGCCTGGACGCCCCGGCGGGCGGGCGGCCGTCGCCGGGCGAGGACCCGGGGGCGGAGCCGGACGACCTCGACTTCGGCACCACCGCGGGCACGGGCACCGCGGCCGTCGCCGGCACCGCGGCGGTGCACCGGCCCGCCGCGAACGGGACGGGCCCGACCAACGGGACGGGCGCCGCCCCCGGTACCGGCGCGGCCCGCCCGGCCAAGCAACTCACCTTCCACCGGGCAGCCGATCTCGGCAAGCCGGCCGACCCCACCCCGGAGGCCCCCGTGCGGCACCTCACCAACCCCGCCCCCGTCACCCCCCCGGCGCCCACCACTCCCGCTCCCACCGCCCCCGCTCCCGCCACTCCCGCTCCCGCCACCCCCGCTCCCACCGCAGCCGCGGCCCCCGCCGCGGCGCCCGCCCCACCGCAGCCGACCGTCGAGCCGCAGCTTCAGCCGCGGACGGCCCGGACGGAGGGCGGCCCCGCCGACTCCTCCCCCACCCGCCCGGTGGAGATCACCTGCCGCGAGGAGCGCCTGGACATCACCACCGAGTGGCAGGTGATCGGCACCGCCAGACTCCGCAAGTACGTGACCACCGAACAGGTGGAGCGCCGGATCCCGGTGGTCCACGAGCGGGTCCGGGTCGAACGGGTCCCGGTCGGCGAGGCCGAGCGCGCCGCGCTGGACGAGAAGGAGATCGCCGACGCCGTGGAGGAGGTCGCCCTGCGCGAGGAGCGCCCGGTGGTCCGCAAGTACCTGGCGCCGCTCGAACGGGTCCGCCTGGTGGTCGAGCGGTACACCACCGAGGAGGTGGTCCGCGAGGAGCTGCGGCGCGAGCAGGTCGAGGTCCACGACGACTCCCCGGCCGCCCCGACCTCGCCGCCGCCCGCCCGCCCGGTGCCGGCCCGCCCGCTCGCCTGACCCCGCTCCCCCCTTACCGCAGGACCCCGGCCGCCGCAGCCGGGGTCCTTCCTTTTTACCAAGGCTTAACCAATGAATATTTGACACACTGAAGTATCTCCCTGCATGGTTACTTCAGTTCATTCACTATGTACGGGAGGAAGCAACCGTGAGTGAGGCACCACAGCCCACCACCGCGGCCGAGAAGCAGAGCAGCGCCCGGGTCCTGCCGGCCCTCATCCTGGCGATGCTGTCGTTCAGCGTGGTGCAGACCGCGGTCGTCCCGATCCTGCCCTCGCTCGCCAAGGAACTGAGCGTCTCCGGCTCCAGCATCACCTGGCTGATGACGGCCAACCTGCTGTCCGCCGCCGTGCTGACCCCCCTCCTGGGCCGCTTCGGCGACCTGCGCGGCCGCAAGCCGATGCTGCTGATCTCGCTGGCCGGCCTGGTCGCGGGCTCCGCCCTCGCGGTCTCCACCCACTCCTTCACCTGGCTGGTCGTCGCCCGCGTGCTGCAGGGCGCCGGCGGCGGCGTGCTGCCGCTGGCCATCAGCATCGTCCGCGACGAGCTGCCCAAGCAGAAGGTGACCGGCGGCGTCGCCGCCATCAGCGCCTCGATGGGCGTCGGCAGCGGCCTCGGCCTGGTCGCCACCGGCCTGCTGCTGGAGCACTGGAGCTACAAGTCGATCTTCTGGATGGGCCTGGTCTTCGGCCTGATCGCGGTCGCCCTGGTCGCCCTGCGGGTCCCCACCGACCCGGTCACCGACAAGGACGGCGGCGCCGACCCGCTCGGCGCGCTCACCCTGGCCGGCTGGCTCTCCGCCCTGCTGGTCGCGGTCAGCCAGGGCAACCACTGGGGCTGGACCTCCACCAGGACCCTCGGCCTGTTCGCCGTCGCCGCCGTGGTCGCCCTGATCTGGGGCGTCATCGAGGTCAAGGTCGCCCACCCGCTGGTCGACATGACGATGATGTCCCGTCCGGCCGTCGCCTTCACCAACCTCGCCGGCCTGCTGATCGGCTTCGGCATGTACGGCTCGTTCATGGTCATCAGCAACTTCGCGCAGACCCCGGAGAAGCTCGCCCACTACGGCTTCACCGCCACCGTGCTGCACGCCGGTGTGATGCTGCTGCCCTCCGCCCTCGGCTCGATGGTCGCCGCCCCGCTCGGCGCCCTGCTGATCGCCCGCCGCGGCCCGCGCCTGCCGCTGGTCCTCGGCGGCGCCCTCGGCGCGGTCTCGATGGCCTACCTGGCCCTGCGGCACAGCCACGAGGGCGACATCTACCTCTCCTCGGCGATCTTCGGCCTCGGCATCGGCCTCGCCTTCTCGGCGATGCCCGCCTACATCAACGGCGCCGTCCCGGTCGAGCAGAGCGGCATCGCCAACGGCATGAACGCCGTGCTGCGCACCGTCGGCGGCGCGATCGGCACCGCCGTCATGGCCGCCGTCCTCACCGGCGACACCATGAAGCTCCCGATCCCGGTCTCGCTGCCCACCCTGGACGCCTACCGGCACGCCTTCTGGACCGCCGCGGTGGTCTGCGCCGTCGCCGGCGCCGTCCCCTTCCTCATCCGCACCGTCAAGCCGGCGGTCATCGTGACCGAGGGCAACCGGACGGCGGACCTGACCTCCGGCCGGGAGCCGGTGAAGACCGACGCCTGACGAGGCGTCCGCCCCCGCGCCCAGGGACAGGGCGCGGGGACCGGACCCGGACGGTCGCCGAGGGCATCGCGACCGTCCGAGGCCCGGAACCGAACGCGGCCCCACCCGGCCCCCCTGCCGGGTGGGGCCGCTTCGCGTCCCGCCCCGCCCTACTCCTCGTCCTCGGCCTCCTCCGGCGCGACCGGCCACCCCTCGCGCAGCGGCAGCGGTCCGGCCGGCTCCAGCGCCGGGTCCTCGATCGCGAAGGTGCGCACCCGCCCCGGCCCGCTCCACGGCGTCTCGAAACGCACCGTCACCCGCCCCACCCCGCTCCCCTGCACCCACCCCGGCCCGAGCTCCGCGTGGTGCACGTCCTGCCCGGGCAGCCAGCGCCGCACCACCGCGGCCTCCTCCTCGGCCTCCTCCGGCTCCTCCTCCGGGCCGGCCCCGGCCGCCGCCGCGGCCTCCGCCTCCTCCCGGACGGCCTGCGCGAACAGGTCCTCCTGGGTGTAGTCGGCCAGCTGCGCCACACCGACGCCCAGCAGCCGCACCCCGCCCGTGATGTCCACCTGCGAGACCAGCCGCCGGGCCGTCTCCACGATCACCGTCCCGTCGTCCGTCGGGCCGCGCAGCGTCTCCGAGCGGGTCAGCGTCGAGAAGTCGAAGCGCCGGACCTTCAGCACCACCGTCCGCCCCGAGCGTCCGGCCCCGCGCAGCCGCCGCACGCAGCGCAGCGCCAGCGCCTCCACCTCGCGCAGCACCCGGTCCCGGTCCGCCAGGTCCACCTCGAAGGTGTCCTCCACCGAGACCGACTTGGCGTCTTGGTCGGCCACCACCGGCCGGTCGTCCAGGCCTATCGACATCTGGTACACGCCGGCCCCGTGCGCCTTGCCCAGCAGCTGCACCAGCTCCGTCTCACCCGCCTCGGCGAGCTCGGCCACCGTGTTCAGCCCCGCCCGGCGCAGCACCTGCTCGGTGGCCGGACCGATCCCCGGCAGCGCCCGTACCGGCATCGGCCCGAGCACCGCCCGCTCCTCGCCCGGCTCGATCAGCACCAGCCCGTCCGGCTTGGCCCGCTCCGAGGCGATCTTGGCCATCAGCTTGGACCCGGCCGCGCCGACCGAGGCGGTCAGCCCGGTGCGCCGCTCGATGTCCGCCCGCAGGTCCTCCGCCAGGGCCAGCACCAGCCGCTCCCCCGTGCCGTGCTCCGCCTCGGCCAGCGCCGGGCCGTACGGACCGGCCTCCAGGTCCACGAACGCCTCGTCCAGGCTCAGCGGCTGCATGAGCGGCGACAGCTCCCGCAGCAGCGCCATCACCAGCTCGCTCACCTGCCGGTACGCCTCGAAGCGGCCGGCCAGGAAGGCCGCGTTCGGGCAGAGCCGGCGTGCCTGGGCCATCGGCATCGCCGAGTGCACCCCGAACCGCCGCGCCTCGTAGGAGGCGGTCGCGACCACCCCGCGCCCGCCCAGCCCGCCGACGATCACCGGCTTGCCGCGCAGGCTCGGCTTGGCCGCCTGCTCCACCGACGCGAAGAAGGCGTCCATGTCGAGGTGGATGATGCTCGGCAGTGACCGCACCTGCCGATCATGCCGCACGGGTCCGACAACACCGCCGAACCCGGCGCCGGCCTCAGCGCGCCGCCTGCTCCCGGCCCGCCTCCGCCAGCGCCCGCGGTATGCCCGACTCGCTCGGGCCGAGGAACAGCGGGTCCGGCCGCAGCCAGGCGTTCAGCGCCGCCTTCCCGGCCCCCGGGATCTCCCGCAGCCCGCCGTACAGCCAGGTGGCGTCCCGCACCTCCGGCACCCCCACCGCGTACGACTCGATGCCCGCCGCCTCGCAGAGCGCCAGCGCCCGGCGGACGTGGAAGTCCTGGCTCACCAGCACCGCCCGGTCCACCCCGAAGATCCGGTGCGCCCGGGTGCAGGAGTCCCAGGTGTCGAAGCCCGCGTAGTCGCCGACCACCCGCGCCTCCGGGACCCCGTGCTCGATCAGGTAGCCGCGCATCGCGTCGGTCTCGTCGTAGCTCACCCGGCCGTTGTCACCGGTCACCAGGATCGCCTGCACCTTCCCCGCCCCGTACAGCTCCACCGCCGCGTCCAGGCGGTGCGCCAGGTACGGCGAGGGCTTGCCGTCGAACAGCCCGGCGCCGAACACCACCGCCACCGGGGCCGGGGGCGCGCTCGCCACCGTGCCCACTCGGTCCCCCGCCGCCAGCCAGAGCCACGCACTGGGCGCCAGCGCCGCCGCGCAGCCGACCGTCACCAGCTGGAACAGCCGCCGCTGCGCCGGCCGCCGGCGCAGCCGCAGGCCGAGCCGCACCGCCCGGCGCGCCAGCAGGCCGGGGATCCCGGATCCGAACCGCACGTGCCCTCCCTCGTCGGATGTCACCGGGCACGACGACGCCGTGGGCCCGGACGGTTCCCCGTCCGGGCCCACGGCGTCACTCGGTGACCCCTTCAGACCGCCCGGTTGCGCCGCTGCGCGAGCTCGTCCGCAGGGTCCTGGCCGACCACCGTCTCGCCGGTGTCGGTGCGCTCCGCGTGCAGCCGCACCAGGGTCAGCTCCAGCTCCCGGCAGACCGCGCCGACCGCGATCCCGAAGACCCCCTGGCCGCCCTTCATCAGGTCGACCACCTGCTGGGGCGTCGTGCACTCGTACACCGTCGCGCCGTCGCACATCAGCGTCAGTCCGGCCAGATCGGCGATCTCGGCGGCCTGCAGATGGGTGACCGCCACCCGGATGTTCTGCAGCGAGACGCCGGCGTCCAGCAGCCGCTTGACGATCTTCAGCAACAGGATGTCGCGGAAGCTGTAGAGCCGCTGGCTGCTCGCCGGGTACACCGAGCGCACGCTGGGCTCCAGCAGGCCGGTGCGGGCCCAGTAGTCCAGCTGGCGGTAGGTGATCCCGGCCGCCGCGCAGGCGGTCGGTCCCCGGTAGCCGATCAGCTCGGACGTCGGCGAGAGCCGCTCCAGGGCCGGCTGGCCGGGCTGTACCGCCGGGAACCGGCCCACCCTCGGCAGCTCCGCCGTCCGGGGCAGTTCGGTCACCGTGCGGGCGGTGCGCGGCAGGTGTACGGCGCACAGGCCTCCCGCGGCCACTTCATCGCCAGTGCCGGTCATGCCTACCTCCGTCCACTCGTGCTGCGGGCAACCCGGGCCGCGGGCGATCGGACACCCGGGCAGCCCCTCCTGACGGTAGGCAGTCCCCTATGGCCCGTCAACGATCGCCACGCCGAGCCGAACAGACCGCGTCACTCAGGAGGGTGGTTTTTCGTGCCCCTAGTGTGGGTAGGTGGGAGCGTTTTGGCAAAACAAACGCAACGGCTGCGGGACAGCGGCCCTCCGGCCGGTCCCGCAGCGACCCGGGGCCGCACCGCGCCGCTACTGCGGGCCGCCCCCGCCGAAGTCCTCCGGCGACACCTGGTCGAGGAACTCGCGGAACTTCTCGACCTCGTCCTCCTGCTCGTCCGGGATCGCGATGCCCGCCTCGGCGAGCACCTCCTCGCTCCCGTAGATCGGCGTACCGGTGCGCAGCGCCAGCGCTATCGCGTCGGACGGCCGGGCGCTCACCTCCACCCCGCCGGCGAAGACCAGCTCGGCGTAGAAGACGCCCTCGCGCAGATCGGTGATCCGGACCTCGGTGAGCTGCTGGCCGAGCGCCTCCAGGACGTCCTTGAACAGGTCGTGCGTCAGCGGGCGCACCGGCGTCATGCCCTGCTGGGCGAAGGCGATCGCGGTCGCCTCGCCGGGGCCGATCCAGATCGGCAGGTACCGATCGCCACCGACCTCCCGCAGCAGCACGATCGGCTGGTTGGAAGGCATCTCCACCCGGACACCCACGACGTCGAGCTCATTCACACAGGCAACCCTATGGCTCCCGACCCGGATATGAAAGCGCAGCGCCGACGCCGCTGGTCAGGGCGGTGGCCGCGGAGGGGCGGGGGTTATGAACGGATCCGCAGACCGGCCTGGACCATCGCCGCGTGCAGCCGGACGGACAGCGTCGCGAGTTCCCGGGCGGTGGCCTCGGCGTGCGCCCTGGTCTGCGGGTTGCGGTGCCGCCGCAGCGGCGCCACGACCTGCTCGACCAGCGCGATCTCCCGGTCCGCCGCGGCCTTCATGGCCCGCAGGTGGCGCGGCTCCAGCCCGTACCGGCCGAGCTCGGCGACCAGCCGGGCGACCTGCAGCGCCTCGCCGTCGTAGCCGCCGTCCGGCCCGGGCGCGACCAGCCCGTAGGACTCCCACTCGGCCAGTTCGGCCTCGCCGGACTCGGCGGCCGCCAGCAGCTCGGCCCGGCCCAGCCGGACCCCGGCGGAGGCCTCGGCCGAGGCGGTCAGCTCGCGGTCCGCCTCCTCCACCGGCCCGGGCCGGGTGTCCGCGGCCGCGGGCAGCGCGGGCGGGCTCTCGCCGCGCTCGATCGCGTCGAGGTGCTCGCGGATCACCCGCAGCGGGAGGTAGTGGTCGCGCTGCATCCGCAGCACGTAGGCCAGCCGCTCGACGTCGGCCGGGCTGAACTTGCGGTACCCCGAGGGCGTGCGCTGCGGCTCGACCAGCCCCTCCGCCTCCAGGAAGCGGATCTTGGAGATGGTGACCTCGGGGAAGTCGTCGCGCAGGAAGGCCAGCACGGCGCCGATGCTCAACAGCTCGTCAGCACCGCGCCGCCGCCCGGCGGGCCGGTCCGGCCGGACCGGCTGCCTGGGGGCCGCGACCACCCCCCGCGCGCCCTGGTCCGGCCGGGGACCGGACAGCGCGGGGGTGGCCGCCCCGAGAGGAGAGGAAGGGGTGTTCGTACTCACTCGGGCTCCTGCCGACGTTGGTTTCAGTACCCCCGGTTGTGGCTGGCGAAGAAGACCAGCCGGTACTTCCCGATCTGCACCTCGTCGCCGTTGTTCAGGGCGACCTCGTCGATCCGCTCCCGGTTGACGTAGGTGCCGTTCAGGCTGCCGACGTCGGCGACGGTGAAGCCGCCGCCCGGCGTCCGGCGGAACTCCACGTGCTTGCGGGAGACCGTGACGTCGTCCAGGAAGATGTCGCCCTGCGGGTGGCGACCCGCCGTGGTCTTGTCCGAGTCCAGCAGGAACCGGCTGCCGGAGTTCGGGCCGCGCTGGACGATCAGCAGCGCCGAGCCCGGGGGCAGCGCGTCGATCGCGGCCAGCACCTCGGCCGAGAGCGCCGGCGTGCCGGTCCCGGTCGTGGTGTTGGGGTCGTAGGACTCCAGGCCGGAGATCGAGATGGTCGAGGTGGTCTCGGCCGACCCCTCGGGCAGCAGCCCGCCCCGCAGCGCCGTACCGCAGTTGGAGCAGAACCGCGCCGAGGCCGGGTTCGGGTTGCCGCACCTGGGGCACGGAGTGGGGCCAGCCATGTTCACAGCCTCCTGGCGCGGCACACCCGACGGGTTGTGCCCGGCGTACGGGTCCGGAGCAAACCCTCCACCAGAGGTTGAGGGTCCTGTCGGGAAACCTATGCGCGGGGCGCCGGAGGGGTCAACCGACGCGCCGTAGCCCGCCTGATTCCCCGCGTACTGGGCTCCCCCGTCCCGGTAGAGGGGACGCTCGGCGTACTCGCCGCCCTCGGGGGCGGAGCGCATGCCCGGCACGGCGGGCTCGTCGTCCCGGCGGTGCAGCGCGGTGGGCGCCTCCGCCGCGGCCGCGTCGCGGCCCTTGTTACGACCGAACAACTTCGAGAAGAAACTCACGGGCGAATCCCCTTGCGTGTGACAGACCCGCCCGTGGGGCAGGGTGGGAACCTCGGACAGGGTGCGGGCCCGGTCGTGGATCGGGCCGGCTGGAATGGCACTCCGAACGTGACGGTCACTTCGGAGCCGGCTTGGCGTACTGCGGCGTCTTCGGATCGACGAGGGCGTCGACGACCACCTTCTGCTGCTGGGAGATCGTCGCGCGCGCCTGGTGGCTCTCCAGGGTACGGACCACACCTCCCGGAATGTTCAACGCGGGCGTGAGGTCCTGCGGATTCCCCACGACGGTGAAGCGGTAGGGCGCCGAGACCTTCTTGCCGTCGATCTGCACACCGCCGGACACGTCCGTGAAGTAGGTGTTGACCACCACGCGCACATCGTTGATCTGAATCGCCTCCGCCCCCGCCGCTCGGAGTTCCTGCAGGGTGTCCAGCAGCATATCTGCCTTCACCTGCCCTTGGGGATCATCGACCGTCAGTACGATGCCCGGACCTGTGGCCCGGACGGTCCCGGCGAGGACGCCGAGTTCCGTCGCCTTCTTCCTGGTCTGCTCCTGGGCCTCCTTGGCCTGGTTGGAGCTGTTCTCCAACTTGGCCAGGGACTGCTCCAGCTCCGCCTTCTCCTGCTGGAGACGCTGCTGCCGGCTGTCCAGTTCGTCGAGGATCCGGACCAGGTCCTCCTGCCGCGCGCCGCGCAGCTGGCTGTGGTGGTCGTTGGTCGAGCGGACCTGGATCGCCAGCCCCAGGCCGAGCGAGAACAGCAGCAGGGCCACCACCAGCTGACCGCGCGACACCCGCGGCGGCCACAGCGCGGCCATCAGCCGCCGCCGTCCGGCGTGCCGGTCGACCGTCTGGGCCGACACCGACATCGGCGCGTGCTCGGGCTCCTCCTGGTCGTCCTCGGCCTCCTGCTCCTCTTCCGGCTCCGGCTCCCGTTCGGGTTCCGGCGCCCTGCCGGGTTCCGGCGCCTTCGCGAACTCCGGTGCCTTCTCCGGCTCCGGTGCGGCGGAGTCCGCACCGGGCGCCTCCGCCGCCACTTCCGGCGCACGCGCGGGCGCTGGCATCACCGCGGGGGCGCGCTCGGGAGCGCGCGGGGCGGTCTCGACCTCAGGCTCGGTGTCGGACCCGGTGCGCGGAGCGTCCGCGGGCCGGTCGGGCACCGCCTCGGGCACTGCCGCGGGGGCCGCCGGGAGGGCCTTGCGCACCACGGCCTCCTCGACCGGCGCGGCGGTCACCGCCTCGCTCCCGGGTCCTTCCCCGCGCTTCGCGTCCTGCACAACTTCTCCCGCCGATCCGTCCACTTTCTCCTCCGCCGCGCGCCCGCGGTCCGGCTCAGGCACGGAAGACATGGCGCCGGATGGCCGCGGCGTTGGAGAAGATGCGGATGCCGAGGACGACGACCACGCCCGTGGACAGCTGCGAGCCGACGCCGAGCTGGTCGCCGAGGAAGACGATCAGCGCCGCGACCACGACGTTGGACAGGAACGAGACGAAGAACACCTTGTCGTCGAAGATCCCGTCCAGCATCGCGCGAACGCCGCCGAACACCGCGTCCAGCGCCGCCACCACCGCGATCGGCAGGTAGGGCACCACGGCGTCGGGCACCTCGGGCTGGACGAAGAGTCCGACGACGACCCCGATCACGAGACCCAGTACGGCAATCACGGTGTAGCTGCTCCTGTCGCTGCGGAGGACGACCCGCTGGTGGTCGCGGTGGTCGGGCGGGAGGTCGTGCTTCTGCTGGCCGGGGCACTCGGCGAGCGCTTCCCGCTCGCCTTCGCCGACGGCGACGCCTCGGCGGACGGGCTCGCGGACGCGCTTCCCGTCGCAGCCGGGCTCGCGCCGGGGCCGCCGGTCGAGGTCCCGGTCGGGCTCGCCGACGGACTCCCGGTCGCACCCGCGGTCGGCGAGGCCTCGGGGGTGGCGGGCTGGGCGGTCCGCAGCGTGACGCCGACGGCGGCGGGCAGGGTGAGGCTCTTCTGCGCCGAGATGGTCGACTTGATGCCGTGCCTCTCCTGCAGCAGCCGCAGGTACTGGCCCGCCATGGCGCTCTCGAAGGCGCCCACCAGCTTGGGCCCGTCCCCGAGCGCCTGCACGGTGTACGGCGGCACCAGCGGCCGGTTGTCCACCAGCACGGCCTCACCGGCCGCGCGGATCGCCGAGAGCGCGGTGAGTCGCTGCCCGTTGATCGAGACGGCCTCCGCGCCCGAGGCCCAGAGTCCGTTCACCACCAGCTGGAGGTCCCGGTCGCGCAGCCGTCCGCTGTTGGAGAAGCCCTGCCCGGCGCGCGGGTCGACGTTCCCGCCGGCACCGGTGCCGGGCGCGTCCTCCACCACCAGCTTCACACCGGGTCCGGTCACCTCGCCGAGGCCGACCGCGCCGGCCACCGCCGCCGAGTCGGCGTCGCCCGAGGCGAGCGCCTGCTGCTGGGTGTTCTCGACCTTCCGGCGCAGGTCCTGGACCTGCTGCTGGAGGTGGTCGGCCGCGCCGTTGGCGTCGTTGATCCGGTGGATCAGGGCGTCGCGCTCCCTGGCGAGCGTCGGCTCCGCCTTGTGCGCGTTCACCGCCCCGACCGTGACGACCGCGCCGACGAGCGCCAGCCCGGCCCCCAGCGTCAGCAGGCCACGCGCCGTCCCCGGTATCCGGTACGGCCCGTCCCCGCCCCGCGCGGCCGCCGCCTCGGCGTACCCCTCGTCCAGGCTGTGGTCCATGACATTGGTCAGCAGCGACATCGAGGCGTCCGGACGGTTGTACCGTCCACTGCTGGCACCCTGCCCCGGCGTCGCTGACATGCGGACCATCGTCCCATGTCGCACGAGGCACCCGCGCACGCCCCCTGACCAGCGGACATGCCAAACCGGGCGGACCGCGACCAACCACCCGAAACGGACAGCGGGGCAGGGCGGCACCGGCCGCCCCGCCCCGCCGCGGGCTCACCCCGGGCTCACCGCCCGGCGCCGTCCACCACCGCCGCCCACTCGTCGAGCAGGGCCTCGCTCGCCGCGTCGTCCGGGCCCTCGGCCCACAGGTGGGTGACCGCCTCGGCCGGGTCCGGCAGGACCAGCGTCCAGCGCCCGTCCGCCTCGACCACCCGGACGCCGTCCGTGGTGTCCAGCCGCCGGCTGCCGGCCGCCTCGACCACCGAGCGCATCACCATGCCCTTCGCCGCCCACGGCGTCGCGATGTCCCGCCGCCGGATGTGCGCCTGCGGGATCCGCGCGTCGATCTGGCTCAGCGTGAGCTGGGTGCGGGCCACCAGGCCGACCAGCCGGACGAACGCCGCCGCCCCGTCGAGCACCCCGCTGAACTCGGGCACCACGAAACCGCCGCGCCCGTCGCCGCCGAACACCGTGCCCTCGGTGGAGGCCGCCTTGGCCAGGTCGTCCGGCGTCGTGGTGGTCCAGATGACCTGCGTGCCGTGGTACGCCGCGACCTGCTCGGCGATCCGGGTCGTCGTCACCGGCAGCGCCACCTGACCGCTCCGCCGCTCGGCCGCGACCAGGTCCAGCAGGACCAGCAGCGCCCGGTCGTCGTCGATCACTCGGCCCAGCTCGTCCACGAAGGCCACCCGCTCGCCCACCGGGTCGAAGCGCACGCCGAAGGCGGCGCGCGAGGAGGCGACCAGCTCGCCGAGCCGCGCCAGCCCGGCCCGCCGCTCCTCGGCGTCCTCGGTCGGCCGCGCCTCGTCCAGCCCGCTGGAGACGGTCAGCGCCTCCACCCCGAGCCGGCCGAGGATGCTGGGCAGGACGAGCCCCGCGCTGCCGTGCGCGGTGTCCACGACCACCTTCAGCCCGGCCTCCCGCACGCCCGTGGTGTCCACGGCCCGCAGCAGGTTGCCCGCGTAGGAGTCGAAGACGCTGGACGGGAAGGTCAGGTCGCCGATCTCGCCGGGGAAGGCCCGCCGGTACTCCTGGCGCGCGTAGACGCGGTCGAGCTTGCGCTGGCCGGCCTGGGAGAGGTCGGCCCCGCGCTCGTCGAAGAACAGGATGTCCAGCGAGTCCGGCACCCCGGGGGTGGTCCGCAGGAAGATCCCGCCCGCGCTGCCCCGCGCCGTGTGCTGCCGGGCCACCGGCATCGGCACGTTCTCCAGGTCGCGGACGTCGATCGCGCTGGTCTGCAGGGCGGAGATCATCGCCCGCTTGAGCGCTCTCGCACCACGCGAGTGGTCACGCGCGATGGTGACGGTCGCCCCCTTCTTCAGGGTCGTCGCGTGCGCCCCGGCCAGCCGGACGGCCAGCTCCGGGGTGATCTCGACGTTGAGGATGCCGGAGACTCCGCGCACCCCGAACAGGTGCTCCTGCCCCCGGGACTCCCAGATCACCGAGGTGTTGACGACCGCGCCGGCCTCGATGGTCTTGAACGGGTAGACCCGGACGTTGGCCGCGATGATCGACTCCTCGCCGACCAGGCACTCGTCCCCGATCACCGCGCCGTCCTCGATCCGCGCGGCCCGCATCACATCGGTGTTCTTGCCGACGACGCAGCCGCGCAGATTGCTCTGCGGCCCGACGTACACGTTGTCGTGGACGACCGCCTTGTGCAGGAAGGCGCCCCGCTTCACCACCACGTTGCTGCCGAGCACGGTGTGCTCGCGGATCTCCACGCCGGCCTCGACCTTGGCGTAGTCGCCGATGTACAGCGGGCCGCGGAGCACGGCCTCCGGGTCCACCTCGGCGCCCTCGGCCACCCAGACGCCCGGGGAGATCTCGAACCCGTCGAGCTCGACGTCGACCTTGCCCTCCAGGACATCCGCCTGGGCCTTGCCGTAGCTCTCGTGGGTGCCCACGTCCTCCCAGTAGCCCTCGGCCACGTACCCGTAGACCCGCTTGCCCTCCTTGAGCAACTGCGGGAACACGTCACTCGACCAGTCCACGGACTCGCCGGCCGCGACGTAGTCGAAGACCTCGGGCTCCATCACGTAGATGCCGGTGTTCACGGTGTCCGAGAAGACCTGGCCCCAGGTCGGCTTCTCCAGGAAGCGCTCGACCCGGCCCTCGTCGTCGGTGATCGTGATCCCGAACTCCAGGGGATTCGGCACCCTGGTGAGACAGACGGTGACCAGTGCGTTCTTACTGCGGTGAAACTCGATCAATTCCGAGAGGTCGAAGTCCGTCAACGCGTCGCCGGAGATCACCAGAAAGGAGTCGTCCCTAAGAGCGTCCTCGGCGTTCTTGACACTCCCCGCAGTGCCGAGTGGCGTCTCCTCGTTCGCATAGGTGAGATGCATGCCCAGCTCTTCACCGTCACCGAAGTAGTTCTTCACCAGTGAGGCCAGGAACTGGACGGTCACGACTGTGTCGGAGAGACCGTGCCGCTTCAGCAGCCGAAGCACGTGCTCCATGATCGGCCTATTGGCGACCGGAAGCAGCGGCTTCGGCATGCTGGAGGTCATCGGGCGAAGCCGAGTGCCTTCGCCCCCTGCCATAACAACGGCTTTCATTACGGGTGCGTCCTCCTTCGCGGTGGTGGGCCCTGCGGGTCCATCAAACCGTTCCAGAGGTGGTCTACCCGGAAGGTATCGTCCGACGCACCGTGGCGCCGTGGGAATTCTCTCAGATCACGTCTCAGACCGTGGACACCGAGGAGCCCGCGCCGCCGCGGATGATCTGTCGCACCTGGACCGCGTAGAGAATCGCGGCCCACCAGTACAGAACGGTGCCCCACCAGATGAACGCCCAGCTCACGATCTCGGCCGGCTGGGCAATCCAACTGTCGCCGGAGCCGAGCAGCAGAAGCGGAAAGGCGTACATCAGATTGAATGTCGCCGCCTTCCCCAGGAAACTGACCTGCAACGGCCCGTAGCCGTGCCGGTTGAGAATCGGCAGGAGCGCCGCGATAAACACCTCACGGGCCAACAGGATCCCCGTCAGCCACCACGGCAGGATCTCACGCCAGGTCAGGCCGACCAGGGTGGAGAACACATAGAGGCGGTCCGCCAGCGGGTCGAGCAGCTGCCCCACCCGGCTGATCTGACCCCACCTCCGGGCGAGTTTCCCGTCCAGGTAATCACTGATGCCACTGAGCATCAGAATCAGCAAGGCCCAACCGTCGTTGTTCGGTCCGTCGAACACCGGCCAGAGAATGAGCCAGAGGAAGAGCGGAACACCGACCAGCCGGCCCATGCTCAGCAGGTTGGGGATGGTGAGGACGCGATCGGTCTGGACCCGCGTCTCCTGGACCTCCACCCGGGGGCCTCCTGTCACGTCTGGCAACTACTGCATGTCGACCTTACAACAGAGAAGCCCCCGACCGATGACCGGCGGGGGCTTCTCCAGAATGATTGTTCGGCGGCGTCCTACTCTCCCACAGAGTCCCCCCTGCAGTACCATCGGCGCTGTGAGGCTTAGCTTCCGGGTTCGGAATGTAACCGGGCGTTTCCCTCACGCTATGACCACCGAAACACTA
>NZ_JBHJUI010000013.1:85777-282109 GCF_042268405.1 Kitasatospora sp. NPDC056184 | reverse complement strand
CGCCCGGTTACATTCCGAACCCGGAAGCTAAGCCTCACAGCGCCGATGGTACTGCAGGGGGGACCCTGTGGGAGAGTAGGACGCCGCCGAACAATTATTCAAAGCCGCGGCCCCCAGCGAATCGCTGGGGGCCGCGGCTTTTTTGCGTTATGTGCGCAGGTGTGCACGACCGGCAGAACGGGACTTCCGCCCAGACGCGGGGTGTCCCGGGATGCCGGACAATGGAGATGGTGCACGGCCAGAAGGCCGGCGCCGAACCGCGTGAGGGCAGTGGTGCTGCCCAGTCCGCGGTGGAGATGAAGCAGCAGAAGGAGTCACCACGATGGCGAACCAGCCTCAGGACCGTCCCGAGCGTCGATCGGACGACGGCCGCGGCTACGAGCCCCGGTCTCGCGGGGGCTGGTCGAACGACCGTGGTCCGCGCCGCGACGACCGCCGCGACGACCGCCCGTCCGGCGGGTACGGCCGGGACCGCGACGACCGCGGTGGCGACCGTGGCGGCTTCCGCCGCGACGACCGCCCCTCGGGCGGGTACCAGGGCGGTGGCGACCGCGGTGGCTTCCGCCGTGACGACCGTCCCTCGGGCGGGTACGACCGTGGCGGCCGCGATGACCGTGGTGGCGACCGCGGTGGGTTCCGTCGTGACGATCGTCCGGCCGGCGGCGGTTTCCGTCGTGACGACCGTCCCTCGGGTGGGTACCAGGGCGGTGGCGACCGCGGTGGCTTCCGTCGTGACGACCGTCCGGCCGGCGGTGGCTTCCGCCGCGATGACCGTCCCTCGGGCGGGTTCCGTCGGGACGACCGTGATGACCGTCCGCGTCGTGAGGACCGTCCGTTCCGCGACCGCGACGACCGCGGTGGCGACCGTGGCGGCTTCCGTCGGGATGACCGTCCCTCGGGCGGGTACCAGGGCGGTGGCGACCGCGGCGGGTTCCGTCGTGACGATCGTCCGGCCGGCGGTGGCTTCCGTCGTGACGACCGTCCGGGTGGGTTCCGTCGGGACGACCGTGATGACCGTCCGCGTCGTGAGGACCGTCCGTTCCGCGACCGCGACGACCGTGGCGGCTTCCGCCGCGACGACCGCCCGGCCGGCGGCGGCTTCCGTCGCGACGACCGTCCCTCGGGCGGGTACGACCGTGGCGGCCGCGACGACCGTGGTGGCGACCGTGGTGGGTTCCGTCGTGACGACCGGGGTGACCGTGGTGGCGACCGCGGTGGCTACCGCGGCGGCCGCGACGAGCGCGGTGGCGACCGTGGCGGCTTCCGTCGGGACGACCGGGGTGACCGGGGCGGCTACCGCGGTGGCCGTGACGAGCGCGGCGGCCGGGACCAGGACGACCGCCGTGGCAACTACGAGCCGGTCAAGCGCCTGCCGATCCCGGAGGACGTCACCGGCTTCGAGATCGACGCGGACGTGCGCCAGGAGCTCAAGAGCCTGCCCAAGACGCTCGCCGACGATGTCGCCCGCAACCTGGTGATGGTCGCCCGCCTGCTCGACAGCGAGCCGGAGGAGGCCTACCAGTACTCGCGCGTCGCGCTGCGGCTGGCCTCCCGCGTCGCCGCCGTCCGTGAGGCGGCCGGTTTCGCCTCGTACGTGACCCAGCGTTACTCCGAGGCGCTGACCGAGTTCCGCGCCGCCCGCCGGATGACCGGCCGGGCGGACCTGTGGCCGGTCATGGCCGACTGCGAGCGCGGCCTGGGCCGCCCGGAGCGGGCCCTGGCGATGGCCGGCGAGCCCGAGGTCAAGCAGCTGGACAAGGCCGGCCAGGTCGAGATGCGCCTGGTCGCGGCCGGTGCGCGCGCCGACATGGAGCAGTTCGACGCGGCCGTCGTCACCCTGCAGAGCCCCGAGCTGGCCTCGCCCGCCGTCCACCCGTGGACCGCGCGCCTGCGGTACGCGTACGCCGAGGCGCTGATCGCGGCCGGCCGTGGCGAGGAGGCCCGTGACTGGTTCGCCAAGGCCGCCGAGGCGGACACCGACGGCACCACCAACGCCTCCGAGCGCCTCGCCGAGATCGACGGCGTCGAGTTCGTGGACGCCCTCGACCCGGAGCTCGCCGAGGAGGAGGCCGAGCAGGCCTCCGCCGAGCCGGTCCGCCGCAAGGGCGCCGAGGTCTCGGACGAGCAGGTCATCTTCGAGGACGAGGAGGACGTCGAGGAGTACTACGACGAGGACGACCTCGAGATCGACGAGGAGTTCGACGGCGTGGTCCCCGAGCGCGCCTCCGACGCGGAGCAGGCCGACAAGGCCGACAAGGCTGAGGAGTCCGACAAGTAGTCGTCGGACCCGATGACGAGTGAGGCCCTGCCGCGCCCCGGGAGATCCCGGAGTGCGGCAGGGCCTCACTGCGTGTCGGACGGGTCAGCCGAGTTCGAGGTTGCGCAGCACCAGCCCGGTGGCCGGCTTCGGGCCGAAGGAGGTGGACTTGCGCGGCATGGTGACGCCCTGTTCGGCGAGCCGGCGGACCACGCTCTCCCGCACCGGGTGCAGCAGGACGGCCGTCCCGCCGGTGCGGGCGGCCTCGCGCTCGGCGGCGACCGCCGTGTGCAGGTAGCCGATGTCGTCGGGACCGTCGGGGATCCGCCAGGTGTGGTCGAGCAGGGTGGTGTGCAGCACGGTGGCGTCCAGGTGGCGCCACTCCTCGGGCTTGTCGTGCGGCACGGTGGCGTCGAGCAGGGTCTCGTCGGGGTCGCCGACGAGCCGGTAGACGCCGTCCCCGCCGGTGAGCAGGAATCCGCTGCCGCCGTGCCGCTTCTGCTCCGCGAGGGCCTGCAGGGCGGTCTCCAGCGGGCCGGGGACCTCCTTGACCTGCCACTGGTCGCCGAGCCGCCGCAGGGCCTCGGCGACCGGCAGGCGGTACAGCACCCGGTGGATGGCCCGCACCCGCAGCGGGTAGCGGGCGGTGTCGACCAGCAGCACCAGACCGCGGTCCCAGGGGCTGCGCGGCAGGTGGCGGTGCTCGCGCTGGAGGCGCAGGTACATCTCCCAGCGGTGGTGGCCGTCGGCGATCAGGGCCCGGCAGGTGGCCAGGTCGCGGCCGACCGCGGCGATCTCGGCCGGGTCGGTGACCGCCCAGAGCCGGTGGTGGGTGCCGTCGGAGGTGGTCGTGGTGAGCAGCGGCTCGCCGTGCACCGCGCGTTCGACCACGCCGGACGCCCCGCCGTCGCCGCGGTAGGTGAGCAGCAGCGGTTCGAGGTTGGCCCGGGTGGTGCGCATCAGGCCGACCCGGTCGGCGACCGGCCGGGGCATCACGTCCTCGTGGGGGAGGACCACGCCGGCCTCGCTGCCGCTGACCGCGAGGGCGCCGATGAGCCCGCGCTGCAGCACCTCGGGGGTGTCCCCGGAGGCGGGCACGCGCTGCTCGTAGACGTACAGCGCCGGGACCGGGTCGGGGGCCAGGACGCCCTCGCGCTGCCACTCGCGCAGCAGCCGGGCGGCGTGCCGGTAGCGGGTGTCGCGGTCGGGGCGGTCGCCGGTGTCCTCCGGCTCGGGGCGGGGCAGGATCAGCCGGACCACGTTGTGCGGGTCGGCGGTCTCCAGGTCGAGCCGGCGGCCGGGGTCGACGACGTCGTACGGCGGTGAGGTGACGGCGGCCAGGGCGCCGACCCGGTCGGGGACGTACCTCAGGCCGCGGAAGGGGGACAGGGACAGACCTGCGGTGGCGACGTGCCCGGGATCGCCGGGGCCGCCGTGCGGAGACTCCACTCCGCTTTCTGCACTGGGTGTGCTCATTCTGGGCATCGTAACCGGGTACGCGTTGTTCAGAGATCGGAACACCCGTGCCGGTCCGGCGGGCGGGTGTCGTGACCGAGGGCGAGGTACGGCGTGCGCGAGGGCGACGAGTGGGTGGACGACACCGCAGGTGGCGGGGCCGGTGACGGTGGCGTGCCGGAGCAGCGGCGGTCCGGGGAGCCGGTGGGGGACGTCTACGAATGGTTCCGCCGGGGGGTGAAGCTGCTCGCCCAGGGCAACCCGGCGGCGGCCGAGCAGCTGCTGGCGCGGGCGGCCGCGGTGGAGCCGTCCTCGCGCAGCATCCGGGAGGCGCTCGCCCGGGCGCAGTACGACGCGGGCTCGTACGCGGCGGCGCTGGAGAACTTCCGGGCCGTGGCGCTGGCGGATCCCTCGGACGACTACGCTCAGTTCGGGTGGGGTGTGGCGGCGGCCCGGCTGGGGGACTTCGAGACCTCCGCCGAGCACCTGGCGCTGGCCGTGGCGATGCGGCCGGACACCGACCACTACCGGGCCGCGCTGCGGCAGACCCGGGCGACGCTGGCGGCCCGGGCCGGGGCGTTCGGCCCGCTGCTGCCGGGCGCTCCGGGGTACCTGGAGCCGCCGGCCGGGGCGGAGCACCCGCGGGAGGACCGGGCTTCCGGACCGGAGCCGGGAACCACGGCGGGCCCGGAGCCGACGGGTGAGCGGGACCGGCGGGACGGCTGAGCCCGGACGGCCGGTACCCGTGGCGCCGACGGCGCGGACGAGCACCGACGAGCACGACTGACGCGATGAGTGAGGTAGAGCAGGCATGACCGAGACGGCCACCACCGTGCGACGGACCGCCCCGGGCGGCAGCGAGCTGCCGCTGACCGAGGCGTACGACACGGCGCTGCTGGACCTCGACGGCGTGGTGTACGCCGGACCGAACGCGATCGAGCACGCCGTGGACGCGCTGGCGGCGGCCCGCGCGGACGGGATGCGGCTGGCGTACGTGACTAACAACGCCTCCCGCCCGCCCCGGGTGGTGGCCGCGCACCTGAGCGAGCTGGGCGTGCCGGCCGAGCCGGCGGACGTGATCAACTCCGCGCAGGCGGCGGCCCGGGTGCTCGCCGACAAGCTGCCGGCCGGGGCGAAGGTGCTGGTGGTGGGCGGCCTCGGGCTGGAGGAGGCGCTGGCCGAGCGCGGGCTCGTCACGGTGCGGACGCTGGCCGAGGAGCCGCTGGCCGTGGTCCAGGGCTTCGACGCCTCGGTGGGCTGGGCGCAGTTGGCGGAGGCCTCGTACGCGGTGCAGTCCGGGCTGCCGTGGGTGGCGTCCAACACCGATGTGACGGTGCCGACCGCGCGCGGGATCGCGCCGGGCAACGGGATGCTGGTGGCGGCCGTGCGGGCGGCGACCGGGGTGGAGCCGGAGGTGGCGGGCAAGCCGCTGCCGCCGATGCACCGGGAGACGGTGCTGCGGACGGGCGCGAAGCGGCCGCTGGTGGTCGGCGACCGGCTGGACACCGACATCGAGGGCGCGTTCAACGGCGGGGTGGACAGCCTGCTGGTCTTCACCGGGGTGACGACCCCGGCGGAGCTGCTGGCGGCCCCGGCCGAGCACCGGCCGACCTATCTGGCGGCGGACCTGCGGGGGCTGCTGACCGGGCACCCGGCGGTCACGGCCCGGCCGGGCGGCGGGTTCTCCTGCGGCGGGTTCGACGCGGTGGCGCAGGACGGCGTGCTGCGGCTGGAGGGCGTCGGGGCGGACCGCTGGGACGGGCTGCGCGCGCTGTGCGCGGCGGCGTGGACGGCGCTGGACGCGGACGGCGAGCCGGTCGACGGTCGGAAGGCGCTGGCCGAGCTGGGCTTCTGAGGCCTGGGGGCTGAGGCCTGGGCCTGATGTCCGGCCGGGTCAGAGCAGGGTGCGCAGCCGCAGCAGGTCGCGGAAGCCGGCCTCCAGCCTGACCCGGCCGGTCGCCCACGCGGAGGCGAAGTTGAGCCGTCCGCCGACCAGGGCGACCAGGTCGTCGCTGCTCATGGTGAGCCGGATGTCGGCCTTCCCGGCGGGGCTGCCGGGGGCCTCGTCGAGGCCCTGGATGCTGCCCTCGCGCAGCCGCCCGGTGAAGGTGAGGTCGAGGTCGGTGATCCGGCAGCTCAGCGAGCGGTCCAGCTCGGCGGCCTTGCGGACGTCGCCGGTGGCCTTGGCGAGGTTGCGGCTGAGCTGCTCCAGTGCCTCGCGGCACTCCTCGGCGTCGGCCATGGCGGCGGGTCCCCTCCTTCGGCGGGCCGCGGCGCTCCGGCGGTCGGCCGGGCCCGGCGGCGGGTGACTGCCGGGCCACGGTACCGCAGGGCGTGTTTGGCGGTAGCGTCGTCTGTGGGATGCCCGGATTCGTCCGGGCGTCGACGTGACGGAGCGATGCGCGCAGGAGAATGGGCGCAGGCGAATGGGAGGCACCTGGATGCTGCCGAGGACGGTGCGAGGAGCGGTGGCGGCCGCGGCCGTACTGGTGGAGGAGGTCGGCAAGCGGGTCGTCGGGACGGCGGCCGGCCTGTTGGAGAAGGGCGGGATCGACGTCGCGGAGGTGGAGCGCCGGCTGGGCGGGCAGTTCCCGCCGTCGGCGCAGTCGCTCCAGACGCTGGCGGAGGAGGCGGTGACCGCCGGGCGGGCCGGGGTGGACCTCGCGGTGGGGGTGGCGCGCGGCGAGGTCGAGAAGGCCTTCGAGCGGGTCGGCGACCAGGTGACCAAGGTGGGGGTCGTGCTCGCCTACCTGGAGAACAAGCTGCGCGAGGTCGAGGAGGACGACGCGGCGGAGCGGGACGGCGCCGCGCCGACCGCGCCCGCGCCCCGGGCCGGCGGGCTGTTCGAGGACGGCTGGGAGCGGGAGACGGCGGACTCGGCGGAGGCCGAGCGGATAGCGGTGGACGAGCCGGTGGAGGTCGACCCGCCGGTGCCGCCGGCCCGGACGGCCCCGGTGGTCCCGGTGGTCCCGGTGGCTCCGGAGGCTCCGGCCGCGAAGGCCGCCCCGGTGAAGAAGGCCGCGGTCAAGAAGACCGCCGCGGCGAAGAAGCCGGCCGCCGCGAAGAAGACGGCCGCGAAGAAGACCGCGGTGAAGAAGACGGCCGTCAAGAAGACCGCCGTGAAGAAGACCGCGACCGCCGAGCGGACCCCGGCGGCGCAGCCGACCGGCGAGGCCGCCGGCCAGGACCAGCCGCCCGCCAAGCGGACCGCGACCCGCCGGACCACCGTCCGCCGGACCACCACGAAGAAGCCCGATGCCTGAACCGGAGCTCCCGTCCGGTCCCGCCCCGACCCCCGCGCCCCCGTCCGGGCCCGGCACCGGTGAGCCGCTGCCGCTCGGCGTCGACCTGACCCCGACCGGCCACCCGGCGGTGGACGCCGGCCTGGCCCGGCTGGAGGCGCTGGACGGGGTGCCGACCGACGCGCACGTCGCCGTGTACGAAGATGTCCATCAGCGGCTGGCCGACACCCTGGCCGCCCTCGACCGGGACTGACCGGGCGAACGAGAACCACCCGTAGGAGCTGAAACACCAGTGGCAGTGGCACGACGCCGACTCGACGCGGAGCTGGTCCGCCGCAAGCTGGCCCGGTCGCGGGAGCACGCCTCCGAGCTGATCGCGGCCGGCCGGGTGACCGTCGGCGGGACCACCGCGACCAAGCCGGCCACCCAGGTGGAGACCTCGGCGGCGGTCGTGGTGGCCAAGGACGACAACGACCCCGACTACGTCTCGCGCGGCGGCCACAAGCTGGCCGGGGCGTTCGCGGCGTTCGTCCCGCAGGGCCTGGTCGTCGAGGGCCGCCGGGCGCTGGACGCGGGCGCGTCCACCGGCGGGTTCACCGACGTGCTGCTGCGGTCCGGGGCCGCGCACGTGCTGGCGGTGGACGTCGGTTACGGGCAGCTGGCCTGGTCGCTGCAGAGCGACGAGCGGGTCACCGTGATGGACCGCACCAACGTGCGCGAGCTGACGCCGGACATGATCGGCGGCAGCAAGGTCGACCTGGTGGTCGGCGACCTGTCGTTCATCTCGCTGGGCCTGGTGCTGCCCGCCCTGGCCGGCTGCGCCGCCGAGGACGCGGACCTGGTGCTGATGGTCAAGCCGCAGTTCGAGATCGGCAAGGAGCGGCTGGGCAGCGGCGGGGTGGTGCGCAGCCCGCAGCTGCGCGCCGAGATGGTGCGCCAGGTGGCGGGGCACGCATGGGAGCTCGGACTGGGCGTGCGGGCGGTCACCGCGAGCCCCCTGCCCGGCCCGTCCGGAAATGTCGAGTACTTCCTCTGGATGCGCCGGGACGCGCCCCCGCTGGATCCCGCGGAGGCGGACCGGGCCGTCGCCGAAGGCCCCCGATAGGGTGCTCTGCGGACGTCCGGTCCGTCATGCTGGGTGGCGCGGCCGTACCGGGCACGACGGGGACCCGGCCGGCGTAGGGAGAGGGCAGCGGGCATGAGTGATGAACGTACGGTCTTCCTGATCGCGCACACGGGCCGTGAGGCGGCCCTGCGCAGCGTCGAAGGACTGGTGCACGGACTGCTCAAGGCGGGGATCCGGATCAGACTGCTGGCCGCCGAGGCGGTCGACCTGGACCTGCCGGACGGGGTGGAGACGGTGCCGGGGGGCCCCGGCGCGGCGGACGGCTGCGAGCTGATCCTGGTCGCGGGCGGGGACGGGACGCTGCTGCGCGGGGCCGAGCTGGCCCGGGAGCACGGCCTGCCGATGCTCGGCATCAACCTGGGCCGGGTCGGCTTCCTGGCCGAGGCGGAGCGGGACGACCTGGCGGTGGTGGTCGAGCGGGTGGTCGACGCCGACTACGAGGTCGAGGAGCGGATGACCCTCGACGTGATCGTCCGCACCAACGGCGACGTGGTGCACCACGACTGGGCGCTGAACGAGGCCTCGATCGAGAAGGCCTCCCGGGAGCGGATGCTGGAAGTGGTGACCGAGGTGGACGGCCGCCCGGTCTCCAACTTCGGCTGCGACGGGGTGGTGTGCGCGACGCCGACCGGGTCGACCGCGTACGCGTTCTCCGGCGGCGGGCCGGTGGTCTGGCCGGAGGTGGAGGCGCTGCTGATGGTGCCGATCAGCGCGCACGCGCTGTTCGCCCGTCCGCTGGTGGCCTCGCCGGACTCGGTGCTGGCGGTCGAGGTGCAGCCGAAGACCCCGCACGGGGTGCTGTGGTGCGACGGCCGGCGTTCGGTGGAGCTGCCCGCCGGGGCGCGGGTGGAGGTGCGCCGGGGGCAGACGCCGGTGCGTCTGGCCCGGCTGCACCGGGCGCCGTTCACCGACCGGCTGGTGGCGAAGTTCGGCCTGCCGGTGACCGGTTGGCGCGGCCGGGCCGACACCCACTGAGCGACGCGGTCCGACGGTCCGCCACTTCGGCGGGCCGTCAGACCGCGAGCGGCTGGGTGTCGTCGGAGCCCTGCCAGCGCCCCGCCTCCTCGGCGCGGGCGGCGACCTCGGCCAGCCGCCGGACGGCGTCCGGCACGGCCGGGGCGGCCACGCTGAGCGGGATCCGCAGGTGGTGCTCGAAGGCGCCGTCGGAGCCGAAGCGGTTGCCGGCGGCGATCCGGATCCCGGCGCGTTCGCCGGCCCGGGCCAGGGCCGCGCCGGACACCCCGCCGGTGGCGACCCAGAGCGCGAGCCCGCCCGGCGGCAGGGTGAACCGCCAGTGCGGCAGCTGCTCGCGCAGCGCGGCGGACAGCGCCTCGGCGGTGTCCCGGAGCCGGGTCAGCTGGTGGGCGCGGACGGCGGGCAGGTCCGCGGTCAGCAGTTCGGCGGCGATCAGCTGCTCCAGGACGGGCGCGCCGACGTCGCTGAAGACCCGGGTGCCGGCCAGCCGCCGGACCAGGGCGGGGGCGGCGCGCACCCAGCCGATCCGCAGGCCGCCCCAGAGCAGCTTGCCGGCCGAGCCGACGGTGACCACCTGGGCCGCGCGGTCCAGGGCGGCCGTCGGACGGGGCGGGGCGACGCCCTCCGGCAGGCCCCAGCCGAGTTCGGCGGTGGTCTCGTCGACCAGCACGACGGTCCCGGCCGAGCGGGCGGCGGCGAGCAGCTCGCGCCGCTGCTCCTCGTCGATCAGCGCGCCGGTGGGGTTGTGGAAGTCGGGGATCACGTAGGCGGCCTTCGGCGCGGCCCCGCTCAGCACCCGCCGCCACTCGGCGAGGTCCCAGCGGAACGCGGGGGTGAGCGGGACGGGCACCAGGCGGGCCTCGGTGAGCCGCAGCGCCTGGAGGGTGTGCGCGTAGCTGGGCGCCTCGACGGCGACCCGGTCGCCGCGGCCGAGCAGGGCCTGCCGCACCAGGTGCAGGGCGCCCATCGCGCCGATGGTGATCAGGATCTGGTCGGGGGTGGTGGGCAGTCCGCGCTCGGTGAAGCGGCGGGCCACCGCCTCGCGCAGTACCGGGACGCCGGTGGGGTAGTGGCCGTGCCCGGCGGCGTACGCGGGCAGCTGTTCGACGGCACGGGCGGCGGCCGCGGAGAGGAAGGGCTGCGGGGCGGGCAGCGCGGCGACGCCGAGGTCCAGGGTGCGGCCCTGCTCGTCCGGCGGCACCGGGTGCAGGGCGTCGCTGGGCGGGGCCGAGCCCTCGGGCAGGGCGGTCCAGCTGCCGGAGCCGCGCCGGCTGCGCAGGTAGCCCTCCGCCCGCAGGGCCTCGTACGCGGTGGCCACCGTGGTGCGGCTGAGCCGCAGGGCGAGGGCGAGCTCGCGTTCGGCGGGCAGCCGGGCGCCGACCGGCAGCCGGCCCTCGGAGACCAGCAGCCGGACCCGGGCGGCCAGCGTGCGGTAGGCGGGGCGCCGGGCGGCGCCGGGCGGTTCGGGCAGCCGCGCGGTGGCGAGCAGCCGGGCGAGCGCCGGGGACGTCACGGTGGTCTGCCAGTCGGCCATGGCTCATCAGTCCACTTGCTGGGGATTGGCCCTGTCAAGAGCCGTATTGGCCTGGCCATCATGGCAGGGCGGCCGTCGAGTCCGCCACCGCCGGGGCTGCGTGTCGCGACGGTGCAGTACCACCCGCACGGAGAATCCATGGCCACCCCCGCGAGCACCCGCCCGTCCCCGTCCGCCGCCCCGTCCCCGTCCGCTGCCCCGTCCCGGTCCGCCGCCTTCCCCGGGCGGCCGGGCCTCGCCGTCCGGGTGCTCGGCGACACCCACGCGCTCGGCCGCCGGGTGCCGCAGCTGTTCGTCGGCCTCGCGCTGTACGGCGCCAGCATGGGCCTGATGCTCCGCTCCGGCCTCGGCCTGGACCCCTGGGACGTCTTCCACCAGGGCCTCCAGGGCACCTTCGGGCTCTCGGTGGGAGCGTGGGTGACGATCTGCGGTGCGCTGGTGCTGCTGCTGTGGATACCGATGCGCCAGCGGCCGGGCCTCGGCACGGTCGCCAACGTGCTGGTGATCGGCGCCGCGATGGACGCCACCGTGCGCCTCGTCGACGCCCCCGGCCCGCTCCCGGCGCGGATCGCGCTGATGGCCGGCGCGATCGTCCTCAACGGCCTGGCCACCGGCCTCTACATCGGCGCCCGGCTCGGCCCGGGGCCGCGCGACGGCTTGATGACCGGCCTGCACCGGCGCACCGGCCGCTCGCTGCGGCTGATCCGCACCGGCATCGAGCTGACCGTGCTGGCCGCGGGCGTCCAGCTCGGCGGCACAGTCGGCGTCGGCACGGTCGCGTACGCGCTGGCGATCGGGCCGCTCGCGCAGTTCTTCCTGCCCTGGTGCACCGTTCCCGTTGCGGGACCGGTTGCGGGACCGGTCGCGGAGTCCGTCCTGGAACCCGTGGCAGGACCCGCCGCGGGCCCCGCCGCTGGGCCGGGAACGGCGGCCGCGGACTCCCGGAACGGATGAACTTCGAGGCGCGGAGTTGCCGCGCGGCGTTGTCGCTCGTCGCGCGGCGGGGCCGGAACCTCGTAAGGTCGTCTCCGTGTTGGACGAGATGCGGATACGGGATCTTGGGGTCATCGACGACGCGGTCGTCGAGCTCGCCCCCGGCTTCACCGCCGTGACCGGTGAGACCGGCGCCGGCAAGACCATGGTGGTGACCAGCCTCGGCCTGCTGCTCGGCGGTCGCGCCGATCCGGGCCTGGTGCGCAACGGCAGCGACCGCGCGGTCGTCGAGGGCCGCCTCGAACTGCCCGCCGGCTCCCCGGCGGCCGCCCGGGCCGTGGAGGCCGGTGCCGAACTGGACGACGGCGCGCTGCTGATCAGCCGGACCGTCTCCGCCGAGGGACGCTCCCGCGCCCACGTCGGCGGCCGGTCCGTCCCGGTCGGCCTCCTCGCCGAACTCGGCGAGGACCTCATCGCCGTGCACGGCCAGACCGACCAGCAGCGGCTGCTGCGCCCGGCCCGCCAGCGCGGGGCCCTCGACCGGTACGCGGGCGAGTCCGTCGCCGAGCCGCTGGCCCGCTACCGCGAGGTCTACCGGAGGCTGCGCGAGGTCTCCGCCACCCTGGAGGAGCTGACCACCCGGGCCCGCGAGCGCGCGCAGGAGGCCGATCTGCTGCGCTTCGGCCTCGACGAGGTCGCCGCCGCCGAACCGGTGGCCGGCGAGGACGAGGAGCTGTCCGCCGAGGCCGAGCGGCTCGGCCACGCCGACGCGCTCTCCTCGGCCGCCACCCTGGCGCACGCCGCGCTGGCCGGCGACCCGGCCGACCCGGAGGCGCTGGACGCGGGCACCCTGCTCGCCCAGGCCCGCCGCGCGGTGGACGCGGTGCGCCACCACGACGAGCGGCTCGCCGCCCTCGCCGACCGGCTGAACGAGGTCGGCTACCTGCTCGCCGACGTCGCCGGCGACCTGGCCGGCTACGCCGACGACCTGGACGCCGACCCGGTCAGGCTCGCCGCCGTCGAGGACCGCCGGTCCGTCCTGGCCCAGCTGCTGCGCAAGTACGGCGGCCCGGAGAACTCCCTGGCCGAGGTGATCGCCTGGGCCGAGGCCGGCTCCGCGCGGCTGGCCGAACTCGACGGCGACGACGACCGGATCGACGAGCTCGGCGCCCGGGAGACCGCGCTGCGCGCCGACCTGGCCGACCTCGCGGTCGAGGTGTCGGCCGCCCGGCAGTCCGCCGCCGGGCGCTTCGCGGACGCCGTCTCGGCCGAACTCGCCGAGCTGGCCATGCCGCACGCCCGGGTGACCTTCTCGATCAGCCGGCTCGACGACCTGTCCGGGATCGAGGTCGAGGGCCGGACCGTCGCCTACGGCCCGCACGGCGTGGACGAGGTCGAGGTGCTGCTCGCCCCGCACCCCGGCGCCCAGCCCCGGCCGATCGCCAAGGGCGCCTCGGGCGGCGAGCTGTCCCGGGTGATGCTCGCGGTCGAGGTGGTCTTCGCCGGCGCCGACCCCGTTCCCACCTACCTGTTCGACGAGGTGGACGCGGGCGTCGGCGGCAAGGCGGCGGTCGAGATCGGCCGCCGGCTCGCCAAGCTGGCCGAGAGCGCCCAGGTCGTCGTGGTCACCCACCTGCCGCAGGTGGCGGCCTTCGCCGACCGCCACCTGGTGGTCGAGAAGACCAACGACGGCACCGTGACCCGCAGTGGTGTCAAGGTGCTGAACGACGAGGAGCGGGTGCGCGAACTCTCCCGGATGCTGGCCGGCCTGGAGGACTCCGAGCTCGGCCGGGCGCACGCCGAGGAACTGCTCGCCGCGGCCCGCGCCCCCCGCCGCCGCTAGGGCGCGCGACCGGTCCGCGCGGGCGGCTCTCGCGGACCGGTCGCGACGCGCCCCGCCGGGGGCGCCGACTGTCCAAGAGGGCCGCCGACCTGGCATGGTGGCCGCTGGACACTGGCCTACCTGTCCCGAGCGCCGCCGGCGGGAAACCCCCGTCCGGGGCGCGCGTAGTTGATCGAGTCGGATGCGAGACGACGTGGACCATTCCGCCGCCCGGGCCGCCGCGGCCACCCCCGAACCGGGGCAGCTACACGTGGTGCTCGTCATGGCCGCCAGTACGGGCGGCATCGGGGCGCACGTGCGCTCCCTGGCACAGGGCCTGGTCGCACACGGAGTGGCCGTCACGGTGTGTGCTCCCGCCGGCGCGGACGCGCTGTTCGGCTTCTCCCGCACCGGCGCCCGGTTCCACCTGGTGGACATCACCCCGACCGCCGGCGCCCGCAGCGACGCCACCGCCATCGGCGAGCTGCGCCGCGCCTTCACCGGCGCCGACGTGGTGCACGCCCACGGCCTGCGCGCGGCGCTGCTGTCCGACCTCGCGCTGCGCACCGCCGGCCGCTTCCCGGGCCTGCGCCCGGAGACGCCGCTGGTGGTCACCGCGCACCACGCGCTGCTCGCCACCGGCATGGAGCGCCGCCTCCAGCGGCTGATGGAGCGCCGGGTGGCGCGCGCCGCCGACCTCGTCCTCGGGGCCTCCTCGGACCTGGTCGCCCGGGCCCGCGAGCTCGGCGCCACCGACGCCCGGCTCGGCCCGGTCGCCGCCCCGCCGATGCCCGACGGCCGGATGGAGCGGGCGCAGGCCCGGGCCGGCGTGCTCGGCGGGGGACCGGACCGGCCGCTGGTCCTGGCGGTCGGCCGGCTCGTCCCGCAGAAGGCGTTCGGGCTGCTGCTGGACGCCGCCCGGGAGCTGTCCGCGGTGGACCCGCGGCCGCTGCTGCTGCTCGCCGGGGACGGCCCGGAGGCCGCCGGGCTGCGTGAGCGGGTGGCCGCCGAGAAGCTGCCGGTGCGGCTGCTCGGCTACCGCACCGACGTGCCCGACCTGCTGGCCGCCGCCGACGTGCTGGTGCTCGCCAGCCGCTGGGAGGCCCGTTCGCTGGTGGTCCAGGAGGCGATGCGGGCGGGCGTGCCGGTGGTCGCCACGGCCGTCGGCGGCATCCCCGAGCTGGTCGGCGACGCCGCCGTGCTGGTCCCGCCCGGGGACGCGGCGGCGATCGGCCGGGCGGTGCGCGAGCTGCTGGCCGACCCGGCGCGCCGCGAGCGACTGGCGTCGGCCGGCCGGCAGCAGGCCGAGACCTGGCCGGACGAGGCCGCCACCGTCGCCCAGGTGCTCAGCACCTACGACGAACTGGTGCAGCGCAACCGGTAGGACCCGCGTGCACGAGGGCGGCGGCCCGCACCGACCGGTGCGGGCCGCCGCCCCGTTCGCCGTCCGGAACCGGTCAGACGGTGGCCTGCTCGCCGGCCCGGTCGGCGGCCAGGCCGTCCGGCTGGGCGGAGAGGTAGGCGCCGCCGCAGGCGGTCAGCCGCAGCGCGGTGTCGATCAGCGGGACGTGGCTGAAGGCCTGCGGGAAGTTGCCGACCTGCCGCTTGAGCCGCGGGTCCCACTCCTCGGCGAGCAGCCCGAGGTCGTTGCGCAGCGACAGCAGCCGGTCGAACAGCTCGCGGGCCTCCTGCACCCGGCCGATCATCGCGAGGTCGTCGGCCAGCCAGAACGAGCAGGCCAGGAAGGCGCCCTCGTGGCCGGAGAGGCCGTCGACGTTGTTGCCGCTCTCGTCGTGGGTGGGGTAGCGCAGCACGAAGCCGTCCTCGGTGGCGAGTTCGCGCTGGATCGCCTCGATGGTGCCGATGACGCGCTTGTCGTCCGGCGGCAGGAACCCGACCTGCGGGATGAGCAGCAGCGAGGCGTCCAGCTCCTTGCCGCCGTAGTACTGGGTGAAGGTGTTGCGGCCGGGGTCGTAGCCCCGCTCGCAGACGTCCCGGTGGATGGTGTCGCGCAGGTCGCGCCAGCGCTCCAGGTGGCCGCCGGCCGGGGCGTCCTCGGGGGTCTGCTCCAGCAGCTTGATGGTGCGGTCGACGGCCACCCAGGCCATCACCTTGGAGTGGACGAAGTGCCGGCGCGGGCCGCGCACCTCCCAGATGCCCTCGTCCGGCTCCTGCCAGTGCTCCTCCAGGTACTCGATGAGCCGCAGCTGGAGGTGGTGGGCGTGGTCGTTGCGGACCAGGCCGGTCATGTGGGCCAGGTGCAGCGCCTCGACGACCTCGCCGTAGACGTCGAGCTGGAGCTGGCCGGCCGCGCCGTTGCCGACCCGCACCGGCTGGGAGCCCTCGTAGCCGGGCAGCCAGTCCAGCGAGGACTCGGTCAGCTCGCGCTCGCCGGCGATGCCGTACATGATCTGCAGGTTCTCCGGGTCGCCGGCCACCGCGCGCAGCAGCCACTCGCGCCAGGCCCGGGCCTCCTCGCGGTAGCCGGTGCGCAGCAGCGAGGAGAGGGTGATCGCGGCGTCGCGCAGCCAGGTGTAGCGGTAGTCCCAGTTGCGCTCGCCGCCGATGTCCTCGGGCAGCGAGGTGGTGGGGGCGGCGACGATGCCGCCGGTGGGGGCGTAGGTGAGGCCCTTGAGGGTGATCAGGGAGCGGACCACGGCCTCCCGGTAGGGGCCCTGGTAGGTGCACTGGCCGACCCACTCGTGCCAGAAGTCGGCGGTGGCGTCGAGCAGTTCCTCGGCGTCCGGGGCCTTCGGCGGCTCCAGGTGGGAGGCCTGCCAGGTGAGCGCGAAGGCGATCCGCTCGCCGGCCGCGACGGTGAAGTCGGCGTAGGTGGTGAGGTTGCGGCCGTAGGTGTCGGCCTTGCCGTCCAGCCAGACCGAGTCGGGCCCGGCCACGGCGACGGTGCGGTGCCCGCCGTCGGCCTGCTCGACCCGGTGCACCCAGGGGACCACCCGGCCGTAGCTGAACCGCATCCGCACCGCGGAGCGCATCCGCACGGTGCCGGTCACGCCCTCGACGATCCGGATCACCTGCGGGACGGCGTCCTTGCCGGCGAGCGGGCGGGGCGGCATGAAGTCGATCACCCGGACGGTGCCGCCCTGGGCGTCCCACTCCTGCTCCAGGATCAGCGAGTCGCCCCGGTAGCGGCGGCGGTCGGCGGGTACGGCGGGGGCGGCGGCGGTGGCCGGCGGGATCCGCAGGTCGCCGGTGTCGGTGAGCCGGATCCGGCCGGCGGCCGGTTCGGCGGGGACGGGCGCGGGCAGGTCGACCGCCATGGCCTCGGCCGGACCGATGCGCCAGAAGCCGTGTTCGTCGGTGCCGAGCAGTCCGGCGAAGACCGCCGGCGAGTCGAATCGGGGCAGGCAGAGCCAGTCCACCGCGCCGTCCCTGCTGACGAGGGCGGCGGTCTGCATGTCCCCGATGAGTGCGTAGTCCTCGATACGGCCGGCCACGTGATCTCCAGTTCGCAATGTGGTCACGACGCATCGGCGATCCGAGGGGGAGCCAGCGGGTACGGCGGGACCGGTGCCACCCCGGGACGTCCGGCCCTCCGTGGGGTGGTGGGGGGCCTTGCTGGAGTGTCCGCGAGGGCTCGGTCGAGCCTCTGGGTGGGTGGGGAGAGCGGGAAATTACGGGGAGGTCCGGTCGCGCATCGGGGACCGAGAGGTTCCTGACCCTCCCACGCCCTCCGCGTGCTCGTGTTGTCGGCGATGCGTCCGAGCAGCTTACGACGGACGAAAGGGGCGAAGCACGCGGGCGCAGCGCGATGCCGCCGCGCATTTCGGCGGAAATACCGCGCATCGCGAGGGGCGCCGTCAGGATGGCTCGGAAGGATCAGCTCCGGATGGCACGAAGTGGGGATCCGTGATGGCCCGGCCGAGCCGGTCCGGGCCTCCGGGGGGTGGCCCGCTCGGGCCGGTGGTGCGACGCGTGTGACAAGTGCGCCGGGTGGTGCGCCGGTGCCGCGCCCGGCGTACGCCCCGGGAGCGTCCCGGCGGATCCCGCCCGGGAATCCGGCCCGGCGACGCCGCGCGGGGGCGGCCCGGAACGCGTCCGAGCCGGGTCACTGTTACCCTGGTATCCCGTGGACCGGTGGGATCAAACGCCCCGGACCGGCCGAACCGACGACCCCCAGGGCGCCGTGCCCCGCACCGCCCCTCCTTCGTCGGAACGGCAGCCGCGAGCCTCCCACCACGTCACCTTCGACTCGCGACCCACGGGAGCCCCCTCTTGGCACAGCCCCATTCCGGCAAGGCATCGAACGGCCGCGCCGTGACGACCAAGCACCTCTTCGTCACCGGGGGTGTCGCCTCGTCGCTCGGCAAGGGCCTCACCGCCTCCAGCCTCGGCGCCCTGCTCAAGGCCCGCGGCCTGCGCGTCACGATGCAGAAGCTCGACCCGTACCTCAACGTGGACCCGGGCACCATGAACCCGTTCCAGCACGGTGAGGTCTTCGTCACCGACGACGGCGCCGAGACCGACCTCGACATCGGCCACTACGAGCGGTTCCTGGACACCAACCTGCACGGCTCGGCGAACGTCACCACCGGCCAGGTGTACTCGACCGTCATCGCCAAGGAGCGCCGCGGCGAGTACCTGGGCGACACCGTCCAGGTCATCCCGCACATCACCAACGAGATCAAGTCCCGGATCCGCCGGATGGCGACCGAGGACGTCGACGTGGTGATCACCGAGGTCGGCGGGACCGTCGGCGACATCGAGTCGCTGCCGTTCCTGGAGGCCGTCCGCCAGGTCCGCCACGAGGTCGGCCGGGACAACGTCTTCTTCGTGCACGTCTCCCTGCTCCCCTACATCGGTCCCTCGGGCGAGCTGAAGACCAAGCCGACCCAGCACTCCGTCGCCGCGCTGCGCAACATCGGCATCCAGCCCGACGCCATCGTGCTGCGCGCCGACCGCGAGGTCCCGCAGGCCATCAAGCGCAAGATCTCGCTGATGTGCGACGTCGACGAGGAGGCCGTGGTCGCGGCCATCGACGCCAAGTCGATCTACGACATCCCCAAGGTGCTGCACGGCGAGGGCCTGGACGCCTACGTCGTCCGCCGCCTCGACCTGCCGTTCCGCGACGTGGACTGGACCACCTGGGACGACCTGCTGCGCCGCGTCCACGAGCCGCAGCACATCGTCAAGGTCGCCCTGGTCGGCAAGTACATCGACCTCCCGGACGCCTACCTGTCGGTGACCGAGGCGCTGCGCGCCGGCGGCTTCGCCAACAACGCCCGGGTCGAGATCAAGTGGGTCACCTCGGACGACTGCGAGACCCCCGAGGGCGCCCGCGAGCAGCTCGGCGACGTGGACGCGATCTGCATCCCCGGCGGCTTCGGCGACCGCGGCGTCAACGGCAAGGTCGGCGCGATCACCTTCGCCCGCGAGAACAAGGTGCCGCTGCTGGGCCTGTGCCTGGGCCTGCAGTGCGTCGTCATCGAGGCGGCCCGCAACCTGGCCGGCCTGCCCGAGGCCAACTCCACCGAGTTCGACGCCGCCGCCAAGCACCCGGTGATCTCCACCATGGCCGAGCAGCTGGCCATCGTCGACGGCAAGGGCGACCTGGGCGGCACCATGCGCCTGGGCCTGTACCCGGCCAAGCTCGCCGAGGGCTCGATCGTCCGCGAGGTCTACAACGGCGAGCAGTACGTCGAGGAGCGCCACCGCCACCGCTACGAGGTCAACAACGCCTACCGGGCCGACCTGGAGAAGACCGGTCTGATCTTCTCGGGCCTCTCCCCGAAGGGCGACCTGGTCGAGTACGTCGAGTACCCGCGCGAGGTGCACCCCTACCTGGTGGCCACCCAGGCCCACCCGGAGCTGAAGTCCCGGCCGACCCGCCCGCACCCGCTCTTCGCGGGCCTGGTGAAGGCCGCGATCGAGATCAAGACGGCCCCGGCCGGCGCCGAGTAGGCCACGCGCGTTCCACACCCGCGTTCCATCGGACGGCGGCCCCGCGATTCCTGCGGGGCCGCCGTTCGGCGTTAGATTGTGTCGTACTGACGAAAAGGGGAGACGTGATGGACGACCGCAGCACCGCCGATGTCGCCGACCGGGCCGAGGAGTGGGAGGTCCGGGGGAGCAGCACGCCGTTCCAGGGGCGGGTCACCGGTGTGCGCACCGAGGAGGTCCTGATGCCCGACGGCAGCTGGGCCCGCCGCGACTACCAGACCCACCCCGGCTCGGTCGCCGTCCTCGCCCTGGACGACCAGCGGCGGGTGCTGATCCTGCGGCAGTACCGCCACCCCGTGCGCCAGCGCCTCTGGGAGCTGCCGGCCGGCCTGCTCGACGTGCCCGGCGAGAACCCGCTGCACGCCGCCCAGCGCGAGCTGTACGAGGAGGCGCACTGCAAGGCGGGCACCTGGCGGGTGCTGGTCGACTTCTACACCTCGCCCGGGGGGACGGACGAGGCGCTGCGGCTCTTCCTCGCCACCGACCTCGCCGAGGCGGAGGGGCAGCGGTACGAGGCGCACGGGGAGGAGCTGGAGCTGGAGTCCGCCCGGATGCCGGTGGAGGAGCTGGTCCGGCGGATCCACGCCGGGCAGCTGCACAACCCCACCCTGATCACCGGCACCCTGGCGCTCCACGCGGCCCTGCACGGCCCCGGCGGCCTGGACGCCCTGCGCCCGGCGGACTCCCCCTGGCCCGCCCGGCCCTTCTCCTAGGGCTCGCCTCCGGGCGCTCCGACCCGGTGCCGGGTGGCCGCAGGGTGGGTTCCGGCGGCCGTGGGGCCGGTACTTCGGCCGGCGGGGTGATTTGCCGGTTCGTACGACCGGATGTCACCTCGGCCGGAGTGGACGGTCGAACTACGCTTCGCAGACGGGGCGTCCGCTGCGGGCCGCTCCGGTGAGCGCTGGCGACGTCGGGAGTGGCACGGGTGGCGAGGAAGACCGTGACGATGGAGGCCGGGCCCGGCGCGCCCGCCGAGCGCGTTCCCGGGCTGGACCGGCTGCCCGCCGGCCCCACCCTGTTCGTCGGCCGGCGCACCGAGCTGGCCGCGCTGCGGGCCGCCGCCGCGCGCCCGGCGGAGGGCCGCAGCCCCGTCCTGGTGCTGGCCGGCCGGCCCGGCTCGGGCCGGACCGCGCTGGCCGTGCGGTTCGCCGTCACGGTCGCCGCCCAGTACCCCGACGGCGTGCTCTTCGCCCGGCTGTCCGCCCCCGACGGCGGCCGGGTGCCGCCCGCGCGGGTCGCCCGCCGGCTGCTGGAGCAGCTCGACGCGGACACCGCCGGCGTCCCGCTGCCCGGTGCCGTCGAGGACGGCCGGGAGGACCCGGCGTGCGTCGCACTGCGCGAGGCGCTGGCCGGGCGGCGCGTCCTGCTGCTGCTGGACGACGTCCGGGACGCCGGCCAGCTGTGGCCGCTGCTCGCGGACGAGCCTGGCTGCCTGGTGCTCGCCACCACGGCCGGGCCGCTCACCGGGATCGAGGACATCGACCCGGTGATCCTCGGCGGGCTGGACCGCCCGGCGGCCGCCGACCTGCTCGGCGATCTGGTCGGCGGCACCCGGATCGGCTGCGACCCGGTGGGCGCGGCCGATCTGGCGGAGGCCTGCGGCTCCCAGCCGGCGGCGCTGCGGCTGATGGCCGGGCGGCTGCGCGGCCATCCGGAGCTGGCGGTGACGGAGGCGGCGAAGGAGCTGGTGCGGGCCGTCGCCGAGGCCTCGGCGCCGGGAGCCGGGGGTGCGGGGGAGGCGAAGGCCGGGAAGCCCGCCGAGGAGGCGAAGGCCGCGCCGTCAGGGAAGGCCGGGCCACCGGGGAAGCCCGCGCCGTCCGGGAAGGCCGCGAAGCCCGCCGCGCCCGCGAAGCCGGAGAAGCCGGTGCAGGGCAGGAGGAAGAAGGGGAGCGGCGGGGCGGAGCCGACGGCCGCCGCGCCGGGGCCCGTCGTGACGCCGCCCCCGGCGGAGCCGGCCCGCGACCCGGCCGCCTGGGTGCGGCCCGCGCCGGAGCCCGCCGAACCCGTCCCGGTGCCGGACAACGACCCGCTGGTCGGCGCCTTCACCCTCGCCTACGCGGGCCTGCCCGCCGCGCAGGCGCGGATGCTGCGCGCGCTCACCCTGGCCCCCGCCCAGTGCGCGGACCTACGCACGGCCTCCGCGCTGGTCGGCTGCCCGGCCCCGGAGGCCGCCGGGACGCTGGCCGCGCTCGCCGAGCGGGAACTGCTCACCGAGGAGCCGCCGGCCGCCGACGGCACCGCCCGCTACCGCGTCCCGGGCCGGCTGCACCCCCGGCTGGTCCGGCTGCGCGAGCGGGACGACCGGCCCGCCGAGGTCGAGCTGGCCCGGGCCCGGCTGCTGGAGCGGCTGGTGCGGCTCACCGAGTCCGCCCGGGCGCTGCTGGACCCCGCCGGCGGCCCGGGCCCCGACCCGCTGCCCGGCCCGCTGCGGCTGACGTCCGCCGCGCACGCCCGGCAGTGGCTGCTCGGCGAGCGCGACCCGCTGCTCGCCGCGGTCGCCGACGCGATCGGCCAGGGCGACCTCGACGGCTCGGCCGGCCGGCTGGTCACCGCCCTGCTCCGGGCGCTGCCGCTGACCGGCGCCGCCGCCCCGGCCGACCTCTACCAGCTGCACGAGCTGGTGCTGACGGTGGCCGAGCGGCACGGCCGCCCGCGCCGGGCCTCCGCCGCCCTGCTCAACCTGGGGGACCTGCAGGCGGCCGCGGGCCGCTGGGAGCAGGCCTCGGGCCACTACCGGGCCGCCCTGGAGCACGCCAGGGCCGCCGACGACGAGGCGCTCTGTGCCCGCGCGCTGGAGGGCGCGGCGGGCTGTCACCGGGCGCTCGGCGACGCGGTGCGCGCCGCCGACTGGTACGGGCGGGCGCTGGGCCTGCGGCAGGCCATGGGGGACCACGCCGCCGAGGCCCGGCTGCTGGCCAGGGTCGCCGAGGCGCACACCGCGCAGCGCCGCTTCGAGGAGGCCGAGCGGGAGTACCGGGCGTCCCTCGCGGTGCTCCGCCGGCTCGGCGACGAGCACGGCCGCGAGGCCGTCGGCACCGCCCTCGCGGAGCTGCGGGAACGCGTCTCCGCCGGGTGGTAGCGGGCGGTTCAGGAGTATTGTCGAAGATGCCAGGTCAGTGCTGCTTTGGCAGGAAGATCGCGAGGGAAGCCTACGAACTTGCCAATGCATCCGGCAGATTTATTCACTTTGGAAGGCTGACAGGCCGCCTGGGCTTCATTACACTCGACTCAGCGCGCAGCGATCCGTGCCCCGGTGTCTTCCGGAGGCTTCCCCCCGTGCGCGTCGCCCGCCGGTCTTCTCCGGTAGGGACCCCCATGGCAAGAGGACGTGTTTAGCCGTGAAGGTCGGCATCCCCCGCGAGGTCAAGAACCACGAGTACCGCGTGGCCATCACGCCTGCCGGTGTGCATGAGCTGGTCCGCAACGGACACGAGGTCTACATCGAGGACAACGCCGGTGTCGGCTCCTCGATCCCGAACGAGGAGTACGTGGCCGCGGGTGCCACCATCCTCCCCACCGCCGACGAGGTGTGGGCGACCGCCGACCTGGTGCTGAAGGTCAAGGAGCCCATCGCGGAGGAGTACCACCGCCTGCGCAAGGGCCAGACGCTCTTCACCTACCTCCACCTGGCGGCCGACCGTCCCGGCACCGACGCGCTGCTCGCCTCGGGCACCACCGCGATCGCGTACGAGACCGTGCAGCTCGCCAACGGCGCCCTTCCGCTGCTCGCCCCGATGTCCGAGGTCGCGGGCCGCCTGGCCCCGCAGGTCGGCTCGTACCACCTGATGCGTCCGGCCGGCGGCCGCGGCACCCTGCCGGGCGGCGTGCCCGGCACCCACCCGGCCAAGGCCGTCGTCATCGGCGGTGGCGTCTCCGGCTGGCACGCGGCCACCATCGCCATCGGCATGGGCTACGACGTGACCCTGCTGGACCGCGACATCAACAAGCTGCGCGAGGCCGACAAGATCTTCGGCACGAAGATCAAGGCCATCATGTCCAACGCCTTCGAGCTGGAGAAGGCCGTCGTCGAGGCCGACCTGGTCATCGGCGCCGTGCTGATCCCGGGCGCCAAGGCCCCGAAGCTCGTCACCAACGAGCTGGTCTCCCGCATGAAGCCGGGCTCCGTGCTCGTCGACATCGCCATCGACCAGGGCGGCTGCTTCGAGGACTCGCACGCGACCACGCACGCCGACCCGACCTTCCAGGTCCACAACTCGGTCTTCTACTGCGTGGCCAACATGCCGGGCGCCGTCCCGAACACCTCCACCTACGCGCTGACCAACGCGACGCTGCCGTACGTCGTCGAGCTGGCCAACCGCGGTTGGAAGGAGGCGCTGCGCCGCGACGCCGCGCTGGCCAAGGGCCTGAACGTGCACGAGGGCCAGATCACCTTCGCCGCCGTGGCCGAGGCCTTCGGCCTGGAGTCGGTCTCCCTGGAGTCCGTCCTCGCCTGAGTGTGACGTGTGTTGCCCCCGGCCCGGTGCTCTCCGGGCCGGGGGCTTCGCCGTGCCCGTGCACAGGGGGTCACCGGACCTCTCCGGCCGCCGTGTGAACGAGGGGTGAATCCGGTGGTGACCTCGGGAATGGCGGGGGCGGGTCGCTCTGTCGTCAATTTCCGTCGGTCGTGTCACCCGACCCCGGAAACCCCGGAGTCACGGGCCCTCGCTCCCCTTGACAGGGGGTTGCCCGATAGTCGACACATCCTGCCCACTACCGTGGATTGTGTTGCTGCGAACGCCTTGAACGGCCTAGAGTCGCAAACCGTCGGCATGCTGCCACGCTGACGAATCGACATAGAGTCCTGGATGCCCAAGGAGGTAAGACGACTTGTGAATGAGTCGACATTTGCTCCCGGGGGTGGTCAGCCAGGACTGGCGGCGCACACCGCCGGCCAGCCGAGTGAGGAGCCCGGGGCCAGGCAGCCCTCCGTGGGCTCGGCCGAGGTCGGCTCGGTCGCTCTCCGTACGTTCGAAGCACGCCAGAACACAGCACAGGTGACCACGGTGACCGACTACGACGCCGAACTGCCGGCCCACGGCCTGGCCTACGGCGAGTTCGCCTACGGCGCCTACGACGACCCCGACGCCGAGTACGAGCCGGACCCGGAGTACGCGGCCACGCTCGCCCCCGACGCCGCCCGCCAGCGCCGCGAGCGGATCGGCCCGACCGGCCGCCCCCAGCCCTACTTCCCGATCCCCGCGCCGGTGGCCGAGCACGGCCCCGCGCAGATCATCGCGATGTGCAACCAGAAGGGCGGCGTCGGCAAGACCACGTCGACCATCAACCTGGGCGCGGCGCTCGCCGAGTACGGCCGCCGCGTGCTGCTCGTCGACTTCGACCCGCAGGGCGCCCTCTCCGTCGGCCTCGGCGTCAACCCGATGGAACTCGACGTCACCGTCTACAACCTGCTGATGGAGCGCGGGCTGACGGCCGACGAGGTGCTGCTGAAGACGGCCGTGCCGGGCATGGACCTGCTGCCGTCCAACATCGACCTCTCCGCCGCCGAGGTGCAGCTGGTCAGCGAGGTGGCCCGGGAGTCCGCGCTGGCGCGCGCCCTGAAGCCGCTGCTGCCCGACTACGACTACGTCATCATCGACTGCCAGCCCTCGCTGGGCCTGCTGACGGTCAACGCGCTGACGGCCGCTCACAGCGTCATCGTCCCGCTGGAGTGCGAGTTCTTCGCGCTGCGCGGCGTCGCGCTGCTCACCGAGACCATCGAGAAGGTCTGCGAGCGGCTCAACCCCGAGCTGCGGCTGGACGGCATCCTCGCCACCATGTACGACTCGCGCACCGTGCACAGCCGCGAGGTGCTGGCGCGCGTCGTCGAGGCGTTCGGCGACCACGTCTTCCACACCGTCATCGGGCGGACCGTGCGCTTCCCGGAGACCACCGTCGCCGGCGAACCGATCACGACGTACGCGACCAATTCGGTCGGTGCCGCCGCCTACCGCCAGCTCGCCAGGGAGGTGCTCGACCGGTGCCGCCCCGCCGAGTGAGTCTCCCGGGTGCCGACGAGCTGTTCCGAACCACCGGTGGGATGGCGCTGTCGCCGTCCCTCGCGTCGCGTTCGGCCGCCGAGGCGCCCAGACCGGAGACCGCGCGGGCGGTCAACGGCGCCGGTGACGCGGACGGCGCCGAGGGCGTCGACGGCTCCGGCGCCGGCGGCGAGGGCCAGGAGCACGCCGAGGGCGGCACCGGGGCGGGCGGCGACCAGGCCGGGGCCGGGCGCGCGCCGCGCCGGCTCGGCGCGCCGGGAGGGGCCACCGTGCCCGCCCCCGCGCAGCCGGGCGGCCAGGGTGCCACCGGGCCGGGCGGCGCCGCGACGGCCGCCCAGGGCGGCCGCGCCGCGGCCCCGGCGCCGCGCCAGCACAGCGGTACGGCCGAGGACCAGACGGGCTCCGCCGGCCGGCCCCGTCCGCGCGGCCGCGCCCCGCGCCGCCCGAGCGGGCGCGAGCGGCACGACGAGAAGATCACCGTGTACGTGTCCGCCGAGGAGCTGATGGACCTGGAGCACACCCGGCTGGTGCTCCGCGGCGAGCACGGCCTGGCGGTGGACCGCGGCCGGATCGTCCGGGAGGCCATCGCGGTGGTGCTGGCGGACCTGGAGCAGCGCGGCGAGGCGAGCATCCTGGTGCGGCGGCTGCGCGGGCGCTGAGCGCGCACTCCGGGGCCGCGGGGGGTCCGGGGTCGTTCGGTGCGGCGCGGTGCCGCGTGCGCGGTGCGCCGCGACGGTCGGGCCGGGGTGGCCCGGCGTGTCGGTGGGCCCCGGTGCGGGGCGGGCGCCGCGGCCGGGTGAAGATGGACCGTCATGCCGAGTACGCCCCAGAACCCCGTCGTCGACCGGACCGCCGTAGGAGCGGCCGGGCCGGGTGCGCCGGAGAACGGGCCGCAGGGCGGCTTCCGGGTCCGGCTGGACAACTTCGAGGGCCCGTTCGACCTGCTGCTGAGCCTGATCGCCAAGCACCGGATGGACGTCACCGAGATCGCGCTGGCGACCGTCACCGACGAGTTCATGGCGCACATCCGCGCGATGGGGCCGGACTGGGACCTCGACGCGGCGACCGAGTTCCTGGTCGTCGCCGCCACCCTCCTCGACCTCAAGGCGGCCCGGCTGCTGCCCGCCGCGGAGGTCGAGGACGAGGAGGACCTCGCCCTGCTGGAGGCGCGCGACCTGCTCTTCGCCCGGCTGCTCCAGTACCGGGCCTACAAGCGGGCGGCGGCGCTGTTCGGCGAGCGCTGGGCCGCGGAGCTGCTGCGGCGGCCGCGCACCGTCGGTCTGGAGCCGCGGCACGCCGAGCTGCTGCCCGAGGTCGTGATCAGCGTCGGCACCGAGCGCCTGGCGGAGCTCGCCGCCCGGGCGATGGCGCCCAAGCCGAAGCCGGTCGTCTACGTCGACCACATCCACACCCCGCCGGTCAGCGTGCGGGAGCAGGCGGGGCTGGTGGCCGGGCTGCTGACCGAGCTGGGCGAGGCCAGCTTCCAGCGGCTGGTCGCGGACGCCCCGGACACCATGGTGGTGGTCGCCCGGTTCCTGGCGCTGCTGGAGCTGTACCGGGAGCGGGTGCTCGCCTTCGAGCAGCCGGACGCGCTCGGCGAGCTGGTGGTGCGGTGGGTGGCGGAGGCGGACCGGGGCGCGGTCGAGGTGACGGACGAGTTCGACCGGCCGGCGGGCGAGGCCGCGGCGCGGGCGGCGAAGGGCGAGGAGGACGGGCGATGACGGCCGGGAACGGCGGTGCGGGCGGCGGACGGCCGGCCCGGCGGGCGCTCGGGCTGCCGGGGCAGCCGCGCGCCGGGGAGTGGCTGGAGCCGGCGCCGGGCGTGCCGGGCGTGCTGGGCGTGGCGGAGCCGGTGCCGGAGGCGGTTGCGCTTCCGGACGCGGCTGTGCCGGCGGAGGAGGCTGTGCCGCCGGAGGAGGCGCCGGTCGTGCGGCCGGTGCCGGTGCCGGAGGCGGACGGCGGTCCCGGGCTGCGGGCCGAGCTGGAGGCGATCCTGATGGTCGTCGACGAGCCGGCCGGCGAGGCCCACCTGGCGTCGGTGCTGGAGCGGCCGTGCGCGGAGGTGGCCGCGGCGCTGCGCGAACTGTCCGCCGAGTACACCGCCCAGGGGCGGGGCTTCGACCTGCGGTTGGTCGCCGGCGGCTGGCGGTTCTACAGCCGCGCCGCCTGCGCGCCGGCCGTCGACCGCTTCGTCCTGGACGGCCAGCAGGCCCGGCTGACCCAGGCGGCGCTGGAGACCCTGGCGGTCGTCGCCTACCGTCAGCCGGTGTCCAGATCGCGGGTCTCGGCCGTCCGCGGTGTGAACTGTGACGGCGTGATGCGTACCCTGGTACAGCGAGGACTGGTGGAAGAGGCCGGATCCGAGCCCGAAACAGGTGCGATCCTGTATCGGACGACGAACTACTTCCTGGAACGGATGGGGCTCCGCGGCCTGGACGAGCTGCCGGAGCTCGCTCCCTTCCTGCCCGAGGTCGACGACGTGGAAGCGGAGTCCCTGGAGGGCACGATGATCGCGGAGGCGGTCGCCGCCGCTGCCGTGCAGGCCGCGGACGGCAGTGGCGGGGCCGGTCGGGCTGCGCCCGATCGGTAGGGGGCGGTGAGGTCGGCCGAAACGACCGCACAGCCCAGACGGTAACGACGTACGGACACTTTGATGCGTAGCAGTGGCAACGGCAGGAACAGCAGCGGCGGCGGCAGCGGTCGCGGCGGACAGGGCGGGGGCGGCCGGGGCGGCTCCTCCGGGGGCGGCTCGGGCCGCGGCGGCTCCGGCTCGCGCGGGGGTTCGTACGGCGGGTCCGGCGGCGGCCGGGGCGGCTCGGCTCCGCGCGGCGGCTCGGGCTCGTACGGCCGCGACGACCGGCGTGACAGCCGTCGGGACGACCGGCGCGACAGCCGTCGGGACGACCGGCGCGACGACCGCCGCTACCCGGACCGCCCGCTGCGGCCCGAGGAGCGCAGGTACGACCGCCCCGAGTACGGCGGCGGCCCCAACGCCACCCCGGCCCGCGGCGGCTTCGCCGGCCGCCGCCCCGGCCCGGCCCCGCGGCCGCGCCGCGAGGGCCAGGGCGCCCCGGGCGACCCGCGCCGCCAGCCGCAGCGCTCGCGCGAGCTGCAGGCCCGGATCGAGGACGCGGTGCTGGCCCGGCACGACAAGCCGGCCGTGAAGCTGCCGAAGACCTTCGGCGAGCCCGAGGGCGAGCGCCTGCAGAAGGTGCTGGCCCGGGCCGGCGTCGGCAGCCGCCGCGCCTGCGAGGAGCTGATCGAGCAGGGCCGGGTCGACGTCAACGGCAAGCGGGTCACCGAGCAGGGCAAGCGGGTCGACCCGCTGAAGGACGAGATCAAGGTGGACGGCCTGACCGTCGCCACCCAGTCCTACCTGTTCTTCGCGCTGAACAAGCCGGCCGGCGTGGTCTCCACCATGGAGGACCCGGACGGCCGCCAGTGCCTCGGCGACTACGTGACCAACCGCGAGACCCGGCTCTTCCACGTCGGCCGCCTGGACACCGAGACCGAGGGCATCATCCTGCTCACCAACCACGGCGAGCTGGCCCACCGCCTCACCCACCCCCGGTACGGCGTGACCAAGACCTACCTGGCCGCCATCCAGGGGCCGATCCCGCGCGACCTGGGCAAGCAGCTCGCCAAGGGCATCGAGCTGGAGGACGGCTACGCCCGCGCCGACAGCTTCAAGGTCGTCTCGAACGTCGGCAAGAACTACCTGGTCGAGGTGACCCTGCACGAGGGCCGCAAGCACATCGTCCGCCGGATGCTGGCGGAGGCGGGCTTCCCGGTCGAGAAGCTGGTGCGCACCCACTTCGGTCCGATCGCGCTCGGCGACCAGAAGTCCGGCTGGCTGCGCCGGCTGACCAACCCCGAGGTCGGCCAGCTGATGCGCGAGGTCGGGCTGTAACAGCCGCCCCCGGAGGGCCTCCCCGTCGTTCGGCGGGGAGGCCCTCCGTCGTTCGGCGGGTCCTGCTGTGAAGCGGGCCGCATCGGCGGTGATCACCTTGTCAGCCCGCTGATCCGTGGCCGAGGATTGCCACCTGCCCACGACCCGCCCGGTGGCGGGACTGCGCCACCCGGCGCGGGGCGAGAGGCGAACGGGGAGCGACGCCGTGTCCGATGCACCACTCAGCGCTCTGGGACTGGCCGGACCGGACGGGCGGATCTACGCGGCGCTGGTGGCCAACCCGCAGTCGACGGCCGAGGACCTCGCCGCGCTCTGCGACCTGACCGTCCAGCAGAGCCTGCGGGCCCTGGACCGGCTCGCCCAGCAGGGCATGGCCACCCGGGCCCCGGTGGACCGGCAGCGGTTCCTGCCGGTCGCCCCGGACGTCGCCATCGGCACGCTGATCGGCCACCGGGAGTCCGAGCTGCGGCACGCCCGGGCCGAGATGCACCGGCTGATGGACGCCTTCCGGGAGGCCTCGCGCTACACCGACCCGGCGCACTCGGTCGAGGTGCTGACCGGCGGCGAGGCGATCGCCCAGCGGCTGGAGCACATCACCGGGACCAGCCAGTACCAGATCCGCGGCTTCGACCGCCCGCCCTACATCCAGGACCCGGTGGCCAACATCCCGCTGCAGCGGCAGCGGCTGAAGGAGGGCGTGCGGTTCCGGACCGTCTACGACCGGGAGGCGGTGGCCTGGCCGGGCCGACTGGAGAAGAACATCCTGGTCGGGGTCGCCGACGGCGAGGAGGCCCGGGTCCGGCCGGTGCTCCCCATGAAGATGGTCATGTCGGACGACCGGATGGCGATCATCCCGATCAGCGTCGGCGACAGCGTCCTCGACGCCGCCTACGTCATCCACCCCTCGGCGCTGCTCCAGGCGCTGGACACGCTCTTCGAGGCCGAGTGGGAGCGCGCCGTCCAGTTGCAGGCCGCGATCGGCGCGGTCGACGGGGCGCTGGAGCCGGAGGCCGACCACCGCAAGCTGCTCGGGCTGCTGGCGGCCGGCCTCACCGACGAGTCGATCGCCCGCTCGCTCGGCTGGAGCGCCCGGACCACCCAGCGCCGGCTCCAGTCGCTGATGCGCGAGCTGGGCGCCACCACCCGCTTCCAGGCCGGCATGGCGGCCCGGGAGCGGGGCTGGCTGTAGCCGCCCGAAACCGGTCGTGGACGCGCCGGGCCGGCGCCGGGGGCGTCAGCTCCAGGGGGAGAGGGACGCCCAGTGGCCGTCCGGGCCGCGCTCGACCTTCTCCAGGCCGACCACCGCCGTGCGGTTCAGCCGCCCGTAGATGTGCGGGAACAGCACACCGGGGGTGGCCCCGGGCGGCGGTGCGCCGTGCGGGGCCTCCCACTTGACCATCGGTTCCACCAGCGACTCCTCGATCAGCAGCACCATCAGCGGTTCGCGGGCGTCGGCGAAGAAGGCGTTGGCCACGGCGAGCGCGGTCGGCTCGTCCGCCGAGCAGTGGATGAAGCCGTCGGTGAGCAGCGAGGCGGTCGCGTACGGCCGGCCCGGGTCGGCCAGCCAGTCGTCCAAGGGGGCGAGGTGCAGGATCATGCTCCTGTTGTACCCGCTCCGGCCGGGCCCGGGCGGTCGCCCGGGCGGCGGTTCGCACGCCCGGGCCCGGCCGGTGCTCAGAGGCCCGCCACCTTCCCGGAGGCGGAGACCTCGTACACCAGGGTGAGCGTGCGGCGGGCGCCCGGTCCGAGCGGGACGTCCCAGCGGACGATGCCCTCGGCGTCGAGGGCGTCCGGCGCGGGTGAGCACTCCTCCTTGCGCAGCCGCACCTCCACCGCCGACACCTCGGAGACCGGCACCCGCTCGCGCACCGCGACCAGCTGCTCGTCCCGTTCCTCCGGGCCGGAGAACCGCGACAGGTGCAGCCGCACCGTGCGGGTGGTCACCGAGCGCTGGCTCAGCCCGGCCGTGGAGCGGCGCTCGTCGGTCTCGCGGACCACCCGGTAGCCGTCCGAGCTGCCGAAGGACAGCTCCACGTCGGCTCCCGGAGCCGTGAACGGCAGCCGTCCGCGCCCGGTGAAGCCGCTGCCGCGGACCAGCTCGACCGGTCCGGCGAGCAGCGGGTGCCCGGCCGTGTTGCGGAACCGGACCACCTGGGTGACCAGCGGCGACAGCTCCGGCGCGCAGGCGTACTCGCTGAGCGCGGGACCTTCGGAGGAGTCCAGCGGGACCCGGTGCGCCCGCCCGTCGGAGGGCACGGTGGCCGGTGCCGGGGCGGTCAGCACCCGTACCTCGCCGCCGTCGTCCACGCCGGGCAGCACGCCGTCCGGGCGGAGCTCGGAGATCGTCTCCTCGCGCAGCTCGACCTCGACGGTGCGCCGTTCCTCGGAGGTGCGCTCGCGCAGCGTCAGCACGTCCTCGGCGAGCGCGGGCGGCTCGGTGGCGAGGGCGGAGCGGGCGGTGGAGAAGGTGAGCCGGGCGCCGGTCCAGGCCTCGCCGGTGCGCTGCCAGACCACCGCCTCGGACTCCAGCCGCAGCACGCCCCCGGCCAGCGTGGCCCGGTAGGACGGCCGCCAGAGCGCGCAGGGCACCAGGTGGCTCACGGTCAGCCGGGCGGGCCCGGCCTCCCCGGCCTCGACGGTCAGGTCGAGGTGGGCGACCAGCTCGGCGGGCTGCTCCTCGGCCTCGGCCGCGGCTCGGAACGCCGCGTTGCGCTCCTCCTCCAGCCGTTCCGTCCGCGAGCGGGTGGCGCGCAGCTCCTCGCCGTACCGCTCGCGTTCGGCGTCCACGCGCTCCAGCTCGCGGTGCCAGCGGGTCCGTTCGACCTCGCCGATGCCGGCGCCCTCGCCGACCTCGCGCAGCAGGTCCGCGGCGAGCTGGGCGAGCAGCGCCAGCCGGGCCTCCAGCCGCTGGGCCAGCGCCTTCTCGGCGATGTCGCGCCGGTCCAGCTCGTGCAGGCGGTGGCGCAGTGCGGAGTCCTCCGGGCCGGGCGGCAGCGGGGCGCGCGGCGTCCAGGCGCGGGTGATCCGGGCGTCCAGGACGCGTACGCCCGGGGTGTCGGACTCGGCGCGCAGGGTGCGGTCGACGGCGAGCGCGGTGAGCGGGCCCAGGCGCAGCCGCTGGACGCCGGCGGTCAGTTCGGCGGTGGCGGTGCGTTCGACCTGGGCGCGGTCCTCCAGGCAGGTGACGGCGGTGACGGGCAGCGGCGTCGCGGGCCGTGGGGTGACGGGGAGGGGGGTGACGGTCATCGTTCAGTTCCTCCGGTTTCCGCCGACGATGGCCTTTCCGGCCGGGATCCTGATCTGGTAGCCGGCGTCCAGTTCGGCCCGGCCGCCGGGGGGCAGCTCGACCCGTCGGAGCCGGGTGCTGGGCGGACACTCGGTGGACGGTTCGTCCGGTGCGTGCCAGCCGGGGCGTTCCTCGATCCGGATGTCGGCGTCGGAGCTGACCGGCACCCGTTCGCGGACCTCGACGGTGACCGGGCGGCCGAGCCGGTTGGCCAGTTCGACGTGCACCCGGTGGTCGAGCACGGTGCTGCTGTTCAGCATGCCCGCGGTGGACTCGCGCAGCTCGGTACGGCGCGTCACCTCGACCGACTCGGCGACACCGATGCCCAGTCGGCGCACACCGCCGGGGGCGAGGGTGGGCAGGGCGGCGGTGAGCAGGAACTGGTCGTCGACGGTCACCTCGACCGGTCCGGCGAGCACGGCCTGCGCGGTGTCGTTGGCGATCACCAGGGTGGCGTAGACGCGCTCCTCGACCGCGGGCACGGTGACGTACTCGGGGCTCACGCGCACCGGGATCCCGCCGATGGTGACGGTGTGCCAGGTGCCGTCGGACGGGAGGTCGGCGGGCGCGGCGGCGTCGAAGCGGTGGTCGAAGGAGCCGGCCGAGACGCGCGGCGGCACGGCGTGGTGCGGCAGCGGGAGGCTCGGCAGCCCGGGGGCCGGGCGGCCGGCGGTGGGCCGGCGGCGCGGGCCGGGCGGGTGGTGCAGGGTGCCGCGGCGGCCGGGGGCGGCGTCCGGGCCGAAGAGCTCCAGCACGGGGTAGTCGAGCAGTTGTTCGTCCGGGACCGGCGGGCCGGGCGGGGTGGAGGGCGCGTCGGGGGCGACGCGCCTGGCGAGGGCCTCCGCGGCGTGGCCCGGGGCGCCGCCGCCGGGAGCGGGCGGGGGCGCGCCGTAGCCGGCGAAGGCGGCCTGCTCGGCCTGGCCGAACGGTTCGAACCGTTCGAACGGCTCGACCGGCTCGTCGGCGGAGCGCAGGCCGCGGGTGCGGGCGCGGGCGGGACCGCCCGGGGGTCGCGGGGCCGGGGCGGCGGCCGGCGGCGGGAGCGGGGCCGCGGCGGCGACGGGGGCGACCGGGACGGAGAGCAGGGGCTCGTCGGCGAACGCGCCGCCGCCGGCTCCGGCGCGTACCCGGCGGGGGTCGATCGGCGCCGGGCCGGCCGCGTCGTAGCCGGTGAACAGGTCGGCCAGGCCGGCCGGGGGCTCGCGCCAGCCGGAGGGCGGCGGGGGCGGCTGGCTGCGGCCGATCCGCAGCGAGCGCAGCTTGGGCAGGTCGGTGCGGCGGTCGAGGTCGGCGGTGGAGAGGGCGAGGCGCACGCCGGTCCAGTCCTCGCCGGTCTGCTGGGCGACCGAGGCGCGCAGCAGGAGGTGGCCGGTGTCGGCGCCCTGGCGGTAGGAGAGCCGGTAGGAGGGCACCCAGCGGGCGGTCCCGACGGTGTACTCCAGTTCGATCTCCAGCTCGGCGGGGGCGTCCCCGGGAACGGCGGCGGTGGTGGTGAGGGTGAGCAGGGCGGTGGTCGTGGTCTCGACGGGTTCGTGCCGCCCGTCGGGGGACAGCCGGGCGACCCGCTCGTTGAGTACCCGGACCTCGTGGTCGGCGAGTTCGAGCTCCCGGGTGAGCCGTTCGGTGCGCTCGTGGAGGGCGGTGAGGCGCTCGTCGACGAACTCGGCCAGCTCCAGCCAGGCGTCGGCGGGGGTGCGGCGCAGCGGTTCGTCGCGGCGGCGGGGCGGCGGGACGGCGCGCAGCCCGCGGGTCTCGACGACGGCTGCGTGGACCAGCCGCCGCTGCTCGCGCAGCGCCTCGGCGTGCTCCTCGGCGTCGGCCAACCGGCGTTGCAGCTCCGGCAGTTCGGAGGGTTCGCGGAGTTCGGCGACGGCTTCCAGGCGGACCTCGGTGACGGCGGTGCCGGCCGGGCCGAGGAGGACGCGGGCGCGCAGCGAGCGCTCGTCGAGCCCCTCCGGCAGGCCGGTCAGCCGGAGCCGTCCGCCCGGAGGCAGGGCCGTCCGGGCCCGGCGGCGGCACACCGCGCCGACGGCGTGGACGACCACGGCGTCCAGCACCGAGGGCACGGTGGGGACGGTGGTCCGCTCGGTGGTGCTGTCGTCGTGCGGTCGATGCTGGTCGCTGCTGTGTTGATCGTTCACCCGGCCAACCCCTTCGTCGCGTACCGTCGGCGGCCCATCCTGCCGTGCGGCGGCGCCCGCGTCGCCGGTTTTCCACCGTGCGCGGCGTGCGGGCGGCGCGGCGGGCGCCCGGTGGCGCGGGCCGCGTGAGGGGGGACGGCCGGGGGCGGTGGTGCGGTTGCGGCACGGGCGGTGGTGGTGATGGGGGAGGATGGGGGCGATCCGTTCCCCCGTCCCCGCAGTCGCCGCGTCCCGCGCGGTTCCGTGAGGAGAGCCACTCCGCCATGCGTACAGCCGTCGTCGTCGGTACCGGACTCATTGGCACCTCCGCCGCGCTCGCCCTCACCGGACGGGGTCTGAGCGTCCATCTGGAGGACGCGGACCCGGACGCCGCCCGCACCGCCGCCTCGCTGGGGGCCGGGACCACCGAGCCCGCGGAGGGGCCGGTCGACCTCGCGATCATCGCCGTCCCGCCCGCGCTGGTCGGCAAGGTGCTCGCCGACTGCCAGCGCCGCGGCCTGGCGCGCTGCTACACCGACGTCGCCAGTGTGAAGGCCGGGCCGCGCGCCGAGGTCGCCGCGCTCGGCTGCGACACCGCCCACTACATCGGCGGCCACCCGATGGCCGGGCGGGAGCGGTCCGGTCCGCTGGCCGCCCGCGCGGACCTCTTCGAGGGCCGCCCCTGGGTGCTCACGCCGACCCCCGACACCGACACCGAGACGCTGAACGCCGTCCTCGAACTGGTCGCGCTCTGCGGCGCCGTGCCGATCGTCATGGACGCCGCGGCGCACGACCGCGCGGTCGCCCTGGTCTCGCACGCCCCGCAGTTGGTCTCCTCGCTGGTCGCCGCCCGGCTGGAGAACGCCGACGAGACCGCCATAAGGCTCTCCGGCCAGGGCGTGCGGGACGTGACCCGGATCGCCGCCTCCAACCCCGCGATGTGGGTCGACATCCTCTCCGCCAACGCCGGCGCGGTCGCCGACGTGCTGGAGGAGGTGGCCACCGACCTCGGCGAGACCGTCACCGCGCTGCGCGCCCTGCAGGCCGCCGAGGAGGCCGAGCGGCGCGGCGGCGCGGCGGGCATCGAGGCGGTCATGCGGCGCGGCAACACCGGGCAGGCCCGGATCCCCGGCAAGCACGGCGCCCCGCCCACCCGGTACGAGACGGTCGCCGTGGTCCTCGGGGACCAGCCCGGCGAGCTGGGCCGGCTGTTCGGCGAGGTCGGGGCGGCGGGCGTGAACATCGAGGACGTCGACATCGAGCACTCGACCGGGCAGCAGGTGGGCTTCGTCCAGCTGTCGGTGGCCCCGGCGGCGGTGCGGCCGCTGACGGCGGCGCTGCGGGCGAGCGGGTGGAGCGTCCGGGACTGACGGCTCCCGGGTCCTGTGGCCGGCCGGTGGGAAGGCGGGCCGGTGGGCTGGTGGGCTGGTGGGCCGGTGGGCTGGTGGGCCGGCCGGTGGGAAGGCGGGTCGGTGGGCTGGTGGGTCGGCCGGTGGGTCGGCGGGCCGGTGGGAAGGCGGGCCGGGGTCCGGTTCGGGACGGGGCGGAGCGGGCCGGTCACCGGCGGGTCCGGGTCGGTCGGCGGTCCATTAACCTTGGGGGAGACCATCCCCGGCTTCCCCGCAGTTCGGGTTGCCATGCTCAGAGATTCAGAGAGAGGTTCGCGCCGTGGACACTGCCGACCGAGCGCACGCCCCGGTCGTCGTCGCCATCGACGGACCCTCCGGCTCCGGCAAGTCGACCGTCTCCCGGGCGGTCGCCGCCCGGCTGGGCCTGAGCTTCCTGGACACCGGTGCCATGTACCGGGCGATGACCTGGTGGATGCTGGCCAACGGCGTCGACGTGAACGACCCGGAGGCGGTGGCCGTCGCGTGCGGCAAGCCGGTCATCGTGTCCGGCACGGACGCGGACGGCCCGACCATCACCGTCGACGGCCGGGACGTCGCCGCCCCGATCCGCGGCCCCGAGGTGACCGCGCAGGTCAGCGCCGTCGCCGCGGTGCCGGCGGTGCGGGCCCGGCTGGTGGAGCTGCAGCGCGGCTGCGCCGCGGTCGCCGCCCGCGGCATCGTCGCCGAGGGCCGGGACATGGGGAGCGTGGTGTTCCCGGACGCCACCGTCAAGATCTTCCTGACCGCCTCCGAGACGGCCCGCGCCGAACGCCGGGCCGCCGAGCTGCGGGCCAAGGGCGTGGACGAGGCGACCATCACCGCGATGGCCGCCGACCTCGCGCGCCGGGACGCGGCGGACTCCTCGCGGGCGACCGCCCCGCTCACCCAGGCCGCGGACGCGGTCCTGGTGGACACCAGCGCGCTCAGCCTGGAGCAGGTGATCGACCGGATCACCGCGCTGGTGGCGGAGCGGGCCGGGGCCGCGCTCTCGGCCGCCTGAGGACGGCTACCGGGGACGCTTGAGGACAGCTGAGGACGCCTGAGGACGGTCGAGAACCGTCCGCCAGGCCGATCATCCGATGAACGGGGTGCCATGGTGGCACCCGGAACCATTCGCGCTGCCCCGGAGGGGCAGGTACGCACGGCACGTCCCTGGGAAGGGCCGGGCCGGGAAACGGACAGTACGAACATGACCGCAGAGCACTCCACCGCCGGCCACGGCGAGCTGGACGCCTCCGAGTACGCCGAGTTCATGGCGCTCGCCGCCGAGGAGGGCTTCGACCTCGACGACGTCGGCCTCGGCGACGGCAGCCACGCCCCGCTGCCGGTGCTGGCCGTCGTCGGCCGCCCGAACGTCGGCAAGTCGACCCTGGTGAACCGCATCATCGGCCGCCGCGAGGCCGTCGTCGAGGACAAGCCCGGCGTCACCCGCGACCGCGTCACTTACGAGGCCGCCTGGAACGGCCGCCGCTTCAAGGTCGTCGACACCGGCGGCTGGGAGATCGACGTCCTCGGCATCGACGCCATGGTCGCCGCCCAGGCCGAGCTCGGCATCGAGCAGGCCGACGCGGTCCTGTTCGTCGTCGACGCCACCGTCGGTGCCACCGACACCGACGAGGCCCTGATCAAGATCATCCGCCGGGCCGGCAAGCCGACCGTGCTCTGCGCCAACAAGGTCGACGGCCCGTCCACCGAGGCCGAGGCCGCCTACCTCTGGTCGCTCGGCCTCGGCGAGCCGTTCCCCGTCTCCGCCCTGCACGGCCGCGGCTCCGGCGACCTGCTCGACGCCGTGATGGCCGCGCTGCCCGAGGCTCCGCCGCAGACCTTCGGCGACGCCGCCCCCGGCGGCCCGCGCCGCATCGCGCTGATCGGCCGGCCGAACGTCGGCAAGTCCAGCCTGCTCAACAAGGTCGCCGGCGAGGAGCGGGTGGTCGTCAACGAGCTGGCCGGCACCACCCGTGACCCGGTCGACGAGATGATCGAGCTCGGCGGCAAGACCTGGAAGTTCGTCGACACCGCCGGTATCCGCCGCCGGGTCCACCTGACCGCCGGCGCCGACTTCTACGCCTCGCTGCGCACCACCGCCGCGCTGGACAAGGCCGAGGTCGCGGTCGTCCTGGTGGACGCCAGCGAGGCCCTCGCCGAGCAGGACACCCGGATCATCTCGATGGCCGTCGAGGCCGGGCGCGCCGTCGTCATCGCCTACAACAAGTGGGACCAGCTCGACGAGGAGCGCCGCTACTACCTGGAGCGCGAGATCGAGCGCGACCTCGTCCAGGTGCAGTGGGCCCCCCGGGTCAACGTCTCGGCGAAGACCGGCCGGCACATGGAGAAGCTCGTCCCGGCGATCGAGACCGCGCTGGAGGGCTGGGAGACCCGGATCACGACCGCCCGGCTGAACGCCTTCCTCGGCGAGCTGGTGGCCGCCCACCCGCACCCGATCCGCGGCGGCAAGCAGCCGCGCATCCTGTTCGGCACCCAGGCGGGCATCCGTCCGCCGCGCTTCGTGCTGTTCGCCTCGGGCTTCCTGGAGGCGGGCTACCGCCGGTTCATCGAGCGCCGGCTGCGCGAGGAGTTCGGCTTCGTCGGCACGCCGATCTCGATCTCGGTGCGCGTGCGGGAGAAGCGCAAGAAGAAGTAGCAGCAGGAGACGGTGCGGAAGGGCCCCGTCGGCCGGTCTCGGGACCGGGCGGCGGGGCCCTTCGGCCTTGTGCGCGGGGCCGGGTCAGTGACGGGTTCTGCTCAGTGGTGGGTCGGCTCAGTGGCGGGTCGGGTCAGTGGTGGTCGCCGCTGCGGCCCGGGGGGAGGGAGAGCAGGCTGCGGTGGCGGCCGCCGCCGGTGGTGCCCCGGTCGCCCGGGCCGAAGGCGGTGCCCACGGCCGGGGCGGGCGCCGGGACCGGAACCGTCACCGGGGCCGGCGCGGGGACGTGGGCGGACACCGGCGGCGGGACGGGGCCGAGGTAGCCGGCGGCCACCCAGCCCTGGCCGGTGCCCGCCTGGCCGGTGCCCGCCGGGGAGGCGGGCTGGGGAGCCGTCTGGGCATCCGACGGCCGGCCGGGGGAGGGGGTGGCCTGGAAGCCGGTCGTGTACGGGCTCGCCGGGTGGCCGGCGGTGTGGCTCGCGTGGGCGGGGCCGTGGTCGTGCGGGTGGCCCGGGTGGCCCGGGTGGCCGGGGTGGCTCGACGACCGGGCGGTGCCGCCGGCGTGCTGCGCGAAGGCCTGCTCCGACGGCCCGGAGTGGTCGGCTCCGCCCGGTCGGCCGGGCATGAACTGCGGGATGCCGATCGCCTGGCCCGCGTAGGTGTGGAAGGACTGGTGCTGCGGCGGGTACGGGCGGGGGTCGGTGCGCGTCGGAGCGGCGTCCCGGACGGCGAAGCCGGTGAACACCAGCTCCTCCTCGCCTGAGCGGTCGCCCGGCAGCGCGCGGAAGAGCCGGCGGTACTCGGAGTACAGCTCGTCGTAGATCGGCGTCGCCGAGTGCGGGTGCTCCGCGTCGTACGAGGGGCGCATGCCCGGGATCGCGCGGGAGGCGGTGGTGGACCGCCGGGGGGAGGCGGGGCCGTCGTAGCTGTACACGCAGGGCCCAACGAGCGAGGGCGGCCGGGGGATGCGGGTGGGCGGGGCGCGGCCGTGGCCGCGGGGCCGGCCGGTCGGCGGCCCCGCGGCGGGGTGGAGGTGGGGCGGGGCGGGGGTGGGGGCGGTTGGCGGGCCGGTGCGCGGTGGGGGCGCGGTGGGGGTGCGGTCGGCTCATGGTCGGTGGGCCGGCGGTCGGCCGGCTCGCGGCTCAGGTGCCGGCGAGCGGGAGGGAGGCGGCGACCACCTGGCCCAGCGCCACCGCCCGCTCCAGCGCCTGCCGCAGCAGGTCCTCGCGCGGCTGGCGGCCCACCGTCCCGGCCGGGACGGCGTACATGGTGACCTCGCCGAGCTGGTTGGCGGCGAACCGCCAGGCGTCGGTCACCTGGAGCGGCTGGTGGGCCTGCCACCAGCCGGTGCTGCCCCCGGCCGCCGAGGGCTGGAGGACCGCGTGCAGCTTGCCCATCGCGACCAGCACCGACCAGCCGGGCAGCTGGTCCGGCGTCTTGTCGAGGTCGAGGACCGGCTGGAAGCCCGCGTCCTGGAGCAGGTCGAGGAACTCGTCCTCGCCGGTGGTGTTGCCGGGCCGGCCGACCGGGCCGGTCGGCTCGACGACCAGGGAGGCGTGGCCGGCGTCGCCGTGCAGGACCAGCCCGCAGGTGATGCCGAGGATCGCCGCCTGGCCGGGTGCGCCGGGCCGGCCGGCGTTCGGGGCGGGGGCCGGGGTCGGCGCCGGCACGGAAGTGGGGGCTGGGGCGGGCACCGAGGGCTGCGGGGGGACGGCGGCGTCCGGTCCGAGCGCCGGGTCGCCCTGGGACTGGCTGATGCTGCGGACGGCGCCGGCCAACTGCTCCTCGGAGACCGGGACCACCTGGGAGGGGATGCAGCGGGCGTGCGCGAAGGCCAGCACCGCGGTCTCCTCGCCGACGAACAGCACGGTGCTGGTGGGCTCCTGGAACGCGTCGCCGGGGGTGCGGCAGGAGGTGCACTCGTAGCTGTCGGGCGCGTGGGCGCCGCCGAGCAGGCGGTCGGCCTCGTCGTCGCCGATCTCGGAACGGACCTCGTCGCTGACGTCGAGCATGCGCGGCACTGGGTGTCTCCTCGGTGCGGTGTCGGGGGTCGGAGGGGGTGGGCCATATGGGTGTGCGGAGGCCGGGTCTGTTCGAGCCGGCGGCGGGTGCGGCCCGGCCGCCCTCTCCAACGGGCCCTTGTGGCAGGGGTCACGGGTGGGGGGTCGGGGTGACGGGAATTGCCTCGGATTCGATCGCGGAGGGTGCCGGGGGCATCGCAATGTGTCGATCTCGGTAGCGGAAGTGCCGGAATGAAAGTGTGAGGTGAGCCACGGCCTGTAGATGTTTGATCTAGGAAATGACGCCTAAAACGGACATTCAGGGCGCGAATGCCGGGAGGTTACCGCCGGTAATGCCCTGCTGAGCTGGGGAGACCCGCCATTGTTTGGATCCCCGGCGGCCGACTCGTAGCTTCTTTGGCGGTGCAACGAGCACCACCCGGGTTCACCCCCGACGCACAGCCCGCCGGTTTCGCCGGTGCCGGCCGTGCCCGCCGATGCGACCGCTCGAACAGGTCGCCGGTGCGTGGCGGGTGGCCAGGGGCGGCGCGGGACGTCCGACACGTCTCCGGCCGCCCGACGGACGCGGTGAGCGATTCCAGTCCTCTTCCAGGGCTTGGTTCCGCATGCCCGCCCGGGGCTGTCGAGAGGAACCCCATGACTTTCCGTCACGAGATCGCCGCTGCCACCACCACCTCCGCCACCAAGCGCAACCGCGTCCGGATGGCTGTCGTGGCGGGCGCCGCTGTCGCGGCCCTGCCGGTGGCCGGCCTCGTCACGGCCACCTCGGCCTCCGCCGCCTCCGTGTCGACCTGGGACGCCGTCGCCCAGTGCGAGAGCGGCGGCAACTGGGCCATCAACACCGGCAACGGTTTCTACGGCGGTCTGCAGTTCACCTCCAGCACCTGGGCCGCCTTCGGCGGCACCGCCTACGCCCCGCAGGCCAACCTGGCCACCAAGGCGCAGCAGATCGCCGTCGCCGAGAAGGTCCTCGCCTCGCAGGGCCCGGGCGCCTGGCCCGTCTGCTCCGTCAAGGCCGGTCTGACCAAGGGCGGCGCCGCGGCCGCGGTCGACACCTCCGCCCCGGCGGCCCCCGCCGCGAAGCCGGCCGCCCCGGCCGCCACCCCGAAGCCGGCCGCGCCGAAGCCCGCCGAGGCTCCGAAGGCCGCCCCGAAGGCTGCCGAGGCCCCCAAGGCCGCCGCCGCGCCGAAGGCCGCCGAGGCCCCCAAGGCCGCGAAGGCGGACAAGGGCTGGACCGCGAACGCCGCCAAGCAGGCCAACGGCTCCTACACCGTCAAGGCCGGCGACACCCTGAGCACCATCGCCGCCGCGCAGGGCGTCGACTGGCACGACCTGTACACCAAGAACGCCAAGGTCATCGGTGCCAACCCGAACCTGATCTTCCCGGGCCAGACCCTCACCGTCTGATCCGTTCGGTCCGTTCGGTCCGTTCGGTCCGTTCGGTCGGGCCGGTCCGTCTGACTCGGCCCGTCCGACCGGTTCCCCGGCCGCCTTCCCGCCGCACGGCGGGGGGCGGCCGTCGGCGTGCGGGCCGCTCCCGCGTCCGGAGCCGCTGTCGGAGCCGGTGGTCGGACCCGGCTGTCGGAGGCGTGCGCGAGGATGGGGGAGTGACCCAGGGCGAGCTGTTCGGCGGCCCCCACGACGCCGCCCCCGGGCGCGGGCGTTCGGAGCCGGCGCCCGGCGCCGTGCTGCTCCCGGGCTGGCTGGAACCGGAGGCGCAGCTGCGGCTGGTCGACGCCTGCCGCGCGTGGGCCCGCCCGCCCGCCGGGATGCACACCGTCCGGATGCCCACCGGCGGGCTGATGTCCGTGCGGATGGTCAGCCTGGGGTGGCACTGGTACCCGTACGGCTACTCCCGCGCCGCCGAGGACGGCACACCGGTCAAGCCGTTCCCGCCCGAACTCGGGGCGCTCGCGCGGCGGGCGGTGGCCGAGGCGTACGGCCCGGCCGTCGGCGAGGTCGCGGGCGCGGCCGGCTACGCGCCGGACATCGCGATCGTCAACCACTACCCGCACGGCGCGCGGATGGGCCTGCACCAGGACCGCGACGAGCGGGCGGACGCCCCGGTGGTCTCGCTCTCCCTCGGCGACACGTGCGTCTTCCGGCTCGGCAACACCGAGACCAGGACCAGGCCGTGGACCGATCTGGAACTGCGCAGCGGCGACCTGCTGGTGTTCGGCGGTCCGGCCCGGTTCGCGTACCACGGCGTGACGCGGACCCTGCCCGGGACGGCGGACCCGGCGCTGGGGCTGACCGGGCGGCTCAACATCACCCTGCGGCAGTCGGGGCTCTGAGGCCGCCCGGCCGTGCGGTCCGGTGCGCGGTGGCGTCCTCCGGTGCGCTCCGGAGTGCCGCGTTCGACCTCGTTCGAGTGAAACGGCGTTCGTGGCCCCTCGGTGGGGAATGCCCCGGCTCGCTGAAGAATTCGATTGAGCTGGAGAATTCGAGAGAACGGGTTGCGGCAGCCGGGCGGAAGACCTCCGGCCGGGCGGCGGCCCGGAGAGGACGTGTTCCATGGGTACCCCCGTCGACGATCTCGTCGCGCTGCTCGACCTTGAGCAGATCGAGCTGAACATCTTCCGCGGGCGCAGCCCCGAGGAGGCGCTGCAGCGCACGTTCGGCGGACAGGTCGCCGGTCAGGCGCTGGTCGCGGCGGGGCGCACCGTGGACGGCGACCGGCCGGTCCACTCGCTGCACGCCTACTTCCTGCGCCCCGGTGTGCCGGGTGTGCCGATCGTCTACCAGGTGGACCGGCTGCGCGACGGCCGCTCGTTCACCACCCGCCGGGTGCTGGCGATCCAGGGCGGTCGGTCGATCTTCGCGCTGACCGCCGACTTCCACGCCCCGGAGCCGGACAGCATCGAGCACCAGTTCCCGATGCCCGCGGTGCCGGCCCCCGAGAAGCTGCCCAGCGCGCTGGACGAGGTCGGCTCCCGGCTCGGCGAGCTGCCCCCGTTCATCAGCCGGCGCCAGCCCTTCGACATCCGCTACGTCGACCGGCTGCGCTGGAGCACCGAGGAGCTCGCCGGCGTCGAGGCGCGCAGCGGCGTCTGGCTTCGGACCAACGGCGCGCTGCCCGACGACCCGCTGATCCACGTCTGCGCGCTCACCTACGCGAGCGACATGACCCTGCTGGACGCCGTCCGCGCCCCCGTGGAGCCGCTCTGGGGCACCCGCCACTTCGACATGGCCTCCCTCGACCACGCGATGTGGTTCCACCGCCCCTTCCGGGCCGACGACTGGCTGCTCTACCAGCAGGAGTCCCCGATCTCCCACGGCGCCCGGGGCCTGGCGCGCGGGGAGATCTTCGACCGCAGTGGTCAGCTGGTGGTGTCGGTGGTGCAGGAGGGCCTGTTCCGCCGGATCAAGGACTGAGCGGCCGAGGGGTGGAGGGGTCGAGGAGTGGAGGAGTGGAGAGTGGGAACGGGTACGACCGGTGTGTTGCGCGGTATGACTGATACATCGAGCGATGTGACCGGCACGTTGAGCGGTATGACGGTCGTACGAAGGAATCCGGCGCGGGGAATGCCCGGCCCGGGTGCCGGATGTTCGATGGACTGACGGAGAACGGACGGCCCGCCCGGCGGGCCCTGGAGCACTGTGGGAGGGCGAGCCGATGACGGCGACGGCCGCGGAGGAATGGAAGCACTGGAGCGATCGGCGGGCTGTGACGGTCAGCACCCCGCACGGTCAGCTGGCGCTCACCGGCACGTACTGGCTGGAGCCCGAGCCCACGGAGATCCCCGGCCTGCCCGGGGTCTGGTGGACCGACACGGAGGGCGTCCGGGTCCGCGTGGCGGCGTCCGACGGCCTGGTCGTCACGGGGGCGGCCGCTCCCACCGACGGTGAGGCACTGCTGCGTCCGGACACCGACCCGGCGGGGGACACCGCCTCGCTGGGCGGGCTGCTGCTGGTGCCGATCGAGCGCGAGGGCGAGCTGGCCCTGCGGGTCTTCGACCCCGAGGCGCCCCGGCGGGCCGCGTTCGCCGGGATCTCCGCCTATCCCTACGCGCCGGAGTGGGCCGTCCCCGCGGTGTTCACCCCGTTCGAGGAGCAGCAGGCGCAGTCCGTCGTCGTTCCGAACGCCGACGGCAAGGAGCGCCCGCTGGCCGTCGCCGGGCAGATCGAGTTCACCGTCGCCGGCGAGCACCGCACGCTGACCGTCAGCGGCTCGGCCACCGGCCTGAGCGGCGTGATCGCCGACGCCACCAGCGGCCGGGACACCTACCGGTTCCGCTTCATCACGCTGCCCGCGCCGGACGAGGACGGTCGGACGGTGCTGGACCTGAACCGCGCCTACCTGCCGCCGTGCGCCTTCGCGGACCACTTCATCTGCCCGTTCCCGCCGCCCGGCAACCGGCTGGACTTCGCGGTGGAGGCGGGCGAGAAGCAGGTCCTCACCCGGTAGTACGGGCGCCACCCCGCGATCCGCGCCGCACCTGCGACGCCGCCCCCGTCGGTACCTCTCGGTACCGGCGGGGGTTTTCGTTGACAGCCCAAGGGAGGCGTGCCACTCTCATTAAGTAGCAAGCTATCTATCTATGTCCTTTGGGGGGAGCACGCTCATGTCCACCACCGTCCGCGCCCGGGTCACCGGGTTCCAGAGGTTCGGCAACACGATGCTGGAGGTGTTCCACGGGATCGGCCTGCCGGTCGGCCCGATGCGGCTGTTGAAGGTCAGGGGCCGCAAGTCCGGCCGGGAGTACACCAACCCGGTCGCTCCGGTGGAGGTCGACGGCGCGGTGTACATCCTCCAGGCGTTCCCCGGGTCGGACTGGGTGAGGAACGTCCGGGCGGCGGGGGAGGGGGTGCTGGTCCGCGGGCGCAAGGCGCAGCGCGTCCAGCTGGTGGAGGTGCCGCCGCACGAGCGCGGGCCGATCGTCCGGCGGTTCCCGACCCAGGTCCCGATGGGCGCGGGCATCTTCGTGAAGAACGGGGTGGTGCCGGACAAGCGCCCGGAGAGCTTCGAGCGGGCCGCGCGCGACATCCCGGTGTTCCGCGTCGTCCCGCTCTGATCCGAGACCCCGCCGTGCGCCGTGTGCCGTGCGCGGTGTGCCGTGTGGCCCTTCCCGGGGCTGGTCACGACACCGGGCGGCGATACGCTGCGCGGGGGATTTCGTGACGATGGGAGATTCGGATGCCCGGCCGGCCGAGCGCAGAACGGGTCGCCGCCGAGGCGGACGCCGGCCCGACGTGGCTGCGGAGCAGCGTCGCGCCGAAGCTGCACCTCACCGCGAAGTCCTGCCGGGCGTTCTTCGAGGAGCGCCTCGCCGAGTCCGGCGCGACCTTCGCGGCATGGACGGTGCTCGCCGCCCTGAAGCTGGAGGGCCCGATGATCCAGCGGGTGCTTGCCCAGTACCTGAGCATCGAGGGCCCGACGCTCTCCCGTCACCTGGAGTCGATGGAGCGGCGCGGCCTGGTGGTCCGCAAGCGCACCGGCGCTGACCGCCGGGCGGCGACCGTGGAGATCGCGCCGGACGGCGAGGAGCTGTACAGCCGGATCTCCTCCGTCGCGGTCCGCAGCCAGCAGGACATGCTCAAGGGCCTCAGTGACCAGGAGGTCGCCCAGCTCTCGACGCTCCTGGACCGGATCCTGGAGAACGTCGGCCCGCGCTGACACCGGGGTACGCCGCCGCGGGCCACCCCACCCCGGTGTCGGCGTCGCGGGCGGGCGGGGCGACGATGGGGCACTGTGTCGACCAATCATCCTGCCAATTCCGAGGCCAACGGGGACTCACCGCCCGCCCCCTCCTCCTCTTCCCCCGCCTCGCCTTCCCCCTCCTCCTCTTCCCCCTCCTCCTCGACCTGGTACCGACGGCTCGCCCGCGGCGCCTTCGCCGACCTGAGCCCGCTGCGCGACCACGCCGACTACCGCCGGGTCTGGTTCGGCCAGTCCGTCTCCTCGATCGGCCAGCAGATGACGGCGGTCGCCGTCTCCGTCCAGGTCTACGACCTGACCGGCTCCACCTTCGCCACCGGCCTGGTCGGCCTCTTCTCCCTCGTCCCGCTGGTCGCCTTCGGCCTCTACGGCGGCGCCATCGCCGACACCGCCGACCGCCGCCGCCTCGGCCTGATCGGCGCGGCCGGCCTCGCCGTCGTCTCCACCGTCCTGGCCGCCCAGGCGCTCGCCGGCCTCGGCCTCGTCGCGATCCTCTACGCGGCCGTCGCCCTCCAGGCCGCCTTCTTCGCACTCGCCTCGCCGGCCCGCTCGGCGATGATCCCGCGCCTCGTCCCCGCCCACCAGCTCCCCGCCGCCAACGCCCTCAACACCGTCAGCATGAACCTCGGCCTCACCGTCGGCCCCATGCTCGGCGGCGTCCTGATCGGCGCCTACGGCGTCCAGGCCGCCTACCTCGTCGACACCGTCGCCTTCGGCGCCACCCTCTACGCGATGTGGCGCCTGCCCGCCATGCGCCCGCTCGGCGACCGCAAGGGCCGGGCCTCCGTCCTCGACGGCCTCCGCTTCCTGCGCGAGCAGCCCAACCTCCGCACCAGCTTCCTCGCCGACCTCGCCGCCATGATCTTCGGCATGCCGCGCGCCCTCTTCCCGGCCCTCGCCGTCACCTTCTACGGCGGCGACGCCCGCACCGTCGGCCTGCTCGCCGCCGCCCCCGCCGTCGGTGCCCTGACCGGCGCCCTCTTCTCCGGCTGGGTCGGCCGCATCCACCGCCAGGGCGCCGCCGTCCTGGCCGCCGTGATCGCCTGGGGCCTCGCCATCGCGGCCTTCGGCCTGGTCCGCAACCTCTGGCTCGGCCTCCTCCTGCTCGCCGCCGCCGGCTGCGCCGACACGATCAGCATGATCTTCCGCAACACGATGATGCAGGTCGCCGCCCCGGACGAGATGCGCGGCCGCCTCCAGGGCGTCTTCATCGTGATCGTCGCCGGCGGCCCCCGCCTCGGCGACTTCGAGTCCGGCGCCGTCGCCTCCCTCACCAGCCCGACCGTCTCCGTCGTCACCGGCGGCCTCGCCTGCGTCGCCGCCACCCTCCTCCTCGCCGCCCGCCGCCCCGCCTTCCTCCGCTACGACGCCCGCCACCCCACCCCCTGACCCCCACCCCACAACCCTGCAGCGAGCACCCCCCGACGTGCTGTATTGTTTTCCTCGTCGCCGGGACAACCGGCCGACAAGGTCGAGAAGCCCGAAGCAGAGCCCCCCAGGCTCCGCCAGGGCCACGAGACCACGGGACGTGGCGCAGCTTGGTAGCGCACTTGACTGGGGGTCAAGGGGTCGCAGGTTCAAATCCTGTCGTCCCGACGTGAGTCGGAAAGGCCGTTGGCCGGGAGAAATCCCAGGTCAGCGGCCTTTCGCATGACGCCCCGTCAGTGAAACGAGCCACCTGCGAACACCCCTAAACGATCTTGCTGGGGACCAGCTGGGGACCAGCGCCCTCCGGGCGAGCCCCGAGAGGCTGCCCCCGGGGACCAGCCGGCCGAAGGCCCACCTGTCCCCTCCCGGCCAGAATAGCCGCGGGGAATGCCGCACGGACACCCTCCCCGGCAAATCCCCGGAGTGATTCCGTGCGCAGGTGCCGCCAAGCACTCGTCGGGCACGGGAAGCGGCTTCCCTCCCGGCCCGTGGAGAAAGTCCGATCCGGCGTCAGGAACCGCGCGCCCGCCTTTCCCGCGTCCCGGGACACGCGCCCGTCGGCCGAGTCAGGCCTCACCGGCACACCGCTGCACCGTTGTGCACCCTCTACAAACAGGCAGGCGGCCGGACCGGGCTGTCGTGGGGCAGCCGTAGGCTTCGACCATGAGTACGGTGCACGCCAGGGTCTGGCGCTTCACGGTCGAGAAGGGGCCCGCCGGGGCGGAGGCGGTCCAGGCGGTGGAGGTCGGCCAAGGGCCGATCCCGGTCTCGCTGGCCGCGCTGGTCAACATCAACGCCCTGGCCTGCGACCTGCGCAGCACGGTCGACCAGCGCGTGCGCAACCACGAGATCAACCTGCTGCTCAGCTACCTGGACGGAGACACCGGAGCCGGGCCGCTCGGGGTCGACTGCGGCGCGCTCGACTCCAGCTCCGGGCACATCCGACGCTTCGTCAGCGAGTGCACCGGGCTCGGCGTCATGACCGCCGCCAGCGAGACCCTGTTCGACTGGAAGTCCGGCACCGACGGGCTCGCCAGCTTCGACGTCCTGCCCGACAAGCTCGTGGGCGCCTACGCCAGGACCGGCGTCCGCCCGGACCTGCTCTACGACCTCGCCGCCGGCCCGCTCGCCGGCGAAGCGCGCGGCCGACGCCGGGACGCCAAGCAGATGCTCCCGGCCGTCAAGGGCACCGCGGACCAGCGCAAGCGCCTGGAGAAGCTCGCAGCGTGGTCCGCGGACCACAGCGACCACGACTACTTCATGAGCTGGGTCTGGCTCGGCACCGGAGGCGTCTACGTCGACATCTTCCTGCCCGAGGGCTCCCCGGCCACGGCCGGCCTGAAGACCGGATGGATCGAGCAGCCCGGAAGCCAGCAGCCCTGGCGCTTCCCCGTCCCGCGGCCCGACCCCCGCCGAGGGGTGGAGGCGGATCCGGAGGACGATCTGGACCCGCCCCTCCTCATGAGGAAGATCGATGTCCCCGACGGGATGGTCGGTGACGAGGCGTCGGCCAGCAGTGCCCAGGAGGTGGTCGACGCGGCGATGGACCGGGCCTTCGGGCGTGAGGAGGGCCCGCTGGGCGAGCTCGGCGATGTGCCGGTGCGCGGGACCTGGCTCAGGGCAGACGCCGTCGGCCCCGCACGTCACGAGGTACTCGTCGGCGTACTCGGCGAGCGCGTTCCCCTGGACCCCCGGGCCCAGCGCCGCCGCCTCCAAGCCGAACCCGGCCGCCACCGGCTCGACCTGTTCCTCGAAGGCCGCATGCTGACGGTCGTGCACCCGGTCGGCGAACCACGGCCCAGCTGGGGGCAGATCGCCGAGGAAGCCGTCGGAGCCTAGGCAGCCAATGAGGGCTGCACGCAGCGGAGGAGACCAATACGATGCCGGACTCGTCGCCCAGCGATGCCCAGCCGGGAGAGACAGCCTCCCCTTGGGGAGGTGCAGAGCCTGCAGTTAGGCGCCTTCAATCCCTCGTTGGTGACTTCCCCGAGCGTCGCAGACTGGCCCTCATGTGGGTGTGGGCTCTCAATCCGTCCGGGCTGGAGCATGCGTTGGCGCGGATCCGCCCAGGCGGCGTCTGCACGAACCGGCAGACGGCACCTGAAGCCCCATCGGAAGCAGTGCTCGGCGATGATGGACGATTTCACCTCCGCGGTTCGCGGATGCTTTGCTCGATTCCTGAACGCGGGATGCCCGAATGGGTGGCACTTCGTCAGGGTCGGGAGCGGCCCCGGTCGGAACCCTTGGCCGCCTGGAGGCATGAAGCGCAATTGAGGTGGTGGGTCGACGAGGAGGGGCGGGCGCTCCGGTCTGCCAGCCAGACGATCACCGATCCGAACGTTCGGGAGCTGATGGCGGTGTGGCATGTCACGGTGCCGGACGACGCCGGCGTGGATCCGGGATCGGTTCTCCTGCCGCAACGCTGCCCTGTCGCACCGGCTTACCTGTGGCCGCCGACAAGATCCACCAGCCCGATCGGGATGCTTCGGAGCCGGCTGGCTCAGAGGTTCGGCCCCCGCTGTTCCCTGTGCGGCGTTCTGCCCGGCTCTGTGGTCGACCATGACCATTTCGACGGCCTCGTGCGAGGTCTGCTCTGCGCGGTGTGCAACACCGGCCTGGAGTCCTGCCTGCACGTGGACCGATGCCCGCGGGCCGTGTACCTCAACGATCCCCCGGCCGTCGCTCTTCGGCTGAACTACCCGAGCGCACGCAAGACGGTTAAGGAGTTGCGGCACGCCGAGCGAAGGATCGCCGCACTTGGGTTCGATCCGTTCGAGCTTCTCCGTTCGAAGCCATGACGAGGAGGTGTCCGCCCCCTGGGCTGAGTGGGGCGGCCCTGGTAGGAACCGCCGTCGGCGAGGGGTGCCTGGAGTTCGAAGTGCCGTCTGGTCCGCGCGCGGTCGGCGGCAGGCTGTGGTACGTGGTTGAACCGGCTGCCGGTGCGGGCAGTTCGCCTGGTGCCCTCGGCAGTTGATGCAGAACTGTTCGAATCGCTCGCCCCTCCGGGAGGCGAGGCACTGGCTGGCGCGAAAGTAGTTCCATCGCATGAATGAGTCCGAGTGGGTGAGTAGTTCGCCCCGCTTTAGTCTGATTTGTCGGACTGTGGTGCTGCACTCGGAACATGACAAGAACACAAGATGTCCGCCCGGGTGATCCACCATCTTCGGGTTCAGACGAAGCGGATGTGCTGGTTGAGCGATTGCTTGACCATGAGGAGCGTCGGCTGCTCTCTGCAGCGGTGAAGCAGGAGGACAGCGACAGCTGGCTCGGCCTGGTCGCGGACGCAGGCTTCGTCCGGCGATGCACGGTGTTGGCACGTGCGGCCCCGTTGCACCGGATCGACCAGCGGCAGGCATGGCAGCAGTTCCCTGCCGACCTGTATGACCCGCGCGCACTGGCACTGGCGGCGTTGGAGGCCGTTGTCAGTCGGCAGGGCATGGAACTGGAGGCTACGACCGAGGAAGTGGTCGAGTACCTGGCCTCGCTCGCACGGGCCGCCGCGCCGGAGAGCAGCGCCGAGGAGCACATTGCCGTTGCACGGTTTGTTGTGCGTGAGCTGCTCAACGATCACGGCGGCGGGGCGGAGTTCTCGATCCCCTACAGCGATTACCGCCAGGGACACAGCCGTGGGGAGCTGTCCTTCAGGTTCCTTGAGGAGGCGTTCGGCCGACACGGGCAGGCGGTGCTGAAGGCGAGCGCGTCGGCGGTGAACCTGCTGCTGGTGGGCCTGGACCACGATCTGGAGGATCAGCAGGCCGCCAACGACGCGATGCTCCGGCGACAGGTGTCAACGGGGCGCTGGGGCCGAGCCGAAGAGAGCGCGGCGCAGAGTCTGAAGCTCTCCCTGCTGTACGCCGAACAGGTGCGATCACTGCTGGCCGAGACCGAGCGGGATGTGCGCTCGGTGGACTGGGATGTTCGTGTCCCCGCACTCCTCGGCTCCTCGCGGGCACACCTGATGGAGCGGCAGGCTGTCGAATGCGACTTGATGGAGTGGATGCGCCAGGCGCGCAACGACGTCGACAACGCCGAGGTCCGCCGGACCTGCGTGAGGATCCTGAATCTCCTGGAGCGGGCCCACCTGCGGCACACCCAGCTGCTGGAACGGGTGATCGGGGCGCGGCCGGCGTTCCTGAGAGCCCAGTCGGACCAGTGCTTCAAGCCGGTGCCCCGACTCTCGGTGATCGGCCTGCAGGAGGACCTTCTCGATCCGCTGCTTGAGCTCGCGGCGGAGCAGGCAGAGCAGGTGGCAACCCTGTTCGCCGACGCCTGCGGTGGCCCGATCGTCACGCGCAAGCCGCGGCTGCGCGACTTCTGGGAGCTGCTGCTGGCACCGGTGCGTGAACCTCGCGAGTCGTTCCCGGATGACCCAGTGGACCTGATCATCGACGAGGACGAGGACAGCCTGGAGTACTCGGACCAGGACTTCGTCTCGGCGCGTCGCCTGCTGGAGCAGGCACTGCAGGGCCCGGTGCGTCTGTCGGTGCTCCTCGCACAGGCGGAGAAGTCCGGTCCGGCCGTCGCCGACGTCCTGGCGTTGTGCGTTCTGCGTGCCTTCGCCCCCGACGCCGAGGAGGACGAGGTTCGCTCCGCGGACCTGGCGGACCTTCTGGAGGAGCGCCTGGTGGTCCTGGCCGACGGCGCGACCTTCGATCTCGGGTTCATGACCGGCACCGACTTGTTGTTGGTGCCGGCCGCGCCGCTGATTCCCGACCCGGTAAACCCGGACAGCACGATCACTGCCGAGGAGACCAACGCATGACCGCACCGACCACCGCTGCCCCCGACCTCACCGACGCGTCGGCACTAGTGGGATTCGGGCTCCAGCCGCGCCTTCGACCCCTCCAGTACCCGCGCTACCGAGACCTCGTTCAGCGCTGCCGGCTGGACCGCACCTTCAGAGCGGCAGTCGAAGCCTTCGCCGACGGTTTGGAGATGGATCTGATCGAAGTCCACCCAGTGGAAGGTCTGGTGCTCCACCCCAGACATGGCTCGCTCTTCACCTTCCGGCTCATGGATCACCCGACCCTCAAGAGCGACCAGCGCCTCGTCCTCGGCCTGGCCCACGTGGGCATCGCCGCGCGCGTCTACCCCTTTCCGGCCGATCTGGAGGAGGACACCGTCAAGCGCGTCTCGATTGACGAGGTCGACGGGTTTCTGCGTCACCTGATCAAGCGGCTCCAGGACGCCACCCGGGACAGCGACGGCCTGGCCCTGCCGCACGCGGGCCTAGACGCGGCCTGGCGTTGCTACGCCAAGCTCACGCCGGGCCGGCCCACCCCCACCGGCCGCCTCACCCACTCGAGCAGCCAGAGGTGGATCAGAGACGCCCTTGACTGGTTGGTCGACCAGGGCATGGCCTACAACGCCGAGAAGGACCTGGGCGCCGGCCACTTCCGGCTCGCCCACCGCTTCCGCCTGCAGGTCCGTGAAGCAGCGTCCGGCGCCGCCTTCGCCCTTCTGAGCGACATCCGTCGCGCCCAACTCGTAGAGCAGGACTGAAAAATGCTATGTGTGCGACGAGTCCGGCTGGACAGCATCGGCCACCGCTCTGCCCGCTTCGGCTCGCTCATCCTCGACCTCACCGGCGGCCCGAGCACCGTCGACGGAAGACCGCTCACCTCGCAATCGGTGGTGGACACCATCCTCTGGCTGCGCAACGGGGGAGGGAAGTCGAGCCTGCTTGCCCTGCTCTTCAGCCTCCTGCTGCCCGCCAAGGCCGACTTCATCGGCAACGAAAAGAAAAAGTCCCTCGCCGACCATGTCCCTGACGGCAGAGTCTCGCACGTGCTCGTGGAGTGGGAGGACACGCAGCACCCGGAAGCGGGCGCGACGCTGGTCACCGGCGGTGTCTACCAGTGGCAGGACGGCCAGTGCCCGGCCGATCCGAGCGCCGGGTGGGAGCGCCTGATCCGGCGCTGGTACCTCTTCCGGCCGGCTGTCGGAATCCTGGACCTCGACTCGATCCCGATCCGGAACGACAACGGACAGCTCAGCCAGAACAGCTTCCTGCGCGCGATCGAGGAGATCCACAAGGCGAACCGTCACGTACGGCTGGTAGTCGCGAAGGAGCAGTACCAATGGACCGAGCAACTGCAGCAGTACGGCCTTGATCCCCAAGTGTTCAAGATGCAGAGGGAGATGAACAAAGACGAGGGCGGCATTACCGACCTCTTCCAGTTCGCGACCTGCGAGGAGTTCATCGACTTCCTCATCGACATGGTCGTGAACCCGGCTGGACCGACTGCGGCACGCGGCGTACTCACCGAGCACGCCGACAAGCTCGCCACCCGGCCGGCGCGGGAGCTGGAAGCGCGCTTCCTCGGTGAGGCAACGCTGCGCCTGCGGCCGGTGCAAAGTTGCACCGCCGAACTCGCCGCTGCCCGGCACCAGCTCGAACAGCGCATCGAGGTCGCCGACAGAGCGTGCGAACACATCAGCGCCCGGTCCGAACAACTCCGGCAGCAAGGGCATACAACCAGCACGGAGGCCGACCAGGCCCGGCACGATCAGAGGGAAGCCAAGGACCAGGCGGTAGAGGCGGAACGCCGGGTGGCCGTGCTGGCTGTGGAGGAAGCACGCTGGCGCGTCATGGACGCAGCCCGAGCCCAGGCCGCGAGCGGTGCGGCCGTTGCCGGTGCCGAGCTGGAGAGCGCAGCGTGGAAGGCCGTGGAACCGCTGCTCGAACTGAACGCCAGGAGGCATGAGCTGGAGGAGACTCGCGAGCTACTGGCCCGCCGCGATCAGGACCAGGCCCCTCTGCGTCAGGCGCTCGAACGGGCCGGCCTGGCCCTCCATTCTGGGCTCACGGCAGCTGTCTCGCAGGTCACCGCCGAACTCGGTGATGCCAAGTCGGCCCAGGCCGCCGCCAAAGTCGCCGCCAAGGAGGCCCAGCAGGACCTCCTGGCGGCCCGGGCAGCGGAGACGCTGGCCGGAAGCCGACTCACGCAAGCCACCAAGAGGCTCGGGCAGATTCACGAGTGCGTGCGTGAAGCACGCGCGGACGAAACCCTTCAGAGCGACGAGGAACCCGCCGACGCCCTGCAGAGGCTGCACGACCTCGACCGCGACACCACAGGGCAGCTTCATCGCCACCAGGCCCAGGAAGAGCAGGGCCGCACCCGCAAGGAGCAGATTGCCTCCGAGCGCGCCGCCAACGCCACCACCCTCGGAGAGATCCGCGAGCGCCACACGGCCGTCTGGGACCAGATCACCTCCCTGAAGAGCCAGCGCCACGACCTCGAGAACGCCCCCCGCCTGAAAGAACTAACCGGCACAGACGACGAGACCCGGCTCGATCTGGACGCCGTCGGAACCGACCTCGTCGCACTGGTGATGGAGAAGTTCCACGCCGCGGACACGACCCTCGCCCACGAGCGGGCCGCAGCCGTGCAGGACGAACGGGTACGCGACGCCGTCACCGAGACCGGGCACCTACCCGCCTCCTGGGACATCGAACAAGCCGTCAAGAGCCTGCAAGACCTCGGAGCGCCCGCCATCACCGGTCTCCAGTTCCTGCGCGAGACCTTCCCCGCCCACCGGCACGACGAGATCATCGCGACCATCCCGCACCTCGTCGGCGGCATCGTCCTCTGCGGACCCGTACCCGGAGATGACCTGGCAGCCCTTGTACGGCGCGCCAACGTAGCCCCCACCTCCGTCGTCGCCGTCAGCATCGACACCCAGGCACGACAACTCCTCGCGGACGCTTCCACCGGACCGAGCATCGTCCTCCCGATCCACTCCGGAACCCTCAGCCCACAAGCAGCCGAAGACGAACTTCAGCGCGTCACCCGCCGACTCGACAGCCTGGCCGACCGACTGCGCTCCATCACGGAGCGCCGGGAAGCGGACCGGCACCTCGCACAACGCCTCGCCGACCACCTCGCCGAGTTCGGTCCGCTCCCGCGAGCCGCCCTCGATACCACCTTCGACCGCCTCGACGCGCGGCTGACCGCTGTCCAGAACCGCGAGCACGAACTGGCCCGCGAGGACAAGGAGATCGAGTCAGCCCTGCACTACACAGCCCAGCAGATCAAGCACTGCAACAGCGAACGTCTGCGACTGGCAACCCTGCTCCCGCGGGTACGCGCACTTGCCGCGGACACCGAGGCGATCCCCGCCCTGGAGACGGAGATCGAGGACGCCAACGAGGAGATCGCAAGGCAGCAGAGCGCCGGACAGGACTGCCGGCGCCGCAGCGAAGAAGCCCAGGAACGCGCGAGTGCCTTCGCGGTCACCATCCAACGCTGCAACCAGAGCCTCGTTGCCTGGCGGAAGGAACTCGCAGCCGTCCGAACCCACCTGCCCCAGGACGCACTCCGCGAGGACGCCGCCCCGCCGCCCGCCGGGAAGGGCAGCATGGCGGCCGTCGAGAAGCTGCGCGACCGCTGGAACCAGGCCTGGCACGACTGGAAAGCCGGCATCAGTGACGACGGGCTGCAGCGGCGCCTCGAAACATGCGAAGCCGCCATCACGAAGCAGACGACTCTGCTTGAGCACACCAGCACCGCAGCCCGCGAGCGCGCCGCGGTCATTGCCACCGGAGCGGATGCCGCCGAACCTCAGCGACGATTTCACTGCCTCGAGGTCGCGGAGCAAGCACTGGTCGACGCCCGCGATGCCCAGTCCCAGGCCAACCTCCTTCACCGCCAAGCGTCCGCCCAGCTCAGCTCAGCCCAGCGTGCAGTGCAGCGACTTGCCCCTCCGCTCCCCACCGTCACCTGCGGCAGCACGCTGGAGGCACAGCAGGCGCTCCGCGACGCCCGCCAGAAGGCAAAGCAGAACGAGGACCGCATCCACGAACGAGCGCTGGCAGCCGAGCGACTCCAGCGCGAAGCCGATGCCGCACACAACAGAGCAGCACAACTGGTCCAGACAGTGCAGACGGTGACCTCAACCGCGGACCGCTACCGAGAGGAGGCAGTCCCCAACGGAGCTGACCGCACCTATCTCACCGCCGATGCCCTCCTGCACGACCAGCACCAGCTCACAGCACACACCGCCCTGTCCCTGACCCCCGAACAGGCCCGAGACCTCCAGACCGCACTGATCACGAGCCTGGACGACGCCGCGCGCACCCGAGACCGCGCAACCCGCGCACTCGACCGCGCAATCCGCAGCGTCGAACTCCTCTCCCAGCAGCCCGAGTACACCCAGGTCGTCGACGGCCGGCTCCTCACCCGCCTCCAGCACGACCTCGCCGCCCCGGCACGACTGGCTCAACTCCTCAACGACATCCAAGACCGCGAACGCATGGTCAACGACCAGCTCGCCGAACTCGCCGAGGACCAAATCATGGTCGTCCAGACCTGCATGACCCTCGTCAAGGCCGTCCTCGACGACCTCAAGGAGGTGTCCCGGCACTCCCAGCTTCCGCACGGACTCGGACGCTGGTCCGGCCAACGATTCCTCGGCTTCGAGATCCGCCACGAGCCCGCCGACGACGAACTCGCCCGCCGAATCTCCGCAGAGATCGACCGGCTCATCTCAGCGCTGCCCTCCGGCTCCACCGGCAAAGCCAGCGCCCTCCCGGAGGCCATCAGCCTCACGAAGCGACTCGTCCTGGCAGCCCTCGGCGGACACGGAAACGTCCTCGCGAAGGTCATCAAGCCGACCCAAAACCTCGACACGGTCGAACGCGACTCCGTCACAGAGATCAGGAAATTCAGCGGCGGCGAACTCCTGACCGTCTCCGTCTTGCTCTACTGCACCCTCGCCAGAATGAGAGCAGCCCAGCGCGACCGGAAGGCTCCCGGCGGGGTCGGCACGCTCATCCTGGACAACCCCTTCGGCAAAGCCAACTACTTGCCGTTCATCGGCCTCCAACGCCGCGTCGCCGAAGCCCACGGCATTCAGCTCGTCTACACAACCGGTACCAACGACCTGCCGGCCCTTGGCCGCTTCCCCCTGATCATCCGACTGCGCAACGGAGTCGACGCCCGCACCCGAAACCGCTACGTCCAGATCGCAGACCGCTACGGCGACACCGTGTCCCAAGGACTCACCCGAACCGACACCGACACCATGACATCGGCACGCCTGCTGCGCCGCATCCAGCCCGACGAGGATGATCAGCAGCGCGCTGCGGGAGAACCGGCGTGACACCAGCGGATCGCATGGCCGCACTCCTCGAACAGCAGACCCGCCAGCGCGTCGACTTCGACGCGCTGGCGGGCGCCGCCGACCAAGGAGACTCCAGCCTCCCCACATCGCCGCACCGACGCCAGATCCTCGCAGCGGCAGCCGACGAACTCGTCCAGCGGCGACTCGTATCGCTTCCTGTTATGCCCTCGGGCTGGGACTACAGCGCCGAGCCGCACCTTCCCCGATGGGTTCAGCGCGTTAACACGCTCCGAGCGAAGCGAAACCGCCCGGGACCGAGAGCATGGGTGCCCGCCCTCGCCTTCGCGAACCACACGCGGCTCAGCGGGGCCGACACGGACCTGCTCATCCCGATCAACAATCAGATCCGTGACCACCCGGACGCCGAGATCATCCCGCTCTGTGAACGCGCCTATCAGCTCTACCGAGACGAGAAGCGGCTGGCGAAGATCGAAAGGCATCACCTGGTGCAAGCAGGACTGCTCAGCATCACCAAACACCTTCGAGCCCGACCTGCACCCGCCCCGTTGAGCATGTTCGAACTCGGACCCGCCCCATGGATGCTCATCGTGGAGAACAGCGCCACCTTCACCAGTCTCCGGCAGATCCTCCGTACCTGGCCCGACCGATCCCAAGTCGGCTGGCTAGCACACGGATCCGGCGACCAGCTAATCGCGTCGCTCCCTACCGCCACCGAGACATTCGAAGAACGCGAGCACCCGGTGACCGACATCATGCTGTACGGCGACCTCGACCTCGACGGCCTGCAATGCGGTCAGCAGGCCAACGTCAAGGCAGGGACGGCGGGCCTGCCTCCAGTGGTGCCCGCTTGCGCCCTGTATCGAGCACTTCTCGAAATACCCCCCAGGTTGCTCTCGCCGGTCGACCGCAACAAGCTCAGGGCAGCGCTGTCGTGGCTGCCCACGCCCATCACCTCCAGAGCAGGTGATCTCCTCGAAGCCGGCTTCGTTCTCCGCCAGGAGGCGCTCCCGTTGCCGGAACTACGGAAATGCCTGAACCCGACCAGACCACTGTTCGGTCAGTTACGCGGCACAGTTGCCAGTGCCCCATGAAGTCCTGCTGATGGCATGACAATGTCGGGGCGGCGGTGCTGGCGGGCACCCACCACATGGGTACCCGCCAGCACGCATGTTCAACGGACGACGTAGAGGTGGCGGCCCGGGGCGGCGGGCTCAGGATCTGCCGGTGCGATCCCTCGGTTCGCGTTGAGGTGGACGCTGAGCTTGTTGCCGGCCTCGACGTAGTCGGCGTGCGAGGGGTGGAGGTAGCGCTGGGTCGTGGTGATCTGCCCGTGTCCGGCGATGCGCTGGAGGATGTGCAGGCGCACTCCGGCGTCGGCGAGCCAGGTGAGGCCGGTGTGCCGCAGACCGTGGCGGCGCAGCCAGCCGTAGCCCAGCTTCATGACGACTTCGTCCCAGTGGGTGGCATCGCGCAGGACGGCCGTGCTGATCCGCCCGCCCCGGGGGCCGGTGAACAGACGGGCCATCGGGTCGTTCCCGACGACGGTGAGTCGCCAGGTCACCATGTCGCGGATCTCTTCGATGATCGGGACGGTCCGGCGGCGCTTTCCCTTAGTGCCCTTGTCGACGAGTCCGCCGGGACCTGGCGTGGTCTGCCGGCAGAGGTCCCACGTCCAGTCGAAGCGATTGATGTCCTTCACCCGGACGCCGGAGACCTCGCCGATGCGAGCGCCGGTGCACGCTGCGAAGCGGACGACGTCGCCCCAAATCCGGTAGGCGCCGTGGGAACGGGCGACGAGCGCCTCGGCGAGGGTGTCGAGGGCGTCCCAGTCGGGCAGGGCGAGGGCGCGGGGGTTATCCAGCTCGTCCTCGAACTGCTTGTACAGGGACTGCCAGCCGGTCATCCGGCACGGATTGAGGTCGATGATGCCGTCGCGGCGGGCCTGCTCCATGACACGGACGAGGGGGGCAAGGGTGTTCTTGACGGAGGACTTGCCGACCTCGTCGGATATCCAGGCGTGCAGGGCCCGGTCGGTGATTCCGTTGGTCATCGACACGACCGGGACATGTCCCATGGTCGGGACGACCCGGAGCTTCCACCCGGCCCGGTAGGGGTCGAGGGTTTTCGGCTCCAGGCCGCGCATGGCCAGGTCCCAGTTCTCGTCCCCGTAGTCCGCCAACGTCACATTCGAGAGCGACGGAACGATTCCGCGCTTGGCTGCCTTGCGCAGACGGTCGATCCAATCCTTCGCCTCGTCTTCGGACGCAACGGAGTTGGAGAGTGACTTTCGCCCGCCGCCTTCGGGATCCCACCACCGCACACGCGCGCGGTACCGGAACTCGGGGCGCCGGTCCGGCCGGAACTCGATGTCGTCGGTCAGGTCGATCGCGATCGGGACGATCACGGGGGTGTTAGCCAAGCTATGCGGCCTCCGGTTTCGTGGGAATTGTTCGTTGGGATACGAGCCACGCCTGGGTGTCAGGTATGGAGTAGACGACGGTCCGGTTGGCGAGACGGACGAAGGGCGGCCCTTGAGGAGGCTTGGCGGTGCGCCAGCGGCGGAGGGTCGACGGATCGACCTTCAGGAGGGGCGCCAGCTCGTCCGCGGTGTACCAGCCGCTGTGGAGCAGGTCGACGACTTCGGGCCGGACGGGGCCGCCTCCGGGTTGCTGCGGATCGTTCACACCGCACGCTCGCCGAAACGGACGGTGTGCGTCGAAGGAAACGCGGGTTGAGGGAGGAGTCGGTGCACGTTGGTGATCCTTGGACTGGCCGAGAGCTACGGGGAGGAGTCGGTGGCCGGTTCGGATCTTGCCGGGCCCGTGCAGGCGGGCGCGGGTGGCAGCGCTCGTCGCAGCAAGCCGGCAGCGCGCCCTTGGCCCTGAAGCCCTTCGGGGCAGGGGTGACGGGGCAGGACGCTGGAGTGCTTCATAAAGTGCTTTGCCCTATTCATCCGAGTCGATGAAGGCGAGAACCGCAGGCAAGGGCGAGGGATGCAGGCCCTGCTCCCGCATGCGAGTGCGGGTCTCCCGCAGCCGCTGGCAGTCCTCGGCCGCGATGCGTTCGAACTCCGATGCCTGGCGCGACAGTTGTTGGTATCGAGTCGATCCGACCTCGTGGTGCACGGCCTGGGAGCGTCGTTCGCGTGCCTCGCGAGTCGAGATGAGGGCGGTCCGGACGTCGACCATGTGCTCGCGGTAGATGGCGAGAACGGTGTGGGAGCGGTCTTCGACGGCGCCTTCGAGCGGGTCCTCGCCGGTGATCAGCATCGCGGCTTCCCAGACCGGCAGTCTGAGGTTGGGGAGGAGGTCGACCTCGGCCTCGCCGTCGAGCGGGACGATCAGGCTCACGAGTGGTACGCCGGCGGCGACGGCGAAGGCGATGGCCTCCTCCAGCTTGAGGGACTCGCGGCGGGCAGTCTCGATCTTGTTAACCGCGTTCGCGGCGGTCGGTACTCCCAGCTCGGTGCAGGCGGCGGCGAGGGCCGGTGCGCTGAGACCGGCGGCGGTGCGGGCGGCCTTCACCGCGGCGCCGATGCGGGCGGTGAGGTCCTGGATGGCTGGCTGTGTCGTCACGAAAGAAGTGTAACGCGCGAAATGCTTCCTTGGTGGAAGCTGTGATAGATGTTTCTCTCACAGAGAACGCGCGATGGTGGGAAGGTCGATATGCGGGAAGTGAAGGCATTGGGTGACGCGCGGTACTCACGGGCAGCGCTCTCGGGCCTTCCCCCGGCCCTGCTGCTGGCGGACGCCAATCGCCTACTCGTCCTGAGCCGGACCAAGGGCTACCGGATGGCGCGGGAAGGCACCTACCCCTGTGCCACCATCCAGGTCGGTGACGGTCACCGGGTGGTGACAGCCGAGCTGCTGCGACTCCTCGGCCTGGACGACACGGGTATCCGTCGCGCGTTCGTCGCGTTGCCGCCGGCCATCCCGCTGCCGGTGGCGAACACGCTGCTATCGCTCAGCCGTACGACGGGGTACCGGCTCGCCAGGGCCGGCCAGTACCCGTGCGCCGTGCTCCGGCTCGGGAAGGAGTACCGAGTCCGCAAGAGCGAGTTGCAGCGGCTGCTCTGGGTCGCGGACCTGCCCAGCGGTAAGGCCGTCGCGTGAGGCCGACGAGGCGACGGACGGGGGCCGCGAGGGCGGGCCTGTTCCTCGTCTGGATGGGGATCTTCTGCGCCTTCGCGCTATGGACCTTCGCCGCGGAGGCGGTGGCGGGATGGCTCGACAAGATCGGCACCTCAGACGTACTCGTCCCCAGGCGCTGAACGACCCGAACGGGGAGCGGCCGAGTGCGGGGCCGCGGACGACGCTTGGCCTCGTCCGCCGTCACACGGACGACGCCGGGGTGCTCAATGAGCACCCCGGCGTCACTGTTCAGGGCATCGGGTTGCGCGGCTACGCCGACCGGACGGTCAGCGGGCGCCACCGCGGGCGACGTGGCGGGCGATCCACTGCGCTGGGGAAGCCAGGTCCGTGGACGCCGGCCACAGGAGGTCATCCAGCAGCACTCGCTTGACCAGATCAGGTCCGCCCGCCTGGACGACCGCCTCGACGAACGGCTTCGCCTGCTCCGCGACGGCGGTGGCCTGTTTGTACGGGGCCAGTTCACGGAGCTGCTCGGCGACTCGGAATGCCCCCGAGGGCTCCGGATCGCCCGGCCCGCGCTCCAGGGCGATGCCGTCCGTCAGGCCCTCGGCGATCCTCTGGCTGATCAGCTGGGCGTAGCCTTCGACCACATGTGTCGGCCGGGGCTGGTCGGCCGGGGCCCGACGCCGCAGGGCCGCTAGCAGGTTGATGCGGGCCGCATCGGCGAGCAGGGTCGGCCGGAGGGCGACGGCGGCCAGCGAGACGAGCTTGTTGGCCATGGCGACGGACATCAGGGGCTCGGTGACACGGGCCTCGTCGTACGACGCTGGCGTGACGACGATCTCCGGCGGTGTGCCGGCGGGGCCGTAGATGACCTTGCCGAGGGTGCGCGGCCACAGCGCCGTCTCCACGTCCCTGGTGGCATCCGTGGCCTGGCGGTGCAGCCGCGAGACAAGCTCGTCGGTTGCCCCCTCCACCGTGGGCGCCGCCTCACGAAGGGCACGCTGCAGGGAGACGCTGGTCGCGAGCACGCTGTCCGGCACGGTCATCAGCCGCACCCGGACCACAGGCGGAAGCGGCAGCCCCGTCAGCGCGGTTACCTGTGGGCCGACCCTCTCCAAGGTGGCGCGAAGCGGTGTCACGTACGGTGCGCCGGACTGCCCGGCCTTGTTGAGGACGTCGATGGTCGTCATGCGATTCTTTCTCGAGGAACAGATGGAGCCGGAGGAGCCGGAACCAGAGCAGGTGGGTCAGGACCTGGCCGAGGGCGCTGAATGACGCTCGGCGCTACGGTCGACTGCGGCGAGCAACCGGTGCAGCGGGTCGTCGTCGATGGCCAGGTCGGGTGCGTGGACAGCGAGTAGGTCCTGCAGGACGTGTGCGTGGTGGCGGATCGAGGCGGTGATGGTGAGCGTGTTGCTCGGAGGAGCGACTGCCCCGAGGCGCTCGGGCCAGACGTTCCACTCGGTGCTGCCGTACCTGTGGTGGTGGGTGCCGGTCTCCTGGTCGCGGAGGATCATGGCGGCGACCAGGAGGTGCCTGGGGAGTTGGAGAGCGAGGTGAGTGCCGATCAGCAGGTCTTGGCGCGCGGTCTTGAACGCGGCGAGGACTGCGTCGAACCGGAACGCCGCGGCGATTCCAGCCAGGTCGGCAGCACCGCACCGGGTCGGCGGGTGCAGGGCGCCGCCAGCAGTTCGGACCGTGAGGTCGATGCGGCGAAGGTCCGCCAAGACCAGCCGCACTCCGGTCTCCTGGCCGTCCCCCGAGCGGCTGCTCGCGTACAGGGGCCCGAGAGCGGCGGGCACCGCCAGCGCGAGGCGGTTGGCGACCGGCTCCGGATCACCGTCGATTGTGACCAGCACGTCCAAGTCGGACCAGACGTCGAGCAGCCGGCCGTCCCCGGACGCGGACCCGGACACCTCCAGCTTCTGTACGGCGGGCTCGTCGGCCGCCAGCGCCCGCAGCGCCGGCAGGGTCTCGACCTGCCAGCCCACGGGGGGCAGTCCCCCGGCGCCTGCGGATGGTCCGTGGCCCAGCAGCGGTTTCATCAGCACCTCCAAGTCAAGCGGGTGTCAGCTGATTCGGCCAACACCCTGATCGCAATCAGTGGGTCTCGGCGCCGTCCCTGCCGCGCGTCTGGCCGGGGACGGTGGTGTCGTACTGGAGGGCCTGAAGCAGGTACGCCTCGCGGTAGTGGGTCGCGGGCTGGCGGGCCATGAGGTCGGCGTGCGTGCCCTCCTCGATGAGCTGGCCGTGGTCCAGGACGAAGATGCGGTCAGCCTTCGCCGTGGCACCGAGCCTGTGGGTGATCAGGACGACGGTGACGCCGAGGTCGGTGAGTTGGCGGATCTGCTCGAACGCGGCGACTTCGGCCTGCGGGTCGAGGGCGGAGGTGGGCTCGTCGACGACGACCACCGCGGGCAGCCGGCCATCCTGGTCGGGGATGGTCAGGCGCAGGTGGGTGCGGGCTAGGGCGACCTTCTGCCACTGGCCTCCGGACAGCTGCACACCGCCCTCGAAGCCCTTGGCCAGAAGGGTGTTCCATCCGCGGGGCAGTTCGTCGAGCACCGGCTGGAGGTCGGCGGAGTCAGCGGCGGCGTCCAGGTGCTCCTGGCCGAGGGGGACCTCCGGGCGGCCAAGCAGCAGGTTGGCCCGTAGGGTGAAGATCCACCGCTGGAAATTCTGCGCGAGCAGGGCAACGCTGCGGAACTGCTGGTGACGGTCGGCGGTGGCGGTGTCGACGCCATCCCACAGCACCCTGCCATGGTGGGGCTGGTAGACGCCGCACAGGATGTTGGCCAGCGTGGTCTTGCCCGAGCCGTTCCGGCCGACCAGGGCGACGACCTTCCCTCGCGGGATGGTCAGGCTGACCTTGTCCAGCGCCGGGACCTCGCGACCGGGGTAACTGAATGTCACCTCTTCGACCGTGATCGTCTCGGGGCGCTCCGGGAGAGGCGTCCCGCCGGTGGGGATCGCCCTGCGGTGGCCGTCGCGGCGCAGCTGGTCGAGGTCACGGACGAAGAGGCTCTCCTCGTAGAGGCGGTTGACCTGGGAGACGAGGCCGCCGATGCTCGCTGACCCGGTGCGGAGGGCGACCACGGCGGTGCCGGCGGCGGCGAGTGGGATGGAGCCGTCTACGACGAGCCAGCCGAGCAGGGCGAAGGCGCCGCTGGTGGCGAGGCCGGCGAGGGCCGCGGTGAGCAGGTCGGTGCGGGCGCGGGCGCTGGCGAGGCGGCCTTGTTCCTGTTCGGCGGAAGCAGCCATCTGCTCGTAGTGGTGGAGCAGAAACGGGCCGCTGGCATGGACGCGCTGCTCCGCCGCCGAGTAGGGGCGGATCATCATGTCCGCCAGCGCGGTGCTGGCGCGTGAGTGCTGGAGCCAAGCCCTGCGGGAGGTGTACTGGCGGCGGGCGGTGAGCACGGCTCCCCAGCCACGCGGTACGGTGATCAGCACCAGCATCGGCAGCAGCGCCGGGTGGAGAACGGACAGCACGCCGGCGGCGGAGACGAGGGAGAGGCCGGCGGTCAGGACGGAGGTCGCCTGGCCGATGATGTTCTGCAGGGACATCGCGCCCCAACGGGCGCTGTCGACCTCCGCGAGAAACTCGGGGTCCTCGATCGCCTCAAGCTCGGAGCGGCTGACGATGCCGAGGAACTCGACGGTGGCCCGGCGGAAGACCGCTGGTTCCAGACGCCCGCCCGCCCAGGCGGAGAGCGCCGATAGGACCGAGGAGACCGCGGCCAGAGCCCCGACGCTGACGACCGCCGGGAGCGCGGCGCGCAGAACCTGCCCGACTTCGCCGGGCGCCAGGATCGCCGACAGCGCTCGGTTGGTCGCGATCAGCGCGGCAGCCGCCGCCAGGCCCCGCAGCACCTCGGCGCCGACCAGCACGATCAAGGCCCGGCGGTCGGCCTGCCAAGCCATCCGCCCGGCCAGGCGCAGGAACCGGGGCATCTGGCGCGCGACCGCCCAGAACGTGACCTCCCCGCTGGCCATCTCGTGCTTGGCCCACCCGTAGTCGTACCGCATCGGCCCGCCGAACAGTAGCTGCTCGCTGTCGGAGACCTCCTCGGCGTGTTTCGGCTTCCTGCTCATCAAGCTCCTTCGGTCGAGGGCATGTTGAGGTTCAACACGACTGCGGTATCGGCGGGCTCAGGGTCGAGGAAACGTTGTCGGCGGCAGCGCCCGAAGCACGCGGCGGATCTGGTCACGAGGCAAGCACCGCGGCGATGCGGCTGTTGAGGCGCCTCTCGTCTCTCGTGCTGGCGAGGCCCGCGTACTGGTTGAGGCTGGCGGTGTACCAGCCGAGTGCGACGTTCGGCTGGCCGGCACGCTCGGTGGCCTGCCCGAGGAACTCGGTGGTGCGGGCGATCCAGTGGCGGTGGCCGACGTCGGCGAACTCATGCCGAGCCTGGACGAGCGCGGCGACAGCGAGATCGTGCTGGCCGGCGAGGGAGTAGCCCTCGCCGAGGTAGGCCAAGGCCCTTGCAGCGTTGAGCGGATCGGGAGGCTGGAGCCTGGTGAAGTCTGCGCGGGCCGTGCGCAGGATGGGGAGGGCGAAGTCAGTGTTTCCCTGACGGGCGGCAGCGGAGCCCAGGAGCATCCCGGCGAGCCCAGCGCCCCGGCGGTTGTCTAGGTCGGCATAGAGCCCGAGGGCATCCCCGAGGAAGGTCTGGGCTTCGTCGTTGAGCCCGGCGTCGTGGAAGGCCGCCCCGATGCCGGAGGTGTACTGGGCGACGCCGGCACGGTCGCCTGCAACACGGGCCAGGGCGGCGGCCCGGGAGTAGTGGGTGGTGGCCTCCGAGTAGCGTTCGGCAGCGACGAGGCCCAGGGCGAGGGTGGAGGACATCTCGCGGATCGCCATGGGGTCGCCCCATCGGAGCGCGGCGCGCAGACCGGCCTCGTACACGATGATCCACATCGAGACATCGCGGTAGTAGTGGAAGAGAGGCCAGAGATCGGAAGCGAGCGCGCAGGCAACCGCCGGGTCGCCCGAGTCGACGGCGGTGATCATGGCCGGACCGACAGCAGGGGCGATGGCCTCCAGCCAGGCGAGGGCCTCGTGCCGGCTGGTGAAGCGGACCGGCTCAACCGGACGCCTCAGAAGCGGCCGGGGCAGGACGTGGTGGTGCGGGGTGAGGAGCTGGGCGCAGGCGCGGGCAGCCTGGAGCAGGTGGGTGAGGTAGCCGATGCAGGCTTCTTCGGCGGCCAGCCTCGCCGGTGCTCCGACGCCGATGGCGGCGCTGCGGACAGCGGGCCGGAGCGTGTAGAGGTCGCCGCGGACGGCGGCACGGTGGGCGGTGTCGAGCAAGCCCCGGGCGGCCAGCTCGGTGAGGAGCACGCGGGCCTGGGCTCGGGTGGTGCCGGTCGCGGCGGCGCTGGAGGCTAGGTCGAGGTCCGTCGCTGGGACCAGAGCGAGTCGGCGCAAGAAGCCGGCCTCGTGCGGCGACAGGTGGGCAAGGGCGGTGTCGACGGCGTCGCGCACGGGGTTGTCCGATCGGGTTGCCCCTGACGAGGAGGGCGCGGGTAGGCCGGCGCGCAGCGGTAGGGCCGGCTGGAGGACGAGGTCGGCGGCGGCGAGCGCGATGGCCAGTGGCATCCTCCCGTGGAACTCGACGAGGGCCGCCGCCCCGTCCGGGTCGCGCCCGGTGCGTTCCTCGCCGACGATCCGCGACAGCAGTCGCAGGCCGTGCTCGGCCGTGAGCGGTTCGAGGCGGTGGTGCAGGGCGCCGTGGGCCAGCAAGGCCGGCAGCGGGTCGCGGCAGGTGACCACTAGCAGGCAGCCCGGTGCCGCCGGAATCAGCGGCAGCACCTGCCCGGCGTCGGATGCGTCCTCCAGCACCACCAGCACGCGCCGTCGGGCGGTCTCGCTGCGCCAAAGACCGAGTAGGTCCTGTTCGGCCCAGGGAAGCGGGGCGTGGTCACCGAGGCCGAGAGAGCGTAACAGTGATCTCGCGACCTCGGCGGCCGTGGCGGGGCCGCCCGGGGAACCAGCGCGAAGCCGGGCCACCAGCTGGCCATCCGGGTACCGGTCTGCGATCTGGTGGCCCAGCTTCGTGGCGAGTGCCCGCTTGCCGACGCCGTCCGGGCCGGTGATCACCACGACGGGCGCTGTTTCGCCTGCGGAAGCTCGGCCGAGGACGGCGCCCAGGGACAGCAGGACCTCCTCCCGGTCAGTGAACACGGCCGGGACGGAGGCGAGTTGGCGCGGCATCGGGGTCGACAGAGCGGGCGGGACCTGGTGGAGGTGTACGCCGCCGGTGATGTGCCCGGCCTGGACAGCGGTGGCGACCGAGGAGCTGTCGACGGTGTTGCGCACCTCGTCCCCGCCCACTACGCGACCACGGCGGCCGGTGCCGCCTGCTCGACGGCCCCACGGGGGCGGGGCGGTGCGGCCCGCCGAGATCGGGGCCTGATGGCGAGGCGGACGGCGGCATCGACCATGCTCCAGTGCGAGAACGCCTGCGGGAAGTTCCCGAGCTGGCGCCCGGCGAGGGGGTCGTACTCCTCGGCGAGCAGGCCTAGGTCGCTGCGCAGAGCGAGTATCCGGTCGAACAGCTGACGGGCTTCGGTGGTGCGGCCGATGGCCACGAGGCCCTCGGCGAGCCAGAACGAGCAGGCCAGGAAGGCGCCTTCGTGGCCGGCAAGGCCGTCGACGTTAGTGTCGGACGCCTCGTGGGTGGCATACCGCAGCACCAGGCCGTGTTCGGTGAGTTCGTGTCGGATGGCCTCGATCGTGGCGATGACACGCTTGTCGTCGGGGGGCAGGAGGCCGACCTGGGAGATGAGCAGCAGGGAGGCGTCGAGGTCCTGGCCGCCGTAGTACTGAGTGAAGACCCCGCGCTCGGGGTCGACGCCTTGGGTGCAGACGTCGTGGTGGATCTCGTCGCGCAGTTCGGCGAGGCGGACCAGGACGGCGGGATCGGTGGTGGTGCGGCGCTCCAGCAGCCGCACGGTGCGGTCCACGGCGACCCAGCACATGACCTTGGAGTGGGTGAAGTGCCGTGCCTTGCCGCGGATTTCCCAGATACCCTCGTCCGGCTCCTTCCAGCGCAGCTCGACCTGCGTGATCAGGGCGAGGAGCAGGGCGTCGATCTGCGGGTCCGCCGGCAGTCCCGCGTCCTCTGCGAGCAGCAGGGTGTCGGCGAGTTCGCCGAAGACGTCGAGTTGCAGCTGGCCGGCGGCGCCGTTGCCGATCCGCACCGGCTGGGAGCCCTCGTATCCGCCGAGGTGGTGCAGGACTTCCTCGTCCAGGTCGGTGTCGCCGTTGATGCGGTAGATCGGCTGGAGGTGCTGGGGGGCGACCGTGTCGATGAGCCAGCGCCGCCAGCGCCGGGCCTCCTCCAGTTGTCCCAACCGGATCAGGGCGGCGATGGCCAGCGCGCTGTCGCGCAGCCACACGAACCGGTAGTCCCACTGCCGCTCGCCGCCGAGTTGCTCGGGCAGGGAAGTGGTGGGCGCGGCGATCACGCCACCGCCTGGGTGGCACATGGCCTTGAGGGTGAGGGCGGAGCGCACCACGGCATCGCGGTACGGGCCGCGGTAGGTGCACCCCCGGGCCCACTGCTCCCAGTACTCCACGGTCGCGTCCAGCTCGGCGAAGGCATCCGATGGGATGGGCGCGGGCCTGTTGGAGGGCTTCCAGGTGAGTGAGAGCGCGATGCTCTGGCGGGCATGGAGGGAGAGGTCGGCTCGGCACATCCCGTCGTGGTTGACGGTGTGAGAGGGGCCGTCTAGCCAGTACGAGTGCGGGTAGGTGGTCGCCGACAGGCGCGGGATGCCGTGGTTGAAGCGCTGGATGGTCGGCAGCGTGGCGCCGTAGTCGGTGCGAGGGCGGAAGACAGAGGCGACGCGCACCACGCCGCTGACGCACTCGACTATCCGGATGATCTGCGGTTCGGCGTTGTCGGTGACGTCGGGGGCGGGCATGAAGTCGGTGATCGCGAGGGTGCCGGTGTCGGTGTCCCACTCCTGGCGCAGGACCATGGTGTCGCCCAGGTACTGGCGCCGGTCGGCGGCCGGTGGCGGGGAACCGTCGTAGACGGCCGGGCCTACGCGCCAGAAGCCGTGCTCCTCTCCGCCGAGCATCGAGGCGACGACGGCCGGGGAGTCGAAGTCGGGCATACAGGCCCAGTTGATGGCGCCGTCCGGGCGGACCAGGGCAGCGGAGCGCGTGTTGCCGAGGAGGGCGAGGTCCTCGATCCGGAACGGAGCAGGGGCGTGGAGCATGAACGTCCTGACATGGGCGGGAGAAGTGGTGGTCAGCCGCGGACGGCGGCGGGGGTGGTGACCGCGGCGAGGGCTGCGGTGACGGTGCCGGCGAGGGAGTCAGCAACGGGTAGCCACGGCATGAGGTGCGCGAGCAAGACGCGGTTGGCCTGCTGGACGGGGTCGGCCGGGTCGCAGCCGACGACCACCGCCCCGCCGTACGGGGAGAACAGGCCGGCCTCGTAGCAGTCGTGCACACGCACGTGGCCGATCGGGTTCCAGAACAGGACGGCGCTGGTGCGGCGGATGTTGCGGTCCTGCCAGCCGAACGGCGCCCAGACGGCGTAGGGGTCGGTGGCGGGGTTACGGGAGGGGCGCGGGTTGAGGACGGTGCCCTCGAAGCCGGCGCTCGCCAGCAGGCCGACCGCCTCCCATTGCCAGTCCGGGCAGCCGATGGTCGCCCCGGCGAGGAAGACCGACGGCAGGGTGTCCGGCTCGAACGGCTCCGGCGCCTCGATGTAGCGCAGGGACGCGGTGGTGAGGGCACCGCCGGGTCCGGTGCCCCGGCGGTGGATGGGTGGTGAGGACATCGGCTCTCTGTGGTCGAAGGGGTGCGGCCCTGGCCCGAACGGCCGCCATGGGGTGAAGCTCAGCCGGACCGGCGGGTGCCGGAGCGGCGGGAGTCTTGCGAGGGCGTGCGGTGGTTGACCAGACGGTCGGCGACGCCGAGGGTGGTCAGGGCGGCTGCGGCGAAGATGCCGAGGTAGATGGGCTGGCCGATCTCGGCGATGTGCTCCAGCAGGTAGATCGCGCAGCCGCCGACGAGTACGCCGAGCAGGAAGCACAGCACGCCGAGAACAATCCGCCCGGGTTTCGGCCGGGCGCTCACGGTGCCGCGCTCTCGGCGGTGCGGGCGAGCGGTTCCGCCGGCCACGCGGGGTCGATGTCGCTCAGCAGCACCAAGCCGGCGAGGACCCCGACGACGATGGCCTGGGGTTGGGAGTCGACGTTCAACGTGGTGAGGAGAGTTTTGGTGTAGGTGCGCATCGTCGTCGGGGAGATGCCGAAATCGGCGGTCAGCTCCGGGGTACTGCGACCGCCTGCCCAGCCGCGAAGGATCTGCGACAGCCGAGGGGCAAGGGAGGGCTTGATGGTCAGTGCTCCGCTGGGGTGCACGGGCTGGGTGACGATCCGGTGGGCGGTGGCCCAGCCCGCGAGCTGGAGCACGGTGCGGGTTCCGGTCGTGACTAGGACCGCCTCGATCGCGCTTCGGACGTCGTCCAGCCGAAGCCGCGTCTCGGGGTCGGCAGCGATCTGCTCGAAGCTGGCTCCGGCGGAGGCCAGGACGACCAGCCGACGCTCGGCGGCGGCAAGGGCGGGCAAGGGCGCGGTGGGCACAGCGGCTTCTCCAACAGGGCAGTTCGGGCGGCTCACAGGTGCTGCGGGATCGGCGTAGCCGGTGCCGCCAGGTGGAACAGCAGACGGGCCCCGAACCGTTCGGCCTGCCCGGTGCCGACGACCAGCACCAGGTCGCCCTCGGCGGCCAGCTCGCCGATCTGCTGCTCGGGGCCGGGCTCGCACGGTCCCGAGCGGGCGCGGTTGACCTTGCCGTCGCCGAGCATGCGGCGGGCGGCCTGCTCGACGGCGTCCAGCGGGTCGGGCACGGAGTGGTGGACCAGCGTGGTGCTGACCGGCAGCAGCAGCGCATGGTCCACGCCCTTGAGCGCTGCACCGAGTTCGGCCGCGTGCGCGCTGGTGCGGGCGATGCCGTCCGGCTCCAGGACGACGATCAGGGCGAACTCGGTGAGCATCCGGGCAGCCTCCACGTCCTGGGCGACCTCGCGCGAATGCCGGGCCCGGGACTCGAGCACCGTGATGCCGCGATGCGAGCCGACGGGGGCGAGCGAGCGCTCCACCCCGCGGAAGGAGGCGGCGCGCTCGGCGACGGCCTGTGGGTCCTCGCCGAGGACCAGTGCGGTGGCTATGGCCGCGCACACCGCCAGCGCGTGGTGGCGGCCGGCCACCGGGAGGACGAAGGTGTGGTCCGTCTCCTGGTAGCGCAGGACGACGCGGAAGTCCTCGCCCGTCCAGCGCGGCGCCATGATCCACACGGTGGAGGCGGGGTCGGTGCCCACAGTGACCACTCGCTGACCGGGCACCGCACGGTCGCCGAGGCGTTCGCGCAGGTTCGCTACGCTGGTGTCCCAGGTCGGCAGGACGACCACGCTCGCGTTGCGGGCGAGCCGTTCGGCGGCGCCGAGCCCGGCGATGTTGTCCTCGAAGTGCGGGGCGTTGGCACTGGTGGCGAGGATCAGCGCGGCGGCGAAGCGGGGCTCGGCCGTCAGGAAGTGCGGGGCGGGGCGGTGCTGCCAGGCAGCGTGCGGAGCGGCCTCGTGGCTGCCGGCGTCCGGGCACAGGTCCACGACGATCCGGCTGCCGCCGCCCGCGTGCCCAGCGGCACCGTCTCGGGCCGGAGCGTTCAGCACCCAGCCCGTCTGCCCGTTGTCGAGGACGTGCGCGAGGGCGGCTGCCGCGGTCGCGGTGCTGTGACTGCCCGCCACGGCCACCGCCCCGGTACCGGCCTGGACACAGATGGCCTTGAGTGCGAGGGCACGTCCGAGGATCGGCAGACGCAGGACCTGGGCGCGGTCCAGCTCGGGGTGCGGCCCGGCGACGACGCCCGACCACACCACCGCCGTACGGTCGGTGCGCACATGCCCAGCGTCGAACCCGACGAGGACCCGGACGCCCGCCGCTTCGAGCGCGGCGACGACGGGGCTGTGCTGGTCGGCTTCGCGGATGCTGCCAGTGACGTCGGCTCCGGCTTCGGCCAGCCAACGGGCCAGGCCCTCCATGCCGGGGACGGCGACGTCGACCAGGTGCACGGCCGCCAGCAGGTCCGGTACGGCCGGAGGCGGAGTGGTGTCGACAGTTGTCTCGAGTTGGGTGGTGGTGTCCATGGTGTTCTCCAACAGGGAAGCGGTGTGGGGGTTGGGTCCGGGCCGAGCTCGGGGAGGGGATTCGACCCGCGACCGGCCCGGGGCTCAGGACTGGACGAGACCGCGCTCGACCTCGGCGTCGGTGACCACACGGGCGTGGTGATCCAGGTCCATGCGGGCGACATGGGCCAGGTGCGCAACCACCCGTTCCTCCAGCAGCTCACCGGCCAGCGTGCTGGCCTCGAAGGCGGCGACGGCCTCCTCCAGCGACTGCGACACCAGCGGCACGTCACCCTGCTCGTAGGCGTTGCCGCCGGTGGGCGGCGGAGGCTTGAGGCCGGCATCGATGCCGTGCCGTATGCCGGCGAACACGGCGGCCAGGGCGAGCATCGGGTTGGCGTCCGCGCCCGGCAGCCGTACCTCCAGCCGCAGACTGCGGCCGTGGCCGACCACTCGCACCGCGCATGTCCGGTTGTCCCGGCCCCAGGCGAGCCGGGCCGGCGCGAAGGAGTGCGGTTGCAGGCGCTTGTAGCTGTTCACGTACGGCGCCCACAGCGGCGCGACCTCCGGCAGCACCGTCAGCAGCCCGGCCACCGCCTGCTCGCCCAGCTCCGACAGCTCGATCCCGTCCTGCGGGTCGGCGGCCAACACCGACCGGTCGCCGAAGTCGGCCAGCGACACGTGCAGGTGCATCCCCGAACCGACTCCAGTGGACGGCGCCGCCATGAATGACGCCGTCAGACCGGCATCCTCCGCGACCGTCCGGGCGGCGTGCTTGAACAGCACGTGCTGTTCGCACGCCGCCGCCGCCGCCCCGTATGGGAAGGTCACCTCGATCTGACCGGGGGCGCCTTCGCCCTTGACGGCCTCGACCGGCATGCCGGCGGTGGCCAGAACCTGGCGGAGCTGGCGTCCGAACTCCCGCACCGTAGGCGGCTGGTCGAGGGCGTAGTCACGGTTGTCCCGGGCTGCGGGGCAGAGCTCCCGCCAGCCGGAGGCCGCCGCGTCCCGCGCGGAGCCCTCGTAGAGCACGAACTCCGTCTCGATCCCCACTGCCGGCACCAAACCGAGCCCGGCGAGCCGGTGCAGCTGCTCGGCCAGCACCGTGCCGGGAGCCAGTGGGTGCGGGTATCCACCGCTGATCGGCTCGGCGAGCACCAGCGCCGTGCCCGGCAGCCACGGCAGCAGCCGGGCCCGCTGGGTGTCGGGCAGCAGAGCGACGTCGCCGAAACCGCTCATCCAGGAGAACGGACCGCTGACGGCAGGGGTCATGCCAAGGTCGGTCCCGAGCAGGTATCCGCACATCTCCGAGGTCAGCGCCCCCGACCGCAGCCGCTCCACCAACTGGGCCGCGTCGTGCTCCTTGCCCTTGAGCCGGCCCTGAGCATCGACCGTCGCCAGCAGCACCGTGTCGATGCCGAACGCCGAGATCAGCTGGTCCAGCGGCCCGGTCGGCGAAACCACCCCCGTCGGGGACTTGGCCGCGCGGGAGCGGGCGGCCCGCATCGTCGCCCTCATACGATCTGCGCCTCGACCCGGGCCAGGTGCGGGTCCTCCACCACCGGCACGGAGAACTTGTTGCCAGCCAGCTTCCACCACACCCACGCCAGCACGAGGACCACCGCCAGGGTGACGGGCGCGTAGTTGAACGTCTCGATGGTCACGGGAGCGCGCTGCGGCAGGCACACCAGCACCGTCAGGATCACCACCCACACGACGGCGGCGATTCCGACCGGCCTGCTCCACCGGCCCAGGTTCCACGGTCCGGGGACGAACCGGTCACCCTGTCGTAGCCGCAGATAGACGGGGATGATGTACGAGGGGTTCATCCCGATGACGTTTACGGCCGTCACCGCGCCGTAGGCGACCGGAGACCAGAGCGACGGGACGGCCAGGACGAAGGCCACCGAGACCGCCAGCCACACCGCGGGCACCGGAACGCCGCCGGCCGAGACCCGGCGCCACGTCGCCGAGCCGGGCAGCGCACCGTCCCGCGAGAAGGCGTAGATCATCCGCGACGCGGCGGTGGTCTCCGCGCTGCCGCAGAACAGCTGAGCCCCGATGACGACGAGCAGCAGCAGCTTCGCGCCGGTCGCCCCGACCGCGTCCAGGAAGATCTGGGCGGGCGGCACGGCGGCGGCGGACACGCCGGCGTAGTCCTGGACGGCGAACAGCAGGCCGGCCAGCAGCACGAACCCCGCGAGCAGGGAGACCCAGATCGAGCGGATGATGCCGCGCGGCGCGGCGACCCTGGCGTCCTTCGTCTCCTCCGACAGGTGCGCGGAGGCGTCGTAGCCGCAGAACGTGTAGCCGCCCAGCAGCAGGCCGACGGCGCTGGCGTAGAGGGGGCTCGTCCAGCCGGTTCCGTTCTCGAAGTGCGTGAACACCCAGGACAGGGACTGGTGATTGGAGGGGATGACGGTGAGCACGCCGACGATCAGGGCGACGCCCAGCAAGTGCCACCACACCGAGACGGCGTTGAAAAGGCTCACGACGCGGACCCCAAAGACGTTCAGCAGAGCGTGCAGCAGCAGGACGCCCGCGAAGATCGTCAGGATCAGGCCCGGCGTCGGGGCGACACCCCACTGCAGCCCGGCGAACGCGGCGATGAACGAGGCCGCGCCGTAGTCGATGCCAGCGATCCCGCCGAGCAGCCCGAGGAGGTTCAACCACCCGGTCGTCCAGCCCCACCGCGGACCGCCGAGCCGCTGGGCCATGTAGTAGAGGCCGCCCGAGGTTGGGTAGGCGCTGGTGACCTCGGCGAGCGCCGCGCCGACCAGCAAGACGGCCAGGCCGACGGCAACCCAGCCCCACGTCATCACGACCGGGCCACCGGTCACCAGCCCGAACCCGAACAGGGTCATACCGCCGCTGAGCACGCTGATCACGGAAAAGCTGACCGCAAAGTTGCCGAACCCGCCCATCCTGCGGACGAGTTCGGGCTCGTAGCCAAGTGACCGAAGATGCTGGTCCTCGGGTTCGGACGCGGTGCGCTGAGGCCAGGACATGGCGAAACCCCCAGGGGAAGTCGGATATCGGGCCCGGCGCGGGGCCGGGCGGAAGACGGGTCGGTGGCGGTCAGCCGGCGACGGCGTAGGACTGGGCCATTGCCTGCCGCAGCAGGTCACCGGGTCGGTCCGCCAGGCTCTGCCAGGGCTGCGAGGAGATGAACGGGGCCATCGCAGAGAAGACCTCCGCGGCCTCCGGGCGTTGGCGACTGGCCCAGAGGGCGTGGGCGAGGTGGCTCTCGTCCGCCACCGGCCACCGGCTGCCCTGCCCGAGCGCGGCCTGCCAGTGCCCGAAGGCGCGTAGCACTGTGTCGCGGACCGCCTCGTCGTCCGTCCACTGCAGCTGGACGGCCTCCTTACGTTCGGCGTGGCGATAGCGGTCGACATACAGGTACAGCGGCAGCGCGTGGAGGGCGGAACCGCCCGGCGCGCTGGGCAGATACGTGGCCAGGAACTCGGTAGCCGGGCCAACCTCGTTACGGGCCAGCCAGAAGCGGAGCATCCGATGGAACGCCTCCCGACCCCACGGGTCGGTCCGGCGGGCCTGGTCGAACAGCCCCCACGGACCGGGCGGGAGCATCCTGTCCGGAGCCGGGACCTTGTGTTCGAGAAGCGCCTGCCCGAGGTCCAGCTGCGCGAGGGTGAGCAGCCCGAGCCACGGCACGGGATCGCCCCCGAGGACCGAAGCCGCCAGCCAGCACCACTGCCGAGCACCGCCTTCGAGCGCTACGGCGTCCCGGGAGTCCGGCCGCCGTTGGCCGACCAGCAGCGCCTGGTCGACGGCAACGCGGGTATGCAGCGTCGTCAGGCCGAACGCGGCGGGTTCCTCGGCGCCCCAGTGGCGCAGGACGTCGTTGTGGCCGGCCACCGCGCCGAGGACCTGGGTGCGCGACGCCCACAAGCCGGGGTCACCCCAAGAGCGGGCCAGAAGCGTTCGCGTCGACCACCACTGCCCCTGTCGCAACTCCTCCACTGCAGAGCGCAGTTCACCGTCGTGACCAGCGGGGTGTTGCACGAGCTGATCGGCAGCCGTAGGCGCTGATGGCATGACCTGTTTCCCCCTTCGCGGTCTGTTGATTGCCGTCCCCGCCTGACCGGAGGACCGAAGCCGTGGGCAAGACGGCCAGCGGGTAGTCGGATGCACCCTCGGTCGAGCAGGCAGAGGGGGCTGACCAGATCACCTCGCAAACTGCGGTTCAGTGATCGGCGACTCACTGTCTCGCCCCGGCCGGAACAGCGCCACGACAGCCAGGTGTCATCTGTCGCATGGCGAAGTCAGCAACACGTCATCCAGGAGTCATCTCGTCAGATCTCGCTATGGGGAGGCTCCTTGTCGGGTATTGCTTGAGCCAGGCTCTCCCCGCGCAGGTTGCGGCTGGGCCAGGTTGAGACCACGGGGGCGGAGGCCGCGAAATGGCGAACAAGACGCTACTGGGTGCTCTGATCGAGAAGGCGGGATGGGAATTTCCGGACTTCCAAAGGGAATTCAGGAGCGCCGGGAACGAGATGGCGCGCAACCTCAAGGACCCGCGGTTCCGCAACCTGGACATGTCGGAGGCGACGTTCCGGCGCTGGGTAGCGGGGACGGTCAGCCGGCCGACAGGGGTGTTCGTCCAGACGATCCAGCACCTGTTCGACAACAGGACGATCGCCGAGCTCCTCGCCCCGCCCCGAGAGGGAGACCCGACCGCACTATCCCGGCAAGACCTTGAAAGAGAACTCGCGATGACCGCACGCGAAGCATCCGACCACGCCGCTTCCGTTGCGTCCGCCTTCCTCTCCGACCTGTCCATAGAACAGGTTCAGGAAGACGTGCGCCGACTCGCCCGTACCTACAACAACCGGCCGCCGTTCGACGTGCTCCGGGAAGCCCGGCAGCTTCGGGCAGATGCCGAGGAGCTCCTGGACCGCACCCACATCCCCGAGCAGAGGCAGCAACTGCTGATCGCGATCGGCCAGACGACGGCCCTGCTCGCCATGACGGCATTCGACCTCGGCTCCCTGGGTGAAGCGACCCGGCTTGCCCGGTCCGCCGGTATGTACGCCGAAGCCACCCGCTTCAACCCCCTGGCCGCCTTCGCGGCTGGCACGCTCGGCATGCTCGCCTACTGGGAGGGCCGCTCCAGCGAGGCGATCCGTTTCGTGCACCAAGCCAAATCTTTCACCGGCGTCGGCGCGGCCGGCCGGACCCGCATCGCCGCCATCGAGGCCAGGGCCTACGGCCACCTCGGCGACCGGCAGCGGGCGACGGCCGCAGTCGAGCGTGCACTCGACCTCGACACCGCAGAGGTGGACGACCTCCACGACGAGGTAGCCGGGGAGTTCCTCCACGGCCCGGAGCGGATCTCGCGCTCGCACGGCACGACGTTCCTGCTCCTGCGCGATGGAGCTGGTGCTCAGGAGCACGCTCGGCGCGTGCTGGAGCTGCAGGCCGCCCTGCCCGAGGCCCAGCGGCTTCCCCGGATCGAGGCGGAGGCTCGCGCGGATCTCGCAGCAGCGCTGATTCTCGGCAGCGAACTGGACGAAGCCGCCGAGGTGCTGGAGCCCATCAGGGCCCTCGCCCCCGAGCGCCGCGCTGCGGGCTTGGTCGAACGAATCGCCCACGTCGGCCGGCTGCTCACCACCGAGCCCGTCAGGACCTCGCCCGGCGCCATCGCCCTCAAGGAGGCGCTCGAGGACTACACACGGGTCGCTGCCCCGAGGCAGGTCGGCGGCAGCGTCCCGCGGCTGGCGATCGAGTAGGTCACCTCCGTTGGTATGGGTGGGCGGGCCTCTCGATCCGCCTACCCATACCAACCCTCAGTGCCGAGCGTTGACGGCGGCCAGGATCTGCCGTTCCCGCCCGGGCTCGATTCCGTGGGCAGACGCGCGGGGATGCGGGACCGGCGCGTTGCCGGCCTGGAGCCACTCCCAGGTGTCCCGCACCGTCTCCTCCAGAGGGCGGCAGGTGAATCCGGCCGCGTAGGCGGGTTCGGAGTCAACCAGCCAGACGCCCTCGTTGGTCCGCCACAACGGCAGCTCCGTCCACTGCCGCACCTCGTGTTCCAGCAGCACCCCGTCCGGCACCCAGCGCAGTTCACCGCGGTTTCCCGTCACGTCCAGGCACGCCTTGAGGAAGCTACCCATCGTGTCCCGACCGATCGGCGCGGTCACGTTGTGGACCCCGCCGCTGGGCCGCTCGGCGACATCGACTGCGAAGCGTGCGACATCGCGCACGTCGACCGGCTGGATGGTCTTGCCGGCACTGCCGGGGGCGAGAATCTCGCCGCCCTGCTCGGCCCGCCGAAGCCACCACGGGAGCCGACCGACGTACTCGCCCGGGCCAAGGATCACCCCAGGCCGAAGCAGCCACGACCGGTCGGAGCTGAAGGTCTCGACCACCGCCCGCTCGCCGCCGGCCTTCTGACGGCCGTAGTGGAGATCGGGGCCCAGCCAACCCTCCGGGTTCCGGCCGTAGTCGCTCCCGGCGTCGGCGGGCCCGTCCATGAGGGGTTCGCCGACCTTCAGCGGGTGGTCCGGCCACCCTGCGTATACCGACACCGTCGAGACGTAGACGTAGCGGTCGGTGGCGCTCTCCAGCGCCCTCGCTCCCGCGAGCACTACCTTCGGAGGCTGCTCGCCGGCCGAGGTGTCGATCACCGCGTCCCACGGACCCTGTGCAGCCAGCCGGGCCAAGTCCTCGACCGACGTCCGGTCTCCCAGCACCTGCCGAATGCCGGGCAGGACGACTCCCGACCGCCCCCTGTTGAACGTCGTCACACCCCAGCCGCGTCCGAGCGCCTCCTCCACCACGGCCTTGCCCAGAAACCAGCCTCCGCCGACCACCAAGATTTCCATGCCCGGCATCCTGCCCAGAACCGGTGCCCGCTGGCCACCCCGCCGGAGTGTTCAGGCCAAGGAACCACAGCTCACGGCCGTGATCGTGGCGAAGATGACACCTCGATGACACCCGTGTGCGAATCCGGTCGCCAGATGACAGCCGGACGCCATGGCCCTGTCAGTCACTACTCGGAAGACTTGGCCGCTCACCCGCTGCGACTTCCTCCGAAACCCCGGAGGACCGAACAGCGCCAAGGGGAGAGGAGATCCGATGGAGAGCACCGCACTCTCGGTCCAGCCGGAGGAGGAGGGCGGCCTGCTGATCGGCGTCCGCAACATCCGGGCCGCGCGTTCGCGGGCCGACGTGCCGTCCGACAACACGGGCGGCAAGTCCGACCAGAACGACACCTGAGAGACCGCCCACGATGCATGAGACCGCCTCGTGGGCGGCGCGCCTGGGTGGGGACCAGTTCCTCACCCAGGCGCTCCACCGCTCCTACACCGTGATTCCCGCTGAGGGTGCTGACACCGCTCCCCTCTTGTCTTGGGACGATCTGAACACCATCCTCGCCACCCACCGCATCGACCCGCCGCGGCTGCGGCTGTCGATGGACGGGCAGACCGTTCCCGTCGGCCGGTACTCGACGCCGGCGACCAATCGGCGCGGGGTGACCTGGAACCGGCTGCACCCCGCGCAGCTGCACACTCAGCTCGCCGAGGGTGCCTCGCTCGTGGTGGACGCGATCGACGAGATCCACCCGCCGATCCGCGCCGCCGCCGAGGCGTTGGAGCGCCTCATCGGCACGCCCGTGCAGACCAACCTCTACGCTTCCTGGACGGAGAAGGAGGGCTTCGGCCGGCACTGGGACGATCACGACGTGATCGTGGTCCAGCAGTACGGGGCGAAGCGCTGGCGGCTGTGGGAGCCGACCCGGCAAGCCCCGACCTTCCGCGACGTCGACTCACCGGAGGAACCCGAGGGCGAGCCCGTCGCGGATGTCGTCCTCCACCCAGGTGACGTCCTGTACCTGCCGCGCGGCTGGTGGCACAGCGTCACTGCTGACCAGGGCAGCGAGTCGCTGCACCTCACCTTCGGACTCGTCGCTCAGACCGGCGCCACGCTCCTGGGCTGGCTGGTGGACGAGCTGCACGAGAGCCCCGCCGTGCGGAAGGACGTGCCGCTCCACGCCGGAGCGGACGAGAAGGCCGGGTACCTGGCCGATCTGAGGGCTGCGATGCTCGCCGCACTGTCGGACCCCGACCTGATCGACCGCTGGGCCACGGCCTCCGGCACCACCCACTTCGGCCGACCGGCCCCGTCCCTGCCCTTCGTGGACACCGTCCCCGCGGAGCCGGAGATCAAGGTGCGGATCACCTCCCCACGCGCCGAACTCACCAGCGACCCCACCGCCCGGACCGTCACCCTGTCTGCCGTCGGAACCGCATGGGACTTCTCCGAGCGGGTCGAACCCGCCCTGCAGGCCCTGCTGACCGGCGACCCGGTCAGCATCGGGGAACTCGCCGAAGCCTCCGGCCTGGAGGTCAAGGACGTGGCCAGCGTCCTCACCGTACTCGTCCAGGGCCAGGCCCTCGCCGTGGTCGGGGTCGGCCAATGAGCCCGGAACTCGGCCTGGGGACCTACCGGGTGCGCGCCGCTGGCGAAGCGGCGCGCACTGCCCTCGCCGCCGGGGCGAAGTGGATCGACACCGCCCCCAACTACGGCCACGGCCGGGCACACCACGACCTGGCCCCGATCCTCGCCGAGCACCCGACCGCCAAGGTGACGACGAAGACCGGCTTCAACCCGGACGGCCACCACAGCCTCGCCCCTGCCGACGTCCGCGCCCAGACCGAGGAATCGCTCGCCGCCCTCGGTCGTGCCGACATCGTCTTCGTCCACAACCCCGAACGGTCCGCCCATGACCGGCAGCAGCTGCACCACAACCTCCGCGCCGCGTTCGCCGTGCTGGAGGAGTTCGCGCAGGCCAGCCGTATCGGGGGGTACGGCGTCGCCACCTGGGCCGGCTTCACCAACCAGGCGTTCACCGTCGCCGAACTGATCGCCCTGGCCGCCGAGGCGGCCGAGTCGGCGAACCACCGTCTCGCCGGCGTCCAGCTGCCGGTCAGCCTCGTCATGGCCGAGCCCATCACTCAGGCCCTCGACGGAGGTGGGCCGCTCGTTCACGCGCGCGATGCCGGGATCATGACGTTCGCCTCCGCACCGCTGCACGGAGGTGAACTGCCGGGTCTGATGACACCCGAACTGGTGAACCTCATCCAGCCGGGATCGACCTCGCACAACGCCGCGTTCCAGCTCATCGGTGCCTGCCCCGCCCTGGACGTCGTCCTCACCTCGACCAGCACCCTCCAGCACTGGGAGGATGCCCGAGACGCTCTCGCCCAGCCGATCCCCGGCGCACGACTCCGGACGGTGCTCGATGTCCTTTCAGCTGAATGACGACACCCGGCACGACCTGACGGCAGCCCATCAAAAGGCCGCCGGATTCCTCGGCCTGGTGTGCACCGGACCGTCGGTCTTCGGCACCTCCGGAACCACGGTCGGCCGCCGGGCCGAGAACGTCTGGCTCCGGGTCTCCAGAAGCAGCCGCCGCAGGGCGCCCCGGCCGACAGGCCAGGGCGCCCTCGGCGCTGACCAGCTCGTACCCGTCTCCGTCCCGCGCCCCCGGCTCCACGACACCGTGGACTGGACGGAGGCCAACTGGTTCTACCAGGCCGACGTCTTCGACCTGGTAGGTTCCGCGATCTCCTCGACCCCGGACCTCCGCGCCGACCCCGGCCTGGACGACAGCTGGTGGACCGGGCTACGGAACGCGCTGGCCGGCATCGCGGAAGCACCAAGCACGAAGCTCACGCTGCGCCAGACGTGGGTTGACGAGGTCTTCCCGAAGTACCTCGGCATCCCAGCCCCGGCCGACGTCGAGCGGACCACCGGGCACGGTGATCTCCAGTGGGCCAACCTGACCGCCCAGCCGCTCAAGATCCTCGACTGGGAACGCTGGGGTCAGGTGCCGGTGGGCTACGACCCGGCGGTCCTGTGGGTCAGCAGCCTCCTCGTGCCCGCCGTCGCGGACCGTATCCGTACGGAGTTCGCCGACATCCTCGACACCCCGGCCGGCCGCGTGGGGCAGCTCATCGCCATTGCGGAGATGCTCCAGGCCGTTGACCGCGGGTACTACCCTGAACTCGCCCCGCTCCTCGCCGAGCGGGCACGTGAGCTGACCGGTATCACCCCGCCGCAGAGCACCGACGCCGGCCTCGTCCGGTAGACCATGGACCTTCGGCAGGAGCCCGTCGATCACGTCTTGGACCAGGTGGAGCAGCGCCTCGGCACGAGGCTGGACCGGCGAAGCGTGGTACGCAAGCGCCGGACGGTCGGAGCCGGCACCGACCGCGGCACCTGGGCCCGGGTCGAGCGCCGTCCGTGGGCACGGGCGCGGGAACAGGGCTGGGGTGGATTCGCAGCCACAGCGGCGTTGGCCGGCGTGGCGATGCCACGCTGGTACGGGTCGACGACATGGCAGGACCCGGACGACCGGGCGATCTGGCACGCGGACGAGACCTCGCTGCTGCCCGAACTCCCGGTCGGAGCCGCCGTGACGGCCGTCGACCCGGAGCTACCGGACGATTGGTGGCGCTCGCTGAACGCCTCGCTGGCAGAGCTGGCCCTTCAACGAACGGCCCGCGTGGCGACCCCGGACACCGAACAGATCACGCAGCAGCTGGTCGACGCCACCATCAAGGCCGCCTTTCCCGGAGCACACGAAACTCGGGTGGACCAGTGGTGTCCTGCTCATGCCGATCTGAACTGGGCGAACATCACGGGCCCTCGTGCGTTCTGCATGTTCGACTGGGAGGACTGGGGGATGGCGCCTCGCGGACTCGACTCGGCGTCGCTGTACGCTGCCTCCCTCGCCGTACCGGCGCTCGCGGACCGGGTACGCAGGGAGCGCCGGGCAGACCTTGAGAGCCGCGCCGGGATGGTGATGCAGCTGTTCGTGCTGGCGAAGATCGTCGGACGGCACGCTGGTCCGAACGACGACCCGCGAATGGGGCTGGCGCACCGGGAGGCCGCCCGGCTGATCCGCGCTCTTCAGGGGGACTGAATCGCTTCGTCGCCACACATCACCCTGCCGAGCGATAGTGAGCTGCGGCCTGGCTCGCTAGGGTCATGTGCGGAAACGGAGTTGATGTGCTGCACTCTTTCGAACTCGGGCTCGACGACCACCACCAGCCAGCGAGGAGTCTCGTCCTGACTGGGGTTCTCCCGGCCGGATGTGTCGCAGATGAGAAGGGTAGCCGTCTCGTGTGTGAGCGCGAGGGCGAGCACCTGCTCGACGCGATCGGTCAGGTTGCTCGCGAGGTCCGTCGAAGCCACGGTTTTGTGCTGAACGACGTTGGGGTGGAGAAGCCCCACGAGTGGTTCTGCGACGGCCTCAACGGCTACGGGGCTGAGTCGGTGGCGCAGCTGCTGTTGCTCGCAGTCCACCGGGCTGAGCTGCTCGGCTACACCGCGGCGGATGTGGTGAGGTTCATCCACGCGGTGACCGACTCGTCGACTCACGTGACGGTCGATCCGGGTGGTGCTCACCAGTCGAGGGGCTTGCGCTCGTAGAAGAGGCCGCCGGTGGGGCCGTCGTCGGGGAGGGTGGCGAGCCAGACGGGTGTGTCGGCGGCGTCCTCCGGGGTACGGTCGGTCTCGCCGTAGGCCATGCGGGTCGCCATGCGTCCGGGAGACACGGCGTTGACCAGGATTCCAGTCCCGTGGAGTTCGGCGGCGAGGATCTGGGTGAGGGCGTTGAGGCCGGCCTTGGAGACCCGGTAACTCACGTTTCCGGTACCCATGTTGCTCTGTGAGCCGAGGTGGCTGGTGATGTTGACGATGCGGCCATAGCCGTTCTTCCGCATCTCCTGAGCAGCTGCGGCGGCAAGCCGCCAGGCACCGAGCAGGTTGGTGTCCAGGGTGGCCCGGACGCGCTCGAAGTCCGGCGCGGCAGCGGCCTGACCGCGGTCGACGGCAACTGCGGCGTTGTTGACCAGCACGTCCAGGCGTCCGAGCGGAGCGGCAACGTCGGCGATGCAGCGGGCGACGCTGGCCGGGTCGGTGACGTCCAGTTCGTGCGAGTGGACGAACAGCCGCTTGCGGCCAAGGGCTTCTTCCGCCTCCCGGCCGGCGAGGCGGTCGCGCACGCCGAGGACGACCTGCATGCCCTGTTCGGCGAGGCGGGTGGCGACGGCGAGGCCCAAGCCGCGGTTTCCGCCGGAGACGAGCGCGACGCGGGAGACGGGTTGTGTGGTCATGCGACCAGTGTGGCGAGCAGTTGATCGAGGCGCTGGACTTTCGGGTCCTTGGGGGTGAGCGGAAGTTCGGCACGCGCGGCGGCAGCGCGGGCGGCGTTCCGATGAGATGGTGCAGAGGTGATCATCGGGATGGCCGTCTCCAGGAGGTGGACGGCGTGGTCGGCATCGCCGAGCGTGGTGTGCGTCCGGGCGTTCTGGATGGTGTAGGTGGCCAGGTCGCGGCGTTTGGCGGCTGGCATGAGGGCCAGCGCGGTGCCGTAGTGGCGCTGGGCGAGTCGCGGGCGGCGGAGGTCGGCGTGGCAGGTGGCGGTTTGGGCGTGGAACTCCGCAGCGTCGAAGTAGTTGGTCCAGTCAGGATCGTCGTCGCTGCTGTCGGCGTGGGCCATCTGTGTCTCGGCTGCGGACAGCAGCCGATCGCACTCGGCGTGGTCTCCGCAGGCCGCTGCCGCACGGGCTTGCCGTAGCAGCAGCATGGCCAAGGTCCGGGGGGTGACCTCACCGGCTCCCTCGACGGCAGCCTCAGCGAGCGAGAGCGAGTCAGCGTAGAGGCCGTGGTCGTAGCACTGGAGGCTGAGCGACTTGATGATGTTGGCGCCCAGTGCGCGGTCGGTGGAGGTATGGGCGGCGCGCAAGCCGGCGGCCCAGTACCGCTGTGCTGCGGCGTGGAGTCCGGCGTCGAAGGAGGCCCACCCGGCGAGGCGGGCAAGCTCGGCGCCGAGGCGGAGCAGCCGCTGGCCGACCTTGTCGGAGTAGGACGCCTCCTTGAGGATGCCGGTGACCGTGCCGAGTTCGGCGTCCAGAAGCTGGCGGGCGCGCGGTCCCCCGAGGCGGGCCTCCAGACGTCGGATCCGGGGAAGGCCGTCCTCCAGGTCCGCGGCGAGTTGGATGTCGATGCGGCCTCCGGCTAGCGCTGCGGCCACCGGCTCGGGGGCTCGGGTGAGCCATTGGCCGGCGAGCGCGGTCAGGGCCTCGCCGCCGAGCTTCATGAATCCGCGTCGGTCGAGCATGGCGTGCTCCAAGGTGTCGTCCAACGACTGGAGCGTCCCCGCGCGGGTCCAGGGGAAACCGGTGCGGACCGGGCCGCCGTCCGGCAGCCAGCCGGGCCAGCCGAGCCGGTGCACCTCCTTCATCGGAACGCCGAGTTCGGCGGCGAGGGCTGCTTGGCTCTCCGCGTCCGGCTCGACGCTCCAGTGCTCCCACTTCCACGCCTTGCGCCGGTCGGCCGACCGGCGGGTGGCCTTGGCGACGATGTCGACAACGTCCTGGTAGGTCCAGTCCTTCTCCTCCCGTACCACGCTCAGCGGATGAATCAGCCGAACCGGTGCGCGTAAGCCGGTCGATCGGCCCATTCCCAACCCCCGATGTGTTCACCGGACCGTAGTTGGCCCACCACTTTGCGCTGATGGTACCTCCGAGGCGGCTGGGGCCAGAAGACGACAGGAAGACGACAAGCCCGCTCTGTTCAGCGGCGGTTGATCGGGGGTTAGCTAGTGCTCCCCCCGGCGGGTGCCCGGCTGGCTGAACTGCGGCCGGGTGCCCTGGGGGCCGACCGGGGACCACATCAGGGACCTGACGCTGACCCGGCCGCACGACGAGACGACGTTCATCGACGGACGGACCGCTCGTACTGATCACCGGGGCGCGACAAGCCGGCCGCGCCCGCACCCGTTCACCGCGTACGCCGTTCCAGCCCGCCGTGCTCTCATGCCGCCGGGCGGGTCGGGCGTGCCCGAGCCTGGAGGAGTCCCATGCCCCGAAGGACCGCTGTTGTGACCGGTGGAGCCGGATTCATCGGATCCCACCTGTGCGACGCGTTGATCCGCGACGGCCTCGCCGTGGTCTGCGTGGACAACTTCCTGACTGGCAGCCGCGACAACCTCGCGCACCTGCTCGGCACCGAGCACTTCGAGCTGGTCGAGCAGGACGTCAACGACAAGCTCGTCGTCGCGGGCGAGGTGGACGTGGTGTTCCACCTGGCCTCGCCGGCCTCCCCGGCGGACTACCTGCGTCACCCGCTTCCGACGCTGTCGGTCGGCTCTATCGGCACGCTGAACGTGCTGGAGTTGGCGAAGGAGCGCGGGGCCCGGTTCGTCCTGGCCTCGACTTCGGAGGTGTACGGCGACCCGCACCAGCACCCGCAGACCGAGGCGTACTGGGGAAACGTCAATCCGATCGGACCGCGCAGCGTCTACGACGAGGCCAAGCGCTTCTCGGAGGCGAGCACCGCCGCGTACCGCCGTGAGTTCGGCACCAACACCGCGATCGTGCGGATCTTCAACACCTTCGGCCCGCGGATGCGCACCGACGACGGCCGCGCGGTGCCGGCCTTCGTCACCCGGGCGCTCGCCGGGCAGCCGCTGCAGGTCGCCGGGGACGGCGGCCAGAGTCGCTCGCTGTGCTACGTGGAGGACACGGTGGCCGGGCTGCTGGCTGTCGCCGCGAGCGACCACCCGGGCCCGGTCAACCTGGGAACCGAGGACGAGCGGACGGTGCTGGCCCTCGCCCACTTGGTCCTCGACCTCACCGGCTCCGCCGCGGAGGTGGAGTTCACCGCCCTGCCCGAGGACGACCCGGTCCGCCGCAGGCCCGACACCACCCTGGCCCGCGAGGAGTTTGGGTGGGCACCGCGGACGGCGATCGAGGACGGCCTGGCCGCCACCGTTGCCTGGTTCGCCGAACAGCTCGCTGCCGGGGCCACCCGGTGAGCGCGCCGACCGCCGAGATCCTCGGCCGACTCTGGGAGGACGGGTTCACCGTCGTCCCGGCCGTGGTCACCGATCCGCTGCTGGAGCGGCTGCGCGCGGAGGCCGACGCGATGGTCGCCGCCTTCGAGGACGGCCACCGCAGCGACGACTTCTGGCACTTCACCCGAGAGGGTGAGAGCACGCCGGTGCTCTACCGCGTCCACAATCTCGAGCAGCAATCGGGCGCCCCGCTCGCGGCCGGGCTGTTCGCCACCGGCCCGCTGCACCACCTCGCCGAGTCCATCCTGGGCGGTCCGGCGCGGGCCCGCGTCGTCGCCTTGATCGTCAAGATGCCGCACGTGGCCGCCGCCGTCCCCTGGCACCGCGACCGCACCGACGCCGAACCCGGCCGCGCCATCAACCTGAGCCTGTTCCTGGACGACTCCGACGCCTCCAACGGAGCGCTGGAGTTCGTGCCCGGCAGCCACCTCCTGGCCGACGACGCCGACGTGGACCAGGTCCGCGAGGCCGGGCCCGTGCTGACGGTCGGCGCGAAGGCCGGCGACGTGGCCGTGCACGACGTGCGGACCGTCCACGCCTCGCGCCCCAACCCCACCGAGCGGCCCCGCCGCAGCCTCGTCATCGAGTTCGTCCCCGACACCACGGAGGCACCGTGACCAGCACCGAACCCGCCCGCCGCCCGAAGGTCGCCACCGTCACGGTCGGCACCAACGAGGCGCGCTGGCTGACCGCCTGCCTGTCCACTCTCCTCGCCAGCAACACCCCCGACCTCGACCTCACCGTCTACTACGTCGACAACGCCTCCACCGACGGCAGCACCGAGATGATCCGTGACGCCTTCCCCACGGTGCAGATCATCCAGAACGACGCCAACCTCGGCTTCGCCCGCGCCAACAACGTCGGCATGCGCGCCGCCCTGACCGCTGGCGCCGACTACGTGTTCCTCGTCAACCCCGACACCCGCACCCCGGCCGACCTCGTCCACCAGCTGACCGCCTTCATGGAGCAGTGGCCCACCTACGGCATCTGCGGCCCCATGCAGTACGTCTACACCGAGGCCGACGGCGGGCCCGTCACGCTGGACGAGCACAACGAGTGGTCGCGCCTCGCGCTGAAGCTCGGCGAGGCCGACGGCTTCGTGGGCGACCGCCCGAACCGACCCTCCCCGGCCGGACCCGCGCACGGCCGGGCCCCCGCCACCCTGGAGCACGCCTACGTCCAGGGCACCGCCCTGCTCGTCCGGACCGAGGTCCTGCGCACGCTCGGACTGTTCGACCGGGTTTTCCACACCTACTACGAGGAGACCGACCTGTGCCGCCGGGCCCGCTGGGCGGGCTGGCGGGTCGCCCTCAACCTGGACCTGGGCATCCAGCACTACGGCGGTGGCGGAACCGGCGCGAGCACCTACCGGCGGGTGCAGATGCGCCGCAACCGGTACTACTTCCTGCTCACCGACGTCACCTGGACGTGGCCCGCGATCCTCTCTCTGGCCGGGCGGTGGCTGCGCCAGGACCTGGCCGGCCGCTCGGTCGGCGGGAACACTACTCCGGTCCGTGGGTGGGCGGAGACGGCCGTCGCCGCCTGGTGGCTGCTGCGGCTCACCCCGACCATCGCCCGGCGCCGCCGAGCCCACCGCCGACTGCGCACCGCCGGGGGCGCGCGATGACCAGGGTGCTGTTCGCCGGGGACTTCCACTGGCAGGCCGGATCGGCGCACATGATCGCCGAGTACGTGCGCGCCGCCCCGGCGCTGGACTGCGAGGTCGCCCTCGCCGGGCCGCTGTGCCGCCTGGACGACCAGGTCCCCGACCTGCTGCCGGTCGTCGACGACCTGGCCTGGGGCACCCACCTGGTCCTGGTCTTCGAGGGCCGCCAGTTCCTGGACGGGCGACGGCTGGAGCTGTGCGAGCGCTTCCCGCGGGAGCGCCGGATCGTCCTGGACCCGGACGCCCACTGGGGCGAGCACACTGTCCTCGGCGTGGACGACTCCGCCGGAGCCTACGGCCACCAGCAGTGGCAGCAGCTGTACCGGGACCTGAGCGACCTGATCCTCCAGCCGCGCCTCGGCAAGCTCCCCGACGGCGCCCAATTCTTCCCCTACTTCGGGATGCCCAAGCCGGTGCACCGCCCGGAGCGGACACCGGTCGCGACCTACGACCTCCAGTACGTCGGCGCGAACTGGTGGCGCTGGGACGCCCTCGCCCAGCTCATCGAGGCCGCCCGGTCGGCGAGGCCACCGCTGACCCGCCTGCGGGTAGCCGGCCGCTGGTGGTCCGGCGACCCGCACCCCGAGCACCTCGCCGCCACCGCCAACCGGCCCGGCTGGCTGGCCGAGCGCGGAGTCAAGGTCACCGGACCCGTCCCGTTCGGCCAGGTCCTCACCCAGATGGCGAAGGCCGAGATCACCCCAGTCCTGGCCCGGCCCCTGCTCGCCCACCAACACCTGCTCACCCCACGCATGTTCGAGACCATCGCGGCCGGCACCATGCCCGCCCTTCCGCCCGAACTCGCCTACACCACCGACCTCTACGGCGAGCAGATCGGCCCGTTCCTGCTCGGCGGCTACCCGGCCGAGGACCTCGCGCGGCTCCTGCGCGACGGCCCCGCCAACCGTCAAAGGCTTGGCCGAATCCAGGACGAACTCCGCCGCCGGTTCAACTACCGGCGCGTCCTCGGCGACCTCCTCGCCTTCACCCACTAGCCCGGAGGACCCCGTGCCCAACATCCTGATCACCGGCATCACCAGCTGCGAGAGCCGAGGCGTCGAGGCCCTCGCCCGCTCCCTGGCCACCGCGCTCACCGCCGCGCCCGACACCACGGTCACCGTCCTCACCCAGACCCCCGACCTCGACAGCGAAGCGCTCGCCGGAAGCGGCGCCGACTGCACCGCCGACCCGTTCGTCGTCTCCCGCTCCTGGGCCACGATGCGGCCGGTCGAAACCGAGCAGCACCGCCGCGAACGCGCCGCCCGCCTCCTTCAGCACGCGGACATGGTCCTCGCCACCGGAGGTGACCTGCACACCTCCGACTACGGAGTCTCCACCTCCTACCTCGCCGTGCTCGACCGCGCCCAGAAGCTCGGCATCCCCACCGCGATGATCGGCCAGTCCGTCGGCCCGTTCACCGACCCCGCCGAGCAGGCCGCGTTCACCGCCACCGCCCAGCGCCTCGACCTGCTGACCGTCCGGGAGACCACCACCCTGGCCTACCTCACCGGCCCCCTCGCTCTACCCGACGACCAGGTGGTGCTCTCCGCCGACCCCGCCTTCCTCCTCCAGCCGGGCGGCCCCGACCGCGCCGCGCAGCTGCTCGCCACCGCCGGCCTCGACCCCGCCCAGGAGTACGTGTGCCTGGCACCGAGCCGGGGCGTCACCCGCTACAGCCCGATCAGCGACACCCAGCACCTGGACGCGCTGACCCGACTCGCCGACACCCTGTGGCGCGTCCGCTGCCGCCCGCTAGTCCTGGTCCCGCACTGCCACGACTCCCGCGAGCACAACGACGACCGCCTCCTGGCCCGGCAGATCGCGGCCCGCCTGTCGCACGTGCCGGTGCACGTCCTGGACGCCGACGGCACCGGGGCCGCCGACTACAAGGCCGTCCTCGGAGGCGCGGAGCTGGTCGTCTCCGAGCGCCTGCACGCCTCGATCGGCGCCCTGTCCAGCGGCACCCCCGCCGTCGCCCTCGGCCACAGCCCGAAGTTCCACGGCGTCCTCGCCGACACCTACGGCCCCGACGTCCCAGCCGACGACGTCCACCGCGACATCGCCGCCTTCACCACCGACCCGGACGCCGCCGACCACCTCGCCCACCTCGACACCGCCAAGCTCCGCGACCACCTCGCCACCCGCCTCCCCACCCAGGTCGCGCTCGCGACCGCGGACATCGCCCGGGTGCGCGCCCTCCTCACCTCCTGAACATCCCAACCCGATCGGAGCACAGCATGGCCCTGCACCTGGTGACCGGCGGAGCCGGATTCATCGGCTCCCACCTCGCCGACCGGCTCCTGGCCGCCGGACACGAGGTCGTCGTCCTGGACAACCTCGACGGCGGCAAGAAGGAGAACGTCCCCGACAGCGCGCGGCTCGTCGTCGGCTCGATCGCCGACCGCGCCACCGTGGACGACCTCTTCGCCGACCACGCCTTCGACAGCGTCTTCCACCTGGCCGCGTTCGCCGCCGAGGGCATCAGCCACGCCGTCAAGGCCCACAACTACGAGGTCAATGTCCTCGGCAGCATCCACCTGGTCAACGCCGCCCTGCGCACGAAGGTCCGGTACTTCTCCTACGCCTCCTCCGTCGCCGTCTACGGCACCGGCCGCGTCCCGATGTGCGAGGACGACCACCCCCAGCCCGTCGACAGCTACGGCAACGCCAAGCTCACCATCGAGCGCGAACTCGCCATCACCGCGCACCTGCAGGGCCTGCCGTTCACCGCGCTGCGGATGCACAACGTCTACGGCGAGCGCCAGAACATGGGCGACCCCCTGCGCAACGCCGTGGCGATCTTCCTCAACCAGATCCTGCGCGGCGAGCCGATCACCGTCTACGGCGACGGCAGCCAGCGCCGCTCCTTCACCTACGTCCACGACATCGTCGGCTGCTTCCTCGACGCCGCCGACAACCCCCAGCACTGGAACCGGGTGATCAACGTCGGAAGCCAGCAGCCCTGCACCGTCCTGGAGATGGCCCACGCGGTCCGCGAGGCGATGGGCGTGCCGGACCACCCGATCCGCCACCTGGAGACCCGCGAAGAGGTCCACGCCGCCTACACCAGCAGCGAGCTGGCCCGGATGCTGCTCGGCGGATGGGAGGACACCCCGCTGGCCGCCGGCCTCGCCGCCACCGCCGCCTGGGCCAAGGGCCACGGTCCCGTCACCCCGCGCAGCACGCTCACCCTCGAAACCGGCTCCGACACCCAGCCCGAGTGGTACACCACCGCCACCTCCCGGACGGACGCCCTGTGACCAAGCCCGCCGCCGCCCCGGCCGTCGAGACCATCGCCACCGACGTCGGCGGCGTCCTCTACTACGACGAGCCCTTCGAACTCGCCTGGCTCCAAGGCGTCCTGGAGCAGGCCGGCGAAGCCGACCCGTCCTTGACCATCGAACGGTTCACCGCGGAGATGCGCCGCTTCTACCTCCAGCGGGCCAGCGCCACCGCCAGCCCCGGTCTCTACAGCCCGGCCGGCGCGCACGCCTGGACCAGTGTCCGCCGACGCTGGTCCGACCTCGCGCAGATGGTCCCCGGTGCCGTCGCGGCCCTCGCCGCCCTCGCCGAGCACCGGCCGGTGTGCGTGGTGGCCAACCAGCCCCCCGAGTGCGAGGAGACCCTGCGCGCCAGCGGCGCCACTGAGCACTTGGCCCTCGTCGCCCTCGACACCACTGTGGGCATCGCCAAGCCCGACCCCGGCCTGCTCGGCTGGGCCATCGAGCAGCTCGGTTGGACCCCGGCCACCACCCTCATGGTCGGCGACCGGCCCGACCACGACGCCGCCCCCGCCCAGCGCCTCGGCGCGCACGCCGCGCTCGTCCCCCCGCCCACCGGTTGGAACGCACCGCCCGGCACCGACCCGGCGCTGGTCGCCGCCTACCGGGAGGTGCGCGCCGAACGCCTGGAGGTCCGCCGGCACCCCGCCGCCGACCACAGCCTGCACGCCCGCGACCTCGCCGACCTGGCCACCCGGCTCACCGACCGCGCCCCGGCCCGGCGCCGAACGGTGGTGGTCCGGTGACCGTCCCGCTCACGGTGGCGGTGTGCAGCAACCGGCCCGGCCTGCTGCTGGCCGCCCTCGACCGGCTCCCCGGTGTACTCGGCACGGACGACCACCTCGTGGTCGTCGTGGACACCGCCGCGGACGCCGCGAGCCAGCGGCGGCTCACTGAGCCCGCTGATCGCCGCACCGTCCTCTTCAACGGGGCCACCATCGGCCTGTCCTACAGCCGCAACCTCGCGCTGAAGGAGGCCCCCACCCGCTACGTCGTCTTCGTGGACGATGACATCGTCCCCACCACCGGCGCCATAGAGGACTTGCGCACCGCCTTGGCCGACGGGGCGCACGTGGTCGGCACCCGTATCACCGCCGATTTCCAAGGCCGTCGAACCCCGTGGTGGCTCACTGCCGGGCAGCTGCACTACCTCGGCTCCCACCACCCTGACCTGCCCGCCAGCATCTGGGGTGGGTGCTTCGCCCTCGACCGCGACCACGCCCGGCTGCTCGGCCTCGACTTCGACAGCCGTCTGGGCCGCGTCGGCACCAACCTGGCCTCCGCCGAGGACACCACGCTGGTGCGTCGGCTCGCCGCTCTCGGCGCAACCACCGCCATCCTCCACCACACCCAGGTCCGCCACCTGATCCCCGCCCACCGGCTCCACCCCGGCTACCTCCTGCGCCGCGCCTACTGGCAGGGCCGCAGCGAGGTCCGCCGTGGCACCGCCGGCGCCGGCCTGCACAAGGAATGGACACGCAACCGCTCCGGCGGCCCTGGCGCTCGCCCCGCCGTGCTCGCCGTCCTTTACACGGTTGCCGTGCTGACCGGTGTCGGCCGCGAACTCCTCGACCCCGCTCGGAGGCGCTCGTGAAGATCGCCATGCTCAACCCGCCTCACCGCTTCGGGCAGGACACCCGCCGATGGATCACTGTCCCGCCGCAGGGCTACGGCGGCATCCAGTGGGTGGTCGCCACCCTCATCGACGGACTCCTTTCCGTCGGCCACGAGATCCTCCTGGTCGGCGCACCTGGCAGCACCCTCCGGCCGGGCCTCACCGTCTCCGGCGCCACCACCTACGACACCACCCGGGACGCGCTGCGAGCATTCGGCCCGGACGTGGTGCACGACCACACCAACGGTCAGCTGCTGCCCGCCGTACCCGACTGGCCCGCCATACGCACCCACCACCTCAACGGCGTGCCCGAGCACACGGCGAACGGCGTCTACCTCTCCCACGCCCAGCGCCGCGCCGCCGGGTCCGCGGATGCACCGGTCATCCGGCTGCCGGTCAACCCCGACCGCTACACCTACCAGGAGGAGAAGGACGACTTCCTGCTGTTCCTCGGCCGCGTCTCCGTCCACAAGGGCGCCAGGGACGCCGCCGCCTTCGCCCAAGCCGCCGGCCTATCCCTGAAGCTCGCCGGACCCGCTTGGGAGCCGGACTACCTGCACGGCATCCTCACCGACTACCGCGGCACCGCCGAGTACGTCGGCGAGGTCGGAGGCAGCCGGCGCACCGAGATGCTCGCCGCCGCCCGCGCCCTGCTCGTCCTCTCTCAGCCGTTCGGCGGACCCTTCGGAGGCGAGTGGATCGAACCTGGCGCCACCGTCGTCGCCGAGGCCGCCGTCAGCGGCACCCCGGTCATCGCCACCGACAACGGGTGCCTCGCCGAGATTGCTCCGCACGTTGGCACCGTCCTGCCGGCCGAGCGGACGCCCACCCCGGAGGAGACCGCCAAGATCCTGGCCGGCCTCCCGGCCCCGGAGTACCTCCGAGCCACCGCCGTCGACCGCTGGGGCCACCACGTGATCGCCGCGAAGTACCTGGAGGTCTACCGCCGCGCCGTCGCGGGAGGCACCTGGACCTGACCTGCGGTCAGCGCGAACGCTTCCCGGCCGCGATCCGCTGCCGGGAAGCCTCGTACAGCACCGCGGTCGCGGCGTTCGCCGCGTTCAGCGAACTGGCCGCACCCGTCATCGGGATGCTCACCGTGAAGTCGCACAGCTCCCGCCACGTGCTGGACAGCCCGGTCGTCTCGTTGCCCACCAGCAGCAGAACCGGCTGAGTCAGGTCGAAGTCGTAGACATCGGCGTCGCCCTTCTCGTCCGTGCCCACCAGGACCAGGGGGTGACCGGCGGCACGCTGCTGCTCCACCCAGGTCATCACCTCGGTCGGCCCCGGCACCCGGACGGACGGCAGCGAGAAGAGGCTGCCGGTCGTCGCCCGCACGGCCTTCGGGTCGTAGATGTCAGCGGCGTGGCCGGAGACGATCATGCCGTGTGCCCCGAAGGCGTCTGCCGACCGGATGATGCTCCCGATGTTGCCCGGCGTGGTCGGCCGGTCGAACAGGACGCCCAGGAAGTCCGGTCCGACCTCGATCCGACCGAGGTCGTCCGCCGGCACGCCGACCACCGCGATCACCTCGGGCGCCCCCTCGGTCTTCTCGCCCAGCTCCGCCAGCAGCTCGGGAGCCATCACGACCCGCTCGGCCCGGGTCGTCCGGAGCAGCTCCTGCGCCCAGCTCGACAGCTTCCGCCGGTCGTCGTAGATCAGCGCATGGATCGGCCAGCCGTACTCAACGGCGAGTGAGATTGGCCGAACCCCCTGGACCAGGAACTCGCCGAGCTGGTTGCGCTTCTTCCGGTTCGTGAGCAGGGCCTCCCACAGCTGGAACTTCGCGTTGCGGGAGGTGATCCGCTGGATCGCTGGCACCTGTCCTCCAAGATGAGCCGACTTCTTCGATGCGTTCCGACCACGGCGGAGTCCGCACCAGCGCAGCTCGAAACCCTACACCGGCAGTACCGCCCGACCGTGTTCGCGGACCGGCCGACACTGAGACCCCCGCATGTGCGTCTGCCTCAACACCGCTAGTGGTAGATGCAGAGGTGAGGGCGATACGCGCACTTCGTCCTGTGTGATCAAGGTCGCTCGGCGTCGGCTTCACTTGCGGACGGTTCGCGGCTATGGTCCGTCGTCCCTCCGGTTGGGACAGGCCCGACCGAGGAACGAGGAGGCCCTCCCTGCGTATCCACCGCAGCCCGCACCCGACCCGATTCGTGATCATCCCGAACGCCCTGGCGCAGAACCGCGCGATCTCCTATACCGCCAAGGGTCTGTTCGTCGACCTGATGTCGCGGCCGGAGGAGTGGCGGGAGACCTGCCGGCAGATGGCGGACTCCAGTCCGCAGGGCCGGAAGGCGGTGGAGGACGCGCTCGACGAGCTTCGGGCGTGGGGGTACTACCGAGTGGACGTGGTGCGGTTGCCGAACGGCCGCCTCCGCTCCGAGGCCCACCTTTTCGACGTGCCGCAGCGGGCGATGCTGCCGGGTGCCGACATACCGGCGTCCGGTGAGCCGGAGTACGGCGATCCTGACACCCTTCTTGGAAAGAACCTGGTGAAAGAACCCTCCCTCCCTGTCGCCGAGGAGCCGCAGGCGGAGGAGCCGCGCGGATCGCGGCCCGAGGGGGAGAGGGGAGGGCGGGGGGACGAACCCGACTCCCGAACGACCGTCAACAGCGGGCAGGAGGCCGACGAGGAGACTCGGGCGGCGGCTGCGATCCTCCTGCGGGCGGTCCGGCCCGAGCGCAGACTGCCGCTCGGGCAGGCCGAGGCGTCGGCCCTCGCGCCGCTGGTGCGGGCGTGGCTGGACCGGGGCGGCTCGGAGGACGGCCTGCGCGAGGCGCTGCTGGCCGGGCTGCCGGGCGTGATCTACTCGCCGGCCAAGGTGGTCCAGAACCGTCTCGAGCGCAAGATGCCGTCGTCGCAGTGCCTGGACGCGCCGCCGTCGCAGCGCCGACGCCTCGCCGAGTGCGAGGAGTGCCGGGATCCGCTGCCGAAGCCGGGCCTGTGCCCGGCGTGCTCGGGAACTCGCCGCCAGAGCGGTCCGGACGAGGCGCGGGCACGGACTACGGCCAGAGGGCTGGCCAAGGTCCGGGCTGCGATGGCCACCGGGACGGCCGAGGCCGCGTAGGGCCTGCTGACGGGCGCGTGAGCAGATCCGCGACCATGCTGACCTGGGTAACGCTTGCGGCCCGCGTGGGCCCGGCGTGCCCGCGTGTGCGGGGGCGAGGAGGAATCCCTGCCCCCGCACACGCGGACACCTAGACGTGCACCGGCAGGGTTACCAGGCCGCGGACCAGCCGGGACTGCCGCCAGACGAGCTGGTCGGCCGGGACGGCCAGCCGAAGGCCGGAGGAGTGTGCCAAGAGGACGGAGAGCACGATCTCGAGCTCCGCGCTGGCCAGCGGTGCGCCCAGGCAGCGGTGGATCCCGTGGCCGAAGGCGAGGTGGCTGGCAGCGTTCGGACGGTCGAAGTCGAGCCGGTCGGGGTCGGGGAACTTCGCCGGGTCGCGGTTGGCTGCGCCCGGGCAGACGAAGACCGGGTTGCCGGCGGGCACCGTGTGTCCGGCGAGGTCGACCTCCTCGGGTGCCCATCGCCACGTGGCGATGCTGACTGGGGAGTCGTACCGCAGCAGCTCGTCGACGGCGTCGGCGATGCAGTGCGGGCTGGTGCGCAGGTGCTCCAGTTCGGCGGGGTGCTGGAGCAGCGCCAGCACGGCGTTGCCGATCGCCGCGGTGGTGGTCTCGTGGCCCGCGACCAGGAGCAGCACGGCGAGCGAGAGCAGCTCGTCCTCGCTGAGCCGGTCCTCGTCCTGGTCGTGGACCGCGATCAGGTCGGAGAGCAGCGAGCGGTCCGGGTGGGCGCGCTTGGCCTCGATCAGCCCGGCCATGTAGTCGGCCAGGGCGTGGGAGGCCGCGTCGATCCGATGGTGGTCGCCGGTGGCGAACAGGTCGGTCGACCAGGCCCTGATCGAGTCCCTGTCGGTTGTCGGTACGCCGAGGAGCTGGCAGATGACGGTGACCGGCAGCGGGCCGGCCAGCTCCTCGACGAGGTCGACCTCGTCGCCGGGCTCCCAGCCCCCGACCAGCTGTTCGGCGAGAGCGCGGATGTAGAGGCGCAGCCCGTCGATCCGGGTCGGGGTGAACGCCTTCGTCACCAGCCGACGCAGCCGGGTGTGCTCGGGTGGGTCGACGGTGAGCATGGTGCGGGCGACGGCGGGGTGGAGCGACCGGTTGGAGGGCCTGTCCGCGAAGTAGGCGCCGGCGTCCTTGGACAGCGGTGCGGTGAACGCTTGACGGGCCTCGTCGTAGCCGGTGACGAGGGTCGAGGTGGAGGCCCCGCCGTCCAACGAGACCTGCAGGACCGGGGAGGAGGTCCGCAGGGCGGTGTAGGTGGGGTAGCGGTCGGCGTAGAACGCCGGGTCGGCGAAGGGGGAGGCCATAGTCGTTCCCTATGCCGCAGCGGGAGCCGCCTGCCGCTGGGCGGCTACGGCGGTGCGGACGATGTCGTTGGTCGCGTACTGCTGGGCAACCGAGCGTAGCCACAGGGCCTCGGCACGGAGGTCTCCCGCGCGGGCGGACTCGCCGGTGGCCTGGCGGGCGGGAGCCTGCTGCGGCCGGGCGCCGCTGCGGGCCGCCTCGATCGCCGCAGCGACGACGGCCGCCTCGACGATCGCCGCACCGGTCGAGGTGCCGTCCTGGCCGCGGCGGGCGACGGCGTCGGTGGCCAGCCGTTCGATCGCGGGTGAGCGGTAGGGGTCCAGGTCGAGGATGCCGTCGCAGACCTCTACCACCCGGCGGTGCAGGACGACGTCCGGGTCGGTCTCGATGACGACCGCCCGCAGGACGACCTGCGGGCGAACTGCGGTCAAGTCCGTCCACAGCGGCAGCAGGTCCTGGGCGGTCTTGCGCTCCCACCGTCGGCGCAGCATCTTGGCGGCCGGCCACAGCAGGGCCGGGACGGTCAGGCCGGCGGTGATCAGCAGCACGCCCACCAGGGGCGCGGTGAACGAGAACGCACAGCGGTACGGCGTGACGAGCGTGGTGCAGCGGGGGCCGCCCGGGAAGAGTTCGACGCCGGCGATCGAGGCTCCGGAGTTGACCACCTTGTAGGCCAGGTAGAGCAGGACGAAGAAGCAGCCGGCGGCGGCGGCGCGGAGGCCGGCACGGTGGACCCGCCAGGGCGACTGGCTGCTGCGGTGCCAGGTCTGGGTGAGGCAGTCGTAGGTGGCGTGGCCCATGACCAGCACGTAGGCGAGGGTGTAGACGTGCAGGAGCACGGGGGCCTGGCCCCAGTGGGTGTTCGTGAACTCGCTGCTCCAGCGGCGGTCTGTGGGGACCGCGAAGAAGGAGGCCGTCATCACGGCGACGGCCACGCCGAGGACAGCGAGCCGGGGCCGGAGCCGTCTGCGGGCCTCTGTCCTCTCGTGGTTGAGGAACATGAGCCAGGAGACGACGCTGACGCTCGCGACGAGCATCAGCGCGTTGCTGACCAACTTCGCGAGGTCGCGGGTGATACCGTCCGCCGCGTCCTGCACGCCGGGGTGGAATCCCACGATGGCGACGGCCCAGGCGAGCAGCATCGTGATGGTGCTGGCGGAATTTGCTGGCCGGGCCTGGCCGTTCCGGCGCGGGCGGATCCAGAACAGGGCGGCTGCCATGAGGAGGGCAGGGAGCCCGAGCGTAATGAGGCGGATCATGGGTGGTGGTTCTTTCAGTCAGGTGAACATCGCGCCCCACCGCTCGTCGGCGGCGGTGGGGCGCTGTGCGGGCATCACGGTCGCGCGATACATCCGCTGGATGATGAGGGATGCCATCAGCTCGGCCTCCTGCTCGTCCTCCGTCTCATAGGACGTGCGGGCCGAAATTCCGAGGATCGACCAATCGGTGGAGTCGGCCAATTCCTCGTCCGACGGAATGTCGGCGAGCCTGATCGAGCCCGGATGGCGGCAGAGGATGTGGCCGAGTTCATGGGCGATGATCTGGATTCGGTGAAGTGGTGACGCGGTTATCTCATAGGAGATGACCTCGCGGTCCGAATACCTTTCCCGGAGGCCGCAGGCGAAATTTCCCTTCATGTCGCGCGGCTCCACGATAATGGGGCGGCCGATCAGCGTGGAGACTGCCTCGACCAGCTCGTACTCGGTGAAGCGGTGAGGCAGCAGAGGGAGGAGGTCGTTGAGGCGGTCCTCGCAGGCCGCATACACAATCCCCTCCTGAAACGATCTTGAGGCCGATCTGCACTCATGGCGACGGCCCGCACCGCGGTCGTGACGGGGATGATCGTAGACATACGCATGAAGATCGTTTTTGTTAATGATCTTCATGCGGCGAAGGGGGGCGTACCGAGTTGCTCGGCGCTTGTTTCACGTCGTCACGGAACGTGCTGATGCGCATCATGTGCCCGATTGGAATGCGCGAGATCTCGGGGCTGCAGTGGATGACGGGGTGTTATTTCATCACCGAAAGTGAGTTCTCGTGCCCATGTCAAATGGCGTCGTGATCTGCGTCTCATTTCTCCAGAGTGCCCCCCGGCCTGCTCGTATTTCTGAATGGTGCGGCGGAGATGGAAATGCGCACAGGCTCGACGGTCGAGTCTATGCGCATAGATTCCGTTGAAAAATGAATCGCCCCGAGGGGCGTGCAGGCGGGGGTCAGGAGGCGCTCGGCTCCCCGGGGTCCAGGCCCTGGGACTTGCGCGCCACCGTGATCATGTCCGCGACCAGCTTGCGGTTCGCCGGAGTCAGGTCCCTGCTGCGCAGTGCGATCGACTCGATGCCGGCGTCCCGCATGGCGTTGTGGAGGTCGCGGTCGATCAGGACCTCGTCCAGCGGCTTGTCGGTCACCCAGATGTCCGGAGGCACGTCGAAGAACTGCGCGACCGCAACCAGGGTGTTGATCTTCGGGTTGTCGTTCGTGCCGGCCTTCATCTGCTTCAGGGTGCTCTCGCTGACCTTCGTCCCGGAGGCCACCTCGGGGATCGAGTAGGGTCCTCGCCCCTGGGGGTGGCGGTGGTCCAGCAGGTAGTTGAAGGTCGCGGCGATCCGCGCCACGCCCTCTCTCGCAGCCTCGGTCATCGGCGCTCCCTCCGTGTCAGATCGTCCCACGCAGACACTTTAGTGCCCGATGGTGCTCAGATGCACATCTCGATCGACAGTTAACTATCCCCATGGTCGACTTTTTGGTGTACGTTGATCACGCCCAACGGACAGTTAACTGTCGATTGGCTGGTCAGGGGCTGTGCTTGGCCCTGTGGCGCGGTGATCGGCGGAGGGGGAACGAGCGGCAGATCGCTGCGCGGACCGCGTCCAAGGGCCGTCCTCGGCGGGCCTCCGGGAGATTCCAGCTCCCTGATGCCACCCGCCGAGGCCGCGGAACACGTCCGAAGCAGCCGGCCAGCCTGTTTCCACCACGCGGCCGATCTGCTCCACCTGCCCAGGAGTCTCCCATGCCCACCTACACGGGTACAGCCGGGTCGCTCTCGCGACCGAGCAGCACCGAGATCGCCACCGCCCCGGCCTCCTTCGTCGAGAGCCTCTCCAGTCTCCTCGCCCCCGACGTCGCCGTCGTCCGCCTGGGCACCGGATCGGCCGGCCACCCCCGTACCGCCGGCCTATTCGACGCCCAGGGTCGGGCCGTGCGCCAGCCGGTCGCCTACCGACAGGCCGCGGCCCGCTGGATCGTCCAGCGCTTTCCCGGCCTCGACCCCCGCAACGTCCACGAGCTGGACCTCGCTACCGGGCGCCTGACCGCCGTGGGCGCCGACGCCACCCCGATGGCGGCCTGACCCCGTACCACCCCGAAGGCCCGACCTCCGCGACCACGAGGCACCACCTCCGCGACGTCGGGTGACCAGCCCTGCCCCGCTCCACGGGGTGAGGCCGTGCTGCCGCGCCCGAGCGCGGCGCCTCCCTCTCAACCGGTGACGCGCCGTCGAAGCCCTCTTCCGCCGCGCACCGAGTTCACCGCACCCGCCGCCGCGCCCCGACAACCCCTGGGTGTCGGCCGCCCGTGCCCGCGAAACCAGGACTCCCGTGCCCAGTGCCCCCCTGCCCGCCTGCGCCCCCGAAGCGCAGAGCCCAAGGACGGAGACAGGCGGCCCCGGCCTGCATGTCCCCGACCCCGCCCAGTGGATATCCACCACCACCGGCCGGATCGCGCCGGACACCTACACGTGGATGCAGGCCGTCCACTGGGTCTGCGACACCCAGGCTCACGCGCCGGCCCGTTCCCACGGCCCGCGTTTCGGCCGCACCACGATCCGCATCGCCCAGATGCTCGCCCAGCTCACCCCGTGCAGACCCGGCGTCGACTACCTCGTGCGGATGCTGAAGCTCTCCGAGCGCACCGTGCAGTACCACCTGTCCATCCTCCGCGAGTGCGGCCTGCTCAGCTACGCCAGGAAGGGCAGCCGTGTGCGCCAAGTAGGCCGCCGGGCTTCCGAGTTCGTCCGCACCATCCCCGCGAAGTTCGACGAGGAGATCGGCCTGCGGACCACCGAGTCCGAGTCCTTCATCCGCAAGGTCGTCGGTGTCGGCACCGACGAGGGCCGTCGCGCCCTCGCCCAGCTGGGCAAGAAGGCCGCCCGAACGGTCCGACGGACCAAGCGGCGCACCATCAGGAAGGCCGGTTCCCGTTCCTCCTCGGCCTCCTCACGTTGCACCCCAATGGGGGTCGGTGCTGTCACGTCCTCTCCTGCAACACCTACCAACAACCCCTCTGAGAACGACTTCGGCAACGGGAACGACCAGCAGACGCATCGAGGAGGGAAGGCCTGTCGGCGGCTGAACCGGGTCGGTCGCCGCCACCAGCTCGGCCTCGAACTCGTCCAGCAGGTCACCTGGCTCAGCGGCAGCCCGGTCCCGCGGGTCGCCTGGGCCGTGCGCCACCTCGCCGACGCCGGGTGGACCGCCCACCAGGTCATCGCCGTGCTCGCCCAGCGGACCCCGGCCACCCGGATCCACCGCCCGGTCGGCTTCCTCACCGCCCGCCTGGTCGGAGCCGAGCTGCTGTACGACACCGAGGCCAAGCGCGAGGCGATCGTCGCCTGGTGGCGCGACTCCCCGCAGGCCACCCGGGACCGGCACACCGAGTGGGCCGGCACCTGGCAGGCGCCGCGCAGCACCGCAGTCCGAACCCTCGTCCAGGGCGCCTGGGCGAGAGCGCGGGAGATCGGTCGCCAGCCGCTGGTCGCCCTCGACGGCCAGCCCACCGGCGAGGAACACCGCGAAGCCCGCACCACGGCGTGGCGCCAGTACCTCAGCGGCAGACCTTCCCTGGTCACCTCGGCCCTGGCCATCGCCGGCCGGGAGCGGGCCGAGCAGATCTACGGCCGAGACCTCGTCGAGCGGGTCCTCCGCCTCCGCGCCACCACCAGCCACCTCCGAACGGGAACAGCACGATGAACGACCACCAGCCCGCCATCGGGATCGACCTCGCCCGCCTCGCCCTGCGCCGAGCCCGCGCCGACGCCGCCAAGCGCGGCGACAGCGTGGTGAAGGCCAAGGCCGCCGGGAGGACGACCGAGCCCAGGCGAGGCCGGGCCGACCCGGTGGGCCTCGGTGCGGCCTTGTCCGACCTGATGGTCCAGCACGCCTGGCAGGAGCCGCTGGCCGGCGGCGGACTGCTCGATCTGTGGCCGGCCGCCGTCGGCGAACTCGCCAACCACGTCACCGCGGTGAGCTTCGACCACCAGACGGGTCGCCTCGACGTCCGCGCCGAATCCCCGGCCTACGCGACGCACGTCCGCACCCTCGCTCCGGCGCTCGTCGCAACGCTCAACCAGGCCAATGGAGAAACGATCCTGCGCAGCATCCGAGTCCTGGGCGGCCACCGAGCTCCCGCCACAGCGGGCGCCCGACCGGCCACCCGCAACGACGCCCCCGCACCGGAGCCCAAGATCAAGACCCGGGAGGACGCCTCGCCCGGTTACCTGCGGGCCCTGGCCCAGCTGCAGGCCAGCCGCCCGAGCGCACCCGCGGACTCCAGGACGAGCCCGGCAGTCGACCGGCGGATCAGAACGCTGGCCAGAGGTCCGGAGACGGCACCCCGTCTCTCCGGCCCCCGCCCGCGCTAGCCACCGACAGGCCGGCGCGACCGCCCCCGGTTGCGTCGGCCCGCCCCTCGAACCTCCGCGCCCTGCCCGCGGACCCACCCGGAGAACCCACCCCGTGTCCACCATCACCTCGATCGCCTCCCGCCGCCGCGACAACACCTGGGTGCAGCACGCCGCCTGCGCCGGCACCGGCGCCCCTGACTCCTTCTACCCCCTGCCCGACCAGGCCGAAGAGACCCGGGCCGCCAAGGCCCTGTGCGGCAACTGCCCCGTCAGCGACGAGTGCCTCACCGAAGCGCTGGAGACCAACGACCGGTACGGGATCCGCGGCGGCCTCGTCGAGAGCGAGCGGATCGTGCTGCACCGCCTCAGCACCGTCGGCCGCTGGGAGGAAGACCGCGTCGTCGCCGCCCTCAACGGCCGCCCGGTCCACCTCTCCCGGCAGGAGAAGCACAGCGTCTGCGTGGTCGCCGCCATCCTCGACCTCGACCTGCGGATCTGGGCCCCGGTGCTCGGCATCGGTCGCAAGCGCGCACTCACCCGAGTGCGCGAGGCCCGCGCCCAGCTCGAGAAGCAGCCTTTCCTGTTGCGGCGCGAACAGCGCATCGCCGCCGCCTTCGCGCCGACGGCCACGGCGGTGGCGGCGTGAGTGAGCCGCGCACGCGACAGATGTCCGGCTGGGACGTCGCCGGAATCGGACTGCTCGGCGCGGCCGGCTTCGGCCTCTCCTACGACGCCTTGCAGCAGACGGCCGAGGCCATCCAGGTCCGCGAGCCACTGACCTACGCCTTCCCGCTGGTCGTGGACGGCTTCATCGCCTATGGCGTGCGCGCCCTCGTCCTGCTCCGCGAGGCGAAATGGACGGCTCGCCTCTACACCTGGAGCCTCTTCTCGGGAGCGACCAGCGTCTCCATCTGGGCGAACGCGCTCCACGCCATCACCCTCAACCAGCAGCGGCCCTCGCACGGCGCGTTCCACCTGCAGAGCGCCGCGGTCGGGGCACTGAGCACGCTCGCCCCACTGGGGCTGGCCGGCGCCACCCACCTCTACATCATGATCTCGCGGCACGCTCCTACCGTGCCCGACAGCGAGTTGGCGGCCCCGGAGGACGACAGCGAGATGTTGTCGGTCCAGGCGGAGCGGACCGGCGATCCGGGAAAGATTCGGTCCTGGTGGCGTACCCGCCTCCGCCGAACCCGGTCCGATGCTCCGGAACTCCACCACGCACAGGCTCTTGCGGACCAAACACGCCTTCGGCAGGTCAGCGGTCCGTCCGGTCCGGTCTCCGTGCCGGGTCCGTCCGGTCCGGTCTCCGTGCCGGGCTCGTCCGGTCCGGTCTCCGTGCCGGGCTCGTCCGGTCCGGTCTCCGTGCCGGGCTCGTCCGGTCCGGTCTCCGTGCCGGGTCCGTCCGGTCCGGTTCCCGTGCCGGGTCCGTCCGGTCCGGTTCCCGTGCCGGGTCCGTCCGGTCCGGTTCCCGTGCCGGGTCCGTCCGGTCCGGTCTCCGTGCCGGGTCCGTCCGGTCCGGTCTCCGTGCCGGGTCCGTCCGGTCCGGTCTCCGTGCCGGGTCCGTCCGGTCCGGTTCCCGTGCCGGGTCCGTCCGGTCCGGTTCCCGCGTCGGGTCCGTCCGGTCCGGTCTCCGTGCCGGGCTCGTCCGGTCCGGTTCCCGTGCCGGGTCCGTCCGGTCCGGTTCCCGTGCCGGGTCCGTCCGGTCCGGTTCCCGTGCCGGGCTCGTCCGGTCCGGTTCCCGCGTCGGGTCCGTCCGGTCCGGTTCCCGCGTCGGGCTCGTCCGGTCCGGTTCCCGTGCCGGGTCCGTCCGGTCCGGTTCCCGCGTCGGGCTCGTCCGGTCCGGTTCCCGCGTCGGGTCCGTCCGGTCCGGTTCCCGCGTCGGGCTCGTCCGGTCCGGTTCCCGCGTCGGGTCCGTCCGGTCCGGTTCCCGCGTCGGGTCCGTCCGGTCCGGTTCCCGCGTCGGGTCCGTCCGGTCCGGTTCCCGTGCCGGGCTCGTCCGGTCCGGTTCCCGCGTCGGGTCCGTCCGGTCCGGTTCCCGTGCCGGGTCCGTCCGGTCCGGTTCCCGCGTCGGGCTCGTCCGGTCCGGTTCCGACGACCGGACGGGCCCGGGTGAAGTTGGAGGTGCTGGTGCCTGTTGCCCGAAAGGCCGCCGCTCGGGCCGGCCGGACCAACCGGGAGGTTGTGGCCGCTGGACTCCGCGACGAGGGCTACTCCATCAGCAACGAGCGCATGGGCAAGTTGCTCCGGATGATCGAGGACACCGATGCCCAACCTCCGCCGACCTCCCCACCCAGCTCCGCGCGCCCATCCAACTCCGTCGCACACCAATCCCGCCCCACGCCCAACTCGCTCCCGAGGAAACGTTCATGACCAGCACCACCACACCGAAGACCACCCCCGACGCTCTGATGCGCCTCCTCCTGGAACAGCGCCTCGTCCGCACCGCCACCGCCGCCAACGACGGGAGCTGGCTCGTCCGCCGCACCGCACACGGGCCCAAGGTCGTCCTCGAAGGCCCGATCGAGGTCATGGACTACGGGCTCGGAGTGCTCCTCGACACCAAGCTCGAACTGGAGGGTGCCAGCATCTGAGCTGGCCAAAGTCCCTGCCGCATACCGCAGTTCGGTGCCTGACCGCTTGGCCCCTACGGCGCAGCAAGCTAGTGCCTATGCCGGGCTTACGCCCGCCCTAGGCGCTTACCCCGCCCCAAAGGGGGGCGGGGCGACCTGAGGACGAGTCGAGCGGGGGCGCTCGACTCGTCCTCAGGTCTCTGGCACCGGGGGGCGCCAGAAGGAACAGATGAGGAGAAGATCACGACCGCACCGCACGCCACAGCGCCGAGCGAGCCCGCCTTCCCTGAGCGTGCTGCTCGCCGACGTCACCGCGACCCGCACAGCCGAGCCCGCAAGCTGACCGTCCGCCTCAACGCCGAAGAAGAAGCCGAGATCGCCGCCGCCGCTGCCCGCCGTGCCGTGGCCGTCGGCCGCTTCCTCGCCGTAAGCGCCCTCAACGCCGCCCGATCCGTCAGCCCCGGCAACGACCCGCAAGAGCAGCTCGACCGCACGGTCGACGAACTCGCCTCCGCCCGCGCGCACCTGGCCCGCGTCGGCAACAACCTGAACCAGGTCGCCTTCCAACTCAACGCCGGCGGCCACCCGCGCCCAGGTGAACTCGAAGGGATCCTGGCCGCCGTACGCCAGGCGGTGGGCACCGTAGACCGCACCGCTGCCGCGCTCGTCGGCGGGTGAGCGGTGGTACCCGATGTCGGCAAGGAACTCGGCTCCAACACGTACGGGTTGCTGGCCTACTTGTACGGGCCCGGCAAGCGGGAAGAGCACGAGGACGCGCACCTGGTCGCTTCCTGGGACGGGTATGCCCCCGATCCCGGCCGCGATCCGGCCGCGAACCTGATGCAGCTCTCCAGCGTGCTGATGATGCGGGTCAACCAACTGGGAGCCCGCCGTCCGAAGAAGTTCGTGTGGCACTGCCCGGTCCGCACCGCTCCGGGCGACCGCCACCTCAGCGACGAGGAATGGGCCCAGGTTGCCCGCCGCCTGGTGGACGTCGCCGGCATCGCGCCCGAGGGCGACCCGGACGGATGCCGCTGGATCGCGGTGCGCCACGCGGACGACCACATCCACATCATGGCCACCACCGTCCGCGGCGACCTGAAGCGGCCACGCTTGCGCGGTGACGCCTACCGGGTCCAGGCCGAGTGCCGCAAGATCGAAAAAGAATGGGGGCTGCGGCAACTCAAGGAAGGCGACGGCACTGCCGCAGAGCGCCCGACCAGCGCCGAGCTGTACAAGACGGAGCGACTCGGCCGCCCGGAGCCCGTGCGCCTTCAGCTGCGCGACAAGGTCCGCCAGGCTGTCGCGGGCGCCGCCGACGAGGCGGAGTTCTTCGACCGGTTGGTGTCCGCCGGCCTGCTGGTGAACCGCAAGCTCGGCCCGTCTGGCGACGTGCTCGGCTACTCCGTCGCCGATCCCGACGACCGCAACGCCGCAGGTGATCCGGTCCTCTACTCCGGGTCGAAACTGGCCCCGGACCTCTCCCTGCCGCGGATCCGAAAGCGGCTGGGTGCCTCCCCGCTGGTCGACCACCGCGGCGCCGAGCGGGGAGGATCAGCCGAGGGGGCGAAGCGCACGCCCGGCTCCCGCGCGGCGCAGGCCCGGCGCGCAGCCGCAGCGGCCGTGGACGACGCCACTCGCACCATCGAAGAAGGGAGCGAAGAGGAAGCAGCAGCGCAGCTCGTCGGTGCGATCGAGATCATCGACGTGGTCGCGGTGCGAGCACCCGCCGACACCAGGGCCCAACTCATCTCTGCGGCAAGGGCATTCGAGCGGGCATCGCGCTCCCACGTGCGTGCCGAGCGGGCCGACAACCGGGCGGTGCGAGCAGCTGCCCGCGAGATGCTCAGCAGCGGCTACACCGGGAACCGGGGCGAGGACGGCGGTGTGACCGCCATGCTGTTGTCGGCCCTGATCCTGCTGGCCATCGCCTCCGCCCGGTGGCACTCCGCGCGCTCGCACGCCCAGCAGGCCGCCGCCGCCAGCGCGGCGGCCGAGCAGCTGCGGGCGGCGTACGCCACGGTGGCCGCCCGCCCGATGGCGGCCATGGCAGCCCGTGGCCGCTCGCTGCCTTCGTCGGTGCGCGAGCGCCAGGACGCGGCGATCCGGGCGAAGCTGCCCGACGCGGGTGCCGGCGAGCACGGCGGAAGCGACTGGGACGCGCTGGCCGCCACCTTGGCCGAGGCGGAGGCTGCCGGCTACGACCCGGCCGCGCTCCTGGAGGAGGCCCGGAACCGCCGCGAACTCGGCACCGCAGACTCCGTCACCGCCGTCATGGTCTGGCGCGTCCGCCGGATCGCGAAGCTGTCGGCCGCGCCCTCGGCCAAGACCGAGACGACCGGCATCCGGGCCAAGGCCGCAGGTCCGGGGGCTCCGGCGCCCGCCCCCGGACGTCAGGCCCGCAACAGCCGACGGTGAACCCGCCCGGGGCCGTTCCCTCCGCAGACCTGCGCGAGGGAGCGGCCCCGGGGCAGCCCCTGGCTACTCGTCCCAGCTGGTCCAGCCGTAGCTGTCCGGGCCGTCACCGTCGGGGAACATGAAGTCGGCGAGCATCGGCTCGGCGCAGTAGCACTCGCCGTTGATGCAGTCCCGCGTCCCGGCACACCTGCCCAGGTCGGGGAGCGGGGGGAGCGGCCTGGGCAGGCTGGGCCGCTGGATCCGGACCACGGCCGGGACTACCTCCCCGTCCATCCAGACCCCCGTCGCCAGCAGCTCGTAGTCGTCGGGCTGGTCCATGTCGGCACCGTCGATCGTCAAGGTCTACCTCCAGAGTTCTGCCGACGACGTGGTCGGCGTGGTTGTCGCGGAAAGGCGGGTAGGGAAGGAGGGGCAGCCCCGCGCGGTGCTGCCCCTCCCGGGCCACGGCGGGTCGGCGGTGGCCAGCTGGCCGTGGCACTGGAGGCGGGTTCGGCTACAGCCGTACGAGCAGGACGGCCGAGATGATCAAGGCAGTCCGGTGGAGAGCCTGGTCGGCCAGGTGCACTCCGTTGAGTCCGCCGGAGCACAGTTCCGCGAACCCGGCGGAGCCGAGGCGGCGAAGGATCCACCGGACGGGCCAGCGCCGGTCCAAGATCGCGTGTGTGGCGAACGACCAGGCCACCGCGGTTGTCGTGCCGAGCGCGGTGACGGGGAGCGGTACGACGAGCCGGAGCGCGCCGTACAGGCCGGCCATCACGAGGTGATAGCTCACGCAGTGCGCCAGACAGGCTCCCCAACCACGGCGGGGGCTGACCCCGGCGGCGACCTCCTCCCGGCTCGGGGCACCCTTGTGCGCGGCCTGCCAGTCGGACTGGCCCAACACGTAGTCGGCCAGCACGTGGCCGACCCCGAGCACGGCCGCGACCGCTCCGAACGCTTCCGCGAGGTTGTGGTGCTCCATCAAGTCCTCCGTCCGTGGTGGGCCGGGCGCTTGTCGCACGGCCCCAGAAATGCGTGAAGGGGGCCGGCACCGAAGTGCCGGCCCCCTTCACGCCTGGGCGGGGAAGTAGTGCTGCCTGACGACAGCCTGTGCAGCAGGAAGTCGACTCAGGTCGTCTGGGGTGGTGACGGGCGCGCGCTACCACAAGATCGGCGCGATACGTCGGGCCGCCGAGCCCGGAGTCTGGCTGTCCGCCCGCCGACGGACGCGATCGATGCTCCGTCGGCGGGCGCACCACCCAGCCGCCGACCGCCAGCAGGAGCAGCATGTCCGTCTTCCCGTACCCGGAGCCCGGCGACCGCGCCGAGCGTGCCCAGCGCCGGGCACCGCAGGGCGACCGGGACTGGCTGCTGCGCTGCTACGTATTGCGCGGCACCGATGCCCTCGCGGGTTCCGTGATCACCTATGCCGTGCCGCTGTTGGTCCTCACCCTCACCCACTCGGTGATGTGGACCGGGGCGGCGTTCCTGCTGGAGTGGCTGCCCAGGCTCGCCGCGATCGTCCTCGGCGGCCCGCTGGTGGACCGGCACAGCCCGCAGACCGCGGTCCTGACGACCAGCCTGGCGCGCGCCGGGGCTGCCCTGCTCACCCTGGTGGGGATGAGCCTGGGAGTTGGCGTGTCCGTCGTCCTTCTGTTCGGCGTGGTGGCCGGCATGCTGGCCGAGGGCAGCTTCCTCGCGGTCGAGTCGCTCGGGTCGGAAGCCAGCCGGCGAGCCGGTGCCCAGGCGCACCGGGTGCAGTCGCGATTCACCGCGATCGACCAGAGTGCCGCCCTGCTGGGCCCGCTGATCGGCGGCGCGCTGCTGCTCGCCGGTCCGGCACTCCTGTTGGCCACCGTGGCCATCCTGTCCGCCGTCACCATCACCATGGCGCTGGTGATGCGTACCCCACGCGTGCGCCTTCGGCTGGTCACCGAGCAGCGCCGTGAGCGGGCCCGCGACGCCCTGGCCGGCGGTCTGAACGGCGTGCTCGGCACGCCGGCCCTCGCCTGGCTGGTCGCCACGCTTGCCGCCGCCAACCTGCTGTCCGGCCTCCTGCAGGTGTCCACCCCGATCACCGTGACCCGGGACCTGCACCACAGCACCGCCGCCACCGGCCTGGTGTGGAGCGTCGCGGCGTGTGCCTCCCTGCTGGCCGTCCTCGCCGCGAAGCCGGCCATCGACCGGTACGGCCTGTTCCCCGTGATCCTCACCTCTTCCGTCGTCACCTGCGCAGCCGCCGCCGGTGCCGCCGTCGCGCCGACCCTCGCCACCTACACCGCGGCGGTCGCCACCCTGATGGCCGCCGAAGGCGCCGCGACGGTCGCCCTGCGCACCGCCCGCGCCCGCCTGATCCCCGCCCGGCGCTTCGGCGCGACCTTGGCGGTCTGCGTCCTGCTCGTCCTGGCCCCACTCCCGCTGGCCGGCCTGCTGGTCGCCGTCGTCCCCGCCGGCGGGGTGCGCGCCCTTCTGTTCGCCGGTGCCGTCGCCGTCACCGTCGCCACAGCCTTCTGCCTAATCGGCCTCCACCAGCACCGTCACACCTACGAACACCCGGCCGCCGAGCCCGCCGCCCAGGACGAGGCCGACCGAGCCGAAGCAGCCTGACCCGCCCCCAACCCCTCGGAGACCGCCACCGCATGACCCTGCCCCGCACCGACGTACCCCAGGTCACCGCCCGCTGGTACGAAGACCCCGACGACGCCCCGGCCGACACCCGGCGGGCACCGCACCCCTCCCGCACCCGGGCCTGGGCGAGCGCCTGGTCGACGCTGACCACCGAGCGGATCCTGGAACACCACCACCTCCACCTGGCCGACCCTGCCACCGGGAACGCCGAGACCGTCTCCTTCTTCCTCACCACCGCGGACGGCTCCCCGTACTGGACGAGCCAGGAGACCGACGCCGGCCTCCCCCCGGTGTGGCCCGGCCGAGTCCTCTACGCCGGGAGCCCGCACGCCGAGTACAGCGGGGCCGGCACCGCGACCGCCGCGATGGCCACCGCCACCACCCGGGCCGGCCTCGACCTCGCCGCCCGGCTCGGCGCCAGCGCCCTCGTCCACCCCGGCCTCGACCAGGACCAGGCCGACCGGCTGACCGCCGCCGCCCGCGCCGCCGGTGCAAGCCAGGCCCTGGACCTGGCCACCGACGTCGCCTGGACCCGCACCCTCGGACCGACCCTCGATCAGTGGTGGCAGGGCATGCCCTCCCGCCAGCGCCGCGACATCCGCCGCCGCTGGCGCCGCGGCACCGAAGCCGGCCTCGTCCTCGACCCGCTCACCACCAGCCGCGGAATCCTCGACATGGTCCCCGCCTTCGCCCCGCTGGCCGCCGGCACCGCCGACCGCCACGGCACCCGGCTCTACGGCAGCGACATGTTCGAGCAGCTGCTCGCCGTACCCGGCACCGTCCTGCTCGCCGCCCGCCACGACGGCCGCCTCGTCGGCGGGATCTACGGCTGGCTGTACGACGGCTGCCTCTACCTCTGGGCGTCCGGCCTCGACTACGACCACCCGCTCGCCCCGCTCGCCTACACCTGGCTGATGTGCGAGTCCGCCCGTTGGGCCATCGACCAGGGCGCGATCCTCATCGACGCCGGCCGCGCCAACCACCTCGCGAAGGCCCGCCTCGGCCACCGACCGCGCATCCTGCGCACCGTCGTCCACCTGATCGGCCACCAGCCCGCCACCGAACGCGCGCTGCGGCGCCTGTCCGAGCGCCTGGGCGACCAGGCCGCCCCGCACCTGCCGACGGCGGCCCGCTGGTGAACACCGCCGTGCCCGCCGACCAGCCCGCCTCGCCGCCACGAACCGGAAGGACCAGCATGACCCCCACCGACACCCCGACGAACGACATCCACGACGAGGGAGTGCTCCTGGTGCTGGGCTCGGGAGACCGGGCGTACAGGTCGTACTGCCTCGCCTCCGCCGCCAGCCGCAGCCCGCTGGTCCTGGTGAACGCCACCGACCCGACCTGGCAGCTGGACTACGTCCGCGACCACGAGGTGGCCCACCTGGGCGACCTGGAGCAGCTGCGCTGGGTGGTCGCCCGCCTCGCCGAGCGGCACACCGTCAAGGGTGTGCTGACGTGGGACGAGTACGCGCTGGTGCCGGCCGCGCAGCTCGCCGCCGACCTCGGCGTGCCCGGCCAGTCCTCGGCCACCGCCGCGGCCTGCCGCAACAAGTCCGCCTCGCGGGCGGTGTGGGCGTCGGAGGGTGTGCCATCCGCCCAGTCGATCCGGGTCACCTCCCTGGTGACCGCAGCCCGTGCGGCCCGCCGCATCGGATACCCCGTGGTCCTGAAGCCGAGCGCGCACGCGGGCAGCATCGGCGTGATCAAGGTGGAGAACCCCGACGACCTGCCCGGCTCGTTCGCCTACGCCAGCGGCCGGGCCGAGGACCAGGGCGAGGAGGGCAGCGGCATCCTCGTCGAGGAGTACCTGGCCGGCCCCGAGATCTCGGTGGAGTGCGTCACGGTGCACGGCATCACCACCGCGGTCGCCGTCACCCGCAAGGAGCTCGGGCCCGAGCCCCACTTCGAGGAGATCGGCCACGTCGTGTCCGCCGGCGATCCGCTGCTCGCTCGGGTCGGCCCGGTCGCCGAGGCGGCCCTGGACGCCCTCGGCATGAACTCCGGCGTCTCCCACGTCGAGATGCGCCTGACCGCCGACGGCCCCCGCTTGATCGAGGTCAACGGCCGCATCGGCGGAGACCTCATCGGGCACCTGGTCCGGCTCGCCACCGGCATCGACCTCGCCGCCGCGGCGGCCGACATCGCCCTCGGCCGCGAACCCGACCTCACCCCCAGCCGCTCGGCCGCCGCCGGCGTCCGCTTCCTCTACCCGGCCACCTCCGGCACCGTCCGCACCGCCCGCCCCCGCCCCGAACTGGGCAACCCCGCCTGGCTGGAGCGCCTGGTGTGGGAGTGCGAGCCGGGCCGGCAGGTCCTCCTGCCCCCGGCCGGCGACCTCGGCACCGCGCGCCTGGGCCACCTGGTGGTCACCGGCGCCGACGCCGCCCAGGTCCACGAGCACCTCGCCCACGCCGAGGGCCTGCTCGACATCGCGGTCGCCCCTGCCCCGACCGAGGGCTGACCACCTGAACGGCGGCGGGCCCGGCGCACTGCTCGCGCCGGGCCCGCCCCGCGACCGTATCCGCTCGCCTGCGCCGCCGACACCCCCACACCCAAGCCGACCACCGAGAACAGGAACGTGGACCTCCCCTCCTACGCCACCGCCCTCGCCGCCCGCCTGCCCGGCGCCTGGACGGCCGAGCACCACCAACACCTCGATGCGGACATGGCCGACATCCTCTCGATGCTCGCCCTCGGCCCCATCCGGTTCGCCGACTTCCGCAACGCCTCCGTCCTCACCAGCCCCGACCGGCCGATCGGACTCCTCGTGGTCGAGGAACAGCACAACACCGGACACAGCTACACGATCCGCTCGACCGCGATGACCGACGGCAACTCCTACACCCAGCACGCGGTCGATGGGGAACAGCTCGAACTCTCCGTCCCCGCCGACCCGGCGACCGCAGCAGCCGACATCGAGCACACCCTGCTGCCCCTCCACGACCGACTCCAGGCCCGCCACCGGCTGGCCGTCCTCGAAGAAGCCCTCCGCGGAGCCCAACAGGCCCTCGACCACTGGGACTCGATCTCCGACGGTCTCTGCGACGAAGAAGGCTGGCCGCTGGACGAGCAGCTCTACGACGACGGCAAAGTCCGCCGCGACGCCACCGCGCTCGCCCACCTGCAGCGGGTCCTGCCCCACGCCGACGCCCTCCTCCAAGACGGCCGCGCCGCCCACCGGCTCCTGCCGCCCGGGCGGGAATCCGACCGCGCCGGCTACTACCTGCGCACCCTGGCCAGCGCCTTCGAGGACGCCAACCGGACCCTCGACCAGTGGAAGCCCACCCTGCAGTGCCACAGCCGGCCGGACGGGGCACCGATCGAGCCCGGCCACACCGCCGCGGTGGAGGAACGCAACGCGGAGTTGTGGTCGACGATCGACACCTGGCTCAACGCCGGACCTGTCCTCGCTGTTCTCCTGCGCGGCGCCGCCGTCTCCACCGCGCCGGCCAGCCGCACCGCCGCTGCGGAAGCGCGCTCACCCCGAATCCCCATGGCGGCCTCCGCCCTCGTCGTGCAGGTCCTGCGCGCTGAACACGCGCTGCCCGCCCCACCCCGAGCACCCCGGAGGTGACATCGGGTGCTCGCCGCGCAGAACCGGCGGACTCCGCGCAGCGGAGCAGAAGACATCACAGTCAGGTAACGATCGGCAGTATCGGGAATAAATTCGGCCAACACATGGTTTAATCCGGCATCTCTACGAAAGGGCTGCACTTGTCGGATTCGCCGAGACCTCACAACGGCCATGGCCCCAACGACCCGACCGAGCCGGCTGATCTCCCGCCGCTCGACCGCATCGAGTTCTCGATCCCCGACTTCCCCACCCTCTCCCAGGACAAGCCCGTGATCCGGGCGGTCCCGCACCACGACGAGCTGAACTCCCGCGGCATCGTGATCACGTGCGAGGAGTGCAAGGCCGGCCGCGACTGGCTGCTCCTCAGCATCCGCCGGCATGTCTTCGTCCGCTGCCGCTGCGGCCACGAGTGGCTCGAGGATGACCTGACGGTCGAGTACTTCGAGCAGCACTACTCGACGCCCACCGCCGCGTGGGATGACTTCGAGACGGCCATGGCCTCGACCGGCTACGACGGCTCCTGGGCGGGGATGTACCTCAACTGAACCGGCGGGCCGCAGCCGCCACCGGCGCTCGGACGGTCCCTGACCCGGCCCGGGTGGACTCCGCGAAACGACACGAAGGGGCGGCACCGCGAGAAATCGCGGTGCCGCCCCTTCACCGTTGCCCCAGCGGGGCGCCGCACCTACTGATCGTGGCGGCGGGCGAAGCCGTGCCCGTCCCTCTCGACCTGGCCGGAGCTCAGCAGCCGGGCAAGGCTGAGCCGTACGACGGCGACCCGCAGGCCGAGGCCGACGGCAAGATCGTCAGGTGTGGCCGCACCGGAGGCCAGTGCGGCGAGCACAGCGCGGTCGGCGTCGGCATCGAGCCATCTGCTCACGCGGTGCAGCGCGAGTGCGGACACCCCGCACGCGGCGAGCTCAACGGCGGCCCATGCGCCGTCGTGGCGCAGGCCCGCCACGACGGCGACGGCACCGGTCAGGGCGGTGAGAGCGATGAACACCACCGCCACGTCGCGCAGGCCGCGGCGGGAGATGTTCGGGTTGGTGGTCACAGAACCTCCTGGGGTAGGGGAGCGTAGCGGGACTGGGAGAAGAAGTCGCAGTCGGTACGGGGAGGGCGGATTCGGCAGATCCCGCACGGGCGCTCGGATTTGCCGGGGACAACGTGGTGGTGGCAGAAGGTTCGACCACCACCGTCGGCGCGCATCGGGTGGGCGACGACGAGTTCGGCGAGCTGGCCGGGATCGCTCCACCCGCAGTAGCCCTCGCGGGGATGGGGCCGCCCGTGTCCGCCGTCGATGCCGCCGACGGCCAGCAGGTAACGGTCGGAGGGGGCGAGGTAGGCCAGCACGTGGTAGCGGGTCCGCTCACCCGCACTGTTCGCGGGACCGTAGGCGGTGCCGAACGCGCGGGCGATGTTGCCGACGCGGTCACCGCGCAGGTCGAGGGTCTCGGGTTCCAACGGGCCTCCGTGGTCGCGGTGCTCGACGCGGGGTGCGTCGATGACTGGGCCGCCGGGCCGGGGCGCGGCGGCGTGCGAGGAGGCGATGGTCAGCAGTGCGGGCAGCGCTGCCGGGGAATCCGGCGCTCAGAGGGCTCGACGACGGCCGGGACACGGACAAGCAGGGCCCGCGCGACGACCAACTGGAGGGTCATCAGAAGCAGCCCCACGCGGACGGCGGCGTGTTCGCTGAGCAGCAGCGCGTCGAGGGCCAGGCCCACGGCGGCGGCGCTGATCAGGTACTCAGCGAGGGCGAGGCGACGACGGGCAGGCAGGCGGAGAGTACGAGGGATGGCGCGTCCTTTCAGGAGGGCGACGAGGAGGTGGTGGCCGGGCGGGGGATGGAGCGGTCGACCATGGAGGTGAGAAGGTCGATCACCAGCTCGGCGGGAGTGTGCCGGTTGAAGGTGGCCCGCCAGCCGGGCTGCCGGGCGGTGCCGTGCAGCGCGATGATCCAGGTGTCGACGTGTCGGTTGTCCGGCTGGTAGCCGACGTAGACCTGGGTGCACGGCGACGCGGCGTGCAGGCCGCCCTCGGCGTCGATCACCCAGGACCAGCCGTGCTCGTAGAGGAAGGCGCTGATGGCGTTGGGGTTGCCCTCGCCGAGCGGCCAGGCGCGGTGGGCGATGGTGTCGCCGGGACGCAGGCCGCGGACAACGGGAGCGGAGATCACGACGGACAGGGGAGGACCCTCCTTCGGGCTGGCGCTGCGAGGTCGTCCATGTTGACTTGGACTGCCCCGATTTGCGTAGTCCTTTCAAGGGGTTGCTGTCTGCCGCAGGCGAACATGCCGAAGACCCAGGAGGTCGGCGAGCTTCGCTGCGCCGACGCAGACCCGCACGCCTTCACCGGCAACCACCGGTAGTCGTACCGGGTCACCGAGCACCGGATTGCCCCGGCCCCGCCCGCAGGAGCGGCACAGCACCGCGGCGAGCGCCGGACCGGGGGCGGTTCTCCGCCGCGCCCATGGCTCGGTGGGCGTCTCAGCGTGTCCTGCGGATGGCGTCGGTTGCCGCCTTGGCGATGGCGGCGGGGGCGCTGGAGGGCCGGGGCAGGTGGAGCAAGGTGGTCCCCGGTAGGTGGCGGGACTCCTTGTCGAGGGTGAGCTGGAGTACGGCGCAGCCGGCAGTGGTGAGGCGCCGGATGCGGGTGACCGCGTTGGCGGTTTCGTTGGGGGTGTACTTGGCGTCGGTGACGATCACCAGGAGGCGGCCGGCACCAGGGCGGCTGAGGTCGAGGCCATGGTCGAGCGCATCGAGGGCGTCGCCCAGGTTGTGGCTGGCGCCGCGGGCGTCGAACGTCGTCACCCGCGCCGGCGCCCGGTGGCTGGGCCTGGTCAGTGCGGTCAGATGCGTGTCGTAGGCGATGGTGGCGGTGCGGGAGTCGGGGTCGGTCAGGGCCGCTGCACGGGCCACGATCCAGGCAGCGGATGCGACGGGACCGCAGGCGGCGCGCATGGAGCCGGAGACGTCCACCGCGATCCCCACCCGCAACGGCGGGGTGGGAGAGTGGCGGCGCCGGGTGGCGGTGAACGGCTCTGCGGTGGGCACCGCGCCGGCGGCGCGCTGGGCGTCGCGGGCGAGGGCCTGGCGCATGTTGAGGCGGCCGGGCGGGGTGGGGCTGGTGGTCCGTTCCTCGGTCCGTTCGCGATAGGCAGCGGCCCGGAGGGCGCGGCTCAGGCGCGCCGCAGCGGTTTGCTCAGCGGTGGTAGGCCGGCGGGTGCCGGTGACGGGGTTGCCGTAGGGCGCCGGTGTGCCGTCGGCGTTGACGGTTCCGCCGCCGGAGTTGAAGACCGACTTCGCGGTGGCGGCGGCCTGACGTCGCCGACTGGCCTGCTGGGCACGGTCCTTGGCCTGTGACCTTGCCCGGGTGGCCACGGCGTCGTCCGCGGCGGCCTGTGCCGCGAGGTCGGCACGGTCGTTGGCGGCCATGCTGTCCATGACGACCCCTGCGGCAGCGGACAACAGATCGGTGAGGTCCTCCGGCGGGGCGGGCAGGGACGGTGCAGCGGCGTCCAGAGCCTCGCACCAGTCCCGGGCGTGCGCGAGCATGGTGGTGGCGTCGTGGTCGGCGCACCGGTGTGCTGCGGTCCAGATGCCGGTGAGGGTGGCCAACAGGTCGGCGCCCAGGACCTGTTCGCACAGTTCGGCGACGGCTCGGGTCTCGCCGGCATCCAGGATGCCGACGTCACGGCGGCCGAGGATCAGGGCCGCCACGCTGGCGGCGTGCTCGACGCCCTGGAAACTCGGGTTGGCGATGTCGGGCATGACCAGGGTCCGAGCGCTGGTGCGCAGGTACGTGCGGTCCATCGGACGCCTGGTCAGGTGGGCGCCTTCGGCCCGGCTCTCCTCCAGCAGGAGCGCGGCCTCGACGACGCGCGGGTCCGCGCCGTCCGGCCGCTTCCAGACGGAGTGGGCCGCGTGGGCGGCCTCGTGGACGAACACCCCCCATGCGGCGGGATAGCGTTCCTCGTCGCCCACGATCCGCGGATGGACTTCGTGGGGTTGGAGGGGGGCGAACAGCTCGGCATCGAACTCGACCTCCCCCAGTCCGGGGAAAAACGCGGCCGGTGCGCCGCTGCGGGTGCCGGGGCGGCAGGTGACGAGCAGGTCCTGGCGGCCGGAAAGGGCGACCAGGCGGTCGCCGAGCTCGGCTCCCACGCGCAGCCACGCGGCCGGCGACGTACGGGGCCGCGCGGGCGGGGCGCCGTCGTCGTCCCAGCGTGCGAGGTCGGCGGCGTCGTCGGGCGCGGTGGCGGAGGACTGGACGTGGTGGTGGGCGCTCATCGCTGGCGGCCCCGGTTCGCGGAGGCGGTGCTGCCCGGGGTCTGCCGGGCGGCTGGAGCGGTCGCGGCGGAGAGCTGCTTGCCGAGGGTGAGGGGCGCGAGCTGCCTGACACCGACAGCCTTGCTGACGGCCTCGGCGACGGCGTCGCGGTCCTCGATGGGCGCGATTCCGACCAGGTTCGCGAGCGCTGCCCGGGTACCGAGTACGGCCTCCGTCTTCTGGTAGCTGAGCAACTCGCGCAGCTGGGGGGCCCAGCCCAGCTCTCCGAGTTCGACCTGTTTGGCGAGGTTTCGGGCAACCCGGACCACCCGGGCATCGATCCGCAGCGCCAGAGCCAGGTCGTAGTCCGTGCCGACCTGGATCTGCACGCTGAAACGACTAGCGAGCGCCTCCGTCAAAACCGCCCCGTGGACGCCTGGATTGTGGCCCGCCACGACGAAGAAGCCGGCCTTGGCCTGGACGGTCTCGCCCTTGTGAGCCTTGACCTGGATCTGCCGGCGTCCGTCCATGGCCGGGTACAAGGACGCCATCACTTTGGGGGAGATCAGAGTGGCGTCGTCGATCAGCAGGGCGCGGCCCTCCTGCATGGCGACGACCAACGGCCCGTACTTGAAGACGTACTTGCCGTCATCGTCCTGCGTGTACTCGCCGATCAGGTCGCCGACCGTGGTGTCGCCGTCGCCGGCCACGGTGAGCAGGTCGGGGAAAGCGGCCTCCACCAGACTCGTCTTGCCGGTGCCAGGAGGACCGTAGAGCAGCACCGGTATGTCGGCGCCGCGTAGGCGCGCCAGCGCTTCGACGTCGGGAAGGTCGGCCAGCTCTCGGGGGTGGTAGAGCTGTCCCCCCGCGCGGCGGATCGGACCGGTCTGCTTCGGTGCGGGTGCGGGTGCGGGTGCGGGTGCGGGTGCGGGTGCGGATACGGGTGCGGGTGCGGGAGCGGCCGTGCGGGCCGTGGCCGCGGCAGCGCGGGGAGAGTGGGTTCCCGGTGGACTGATCACCGGGGTCCGCCCGGCTGCAGCGGTCTTCGCGTTCGCGCGGAACTGCTTTCCGGTGCCAATCCGGTCGGCCTCGCCGCGTTTCACCAGCGTCTCGACCGCTTGCACGACGGCACCGCTGGAGTGGCCCAGCGCCTTGGATATTTGCCCGGTCGTGAGCGCGTCCGCCGGCCGGTCGGCCAGCAGACGGGCGATCTTGGCCCGCAGCTCTCCGGGCCTGGCGTGTGCCGTAGCGGTGGGCGGTGCGGGGTTGGTCAAGCGGGGAACCTCCTAGGGGTTGACGCAGGCGGGTGCACCGCACCCCGGTGATCAGCGGACGGGCTTCCGCGGGGGCGGTGGGGCGGTGGTGGCCGGGGAGCTGGGTGTAGGTGCAGCCGATGTCGGCGCGCTGCCGGAGAGGGCGGCGGCCCGCCGCTCCGACGGGGTGGCCCGGCCGTCGGCGGTGACCGGGGTGACGATGGCGACCTTCCGGTCGGTCGCGTCGAGGTGGAGGCCGGTGGTGCTGCGCAGCAGGGGTTCAGGGGAGGCGAGGTCGCGGCAGAGGGCGGCAGCGAGGCGTGAGGGGGTGTTCGCGCTGATCTCCGCTATCCAGTGGCCGAGCACGCGGTGGCACGTGATGCGGGCGGCGGGTTTGCCGCGCAGGTCGTGGAGAGCTGTCGGGACGTCGCAGTGGGCGGCGACGTAGCCGTCGGGTGAGTGGAAGGTGACGGCCCCGCGGGGCGCGACAGCGCTCTTCCACCCGGCCTCGGCCAGGGGCAGAAAGCCCAGGCCGAGGACACCAGCCTGGAACGGGCTGCGCGAATCCGGTCCGGCTTCCTCCAGCATGGCGAGTGCCTCGTCGACGACGTCGGCGATCAGCTCGGGTGGGACGAGGTCGCCGCTGGTGATGCGCCAGGCGACGCTCGCTCCTCGGTGCTGGGCACCCCAGACCCGCCAGGCGGTGCTCTGCCGCGTCCGGTCGTCGGTGCCGTCGGGCCAGGCGAGGCCGAGCCTGCCGCACGGGCTGGTCATCGAGTTCGCCTCCGTTGTCCAGCCCAGGGAGGTGAGATGTGCTGAAATCTGCTCGGCTCCGCCTTGTCCAGGGCCGGCGTAGTGGCGGGGGGTCACGGTGACCAGGGCCGGTTCGGGGCCGGTTCCGCGCGGTGGTTCGGCGGTGGTTGGGGCGGGGGTGGTCGGCAGGGGGGTCTCCAAGTCGGGCGGGAGGTTCGGGGCCGCCAGCAGGGGGCGCCACCGGGGCAGGGTGGCGGAGGCGGCGGGTTCGATCGTGACCCGAGCCAGGTGATGGGCGGGGATCTCGCTGCGGCGGCGCAGCGCCGTGTTCGAGACCAGCGTCACCGCTGCCGTGCGCAGGACCGCCTCAGGAGTCCACGGCGAGGCGATGACCTCCCACGCCAGCTCGGAGCTGGTGTTACCCAGGCTGAAGGCGAGTGTGCGCTCAGGGTGGGAGGGCACCAGGAGGGTGGCGGCACCGGGGGAGTGGATGAACGTTCGCCAGGGGCCCCGCTTGATCGTCCATCCGGCGTCGGAAAGGATCCGCGCGATGTCGTCGCCGGCCCTGCGGTCGGCAAGGACAGCGGCTGGGTCGCTGTTGAGTCGGTCGGCGGCCTCCAGGACGAGACCGTGGGAGAGCTCGTACGGCGTCCTGGGGCTGAACCAGGCACACCAGAGCTCCGTGGCGTCCGGCTCCCCGCTGTCGTGGGCGGAGAGTTTCCAGTGGTTCTGGAGGATGCGGCGGCCGAGGGGGAAGTCGCCGCGCTCCAGGGCCATGCGGCGGCAGGGGCTGACGAGCAGGGGTTCTTCGGGGGTACTGTCCGGGTCATGCTCCCACCCGTACGCGCTGATGAGGTGGTCGCCCAGGTCACCGGGCGGAGTCCCGGAGCCAGCGAGTTCCAACGGGCGGACGGCGACCAGGTCGTCGGCATCGGGTTCGGCGGGCAGGGGAGGTCTCCAGGAGCGCAGGGGTGGGGTCAGGACGGGCGGCGCCGCGGGGCCAGCACCGATGCGGCACCGGCGGTGCGCGGCTGGCCGGTGGACTGCGGCGTGGCGGGCAAGGGCCGGAGGCCGGCGCTGCGGGCGGCACCGGAGCGACCGTTGTGCGGCAGCTGCTCCGTGACGGGCTGGGTGGTCAGCAGGTTCCGGTGGCGGGCCGGCAGCTGGTCTGCCCGGCGGACGGCGGGGCCCAGGAGGGCGCGGACGGCGGCGGTCAGCAGCGGCTCGGGGGCCATCGCGGTGAACCTGATGGTCCAGGTTCCGGTGTCGGCGGCGCCGGTTAGCATCACCTCGCTGCTGGGGGCCTCCAGCGGGAAGGTGAGGGCCGCGCGGCGGTCCGGGGCGGAGACCAGCTCGTAGCCGTCCCGGTGGTGTCCGGACCAGCCGGCCGCGAGCAGCGCGGCGCGGGCGTGGTGGCCGACAAGGCGGCCCGTGCTGGTGGGGAAGCCCGGGGTGTGGCGGGTGCCGGCGGCGGCTTCGTCGAGCAGGGCCCGGGTGATCTCGGCCGGCACCTGGTGGCAGAAGCCGATCGACCAGCCGATCCCGGTGAGGGACAGCGGGGCCGTGCCCGATCCGTTGGAGAGCGCGATGCCGGTGGTGCCGCTTACGAGGACTACGTGGGTGGGTGAGTTGTAGGGGCGGAACCAGCCGTGCTCGGTGGTGAGGAGGGAGGGCAGGTCGGTGTCGCCGGGCCCGGCGAGGTGGACGGGGCGGACGGCGAGGAGCGGGTCGGTGGGTGCGAGGGAGGCAGTGGGCACAGATCTCGTTCGGTCAGGGGGCCGGGACTCGGCCTCGGCCCGAATGCGGGATGGCCGGGCGCAGGGGCCCGGCGGAGAAGACGACGGCCGGTGCGGTGCCGGTGGGCAGGCTCGTGCGGGCAGTGGCCGCGCGGACCCGGCGGTGCCCGTCGTCGGCGGGCGGTCCGGGGCAGAGCCCGCGTTCCTCGACCAGCAGCAGTGCGTGGTCGAGACGGGGCAGGAGCCTGCGGCGGACCGTCTCGGCCGCTCGGGCCGGTGACCCGCTGACGCTGACGCCGAACGGCGTCAGGTCCTCCACCGTGCCGGGATCCGTGCCGGTGGGGACGAGCGGTGCGATCAGGTAGCGGCCCGGGCGGAGCGGGCGCGGGAGCACGACCAGCTCCCGGCCCTGGCTGTCACGCAGCATCCCGAGACGGTCGTTGACGAACTCCAGCAGGGCCCACTGGGTGATCCCGAGGTCCCAGAGCTGCTCGTACACCTCGGTCAGCGCCGCCGACCGGCTCACGTCCGCGAGTACTGGCTCCCACGTTCCGGGGAGCCGGCGGGCCACCTGATCGGTGAACGCCTCCAGGGCGCGGTCGTCCCTCACCGCAGCCGCCCCCGGTCCGCGACCGTGGGCAGCTGCGGTCCGGCCGGATCGGGCGAGGGGCCGCGGGAGGCCGGGGCGGTGCCCGAGCGGGCGGCGCTGGAGCGGCCGGTGCTCGCCGCGACGACCTGCAAGTACGGCAGGTGCGTCTCGGGCAGCGACCGGCGGGTCCGCAGCACCGGGGCCGGGTCGACGGCGGTGAGGGCCGCTGCCGTGACCATGTACGACGGCGTGCTGCTGGTGAAGTCCGCGGACCAGGCACAGAACCGGTCGTCGATGCCCGCGGTGAGCGTCCATGAGGGAGGAGCCTGGCCCTCCAGTTCCTCGTAGCGCCCGAACTCGGCCGAGTTGTGCTGGAGCACGACCTTCGGGTCCGGCGCGCTGAAGGTGGTCCACACACTGGCGGTCCGGCTCGTCCAACCGTGCCGGTCTAGCTCGAAGGGCGAGACGTACTCGCTGTCGGCCGGCCGGGCGTCGCCGGTCACGGTCTCGGCGACGAGTCGGGTCACCTCGCCGAGGACCTCGGCTGGCGTCTTGTAGCTGAAGTTGGCCTTCCACGTGGGCACGCCCAGTGGGCCGGCCAGCGCGGTGATCTGCCAGGCGTCCCGGGTCCGCTCGGGAAGGTGTGCGACGCGGACGGTCCGGCAGTCGCTCTCCCACAGCCGCCCGCTGCGAAAGGTCGCGGACCGCCAGCCCGCCTCGCTGGTCAGGGCCGCTACCGCCCGCTCGACGGGGCCGGGCCCGGCCAGGTACAGCGGGCTGACGGCCACCGGGGTCTCCAGGCCGTTCCCGTCGGCGAGGAGTTCGGCCGCGGTCGGCAGCGCTGCGCGGGCCTCGGCCTCGCGCCGGTCGGCCTCGGCCAGCTCGGCGAGGGCGCGGGCGACCACCCGCTGCGGCAAGTCGGCGCTGGTGCGGACGAGCGGGCTGCTGTCGGCGACGGCGCCGTTCACGGCCGCGATCAGGTGCAGCGGCGTGCACGAGCTGAAACCTGCGGTCCAGCCCACGTCCGGGTCGCCCGATGCGACGCGCCAGGTGAAGCCGCTCTGCACATCGGAGGCCATCTCGACGGCCGGATCGACGAGCGGGCCGACCTCGTACTCGACCTCGCCGTCGTCCGAGGTGGTCAGCCAGCGACCGTCGGCGCAGACCGTCGGCCAACCCGCCTCGGAAGCAGCCTCGTTGGCGTCGGCGAGTGTGCCCTCCAGCGACATGAAGGTGCCCGTGGTGTCGCTGACCGCGTCGTACTGCAGGGAGTCGGAAAGCGCTCCGAGGAACGCCCCGACGATCTCCGGCGGGGTGGCTCGGCTGAATCCGCCGCGCCAGGTGGGGACGGCGAACGGGTCCAGGGCCGCGGTGACCTGCCACGACTGCTCCCGGTCGGGGCGGTAGCCGACGCGAACACGGTGGCACGGGCTGGTGGCGACCACCTCGGTGAGATACGGGCCGAGAGCCACAACCCGCCAGCCGCGCAGCGGCTCGAAGACGGCGTCGACGGCCTCCCGGTCGCCGGGGCCGGCGAGGTAGCGGGGGCGGACGAGGGTTTCGACGTCGGGATCGTGGTGCGGCAGATAAGTGTCGGGCAAGGGCGACAACTCCAGAGTGGGGGGTGGTGCAGCGAGCGCCGGTGTCAGCGGCCGGGGCGGCGGCGGGTGCTGGGATCGGTGGCCGGCGGCGGTGTCGGCGAGTTGGTCGGTGAGGGCTTGAGCGGTGCGACGCGATGCCGGGCCGCCTGGGCCCGAGTGGCTGCCGGAAGGGGCGCGGAGGTGTCCCGGGTCCACTCGTACGCGGCTTTGAGGCTGTCGAACTGCCCGTGGCGGACCGTGTAGGCGGGGCTCTTCTCGTCGGGCACCCGCCAGAAGAAGACCTCCGCCGCTGGGCCGGAGGTCTGCTGGGCGTCGGTGGCGATCACCCAGGTCTCGTACGGCGGTTCGTGGCGGCTGAAGGTGTCGTGGACCTCGAACCTCTCGCCACTGCCACGCAAGAAGTCCTCCAGCCGCTCGGTCTCGGCATCCAGCGGATCGCTCCACCCCTTCGGCTCCAAGACCCTGCTGGGGTCCGCCCCGCGGCCCACCAGCCAGTTCTGCGCCAGCGGGATCAGTGCGTGGGAGGTCATGGTGGCCCGGACCGTGCGGGTGCCCGGGGTGCGATCGAAGTGGGCGGCGACGATCTGCGGTGCACCAGGCCGCTCGTCGTAGGAGGCGTATGCGTCGAGGAGGAGGAAGTAGTCGTGCAACCGCGCTCCTGGGCGGCGCGGGGTGTCCGACGCCCACTGCTTCGCGATCATCCACAGCGAACTCTCGGGGTGGAACAGCCGGTTGATGGTCCGGGCCGACTCGGCATCGGCCGCGTCGAACTCGTCGAGGTCGAGTTCGTCATGGGCGTCGTGGAAGGAAGCGATGTACAAGGGCGAGGGTGGTCTTTCTGGTCAGCGGCGAGGGACGGACCGGTGGCTGGGGGCGGTGGACGGCGGTGGAGCGGTCCAGGGAATCGGTGTCGAGCGGACCGTGGGGGGCACGCCGGCCCCGGTCTCGGAAGGACCGTGGCGGTTCCGGACCGATGCCGGGGACCGGCAGGCCCGGGGGCGGGCGTTCGCTTCCTGCTCCGGGCCGCGGCCGGGAATCTGGGGTTGGAGCGGCTCGGTGGTGCGTTCCGGTTGATGTTGTTCGAAGAGGCGGGCGGCCTTCGTCCACCAGGACGCGGCGAGATCGCCGTTGTCTTGTACGGCTCGGCACTGGGCGCGGTGAGCCCCCAGCCCACCGGTGAGGGGCGCGAGGGCATGGGGCACGGCACTGGTGACCAGCTCGACGTACGCCCGCCCGCCGAGGACGATCACATCGGCGTCGTCCAGGTCCAGACGCCGGGCCTGGGCGCGGATGGTGACGGCGCTCACCGCCTTGGCGTCCCCGAGCTTCACGTCGTAGTAGAGGAGGCTGCGGTCCAGCTCCACCAGTCCGTGGAGGGCGCTGACGATCACCGGCCGACGGCGTCCAGCTGCGAGCGCGTCGGCGGCGGCGCGCAGCGATCGGTGGTACTGGCCCCGGTAGAGATCGCCGGCCGGTAGGGCGTTGGGGCGGCCGAACTCGTTGACCCCGGGATCGAACTTCAGTGAGCCACAGGAGATCACCACGATCCTGCGGCGAGGGGTCTGCACGCCGTGCCGTTCGGCGTAGGCCCGGCCGGCGGCGGTGAGGTGGATGTCCGGAGGGCCGAAGAGTTCGTCGTACTGATAGGTGCGGTCCCCGATGGTGAACGGGCGCATGTGGGCGAGGCCCTCGTCCACCAGGACGCGGTGGGTGCGGGCGTTGAAGGTGTTCGGGACTTGGTGGTCGGGGTCGGCGGCGGCGGCGAGGACGGCCTGGTGGGGCTGGGCGGCAAGCTGGTGTGGTGTCGGCAAGCTGTTCCTTCGTCGTAGTCGGGGTTCGACGGGACCTGCCGTCCGAGCCGCGGGGGACCTCCGGGCGAAGGGAGTTGACGGGCGGGCAGTCCGGCGTCAGAGCCGGTCGGCGGCGGGGGCCAGGGCGCGGCGCAGCCGAGGCAGGGTCAACGTGGAGTCGAGGCGTCCGGCGGCGAAGAACACCGGGGCCCCGCTGCCGCCGGTGTCGCCGGGGCGGGCGAGGCTGTAGCCGACGGCGGCGCCCTGCGCGTCGGTTCGCCAGCGCACGAGCACGCCGCGGGCGGCCAGCGCCGAGGCGTAGTCGTCCACGGTGGTGGCTTCTTCCAGGGCCTGGCGCATCTGCTGCTGGAGCCAGACGCGGGACGTCTCGTCCCAGCCCTGGCGTTCGGCCTTGATGATCTCGGCGGTGGTCGGGTAGCTGGTGCTGGTCCGTTCGCCGAGCCCGACCCGGCGCAGCCCCCACTCGGCCTCGATGGCTCGGCACTCGGCCTGGGCCCGCATCGCGTCGCGGTGCATGGCGGGCCGGGCGCCGGTGGGCAGGACAGTGACGGCGGCGAGGTGGATGTGGTGGACGGCGTGGCGGACCGCCACCCACCGGCAGCCGGGGCCCTGATCGGGTGCGAGACCGGTGGCCCGGACGATGCGACGAGCCACCTGGGCCCACTGCTCGTCGCTGAGGGCGGGGTCCTCCGGGGCTGCGCGGACGGAGCAGTGCCACACCCGGTTCGGCGGCACCGCCCCCAACTCGGCGGCGCGCAGCCGGGCGTGCTGGTCGAGGCGGTCCGCGAGCCGGCTGACGCTCGCACCCGGCTGACGTCCCGGGTCGGGGGCGCCGTGCAGGTCCCACGCGGCGACGAGGTGCGGATCGACGTGTTCCTCGCGCCGGCCCGGCCCGTAGAGGTAGGCCAACAGCGGACGGATGCCGTTGCCCCGGGAGACGTCGGGGATCACGACACCTCCAGCACGGCGTCCAGGACGGTGTATGTTCGCTCGGCGACGGCCGGAAGAACCGCGAGCGCGGCCTCCTGCCCCGGCCCGGTCTGCGACTCGCGGACGGCGGCGACGGCGGCGTTCAGCTCACCGGCCACGCGGTCGAGGGCTTCGACGAGCGGGCGCCGCGGGTCGCGGTCGGGGCGCTGGATCGGATCGCCGCACTGCGCGGCGGCCAGGGCGGCGTTGCCGATGAACCCGGCGGTTGTGAGGCGCTCGGCGGCGGCGCGCTCGCCAATGGCGGTGATGGCCGCTGGGGTGAACCGCACCGTGGTCTGCACGCTGCGGCGCTCCGCCGTGCGCGGTCGCCGCTGCGGCCTGGCGGTGGCCGGAGACTGAGTGCTGTCGGTCGGGGAGATCTGCGGTCCTTCCAGTGGGTGGTGGTGCGTCAGCGGCGGTGCGGCCGGGTGGGGCTGTTCTCCGGCGTAGCGGGTGCCTGCGCGGGGCCCGGGGCGGAGAAGGTGATCGCGACGGAGCTGTGCGCTCCAGCGCCGGCGGCGCGGGCGCTGGGGGCGGCGGTCAGCGGCGGCAGCGGGTTGTCCGGGTGCCCCAGCCGGTCGACCCAGCTCCGGGCGGCTTCGATGGTGGCGAAGCCGCCCTGGCGCAGGGAGTAGGAGTGGTTCGCCGTGTCGACGTCCTCGTAGAAGACGCGGACCGGTTGCTGGCCCGGATCGGGCCGGCTGTCGGTGGCGATGATCCACGTCTTGTAGAAGTCCGGACTGTCGTGGGTGTAGTCGTCGCGGATCCCGAAGCGGTCTCCGGAGACGGCCAGGAAGTCCTCCAGGTCCCGGGTGGCCTGGTCGGTGCTCATGGGGTCCTCGACATCCACGGCGAGCTGGCCCGGGTCTGCACCGCGGGAGATGAGCCAGTTCCGGGCGAGTGCGGCGATGGGGTGGCGGCTGTAGTCGAAGCGGTACGTGCCCAACCCGAGGTCGCGCTCGACGTGGACGGCCGCGTACTGCGCGAGGCCGGGGACGTCGGCCCAGGTCACGGTGCCGTCGTGCACGACATAGAAGCTCTCGGCGAGGAGTTCGGTGTGCGGGTTCGCTGCGTGCTGGACCGCCAGCGAGGTGTACATGTCCAGGCTGAAGCAGAGGTGGTCGAGCCTCGACTCGTCGTCGGCGGTGACCGGTCGGAGGCCGTCGACGTCGAAGCGGGTCTCTTCGAGGGTTTCGCGGGTGGGGATGAGTGCGGTCCTTCTGTTCAGCGACGGTGGCCGGGTCGGTGGCCGACGGCATCGGGTGGCGGCAGCGGGTCGGTGGGGCCGCTGCCGGGGACGACGGTGCGGGTGGTGGCCGCGCTGGAGCGGGAGGAACTGCTGGGCGGGGTGTGCGGAGCTATCGCGGTGCGGGTGAAAGATCGCAGGGCGGGCCGCAATCCGGGTTCCCGACTGGTCCAGTTCTCATCGGTGATCCGGCACCAGGCCGCGACCTCCCGCAGGTTACGAAAGCCGTGCTCGGTGACGGTGTAGACGGCGCTGCCGGGGTAGGGCCGCAAGAATCCGACCGGGTTGCGGGTGTAGGGGCCGACCGTGCGGTGGAAGATGCGGTACGGCTCGTTGGGGTCGGGCCGGTGCCGGTCGAGGGCCAGAACCCAGCTGGGGGATGGCTCCCAGTCGTAGGTGAACGCGGCGAGGACTTCGTAGCGGCCGGGGGCTCGCAGGCGTTCCTCTGCCTCCTGGGTGGCGCGGTCGGTCGGGCGCGCATACACACCGGAGGCGACCTCCAGTGCCGCCGGGTCGGCTCCGCGTTCGGCCAGCCAGCGCTGCGCGAGAGGGACCATGGGCTGGAAGGTGTGCTCGACGCGGACGCGGCCTTGGTCTCGCTGGCGGTGTACGTAGGCGGCCAGGACCTGGGGCGGGCCGGGCAGGTCTCCCATCCATGAGTGCTCGTCGAGGAAGAGGTAGAAGCTGTGGGCCCCATGGTGCTGGGCTTGCAGGGGTGCCACTTCCTCGTAGTACGACAGCACGTCCGCCGACTCCTCGCAGGCGCTGTCGAGGGGTTGCAGGTCTGCGAGCCCGAACGGATCGAGGTACGAGGCGCCCTCAGCAACGGGCACGTCGGTTGCTGGTGCGTTCATTGCTTGCGCTCGGTGGCCGAGCACCGGTTCGGCGGAGTTTGTTGGTAGTGCGGGGGCCAGGTGCTGGCCGTACCAGTAGGCGAGGGTGTCATGGAGTTCGGCGAGCTGGCTGCCGGGCGCGGTCGCCTGAAGGGTGCCGTCCGGTAGGCGTTCCAGCAGCTCCTGCTGGATGAGGACGGAGAGCTGGTCGGGTAGTTGGGCACGGGCGGCAGCCGTCATCGGGGCCGCGAGATCGTCCTCGGCGGCCGGCCCGGCACGTAGCCGGTCCAGGACCGGCACGGTGAGCGGCTGGGCGCTGGTGCGCAGGACCTCCTCGAGGACGACCGCGATGGGCTTCTCGGCAACGAGACGGGCTCGGTGCTTCGCGGCCCAGCCGGCGGCGGCGAGGAACACCGGCCACAGCTCTTTCGCCGCTGCGGTGGCCTCCGGGCCAGCGGGGCCGGTGCGGAGCAGACCGTGCCGCTCCAGGTCGCGGTAGTGGTCCGCGACATCGTCGGGGTGGAGGCTGTCGGCGGGATCAAGCACTGTGGCCCGCGGCGTCTGTTGTTCCTCGGCGGATCGTTCGGTGAGCCGGACGGACAAGAGCACGCGGACTGCGCCGGGAGGAGCGAGCGCGTCCAGAGCGCGGGCGACGCGCGCCTGGTGGGTGACGGTCGTGGACACGGAACAGAAGGTCCTTACGGGCGGGGCGTGCGGTGGGAGGAAGCGGTCGGCGCGGCTATTGCCGGCGGAGATTCCGCCCCGGCAGCGGCGCTGGGCGTGGTCCGGGCCCGGGCAGCCGCCGACCGCGGGGCAACAGCCTGGTCCGTCCCGTTGGCGATGGCGTGCGCGTACCGGTCGGCCAGGTCCCGCAGGTAGCGGTCGGCGAGGACGAAGCGGGCCCCGAGGCTCTCCAGTTCGACACCGGTGAAACGCAGGACGCCGCGGGCCTGGACGTCGGCGTGATTCCCTTCAGCGACCTGCGCGAGCGTCTCGCCCGCCCGGGCGGCCTTCGCGCGCAACTCCCGGTCGAGTGAGTCGAGCTCGGCAGTTCGGAGTTCCAGCTGCTCGGCCAGAGCGTGCGCCGTCGATCCCTTGGGATGCCGTTCGGGCAGGTCCCAGGGGTCCTCGATGCCGAACCGGTTCCGGAGGAGCAACAGGCCGGCGAACACCTGCCGTTGCCGCCGGGGCGGCGCAGGCTCAGGACCGGAGGCCGGGGCCGCCAGGATGAGGCGGATCTGCTGCACGTTGCCGAGCCACTGCTCGCCTCGTGCGCGGTCGTACCAGCGGTCCACCTCGGCGTCGGCGTGGGCGAGGACGCGGTCGAGGGCTGCAACAGCCTTCGGCCGGAGGTCCGTTGGCAGCGGCGGGACCGGGTCGCGTGGGCCGCTGCTGAGGTCGACATCGCCTCCGCCCGGGCACTGCGAGGCGGTGACAGCCGCGGCAGCGACGACCTCCTGCGCCATGTCGGTGTCGAGCGGGCCCTCCGGCATGGCGACCGCGACGTCGAAGAGGCGGTGGAGCCACGGCGGTAGCTCGGCAGGGAAGAGGCTGTCGAAGCGTTCGGCGGTGCCGACCGCGGCGTCGTTGTGGAACGGACCGGTGTCCCAGCTTCCGATGAGGGGTCTCCTGAGCGTGGTCGAAGGCCGGGCCCCGGCGGGCCCGCTGGGTGGGAGCGGTGATCAGTGGCGGGACCGGACCGCCGGCGGTGACACGGTGGCGGCGACGGCTGCGGGCGTCTCCGGTGCTGCGGGCGGACCGACCGGCCGAGCGCGGGCGGCGGCCGAGCGGCCGACAGGCATCTTCGCGGTGAGGGCCTCGTACCTGGTCTGCCCCTCGGGAGTGAGGGTCAGATCGTGGCCCCGGAACAGGGCCTTTCGGGCGTAGTGGTCCACCAAGCCCTTGCCGATCAGGGCGTCGACGGTGGCGATCGTGATGGCGGCCTCGCTGGCTATGACCCTCACCGACCGCGTGCCCTTGAAGATGGTGACGGTGGACGAGCCGATCAGCCGCAACGCCTCCTCCTGCCGCGGTGGCAGCCGGGTGACCGCTGCTGCCGTCTTCGCCGTCGGTGCCGGGGCCGGTGGCGGGACGAAGGCGGGCAGTTCCTTGTAGACGCCGATCAGCGCGGTGAGCGAGCGGTGCAGTTCGGTGCGGCGTGTGACCAGGAGGTCGATGTCGAGAGCGCCGTTGCGCAGGATGCCGTTGGTGACGGGGAGGGTGGTGTCGTGGCCGGCCTCGATGCGCTGAAGGTCGTCCCGCAGGGCGGCGGCCAGAGCGACCAGCCGGGTCTGCACGTCGTCGAGCCTGAGGGCGGTGGAGGCGATCTGGTCGGCGACCGCGCCGTGGAGGGTCGCTGTGCCGTGCCCGGGCAGGTCGCGGGGTTGCATGATCTGAAGCTCGGACCACACGAGCCGGTTGCCGAGGTCGGTGTTGCCGGGTGCTCGGGGCCTCCACGGGGCGATCGGGCGTCCGCTGTCCGCGCTCATGCCGCGGCCGGCTGCCGCGAGGTGATGATGGCGATGCCGGTGGCGACGGCGTCCTGGATAGTGTCCACCAGCGGCACGCCGGCGGTGGCCAGCCGCGTCGCGCCGTGCAGTCCCGTGCTGTGCAGCACCGGGACGGCGCCCACGGCGTGCGCGGCAACGGCATCGTCCACGCTGTCCCCGATCACCAGGGTGCGCGACGGGTCGACCCCCGGCCCGAGGGCCTGCAGGTGCGCGATCATGGCGGGCGCCTTGCTCGGAACCGACGGCCCCGGCCGGCCGTCGACCCGCTCCAGCAGCCCGGTGATGCCGACCGACTCCACCTCGCCCACGAGCCGCTCGTGCGGCGCGAGCGACAGCAGGCTCTGTCGCACGCCTCGGGCCCGCAGGCCCATCATGAGCTGCCGTGCGCCCTGCTGGAGCCGGACCGGCCGCCGGGCGAGTTCGGCGAGGAACGCGGTGTCGGCGGCGTGCCACTCCTCGTCGCCGAGCTGTCGGCCGAGCACGTCGGTGTAGAAGTCGCGGATGGGCATTCGGTGCAGCGCCTGGTAGGTCTCCACGCTGATCGGCTCGCCGCCCAGCCCGGGCAGGGTCGCGTTCAGGGCCGCCACGTGATCGTCGAGGTCGTTGCGAAGGGTGCCGTTCCAGTCCCAGACGATGGTGATCGGCGCGGGCGTGGCCTTGGTGGTGCGGTTGAGCAAGAAGTCCAGCTCCAAGAAGAAGAGAGGGGGCAGATCAGGGAAGCGAGAGCCGGCGGCGTCCCGCAACGAGTGCGGCAGCGGCCAGCGCGGCGCCGAGCAAGGGGACGGCGGCCGTGGCGGTGTGGCCGTACGCGGAGAACTGGCCGGCGGCGGCGGTGCCCGCGGCCTGGCCGAGACCGATCACCGCGATCAGCCAGGCGGCGGCCTCGGTGGCGGTGCCGCTCGGCGCCAGGGCGTCGCAGGCCGCGAACGCGGAGGCCAGCCAAGGGGCGAGGAACAGGCCCGGCAGGACGCTCGCCGTGATCATCAGCCACGGCGGGGCCGGCAGCAGCAGGACGGCGAAGCCGGAGGCGTACACCGTGCCGACCGCGGGCAGGGCGCGGCTGGATGACCACGGGCGCTTGAGCTTGGCCCACGCAGCGCCGCCGACGAGGCTGCCGAACGACAGCGCGGCCGGAAGCACGCCGGCGAGCCACCCTTCGTGGTGCCGGTCGGCGTAGGACAGGGCCAGGACGGTGAACGAGCCGAGCGTCACCCCGAAGAACACCGAGGCCGTGAGCAGGACCAGCAGACCGGTCGAGCGCAACGGCCCGAGCCAGTGGACCGCGCGTGCCGGGGACCGGACGCTGGCCGGAGGGCGGGCGGCGACGGCCAGGGTGCCCGCGCTGCCGGCCACCGCGCAGGCGACCAGCGCCAAGTCGGGCGAGGCGAGCAGACACACGGCGGTGGCAAGCAGCGGGCCGGCGACGAACACCACCTCCTGCGAGGCGGAGTCGAGGGCAAAGACCTTGTGATGGTGGCGCGGTTCGACCAACCGGGACCACATCGCCCTCAAGCCCGCCTCCAGCGGCGGGGTGGCCGCACCCGCGACGACCGACAGCACGGCGGCGGCCAGCGGCTGCGCGGCCCAGTCCACGAAGGCCAGCGCGATGAACGCTGCGCCCGAGACGGCTGCGGCGGGTACAGCGACGGCGGCCAGGGTGGAGCGGTCCACCACGCGGCCGAGCAGCGGCTGCCCGATCGCCCCGGCCAGTGCGTACAGCGCGGCCAGGACGGCGCCGAGCGCGGTGGAGGCGTGATCGGCCCGGGCGGCCAGGAGGACGGCTATCGGCGCCATCGCCGCGGGCAGACGACCCACCAGGGTTCCCGCCAGCAGCGGCGTGACGTGCGGGGTCCGAAGGATGGATCGTCCACCTGCCCGGCGGGAACCTGCCGGAAGCACTGGCCGGAGGCTTTCGGGATCCGCAGCTGAGGCGGCGGCCGGCGCGAGGGCGCTGCTCGTAGGGACAGAGGACGGGGAAGGCGGGATCATGAACCTCGGGGTGGGATCGCGGGCCGGGCGGGCGGGGTTCGTCAGCGGCGGCGCGCCGAGGCGGCGACGAGCAGCGGAGCGGGCGGCTGCGGGGCCGGGGCGTCGGAGAAGGAGATGTGAAGGGTGATGCTGCGCAGATCAGCCGCCGCTGCCCGGGCGCTCACCGGCCGGTCGGCGCTCTGCAGCTCGGAGAACAGGTCGCCCTGCGCCGGGCTCTGCACGACGACGGCGGCGCGGCCGGCGGCGGCCAGCGCGGTGCCGGGCTTGGCCGGTGCGGACGGGGTGTGGGCACCGGAGGTCCAAGCAGCCAGGTCGCCGTACACCCGGCCGATCGCCAACCCCGCCTCGGTGGCGCTCCACCGGTAGGTGCGGCGGGTGCCGCTGCGGGCCACGAGGCCGCGCTCCTCCAGCGCGAGCAGCCGCTGGTAGGCCGCGGCCTTGTCACGGGCGTTCAGGGAGGTGACCAGATGCGGGTAGGGCTTCGGCGCGCTGCCGGCCAGTTCGCTCAGCAGAGGGACGGCGTGGGAGCTGGCCAGCAGGCCCAGCGTCTCCTCGATCATCTCCGGCGCCTGCTCGGCTTCGACGCCCGGTCGGGGGTAGCGCTCGGCCCAGGCAAGGGCCGAGGTGTACACGGGCGCCAGCGCCTGGCCCTTGGGAGACAGCGCGAGATCGATGCGGGCGCCGCCGTTCGGGGTCCGGGTGATGACGTCGGCCCCGGCGAGTGCGCGGATGACCGAGTACGCGCTGCTCACCGGGATGACCGGGTCGCCCGCCAGGAGGTCGCCGCTGGTCGTCGTTCCCTGCCGCAGAGCGCGGACGATCCGGGTGGCCCACCGGATGGAGAGCACCTCGGCGGCCCGCTGGACGGAGCTGGTGGTGGGCTTCGACGTGGTGGGCAGGGTGGCGGTGGCGGTCGACACGGGGGTGATCTCCAGTTCAGGCGGGTGGGCGGGTGGGCGGCGTCAGCGCTGGCGGGCGGCCGGGGAGAGGACGACGGCCGGAGACACACCTGCCGGTGCGAGGGCCGAGGCGGCGGACTGGGCCGGGGAGGTGCGGGTGGAGGAGGCGAGGGCGGCCTGGAAGCGGGCCGGCATTCCGCGCCGAACCTCCTGGCCGGTGGCCTGCCGCAGGCGGCGGGCCGCGGTCTCGTAGACCGCGACCCCCCGGCGTTCACCGACGGCGACCAGGTGGATGCCCTGCAGATGGCGCGGGTTGTGGGGGGAGCGGCGCTCGACATAGACGAGCCGGAAGTCCAGCGCGTCGTCCAGGTACAGCTTCCTGGCACCGCGAAGGTCGCGCTCACCCTGCTGTTCGAGGAGGGGGCCCCGGACCTCGGCCCGCACCAGCCGGCCGAGGTAGCTCAGCGCGAGCATCCGCACGTGCTGCGGCACGGACAGCAGGTCGTCCAGGGCCTCGGGGTGGGAGCTGAATCCCGCCAGCGGCCGGGTGGGCGTGGTCACCGGGTGGACCTGCGAGCCGTGGTCGCCGCCGTGGCGGCGAGGGAGGGAACGGGTTCCGCGGCGGCCGTTCGGCGCTGGCCGGTCGTGCTGCGGGTGCGTGCGGCGTTGGCCTGCGGGCTGACCACGACGGACACGTCCCCGTCGGCGACCGGGGGAAGCCGTGTGCGCTGGCTCTCCAGCCACTGCTGGGCCTCCTGCGGCGACCTGAAGGAGCCCTCGCGCAGCGTGTACCCGCGGTCCGGGTCGACGGTCTCCAGGTGCAGCAGGAAGGGCCGCTCGGCTCCGGCGGCGCTGCCGTCGCGCAGCATCGCCCAGGTCTCGCCGGGCTCGGCGCCGTGGTCGACGAGCCGGTAGCGGGAGCCGGACTCCAGCAGGCGGGCAGCGGCGGCGGCACTGCGGGCGTCGGCCGGGGCACCTGGGTGGCCGGCCCGGTCGAGGAAGGGATCGGTCTCGGCACCGCGCTGGACGAGCCAGGCCGCGGCCACGGCGAAGGTGGGCAGGGTCTCCGTGGCGAGGGTGAAGGTCTCGCCGTCCTCGTCGTAGTGCAGGTGCGCGGCGAGCGCGGAGTAGCCGGCGACGTCCTCGAAGAGGAGGAAGTCGTCCGAGCTGCCGTCGTGGTCGTGGTGTACCTCGGTCAGCAGCTCGTACGCATCCTCCGCGGCGAGGAACTGCACCTGGGCCTCGGCGGAGGCGGCGTCCGCGGGACGCCATCCGCGAAGGTTGAAGTCGGGCAAGGATCGGCTCTTTCGGTCAGGTGAGGGGGTGGTCGACAGGGGTGGTGTCGGTGAGCACGGGGTGCGGCAGCACGCGGTGGCTGATGTGGCCACCGCTGCTGGTGCAGGCACCGAACGGCCCGTCGGCGGAGCGCAGCTTCATGAGCGCGGGCTCGAGGTGGTCTCGCTGCCACGAACTGGGGCCGGCGGCACCCGACTCGGGGTCGAGGGCGGCCTGCCACGCCAGCCAGAGGGCGTGCAGTCGCGCCACCGCCTCCGGGTGCTCCTTCCAGCGCGGGCACCACGGCCGGCCGGCGGTGGTCTCGGGGCCGTAGATCTTGGTCCAGATCTCGTCTACCCATGGGGTCATCAGCTCCAGTTCCTGCTCGTACTGCGGGTCGTCGAAGGCGAGGATGAACAGCGGCTCTGCGCCGCCGGGGGCGTCCGGGTCGTCGTCCTCCGGGGGGAGGGCGGTGGTCATGCTGGCCAGCTGCTCGGCCTGCAGGTCGAATCCCGCCGCGAGAGCGGACAGCTTCGCGGTCAGCACGTCGATCTGGGCGTTGGTGTAGCCGTCCGGCGCGGACGTCGGGTCGGGCTCGGGGGTGGTCAAAGGGGCGGGTGCCTCTCGTCGGCGGGTGATGACACGAGGATGTGCGCTCGGCGGCCCGACGTATCGGGCCGGAGTTGGTGTATAAGCACCCCCCGCTCACCGCCGACCGCAGCAGCAGGCGGCGGCAAGCAGGTCGGCCGCTCCCAGCAATTCCATTGCCCGGCTTGCCTGTTGGGGGACGACGCCGTTGCCCAGGGCGGTCAGCTGGGCGGAGCGGGACAGGCCCGGGACGGCTGTGACGTGGCCCTCGCCGACGCCCATGATCCATTCGACGAAGCGGGGGGCGAGCCGGCCCCGCTCGTCGGTCGGCTCCGGCGCGGGACGGGTGGCGCGCTCCCAGCGGGCGATGGCCGGCCCGTACGGGCCCCACCGGTTCAGTCCGAGTCGTCCTGCTCCCAGATCGGCAGCACTACCGCCGACAGCGGCGGCCGGAACCCCGCCCCCGCTCGGCGCCCGGGCGTCCCGGTGTCCGAGGCCCTCGGCGTCGGCAGCAGTTGTGCCGCCGCCGACGGCAGGGTCAGATCCCCCTTGCTGCCGCGGGAGTTCGGCCCGCCGTGCGTCCCGTCGGAAGCCTTCGGAGTCGGGAACAGCAGGTGCTCCACCTCGTCCGAGAGGTTCGGCCCGTGGCCGCCCTGGCGCCGCTTGTCCGGGTGCTGGCTCCCGCCGATCACGCCCAAATTGCTGGTCGGGGTCTTCAGGAGGGTGACCGCATGCCCCAGGTCCTCCCGCTTCGCATCCGGCCCCTTCGCATCGCGGGCCTTCGGCGTCGGAAGGCCAGGCGACGAGGAACAGCCGCTCCCTGCGATGGGGGGCGCCGACGGCGGCTGCGGGTAGCACCGTCCATCGCGCATCCATCCGGAGGTCGGCCAGGTCGCCGAGAACGGCGCCGAGTGCCCGCAGAGCAGGCTCACCTCCGCCGTCTCCCAGATCGCACCAAGGGCATTCCAGGTCGCCATCGGCTGGCGAGGCAGCGGCTGCGCTGAGGATGCCGCGGACGTTTTCAATGATCACCAACTTCGGCTTGAGGGCATCGATCGCGCGGGCGATGGTCAACCACAGTCCGGAGCGGGTGCCCTCCATCAGCCCGGCCCTGCGGCCGGCGACGCTCAGGTCCTGGCAGGGGAAGCCCGCAGTCAGAACGTCGATCGGCTCGACGCTGCTCCAGTCAACTGTGTTGATGTCGCCGTGATTTGGCGTCTCTAGGCCAGTGGTGGGCGAGGATCGAGGCGGCGTTGGGGTTCATCTCGGCATGCCACGCCACACTTCCTCCGAGGACGGCCTGGACACCCAGGTCCAGGCCGGCGTACCCGGAGCACATGCTGCCGATGCGCGGCCACCCGCCGCCCGGTGCCCTCATCGACGGGCCCCGCTTCGGGCGGTCGCGGCGCGTACGGCGGGCGGTGAAACCTGTACGGCGGCGCCGGGGCCGGCGGCCTTCCGAGACGTGACGGGCTTGGCCGGGCGCTGATAGAGGGAGGCGGAGCGGGTGAGGAGGATCGCGTCCTCGCCGGTGAGCGCGAGGAAGTCGGGCTCCGGGCCGGTCAGGTCGGCTGCGGTCTCCTGGAGCTTCCAGACCGCCTCTTCGAGGACGCCACGGGACGCCGCCAGGGACTTGAAGTAGGCGGTGCGGTGCGGCCACCGAGCCGATTCGGGACTGACCTGCTTGAGCGTGACGGCGACCAGGGCGGGCTGGGCGCGCAGGATCGCCTTCGCGGTCAGCAACCCGGCGTAGGCGTAGGCGAGGGTGCAGCGCCGCCAGGCGATGTCCGAGGGCTCGGTGGAGTCGGCGGGGGTGCCGTCCTCGTCGACGACGTTGGCCAGCAGTGTCTTCTGCACGTCGGCTATGGAGTCCAGGACGGTGCCGAGGCGTTCGGGGAGCGGATCCCGATGGGAGCTGATGTGCAACAGCTCTTCGCTGAAGTGGCGCAGGTCGGCGGCGGTGCCGAGCAGCCACCGGGCTTGGGTTTCGACGGGGGTGGTGGAGGTCAGTGCGGTTCCTTGGGTTCAGCGGCGCGGCGCGGGGGCGCTGCTGCGGGGCAGGGCGGCGATCGGCAGGGGTTCGGTCCGGCGTCCGGGCAGAGCGCGGCGGATCCGCTGGGTGACGCTGAGGGCGGCGGATCGGCGGGGCGTGGCCGGGACGGCGGAGACGCCGGCCGAGGCGAGATGGTCGGCGTCGATCCTCAGCTGCCCTGCGGCGCGCCGCAGTTCGGTGGAGACGGCGCCGTAGACGGCGGCGGGGTTGACCGGCTGGGCGTCCGGCAGGGCCCAGACGTCGGCGCTCACGGCGTGCTGGAGCAAGTAGGACAGGTGCCGGGTGGCCTCGGTGACCCCGGCGTGGGCGCGGGCGAGCGACAGAGCGGTGAGGCGGGCGGCCGTCATCGTGGTGGGGTGTGTGGGGAACCACTCGGAGAAGTCGGCCGCGGCGAGCGTGCTGGTCTGCAGCTCCTGCATCGCACGCAGGTGACCGGCGACGGCGCGGGCGTCGGGCACGCCGGCGGCGGAGGCCGTGCGGGCGGTGGGCAGTTTCGCTGCCAGGGCCTCGGCCTGGTGCGCGACGTCACGCAGGTGCCTCTGATGGTCCTTGACCTTGGAAGCGGGGCGGTTGGAGGGCGTGGTGGGACTCCATCGAATCGGGATCTGCTCGGGAGGGCAGGCTCGGAACGTCGTCGGGTCCGACGCGGGGCGTGTCAGGTTCGCCGAAGCGGCACGACCGTCGCCGACGGCGCCGGACCTGCCGGCGGGGCCGGGGGCTCGGCGGGCGGGGAGACGAGCACGAGCGCGGGTGAGCGGCGAAGGGCTGCGTCCACGCGGCGCTCGGAGTCGCCTGCGGCTGGTGGGCGGCTCTCGGAAGGAACGGCCAGCCTGCGGCGGGAGGCGAGCGCGGTGACCTCGGGCAGACCGGGGGCGGCGGCCACGCTCTCGCCCAGTTCCTCGGCCATCGAGCGGACGGTGTCGCGGGCGGTGGTGAGGGAGCGGCGGGCGCTGCTCTGCGCCTCGGGTGTCGGCTCCGCCTCGGTGAGCAGGTTCGCCGCCCGGGCCAGCGCGGCCTGGGTGAGGGTGAGGGCCGTCGTCGTCGCGGTGAAGACGCCGAGCCCGGGGGAGCCGACGGTGTTGGCCGCGAGAAAGAAGGTCTCGTCCAACGGGATCGTGATCAGCTCGTGCAAGCGGACCATCGGCCAGACCAGCTCCCGGACCTCGGGCAGCGGCTCGTGCCGTGCCGGCACCGGGATGGCCTCGGCAAAGGCGGCCAGCTGCTCGGCAAGCGAGCTCAGCGTGTCGAGGTCGCGCTGGCTGAGTCCGGCCGCGGCGGGCGGCAGAGGAGGGTCGGCGGTCAACGGCGCTTCCTGGCAGAGGCGGTGGGGGGCGAGCCGAGTACGAGCGCAGCCTCGACGGAGGCCATCGGCGCAACCGGCGCGAGGCGGGCGGTGAACGCGAGCACTTCCTCGGCTCCCGCGGCGGCGCACCGGTCCGCGCTGTCCAGCGCGGTGACCGTGTGCTCGGCTCGGCGCAGATACAGCTGCTCGGCAGGGCTGCCCGGCTCGGCCGGGGCGGCGGTGGCGCACTTGATCGACAGGTCGAGGGCGGCGCCAAGGTGACGGTGGACGGTGGCCGCGCGGCTCATCGCGGTGCCGTAGGCGCTGGCGAGTGCCGCAGCAGAGGGGTTGTCCGCGACCGGCTGGTGGCGGTAGTGCTCGGCGTTGTCGCCGCAGTGCCGGATGAACGCCTGTGCCTGGCGGCAGTGCTCCAGCAGGGCGTCCCGGCTGGGGATGCCGGGGACCGGCCCGCTGGGGGTGGCGGCGGCGTTGCGCCCGAGGGCGCGCAGCATTCCGGCGACCACCGCCAGGTCGTCTCGGTAGTCGGGGCGCGAGCCGGCCGACACGGCACCGCCGAAGGTCGCGGGGGCGGCAGGGGACCTCAACGGCGCCGCCCGGCGACGACGGTGCTCGCTCCGGTGCGGGCCGGCAGCGAGGCGACCGTGGCTGCTCCCGCCCCGGCGGCGGAACGGGCGGTGGCGGCGGAAGCCCGAAGGACTGGCCGGTGTGCGAGAGCGGCGGGGCCGGTGAGCGAGCGGGCATCGCGGCGCAGATCCTCGCAGGCACCGGTCAGGGCGAGGCGGGTGCGCGAGAGCGCCAGGTTGAGCTGCTGGGAGCCCCGCTCGCGGACCTCCTCGGAGCGAGGGCCGCCGATGCCGTCGACCTCGTACAGGCGGCCAGCCATCGCGGTGGCCCGGCCCAGTGCGCTCAGCGCCTCGCCCAGCTGTGCGGTCGCCGCGGTCAGGGAACGGACGACGGCGCGGTCGGCGCTCTGGGCGTGGGGGTGGTGCAGGGCGGCGGCGACGTGCAGCAGGTCGGCCTGGCAGTCGCGGATCGCCCGGGTGTGCCCGGCCAGTTCCTCCAAGCCCGGCAGTCCCTCCTCGCGGTACGCGCGCGGGAGTTGGTTCGTGAGGTAGTCGACGGCGTCGGCCGCCGTGTACAGCCGGTGGACGGACTGGGCACGGGGGCGGGCGGTGGTGGGAGGCAGTGGAGTACTCCGGGGTCAGCGGCGGGGGCGGGCGACGGGCTCGCCCGCCCGGTCGGTGGTGGCGGCCAGTGGGGCGGGGCTGCGGCTCAGGGCGCCCTTACGTCGGGCGGCGCTGAGGACGACCGGCCCGTCTCGCTCCGCCGGGGTGGCGGTCACGGCGCGCAGCCGGTCCTGGACCCGGTCGGCGGGGACCAGCGCCTGGACGGCCGAGCCGAGCAGTGGACCGGCGGCGATGGAGGCGTCCAGCGCCATCACCCGGACGATGCCGGCCGAGGTGGCGGCGGTGCGCAGCAGAGCGGCGCGCAGGACGTGCTCCGACCAGTAGGCGGGATCGCCCGGCATCCCGGCCGAGCAGATCTCCCGGACCTGGGCCACGGAGATCACGCCGGCGGCAAGCGCTCCGCGCCGCTGGACCTCCCACAGCACGGTCAGCTCGTCGAGGGGCTCGCGCCGGTGCGCGATCGCGGTCATGGCCAGGTAGACGGCGCGGTGGCCGGGGTCGACGAAGTCCTCGCCAACCAGCGAGGCGGCGACCTCGGCGAGTCGACCGGGCGCGCTGAGCAGGCTGGAGAGCAGTGCCCGCTCGTGCTCTCGGGCGCCTTCGAGCGCGGTGGAGGCGTTCTCCGGCGGCGGTGGGGTGGGCAGCGGGCGGCGCGAGCGCTGGTCGATCGTGCCCCAGGCGTCGGCGAGGCGCTGGATGACGGAGTGCAGTGCGCCGGTCAGCTCGACGGTCGCCTCGACCGATGCGGTCTGGACGGCGGCGAGCAGCCGGTGGGCGTGTTCGTCGAGCGCCCGCCGGACCGCGGTCTCCAGCACCATCCGGCCGTAACTGGTGGCGTGCTCGGACCGAGGGCAGGCCGAGACCAGGGTGTGGCCGTAGCTGGCGGTGACGCCGGGGATCTCGCGGGCGGCGGCGGTGATGGCCGTCAGCGCCCAGTCCCTCAGTTGCACGTTCCCGGCGCCCGGGGTGAGGGCCGGGTGGCCGGCGGCGTGCTGAGCCAGCAGGATCGCAAAGAAGCGCTCGTGTGCCGGACGGTAGAAGTGCCGGGGCTCCAGCCACCCGGCCAGCAGCCCGACCCGGGACGGATCGAGCAGGCACGCGCCGAGTACCGCCTGCTCGGCCTCCAGCTGCGGGCTCATGTCCCGGTTGACCGGCGTCACCGCGGCGCCACCTCCTCGCGGAGAGCGGCGGGGAGCATCAGGTCGCGCAACCGGTCCAGGTCCTCGACGAGCGCCTCGTCGCGGATCCAGAGACGGCCGGAACCAGCCGGCAGGTACCAGGTGCCGTCCGCGCGGCTGATCGGCAGGAAGGGAAGGTCGTGGTTGATGTCAACTCCGTTGTGCAGAAGACAGGATGGGGTGGTCAGCGGGAGGGCCGGGCGGACTGGCGGGGTGCGGCCGGGGCTGGCGTGCCGGTCGCGGGCGCCGATACCGCCACCGCGGCGTTCCCGGCTCGGGCGGCCCCGGCGCGGCTGGCCCTCCGGCTCCGCGGCGGGTCGGCGGCGAGGTCGGCCGAAATCTCGGTGTGGATCGCGTCCAGCGACCGCGCGTGCTCGTGGAACACCTCCGCCTGGCCGGTGTGGTCGGCCTCCTCGGCGCTGCGGGCGAGATCGGTCAGCGCGGCGCGGACCGTGCTCAGGGCGGCCAGCCCGTCGGACAGTTCAACCTCCGAGCTGTCCGCGTCCTGCCGCTCGCCTGTCAGCGGCAAGAGGCTGAGGTGGATCTCGCCGACCACCTCCCGCAGGACCTCGGCGTGGGCGAACGCCCGCCCGGCCAGGCGCTGCGGGTCGATGGAGCCGAGGTGATCCAGCCGTCGCGCCGTCGCGTGGAGGGCACCCAGCTTGGCGGCGGCGGTGAACTCCGGGGCGGGCGGGGGCACGAAGACGGAGGTGTAGTCGGCGACGGCGTCCCGGAGGCGGTAGGCGTCGATGCCGTCGTAGGTCAGCATGAACTCGGCGTTGCAGGGGGTGAGCTCCGCGCCGCCGTCCCGGGCGGACGGCGCCCGGTTCTTCTCGTTGAACACGCGGTGCTCGGCGAAGCCGAACCAGTTGGCGTCGACCACTCCGGCGCTTGGGGAGACGATGCGGATCCGCACGCCGTTCCAGGTGTCCTGCCAGATGGTCTGGGCCAGCTCGGCGGTGACGACCAGGTCGCCGCGACGGGCCACCTGCCGGAGGCCGGCGACGGTGCCGTCCGGCAGCGGGCTGAGCAGCCGCAGAGCCTGGGCCCGGTCGACGGACTCGATCCAGGGAGACAGGGGAACCTCCTGATGATGGGGGTGAGGTCACCGTGAGCGGGCTGGCCGCGGGGGCCGCCCTGCACCTCGCACCGGCTCGGCGACGGCCGCGGGGAACGCTCGGGCCGGCCGGATGCTCGCGGTGGCGCCGCTGGCCGGGCGGGGCGGTGCAGTCACGTCCGATGCCAGGTAGTGGAGTTCGACGCCGAACTGCTCAGCCGTGGCCGCGCGGGCGTCGAGGGCGGCAGCGGAGCGGAGATCGCTCCGCTGCCGGAAGACCTCTGCGGCCTGTTCCAGGACCTGGTGGAGCGGCGCGAGGAGGCCGTCCTCTGCGGAGGCCAGGACAGCCTCGAGTTCGGCACCTGGGCCGACGCGGTGCAGGAGGCCGAGGTACGAGGCGTCGGAGGCCGGCGCCGTCACGCGGCTGCCTCCCCCGAGCGGCAGCTGAAGGGCGAGCAGCCGTCCGTGGGACCGTTCTCCAGCTCGTCCTCATTCAGGTCCAACTGCGTCTGCAGGGAGCGGAGTTCGGCCCGAGTGAGCTTGTCGATCGGCGCCTGGTCGAGCGGCAGGCGCGAGCGGTGCAGGTACGCCTGCCCCAGCAACGGCCTCCCGTCCGCATTCGCCCGCGCGTTCCCGGCCCGAATCGCGGCGTCGAATTCCACGACATCCGCCCACTCCTCGGGAGAAGTGTCACGGATCTCCCTCCACTGGGCATTTCCGTGAAATGGGCAACCCAGGCAGCTCGACTTCGGCGTGGCCCCCCATCCGTACTCGTCAAGCAGCTTAAGGCAGTCCGTTCGGGACATGCCGAGGTCGATCAGCGGAAAGGTGTGCCGCGTGTACTTGACGTCCGAATCCTTGGCGCGATGGAACTCGTCGGTGCTGATGCCGATCCACTGCTCGGCGTACACGCCATTCGGTACCCGGGCGGGATGAGGATACCCCAGGATTTGGCGCACCTGCCGCTTTATCGGCTTGATCTTATATTCGCCCGTACATTGCCGCCGGGTCATTCCCGGGCTGCCGTCCTGGTTGAGAATGTAGAGCGGCATCGACGCGAAACGGTGGGCGGGGTCGAGGGCATCCCGACGGATATTTCCGGACGAGACTCGCAGGATCGGTATGTTGGCCGGCCGGGCGATCTTCCGCTCCACCTCGTTGAGGTGATCGTAGACCTTCGCCGGTTCCCATCCGGTGTCCGAGAAAATGGCGTAGTCAAGTTTCGGAAGCTCACCCAGGGCCGACAGGAGAAGTAGACAGGTCGACTGTACTCCGGCGCCCAGTGAAAGGATTCGCGTGGCCGGTTCGGTGGTGTAGATCATGCGGCATCACCGGCCTTGGCCATTGCCCGCTCGGTGATCAGAGCGGTTTGCCGCGAGGAGGCCGCACCGACCTCGGCAGCGCCGGCCTCCTTGTACCAGGGGCGCAGGGTCAGCAGTGCGGGGCGCAGACCGGTAGCGAAGAGAAGCGCCGTCCCCTTTTTCAGAGCACGAATCTGGTCGGGCGGCAGGATGCGCTCTTGGCGCATGCTGACGGAGGTGGAGCGGCCCGATTCCGACGTGGAATGCGAAACCGTCTCCACATCGTGGTCCCCGACCAGGCGCGAGAGCTTGTCGGCGAAATCGGCGTCGTCGATGCCGGAGCCGACCAATTTTATGGTGGCCGCGCTCCACATGGCATCCATGCCCGCCTCGCCCCAGACTTTCTGGCCCTGGCGGTAGCTCTGGAGAATGGTGATCGGAATGACTCCGCGTGATCCTAGATGGGAATACAAATCAGGGAGATCGCCGATCTTGCACACATTTGCGGCCTCGTCCAGAATGGCGAGGAGCGGTGGGTCGAGACGGCCTCCGGCGCGTTCGGCCTCGATGACCGCCGTGCGCATCACGGAATCCGCTGCAGCCGCGATCAGGGCCGATGCTGAGCCGCCGCCATCCTTGGACAGGAGGAACAGGCTGTCCTTGCGGGTGACGAACTCCTCCGGCTTGAACTCCGGCAGATCAGGGTTGGGGATGACCCACTTGGAGATCTGCGGATCGAGAAGGCAAGCCGCGTATTGGCGAGCGGTTTCATAAATGCCGTCGCGGGTTTCAACTGCGCCGGAGACGGTTCCCTGGAGCTGGTCCGCGATGGCGATCAGCTGGTGCGCGCGAAGAATGTCGACCGGGGTGCGGTCGCTGGGCACCGCAAGCCACTTGAGGACGTCGGTGATCGGCCGGCCGTCGCTGCCCGCGGCCAAGAAGAGGGCGCACAGTGTGTTCTGGGCGGCGGTGCTCCAGAAGTCGCCCTGCGAGGACTCGTCGACGGCCGCGGCGACGAAGTGCCCGGCCAACCGTCGCGCACCCGGCAAGTCCTTGGCGTCGGCGAGGATGTCCCACCACATCGCCTGCGGGGTGTGGGCGATCTGCTGCGGATCCATCGTCCACACCCGCCCGACCTCGGCCCGGGCCTCCAGACAGGCCGTGTAGGCGTCGCGGGCGGCCTTGTTTGAGGTGAGGAGGACAGGGCCGGGGGCCCGCAGGATGGCGGGCACGGCGATGCTGGTGGTCTTGCCGGATCGCGGCGCCATGATCGCGACCGCGACGTCCTCCCAGTTGGAGCGGACCTCGGGGCCGCTGGGGGAGAGGTCGCCGAGCAGGATGCCGGTGTCGTCGGGGCTGATCTCACGGGGCTTGGCCTTGGAGAGGCTGGGGCGCAGGTCCCGGGCCTTGGCGGTGATCTCGGCGGGCAGCAGCGGCGCGAGATCGCTCCGGCTGGCGAGGCCGGTCGGCTTGCGGCGGTGCTTGAACCACAGCAGCAGGCCGGCCGCGCCGAGCGCGATCGACAGCAGTGCCGGGACGACGCGGGTGCTGATCAGCAGCAGGAGCGGGCTGAGGTGCGGGAAGGCGCGGTCGGGATGCAGGGCGGCGTCGACCGGCTGGAACGGGGCCCACGAGGCGTCGTCGGCGGTCGCGGCGGTGGCGGCGTTGCCGCCCAGCCAGGCGAAGGTGCCGAAGACCGCGACCACGACGCCCGCGCCGATGAGCGCGTAGAGGAGGGCATCGGAACCAGGGCTGGCAGATGGGGATTTGGGGGAGGCGGGCAGGAGCGGGTTCCTTGACGGGGTGCGGCCTGCCGGGCAGGGGCGCGCTGCGGCAGGGGCCCAGAGCGGGCGGAGAGCGGGCGGCGATCACGGCGGGACGGAGGCCCGAGACGTGGGTGATCGGCCCGGCGGCCGGCGGGTGGTCAGCCGGCGGGGGACTGCGTGGTCAGCGGGAGGCGGACGCCTTGGCCGACGGATGCGTGAGTGGGGCGAGCAGGGCCCGGCTGGCCAGGTCGGTGGCCTGGGCCCAGGCGCTTCCGGTGGTGGCGGAGCCGTCCTGGAGGGGGAAGCGGGCGAAGACGATCTCGGTGGAGTCGGACAGGGGGAGTCCTTCCTGCTCAGCGGCGTGGGGGGTGGCCGTGGCCGGGGTGGCGGGGGTTGAACATGGCGCCCGTGTACTCGACGGCGGTGAAGCGGCGGGTGGGATCGGCGGGCCGGGCGGGCCAGGTGGTCAGACGGGGTAGGGCGGCCTCGGGCAGGGTGCTGCGGCGGCGGACCACGGGGGTGGGGTCGGCGATGGCGGAGGCCAGGATCGCCAGGTACCGCACGGGCGTTGAGTGGCCGAGCACGATCTTCCACTGGTCGCTCCAGGCGGGGCCGAAGGTGGAGTCCGCCGTCCAGGCGCCTACGCCCTCCCCGCAGCTGTCGTCGGTCAGGGTGGGTGAGTGGGTGATGCTGGTGGTGCCGTCCGGCGACGCGAAGCGGACGAAGTGCGGGTCGTCCTTGAGGTGCCAGCCGGCCTTCAACAGTGGGCGCCAGGCAGTCGTCGGCGAGGCGGTGGGCTCGGCGACGATCTCCTCCGGCATCGTGTACCGGTCGGCAGCGACGGCCTGGACGAACGCGCCGACGATCTCGCCGGGTGTGTCCTTGGTGAACGTGGCCTGCCAGTAGGGGATTTCGTCTTCCGGGTGCTTGCGGACGCTGACCCGGTAGAGGTGGAAGACCCGGTGTGGTTCCATCGCGATTTCGATGCGACAGCATGGGCTGGTGGCGACGATCTGGGCGAGGGATTCGTCGTACCGGTACGGCCACTCGTGGAGGTGGAGCAGCGGTGCCAGGACCGGCAGGGGGCCGGGGCCTGCGAGGTGGCGCGGTCGGACGTGCACCTCGTCCTGGGCGGCGGCCGGGGGTGAGGTGGTCAAGGTCGGGTCCTCGGGGTGTCAGCGGTGGGGAGGCTCGACGACGCGGGGGTGCGGCGGCACGGCTACGGCCGGGGAGAGGTGGACCGCGGCCGTGGTGCCGGCGGCCCGAAGGGCCGGGGACTGGGTGGTGGCGGCCCGGCTGCGGGTGGTCTCGTCCGCGGCCTCGGCGATGGAGTCGGCCGTGGCGGCCGTGCGGAACCCGGCGGCGGCGATGGCGGTGGCTTCCGTGAGCAGCGGTTCCCACAGCGGCGGTCGGTCGCCGTACTGCTGAGCGACCTGGCGGCCGATCTCGGTTACGGCGTCGGCGAGTTGCTGAACTGCGCCGGGCATGAGGGTGAGGCCCAGCAGCACCTCGGCGGCCTCGTGGGCCGTCAGCGACGGGGCGATTTCGATGATCTCGGCGAAGGCGCGGCCGGCACGGGCGATGGCCTGCTCGGCGACATCGAGGGGCCTGGCAGCGGGGGCGTCGGACAACGGTCGTCCTCTTTCTACAGGCGCCGCCCGGGTCGGGCCGCGGCGGAGACGACAGGAGAAGGGGTGGAGAGGAGGCCGGCCCGGTGGCCGGCGGTGCCGGCCGTCGCCGCGCGGGGGCGACGGGTGCCGGTGCTGCGGCTCTCGGCGAGTTGGCAGACGGCCAGGGCGAGGGAACGGTCGCGGCCGGTGTCCACGACGCTGCCGTCCGGCCGGGCGAGAGGCGCGACGAGGCGGGCCTCGTGGCCGCCGAGCCGCAGCAGCGCCCACCGGCACGAGGCGGGGTCTTCATCGGTGGCGATTCCGGTGGCGGCCAGGATGCGCCGGGCGGTCTCCTGGAAGCGGTGGTCAGCAGGGCCTTGGGCGTCGGGGTCGGTGCGCAGGGTGCACTGCCACACCAGCCTTGTGCGCAGGGCGGCGGCGAACCCGGCCGGCGGCGGCAGGTGCGCGGCCAATTCCGCGGCGAACGCCGTCTGGTGGAGAGCGGGCAGGTCCGCGACGGGGCGCCAGGCGTCGATCAGACGCAGGGTCTGCTGCTGCTGGGCGGCGGCGGCCGTGGCGGAGGCGAGCAGGTCGCGGGTGGAGGCGTACCGGGCGATCGTGGGGTGCACGTCACCGTCCGGGGGCCGGTGCGACCGTCGGGCCGGCCGAGGCGAGCACCGGCGCCGCGACGAGGGGCGGGCTGTTGCCCAGACGGGCGGCGGAGCGGGCGAGTGCGGCCTGGTGGCGCTCGGCGGCATCGAGCGGGCCGTCGTAGTCCCAGGGCCAGCGGCCACCGATCCGGTAGCGGCCGTGCTCGTCCGGGGTGACGGTCTCCGTGCCGCCGTCCCCGTCGTAGTCGGGTGTCCACTCGAAGACCAGCAGGCTGCCGTCCCAGCGGCCGGTCAGTCCGCAGTTATCGGAGTGCAGGTCGACGACGATCTGCTCGGCGACCGGCCGGGAGAAGGCTGGGCTGCAGTAGGGCCCGATGTGGCCGGTCGTCCCACGGGGGTCGACCATGCCCGGGTAGGGCCCGTGTGCAGCGCCGTCGACGTAGAAGTGGTAGAGCCGTTCGGAGTTGGAGGGCAGCGCTTCTCCTGGGGGGCGGGGCAGCGGGAACGTGGAGGGTGGGCAGGCCGCCGGGCCGCAGTGGTGGGGCCGGTGCTCAGTTCGGGTTCTCGGTGACGCGGTCCGCGCTGGTGGCGGCGGAGGCCAGCTCGGGGAGGTCGGCCGGCTCGGACTCGCGCTGGTCGATCCACCAGCCGGCCTTGTCCAGCGTGCGAAGCTGCTTCTCGACGGCCAGCCACGCCTCCTCGGTGACCGGGCCCTCGACCACCAGGGCCTGGTAGGCGGTGGTCACGAGCTGGTGCCGGCAACGCTCGCCCCAGGCGATGGCCCGCTCGGGGCCCTCCAGCGGCGGCATGCCGAACTGGGCGGCCCACGCGGTGGCGGCCTCCTGCTCCTCTGCGCGGCGGGCAGCGATCCACGCCTCGCGTTCGGCGGTGTCCTCCTTGCGCTCGGCGAGCCAGCAGTCGCGGCAGGAGCGGGTGGCCAGCCAGCGGGCGTAGCCGGCGCGCTTGTCGGCGGGGCGGGAGGACAGATCGTGATCAACGGTGTGGCCGCAGTCGTGCTCGACGGACCACCGGGTTCGGACAGCTATGTCGGATCTCCTGTGAACTGGACGTGAGGGGAGCGGAGTTGGGCGCTGGTCAGCGGGAGTTCTGGTGTCCGCTGGCCCACGCGATGCGCGGGTCGACGGCCGGGGCGGACGCGGCGGCGGTGGCGGTGCCGGTGGCGTGCAGGGCGGCGGTGGAGCGGAGTCGGCCGCTGGTGGCGAGCGCGGCGCGGGCACGAGGGCTGCCGGGGCCGCTCGCGCGGGGGGCCGGTGCGGCGGCGGGGCGGGCCGCGACGGCGGCGAGGTCCTTGCCCGCGCCAGCGAGTACGGTGGTGGCCTCGGCGACCATCGCCTCGATCCGTGTCAGGTCGATGCTGCCCGGGCTCGTGCGGACCTGGTCCTCGATCGCCCGCAGCCGGGAGGCGATCTCGGCGCTCAGCGCAGCCCGGTCGTGCAGCAGGGCGTCCGCGCGCTGATCCTCCCGGCTCGGTCCGGACGGCGGGTGGACGACCGTGTTGAACGGGTCCGTCGGCGTGGGGGTGACGGGCCCGAGAACGGGTGCCTTGAACACGCGGGTCTCGAACGGGTCGTCGTTCTGCGCGACCTGGGCCGGCGGTGCCGCGGACGAGGGCGGCGTGCGGTTCATCTCCTCGATCAGCCGGGTGGCGAACAAGTCGGTGGACTCGTACGGGCCGCTGAGCGGTTCGAAGGCGAGGTCGGATGCGACTCGCAGTCCCTTGTCCCGAAGCGTGGAGACGGCGGTGGCGGCCCGCTTGTCGCCCTCGAACTCGGGCTCGTCCATGACGTAGAGGCCCGGATGACGTCCGCCGGTGTTGGTGAAGCCGGCCTCGGCGAGCGCGTACGCGGCGGCCGGGTTGCTGTACGGGTTGGTGGCGACGATGCCCAGCTGCGGGTGGCGGCCGATGTGGACGTCGAAGCTGCGGGGCGGAGCCGGGGCGCCGACCTGGACGACGGCGTCCGGGCCGGCGGCGCGTGCGGCCGGGCTGTCGGGGCCGGGCCGGGTCGCGTCGTTGTAGTCGAAGGCCGGGTCCGCGGAGACCCGGACTCCGGCCCGGCGCAGGGCGGCGGTGGTCTGCCGGGCGTGCAGGAAGATGTTCTGCTCGCTGCGGTCGATGGCGTGCCGCCCGTCGGCCAGCTGGCGAAAGCCTGCGCGGGCGAGCAGCGTGTGGGCGGTCGGTGAGGCGTCGGGGCTGACCTCGGCGACGACGCCGAACTGCGGATCGCGGGTGATGGAGACGTGCTCGGGGGTGATGCGCTGCTCCTCGGGGCAGATGGCGGACGCGGTCAGCGGCGGGCGGCCGGTGCCGGCGACGGGGACGTGGGCACAGCGGGGCGGGGCTGGTCGGACACGGTGGCGGCGTGCGCTGCGGTCGCAGTGAGGGCGGCGGCGGCTCGTGCTGCCGCAGAGGGGGCGACGGTGACGGCAACTCCGTCGAGGCCGGCCAGCTGGGCGGAGCGGGAGGCAACTGGCACTCCCATGTCCTCCAGGGCGGCAGCGAGTTGGGCCGCCGCCCTGGACTGGGCGATCGGGTCGCGTTCGGCCAGGGAGTAGCGCTCCGGTGCGTGCTGGAGGCCGAGGCGGAATCCTGCGTCGGCCAGGGCGGCGAGGACGGCCGGATCGCGGCTGGTGGTGGTGACGGTGATCCCGGCGGAGGCCAGGCGGCGGAAGGTGACGCCGGCGGGCTGCTGGTGGGGCAAGCGGGTGTCCTCCAAGGGGGCTCGGTCAGCGGGCGGCAGTGCGGCGGGGAGCCGGTCCGGGCGGCAGCGGTGCGGTGGAGGGGGCGGTTGCCAGCCGTGCCCGGCGCGACGGGCGGGCGACCTGGGCGCGGGTGGCGGGCGGGTGGGTGGTGTCCCGCATCTGCGTCGCCCGGAAGTCGCGGCGGGCCTGTGGCCCGTACCAATCGGCGTAGTGGTCCGTGACGTTCAGGTGCTGCGGGTCGTGCCGCAGCACCATGTAGGTATGGGAGCCGGGGCCTTCCGGAGCGCGTGCCAGCCACCACCCGACGCCGTCGTCCCAGGCGTGCATGGCCTCCACGACCACGGTGCCGGACACCACCTCGTGGGCGAGTTTGTGGTCGGCGGGGATCAGGCGGCCGGCCGCCAGGTCGGCGGAGACGATCGCCCGGGCCGTCTCGGCAACGCGGTCGGCGTCAGGGAAGGGGCCCTCGTCCTGCAGCCACCGGTAGTGCTCGGACAGGTCACCGTTGCGCTGCTCGGGGCGGTGCCAGTTGGCGACCGACACCCGGGCCGCGACCAGCCGGTCGACGAGCCGTCCGGCCCTGCGGATCTGCTCGTGCGGCTCGACGCTGCGGCGCTGGTGCCAGCAGTCCAGCGCATCACCGCGCCTCGAGAAGCCGGCCTGGTAGATCGCCTCACGGGCGGGCTGGGGCACCTGGCCGCGCAGCACCACGAATTCGCCGTGGTCGTAGTCCCACCCGAACAACACCCGCCCGCCGGGGGCGCCGGGGCCCGTTGTCGTGGGCATCGGGCTCCCGTTCAGCGGCGCCGGGCCGAGGCCGGGACGGTCGTCACGGGCAGCGGCGCCGGGCCGGTGGCCGGCGCGGCCTCGGCGGCCTTCCGCTTCGCCTCGTCCTCGCGAGCCTGGAGCAGCCGCACCAGGTCGGCCTCCAGCACATCGCGCTCCTCGGCCGCCTCCTCCAGCGTCTCCAACTGCGCATCCAGCTCGTCGAGGACGGCGTCGTCGACGCGCCGATGGGCGGCGGCGACGTTGATCAGCCGCACGCGCTGGAAGGACACCGCGGTCTCGGCGGCCACCAGCGCGCGGTGGGTGGCGAGCACCCGCGCGGTCTGCGCGTCGGCCCGGGCCTCGTTGGCGATCAGGGCGGTGATGCTCTGGCCGAGGGCGGCCTCCAGGCGGGCGTCCTGGCGGGTGAGCGTCATGGTCGACATGCGTCTCCAAGAGGTAGGAATGGCAGCAGGGTTGGGGTTGGGGAGGGGAAGGTCAGAACGGGGGTTCCAGGCTCGGACCGATGAGTCCGGCGCCGAACACGGGTCGCGGTGGTCCCACCGGGAGCGCACCCGGGCGGCCGAGCACCACCGGGGAGGTCCGCCGGGCGGCAGCGGCACGCCGGGCGCCGGGCATCGGTGCCTCGGCCGCGTACCCGTAGGAGGTCCACTCTGCGCGGGCGGAGGTGAAGTCCGGGTGACGGCTGGGGCCGTAGTGGCCGCTGCCCTGCTCGGTGTAGAACACCGCCGCCTCGCCGGCGCCGGGGTAGTCGACGAGCAGCTCGACCGCCCCCTCGGGTTCCTGGTGGTGCGCGTGGATCACCAGGTGGCCGGCGGTGACGTCCTCGCTCACCAGGTGCACCCAGACGGTGCGGTCGCCGAGCGTCCGCGGCGGGCCCGGGGGAACCGACGTCCCCAGCAGTGGTGAGGACTTGGCACGAAGGCGCTGTTCGTCCGCGCTGTACACCCGGGTGATCCCGTAGTCGGCGGCGGCCAGCAGCCGGCGTGCGTCGCGGATCTGCCGCTCGGCGGTGGAGGCGCTCGTGTCGCGGCGGATGCGGTGCAGCCGCAGGGCGTCGTCTCGGACGAAGCCGGCCTGCTCCAACCAGTACGCGCTGCGCCGGTCGGGAGGGTCGGCGACGATGGTGTCCCGGTCGGGCAGGTGGGCGATGGTGACGTGGGCGATGGCAACTCCTGGCGGTCAGCGGTGGTGGGTGGAGCCGGCCAGGGCGGGCGCTGCTGGGCCTGGAGCGGTGACCTGGGCGCCGCCGGGCGCGGTGGCCGGTTGGCCACCGGCTCCGGGAAGCAGCCCGGCGTGTTGCAGGACGCCGTCCGCGACGAGGGCGGTCTGTGCGACGAGGACGTTGCCGGGATCGGCCGGATCGGAGTCGATCACCACGCGGAGCAGCCGCAGGCGGCCGGGCGTGATCATGCCGGATCCGGAGCCGCATGCATCCGGGCGTCCGTGTCGAACAGGGTCAACTCAGCGCGGTGCAAGAGATGTTGGACGACGAAGCTCCGGCCGGCGACCTTCCACAGGCCGCGGCCCTTGCCGAGGGCGGCGATGGCGGCGGTCTCGACACCGCTGAGGCCGAGCAGGCCGGCGGTGGCGGCCAGCTGGTCGCTCTCCTGCCGGTAGATCACGCGGGTCGCGCAGTCGGTCAGCAGGCCCTCGGCGAGCGCCCGGGTCCGTGAGCCGGCGTCACCGGCCGACAGCAGGTCGGACAGGCGGTGGATGATCAGCATGTTCGCGATTCCCAGGCCGCGGCTCAGCTTCCACTGGCTCTGCATGCGTTCCAGCAGCGCCGCGTGCCGCATCACGCGCCACGCCTCGTCGTAGATCACCCACCTGCGACCACCGTTGGGGTCGCTGAGCGCGGCCTCCATCCAGGCGGACGCGCAGGTCATCGCCAGCGTCAGCGCGGTGTCGTCGCCCGAGGAGCCGAGCCGCGAGAGGTCGATGGTCAGCATCGGACTCTTCGGGTCGAACTCCGCGGTCGACGGCGCGTCGAACATGCCCGCCAAATCGCCGTTGACCAGTCGGCGCAGGGCATGGGCGAGGTCTTGGGCGGCTGCGCCGACGCGCCGGGTGGGATCGCCGAGCGCGGCGTCCAGGACGGCGGGCTGCCCGAGAACGGCCGCGACGTCGCCCAGCAGCGGGACCTGGCCCGTGCGCGCGCACCGGTCGACCACCGCGTCCAGCGCGATGTCCATCGCCGTGTACTCCATCGGCGCCAGGTCGCGCCGCAGGACCGTGCGGGCCAGCGAGCCGAGCAGCAAGAGCCTGCGCTTGCGAACCTCACCCGCCCAGTCCGCCAGGTCGACGCCGACCGGAGCGGGCGGCGCATCGAGCGGGTTGAGCCTTCCGTGAAGCCCCGGCCCCAGCGCGATGGTGGTCCCGCCGATCGCCTCCGCGACCGACGTCCACTCGCCCTTCGGGTCACATGGGACGTAGACGCGGTAACCAAATGCCGTGCTGCGCAAAGCGATGCTCTTCGCCAGCGCCGACTTCCCCTGGCCGATCACGCCGGCCACCAGCGTGTTCGGGTTGGTGAAGTTCTCAACCTTCCCGTACAGGGCGAAGGGGTCGAAGACGAACGACGCCTCGGCGTGGACGTCGCGGCCGATCAGGACGCCGGCTGACCCGAGGCCGCCCTCGGCGAGGAAGGGGTAGGCGGCCGAGGCGGTCGCGGTGGTCATGCGGTGCGCGGGAAGTCGCAGTCGGCCGCCGCGCAGGGAGGCGGGGCCGGGGCGTCCGGCTGCGGGGTAGGTGGGGAGGAGTTCGGCGTTCTCCTCGCGGCGGCTCTTCGGGCGGTGGGGGCGGTCGGCCTGGCGGGCGGCGCGGCGGGCGGCGGCGAGGTCGCGCTTGGCCTGGCGGCGGGCGGCGCGGTCCGAGCGGGTCGGGGTGAACAGGGGGGTGGCACTGGCGGAGCGGGGGCGCAGGAACGTTTCTCCTGTCAGACGCGAGGGGCTGTGGTCGGGGTGCCGCGGAGCTCGGAGGGGGTGGCGATCACCCGGACGCGGCCCGAGGTGGTGCTGTGGCGCTGGCAGATCACCATGTCGGGGGCGCCTTCCGGCAGCCGCAGCGCGCAGGCTTCGCGGGTGGGGCGGCGTCCGTCGGCCCGCGGGGCGCGGTGGTAGGCGTCGTGGAGGGCGTCGCAGGTCTGCCAGAGCCGGATGCGGGCGGCGTGGAGGTGGCCGGCCTCGGCCGGGGCGAGCGGCCGGGTGGTGCCGGTGTGGGTGTCGAGCAGCGCGAACAGGGCGACGCAGTGAGCGTGGAGCGCGTCCAACTCGCCGCGGGAGACGGGCGCTTGCTCCGGGATGGCGGTGTGGTGGTGGACGTCGACGCCCGCGGTCGCGAAGCGCAGGAGGCGGTGGTCGCTGGTGGGTGGGTGGTGCACGGCCGGCCCCCGTCAGGTGCGGGCGAGCGGCAGGGCCGCCTGCGCGAACGCCTCGGCCTGCTGCCAGCGCAGGAGCCGCGGGTCCAGGCCGGTGCCGGCGGCGGCGGTCTCGATCGAGGCGCAGGCGCGGCGCAGTTCCTCCGGGGTGTCCGCGCTGACGACCACCAGGCCGGTCAGGTCGACGTCGGCGTGACCGGAGATCAGCTCGCGCTCGTGCTGCTTGGCGTCGGCGTACTCCATGCTGTCGGCCTCGGAGTCGACCTGGCCCTTGCGGACCCGCTCGGCGGCGTCGGCGACGATCGACGCCTTGGTGCGCTGCACCGCCTTGAGCGCGGCATCCAGTGCCTGCGGCCCGTAGGTGAGGGAGAGGGTGCGGCGGGCGCCGCCGGCGAAGACCAGCGGGTGGAGGAACCCGTGGGTAACCTCGGAGCGGGGCCACTGCTCGATCCAGTACACCGCATGGCAGGCCGTGTCGGTGGTCAGGCGGCCTGGTTCCTCGACGACCACGACGGGGCCGGCGGCGGCCGGGTCGGCGACGGCCTCGCCGCTCTCGGACCACTGCTCCAGGTTGGCGAGGGCCTTCGGGTCGTAGGCCGAGCGGATCACGGCGGCGATATCGCCGGTGCTGAGCCAGCCGCGGGGGTTGAGTCCGGCGTTGCGCAGCGACTGCTCGAAGCCGGGGACGAGCTGGGCCAGGACGCTGAACGCGCCGGACAGGCCGCCGCCGGCCTCGCCGATCAGGCGGCGGGCGCCCTTGAGGTCGAGGCTGATCGCGATGTACGCCTCGTGCGGGGCCGCGGTCGGGCCGGCGGCGGCGAGGAGTTCCTCGTAGACGGGGCCCGCGAGGGGGGCGTCGGGGCGGCCGTTCTCGGCCCAGTACCGGGCGAGGGCGTCGCCGCTGTCGGGGACGGTGCGCTCGATCACCTGGACGGCGGTGATGTAGCCGGTGCGGGCCAGCGAGGCCAGGCACCGTCCCCAGGCATTGACGTTACCGGCCTGGGTGGAGGGATCGAGCAGGGCGAAGGCGCGGGAGCTGACGCGGATGACGGCGGTGAGGGTGTTCTTCTGGGGGTTGTGGATCGCGCCGAGCGTGCCGCCGGGGGCAGTGACGGCGCGCAGGCTGGCGTCGGTGCCGGGCAGGTGGAGCAGGCCGTCGCGGCGGGGCCGGGTGGCGGGCCGGGCGAGCCAGACGAGCTGGCCCTTGGCGCGGCGGAGGTAGTACCGGATGAGGATCGGGGCCCAATCTGCCACGGAGCGGCTGTGGAAGCGGACGATGACGAGCGCGGCGGCCAGGGCCCAGAGCGGCGTGGCGAGGGCGGCTCCGGCGAGTCCGGTGGCGACCATGGTGGCCAGGAGCATCGCACCGGCGGTGCCGACGACGGTGAGCTGGGCGGCGGTCAGCCCGAGCAGAACTCCCCGTCGGGATCGACTGGGGAAGCGGACGGTCGGTGTGGGAAGGTCGGCCGACAGGGGCGACTCCTTCGGTCAGGGCGGGGGCACCGGCCGGGGCGGGCGGCGGCCCCGGCCGGTGCTGGTCAGGAGGTCGGCGGCGTGGAGGGGCCGACGGGGCTGCTCGGTGCCGAGACCGAGCCGGTGGCGGACGCCGACGGGGCGGGGCCAGCGGCGGACGCCGACGGGGCGGGGCCAGCGGCGGACGCCGGCGGGGCGGCAGGAGCCTGGGCGACGGCGCCACGTGCGGCGCTGAAGACCACCTGCGTGGCACCCGCACTCCCACCGGCGGCGGCAACTGCGCTCGTGGGCTTGGCGGTTGCTCCTCCGCTCGCTCCGCCCCCGGAGGACTGGCCGGAGGCCGGCGCCCGGGAAATCAGCGGCTGGCCCTGGTCACCGCCAGACTGCTGGGCGCGGCGGGTGATCAGAGCCTTCCCGATCGCATCGCCGCCGCCGGAGGAGGTGCCGGGGAAGCGGAAGGTGTTCTGCGACGGGGACGAGCCTTCGCTGGAGCCCGGGCTGCCGACGCTGCCGCCGGCCGGGGCGTCCTGGCCGGGCACCTGCGCCGGGCCCTGCGGGGCGGCCCCGCCCATCGCTGCTCCGCCGGCACCGCCGGCACCCGCGGTCGCGGCCATCCGGCCGGCCTTCTGGGCGGTCGCGGCGCCGACCTGCAGACCGGTGGCGGTGCTGCGGTGCAGATCGTGGCCCTGCCCGCCGTCGCCCGCCCAGTGGACGAACTTGTAGATCGCCATCGGGCTGAGCAGCACCAGGGCCATGACGACGAGGCCGGAGATGATGTCCGAGAGGGCCTGCACGCCGTCCTTGGTGTCGCTCTGGCCGAGCGCGGAGACGCCGACGAGCATGATGATCGTCATGATCAACTTGCTGAAAACGACCGTCGCGGTGGCCTCGATCCACCTCCGGCGCCAGTCGCGGGTGGGCTCCCAGGCGCCGCCGGCCGCCGCGAAGGGTGCGAGCACGACGAGGACGAGAATCGTGACCTTGCGCAGGACCATCGCGCCCCAGTAGAGGATCGCCCCGGCGGCGCAACCGAGCGCCACCAGCGCGGGGATCGCCCAGCCCAGCGGTGATGTGATCCCGATCATCGACACCTTGACCAGGCGCCTGACCGCGTCGTCCATGCTGGAGTTGGCGATCTGGAACAGCCCGCGCGAGAGGGCGTCGACGATGACCAGGGAGACGCCGGTGAAGGTGATCGCCGTCATCGCGAACAGGGTCGCCGAGACGGTCCCGGTGACGGCCTGACCGAGCGCCTGGCCGTCCCGCCTCCAGGCGGCACGGATCAGCTGGAAGATGAAGGTCATCACGATCATGACCAGCGCGATCGGCAGGATGGTCGCGTAGTTGGTGCGGAACCATTCCGCGCCCAGGTCGACCGAGGTGGTCTTGTCAACGGCGCGGGAGGCGAGGTCGACCGCGCTCTTGGCGAGGTCGCCGGCGCTCTTGGCGACCCAGTTGCCGATGGAGTCGGTGACGGAGTCGCTGACGCCGCCGACGATGACGTCACAGAGCAGGCCGGAGCCGGGAATGTCGCAGAAACCGATGGGCGATCAGCTCCTCTGGTCGGGACCGATGGGGAAGGAGGTCAGGGGTAGACGGTGGTGGCGATGGAGGCGAGCGCGCAGTCGCGGCCCGGCCGGCACTGGACGGCCAGGGTGAGGCTGCGGTCCTCGGCTCCCCGGCCGCCGTCGTTCCAGCTGACGGTCTGCTTGCCGGTGACGGTGACGGCGTAGATGTAGGCGACGGTGAGCTGAGTCGGGTCCTTGCCGATGGCTTGCTGCCAGGCTGCGGGCAGGTGCGCCTCGGCGGCTTCGCCGATGGCGTGCTGACCGTTGTCGCGCATCCGGCTCCACAGGACCGGGTCCGGCAGCTGGGCGGCAAGGGCGTCCGGGTCGGCGTACCTGCTCTCGCCGGTCAGCCAGCCGCGGAGGCCGGCCAGCTGCTGAGGCTGGGTGGCGGTGCGGGTGTCGTAACTCCACAGTGCGGTGGCGAACGCCGTCGCGAACTTGATGGGGTCGCTGGTATGCGGCGGAGCAGCGACGACGGAGGGGCCCGGTGTCGCTCCGTCCGAGGGGACGGGTCCGGGGTCGAGCGGCGAAACGGTCGACGTCGCGGAAGCGGAAGGGGAGGACGGGGAGTTGGCGGCGCTCGGGGTGTGGTGGTCGCCGCCCGCCAGCCGGGCGGTGAGCCCGGCCAGCAGGGCGACGACCACGAGCACGCCCAGGCCGATCAGCAGCCGGCGCAGCATGGTGGACTGGCCGGCGAGCGGCGAGGACTTCGGCATCAGTGGACGTTGGTCCCCACCGTCGAGAAGAAGCTGACGATGCCGTTCGCGGCGCCCAGCAGGAGGGCGCAGCCGGCCGCGACCAAGGCGCCCTGCTTGCCCTTCTGCTCGCTGCCGTGCGAGCCGGTGTGGTGGCCCCAGGCCCAGACGATGCCACTGACGCAGAGTGCACCGACCACCGCGATGATCGCGAAGAGATTGATGCTGCCCACGGTGGACTTCAGGACATCCAGGCCGGGGAGGCCGCCCTGGCTGGGCGTGATGCCGGGGTCGTACGCCAGCTGCGTGGCGGCGTCGGCGAGGTAGTAGGTGAGCAAACACACTCCACGGCTAGAGGGGCAGGAAGGTGCGCGGGCGGACCGCGCGGGAGGGGGTGAGGGGCGCGAAGTGCGCTGAAGTGGACGGCAGTTACCGTCAGGGGGCGATGCGGCGGGCGGCGATGATGTCGCCCTTCCACGAGGCGAGCGTGGAGATCTTGACGACATCGCCCGTCTTGGGTGCGTGCACCACGAGGCCCTGGCCGATGGCCATGCCGACGTGCTCCGGGCCGTTGGGGCCGGGCCGGGTGAACAGCAGGTCGCCTGGGCGGATGGCGTCGACGGGCACCGCGGTACCCTCGGCCACCTGCGTGTACGTGGTGCGCGTCAGGGTGATGCCGCCAGCCTTGTACGCCTGCTGCGTCAGGGACGAGCAGTCGCAGCGGCCCATCGGGTCCTGGCCATGGGAGTCGGTGCAGCTGCCGCCCCACTGGTAGGCCGTGTTCAGCTGGCCGAGCGCGAACTTGATGGCGCTCTGCACGGCAGGCGGGGCATCGGTGGGGATCTGGTAACCGGCCGGCAGGACGCCGGGCGGGATGACGCCCCAGTTCGTTCCGTCGTCACCCCCGGTGCCGCAGCCGCTCGGCGTGGCCGGCGCGGACGGGCTCGGTGACGGGGTCGTGCCCGGAGAGGGCGTCGGCACAGGAGTGGAACTCCCCGACAACACCTGGGAGATGGCCTGCTGCAGGGCGGTCGCCAGCGGCTCCCACTTGGCGTAGGCGTCCGGGTAGCCGGACCGCTGGACCTTCTGGGCCGCCACGGTGAGCGGCAGCTGCTCCCAGCCGGGCACCTCCAGCAGGGCCTTGTAGAACCGGGTCGAGGCATACACCGGGTCCTGGATCTGCTCGGCCGTACCCCAGCCCTGCGACGGGCGCTGCTGGAACAGGCCCAGGCTGTCGCGGTCACCGTAGGACAGGTTCCGCAGGTTCGATTCCTGCAGCGCGGTGGCCAGGGCGACGACCTGCCCGCGGGCGGGCACGTTCATCGAGATGCCCGTCGCCGTGATCGTCTTCGCGAAGGGGATCTGTACGGCCGGGTTGTCCAGCCCGGCGACGGGTCCGACCTGGCCGGTCGCGCCGTCCAGGATCTTCTTGACCTGGGCGGCGACGGCCGCGCTGTCCACAGGCTGTGGACCGGTGCCGGGGGTGCAGGTGTCGGACTTGGTGGAGTCGTTGGCGCTGACCGCCAGGGCGGGGAAGGCGACGGCGAACGGTGCCAGGAGGAGGCCGGCGAGACCGCCGCCGACCCACTTCTGCCAGCTCATCGCGCCCTCCGAACGTCACCTCCGGCCGCGTCGGCGCGGGGGTCCGGCGGGCGGGGCTTGGGCATCCGCATCCGTGCGGTGAGGGCGAGCAAGGCGGGGGCTCCTGTCGGATCGTGCGGAGGGGTGCGGGGTGGGCCCGCCCGGCCGGGAGGCGGGCGGGCCGGAGGGAGCGGCAGCAAGCCGCGCTCGTAATCTCGAAAAAGGCATGGATGTCCCCTGGGATGGGTGGGGTGGAATTTCGCTTGCGGCGGCCGAAGGTATCGAATCGCGGGCTCGCAACCTAAAACGGTGCGGCGCCCACGGCCCGGGGTGTACCGACGGCCTTCCCGGCGGACGCTAATGCCTTCTCGGCTCGCAACCAAAAACGGGTAACTGGTCGGCGTGCAGGTAGAAAGCGGTGTTCCGTCGGGGTGCCCCACCGTAGAACCGGACCGACTCGGAACCTAAAACGGGATTCCGGGTCGAGTGATCTCCGGGGGTGCGGCAGACGATAGGCGCAGTGCGGCTCGCAACCTAAAACGATCTTCGCCAGGGTGGCTCGGGGTGCGTTTTAGGTTGCGAGCCGCACCTGGGCTAGGTTCCTGACGCAGCCGCAGCCCGAGCGCTCCGGAGCCGCCCCGCCGGATCTCTGTCGACCGTCGAAAGGCCAGGTCACGCCGCCGGTTGCCGCTGCTGCCCCATCCCCGACCAGGAGGTCAGCCCGCCCCTTGCCCTACGAAATCCACCAAGGCGATGCCCTGGTCCGGCTCGCCGCGATCCCTTCGAACTCCGTCGATGCCGTGATCACCGATCCGCCCTACAATTCCGGTGGGCGCACCGCCCAGGAGCGGACCGGACGAACGGCGCGAGCGAAGTACACCTCGAACGACGCCGCCCATTCCCTCGCCGATTTCCCCGGCGAGAACAAGGATCAGCGGAGTTACACCTACTGGCTTTCCCAGCTCCTCGCCGAGTCCTACCGCGCGACCAAGAATGGTGGCGTCGCCCTCGTTTTCACCGATTGGCGCCAGCTGGCCGCAACGAGCGACGCACTGCAGGCCGGCGGCTGGATCTGGCGCGGCGCACTCGCCTGGTACAAGCCCGCCGCCAGGCCGCAAAAGGGCCGATTCACCCAGCACTGCGAATTCGTACTGTGGGGGAGCAAGGGCCCGATCGACGGCGACGCCCACCCCGTCTACCTGCCCGGCCTCTACACCGCCTCCCAGCCCAGGAGCGGTCGGGTCCACATCACCCAGAAGCCCGTCTCGGTGATGCGGGAGCTGGTCAAGATCTGCCGCCCCGGCGGCACGGTGCTCGACGTGTGCGCGGGCAGCGGCAGCACCGGAGTCGCGGCCCTGCTGGAGGGCCGAAACTTCATCGGCGTGGAGGTCACCCCGCACTACGCCGGCATCGCCGAGCAGCGACTCGCTGAGACCGAGCGGCAGATCGCCGAGGGCGCGGCCGACCCGGACCCCGACGCCGACCCTGACCCTGACTCCGAGGCCGTCAAGCCGGCCGAAGCCTGACCGCGCCAGCCGGGCCGCCGCCCGCGCGGCGGCCCGGTCCCGCTCCGAGCCTGAAGGAGATGACCTGTTCAAGAAGTACGGTGACCCGTCGACCTACTGGGACGCCGCCGACGGGCCGCCCGATGGCCTCGACCGGGCGCTGCAGCCCCTGCTCGACCTCGGCGCCCACCTCACCCGCGCCGCGAAGAACACCATGGTCATCACCCCCGACCACCGGATCCACGTCGGCTACGTCTTCCCGCACTGGAGCTGGCCCTCCTGGCGGGTGCTCGTCCACGACGAGCCGTTCGAGCAGCCACTCTGGGGTGCGCACCTCAACCGGAACACGCCCATCGAGGTAGTGGCCGCGGTCACGGCGACGCTCGCCCGGCTCCACCAGGAGAACCACCCACTGTTCGACTTCTGGGGCACCGTCGACCCGGCCACCGCCCTCGACGGCTTCGCCGACGCGGGGTGGCAGAGGTCGCCCGGGCTGCGCGCCCACCCGTTCCACTACCGGGCTGCCAACGGCGACAGGGCATCGGCCACCCACCACAACCGTGCCGGCCGGATGCTCGATCCGTTCCAGTCGGGCCAGGACGGCTGCTGGGACATCGACGGCGTCAAGGGCGGCCGGTTCTGGTCGATCTCGGTGAGTGAAGCAGCCCCCGCGCCGGTCCTGACCGCCCTCGTCGACGCGATCACCCGGGTACACGATGCCCCCAACATCGCGCCCCCGGTGCTGTATCCGCCCGGCAGCACCGCGGCACTGGCCGGCACCGGTGCCGCAGGTGAGCCCGCCCGGAAGGAGACCCCCTGACCACCCCCGCTCGCGACCTCGAAGTGGTGGTCACACCAGGCCACTTGGCCGGACCGGGCGACGCCGAAGCAGCCCTCGCCCGTTTCCTCGAAGCGGCCCCCGCCTGGGGCCGCTACAGCCCGGGGCAGGACACCACCGTCGCCCTGCACGAGTCCCTCCTCGCCGCGATCGAACTCGACCACGACACCAGCACGGGGCCCCGCTGGACCATCGCCGCGTACGCTTCGCCCGTCGGCAAGCGGACCTGGCACACGACGTTCTGCACCCGCACCCCGGCCGAGGTCGTCACCGCAGTGCTCGAGCGCCTCTCCCACGCCCTGACCGCGACCTCAGAGACGGTGCGCGACGAACTCCTGTGGGGGCGACGGTCGCTGGACAACACCATCGCGGCCGACCTGGACGCCGCCGACGAACCGTGGTCGCGGGAGACCAGCCCTGTCCACGGCGTCTACAGCTGCACCCGCCCTGACGCCACCGCCGGCATCGCCGTCAACCACAACATCGGCGACATCCGCGGGATCGGTCCGACCGTCACCGTCTGGGGCGGCCCCCGCGGCTACCCCAGCGAGCGCTGGCATGCCGTCTTCGCCGGCCACACGCCCACCGCCCTCATCAGCGCGGCGTTCGACGAGGTCGTCACCCCCCTGCCGGCGCTCCGCCAGAGCCTCCAGATCCCCGCCGCCAACCGCACCCAGGTCCACCTCGAACCGCGTCATCGCCGCAACCTCCCACCCGCCCGCGGCCAGCAGCCCACCCGCGAAGACCAGGGCGAGGCACCAGCCGAGCCCGGACCGGCGGAACCCGGCCGAGCCGGCCCGAACACGGTCACCATCCGACGCACCGACGACGGCGCGATCACCGCGACCGGCGGGGACGCGCACGCCGCCTTCCTCGTCGGCACCACCGGGTTCGCCCCCACCCCCGGGCGCTCGAACCGCTACACCCTGCCCGCCGGCCACCCCCGGAACGAGGAGAACAAGATCGCCACCGACGCGGCCGTCCTCCTCGCCACGGCCGGGTACGACGTCACCCTCGACCCCACCCTCGGCGTCCGCCCGTCGCCACGGCCCTTCGCCCCCGTCACCGGAGAGCTCCTGCCGAGCACCACCGCAGAACGGCTGGCCGAGGGCATCGACGAGGTCACCACCCACCTGCTGCGCACCACCGACCCGGCTGAGGTGCGCAGGGCAGTCGGCGTCATCACCGGGGAGGGCGGTGTGCTGGACCGCAGCGCCCGGGCTCTGCGGGCGGCCGGCGGCTGGGCCCTCCACCACCGCGTCGGTGGAGACGCCGGTGAAGCGCTCCGGTTGACGGCCGAGATCGTCGCCTCCGGCCGGGAGGCGGCCGACCATGCAGTCGGCCGCCTCGGCACCGCCCACTCGCCGCGGTCTGCGGCAGCCCGCACCCGAACCACACCGGCCGCACCTCCTGCGGTCACCGGCCCGCTCGGCCACACAGGAGCGCCAGGCCACGACAGCCCGCGGCCGCAGTCCCGCTGACCCCCGCACCAACCCCGCGAGGCCCTGCCCATGTCCGACGACGTCCAGGTCGCCACTTCCCCCGCTCCATCGCGCCCGCCGCAGTGACGATCCGGCCGCGCACCACATGAACACGCCTACCTGGAGCAGTAGTTGACCACGGCCAATCCCCACTGGGCCAAGCGCGCCCGCGAACGACCCTGGCAGCAGGTCCGCATCACCCCAGCCCTGTACGCCGGCCCCACCCGGGACACCGAGCGCGCGATCCGGCCGCTCACCGACGCGGGAGCCGTACGCCTCGACGACGGTCGCGGCAACCAGCTGATCATCTCCACCGACGGCCGAATCCGGCTCGGACTCGAGCCGGAAGGCGGCGACGTGAAGTGGAAGGTCGCCGTCCATGAACGCCCCTTCCTCCCACCGCTGTGGACCGTCAGCCTCACCGAGAACACGCCGGTCGAGGTCGTCGAGGCCATCACCACCGACCTGGCCGACCGGCTGCGCACCGGCCGGCGGCTCACCGGGGGCGCCGCCGACGACGAGTGGCGCACCCCCCTCCAGGCCCACGGGTGGACCCTCATCTGGGACGCCGCGGCGGGCACCGAGACGGCGTTCGCCGAGCACAGCCCGCAGGACAGGATCGTCCTCAACACCCAGGCGGTCCTCGACCCGGAGGAGTGGGAGGAGGCCGGGCAGGACGGATTCTGGAGCGTTGACATCGCCGGCGACTTCGACGGCTGGTCCGCCGCAGCCAGCATCTGCACGCCGGACCAGATCCTGCACACCATGGTCAGCGCGATGCTCGCCCCCGCCATCCGCGACATCGGAGACCTCGGCGACCTGGCAGTCGGCGCGGCGGTCATCGGCGCCGCCGAACTGACGGAGATCCCCTCCAGCCCGACGCCGCTGGACACCCACCGCGCCCGAGCCGCCCGCACGACCTCCCCGACCCGCGCCGCCGCAGACTCCACCCAGATCGCCTTCTCGGTGTCCGCGTCCGGGCCGAGGCCGCGCTCCCGATGAACACCGGGGTGCGGCTGCGAGGCGGCCACCCCGAAGTCCGTTGCCGACCAGAACCAGCAGCCCGCTCCGCCACCGTCACCCACGGCCCCAGCCGCTGACAGCCCCGAGGAACCGCCATCCCCGAAAGCACGATCGACGTCACCCCGACTTACCTCGCCGGGGCCAGTCACACCACCCGGGTCTTCGACCACCTTGTCCAGCAGGGGTGGGGCCGCAGCACCGACCACGACCTGGACCAGGAGTTCGCCTGGAGCCCGAACCACCGTTTCCGCATCGCGGACGGCCAGCTCGACCCCGGCGCCGCCTGGCGGATCACGGCCGCCCCGGAGCCCCTCGGCACACCGGCCTGGATGGCCGGCTTCTCGACCGAGACGCCGCCCGAGATCATCATGGCCGTCACCGACGTACTCGCCCGCACCGGGGACACCATCGACTGGACCGGCGAGTCGCACCCCGCCCTCCAGCAGCCGACCGACCGGCGGACCCTGATCCGCACCCTCACCGACGCCGGCTGGCGCAGCACCTACCGCGGCGGTGTGCTCGACCTCGAAGCTCCCGACGAACTCGCCCGAGTCCAGGTCCGCCTGGACCCGCCCGGCGATCCGGACGACCTCATGGCCCACCCCCACCTGTACGTGGAGATCGGCCCGCGGGGCTCCGGCGGCTACCCGCCCTACTGGCAGGCCATGGCCACCACCAACGCCCCCGCGGTCGTCGTCGACACCCTCGCCCAAGCCCTCACCGACCCCACCCCCCTGCAGCGGGACCGGGACTGGATGGACGAGGAACTGCTCGCCCACCTCGGCCACCGGACAGTGGCCGACCCCGCCAACACCAGCCCCTACACCGAGACGGACCTGCGGGAAGCGGCAGCCGAGCTGTGCGAGGAGGTCCTGGAGGAGATCGAGCACCCCGACTTCATGCCCGGGTGGTACATCGTGGACCGGGTCATCCCCAGCAGCCGGAGCCGCACCCCGACGACCTGGGGGCAACTTCCCGCGGAACAGAGGGCCCTGGCGAATCTGCTGGTGGAGGACATGGTCGTCGCGGCGGCGGCGAGTGCACCGGCGCTCCTCGACCTGGACCTGGGCGCCAACCTCGACCCGCGGACCGCAAGCCGAAAGCCGACACCTCCCCTCACCACGGCACTGAGGGAACTCCCCTTCAACATCAGCGACCTGAAGGACGCGGCAGCCTACGCCGCCGCTGCGCAGATCAACGGGACCGACCTCAGCGGGATCGCCGATATGCTCCACGACCGGCCCGTCGGCGACGGCACCACGTGGACCTGGGGATCGCTTCCGACCGCCCAGCACGAGCAGGCGCTCCACGCGATCGACCGCCTGCTGGCCGGGGCCGCCGCACGCACCCCGGAGCTCTTCGCCCCGGACTTCAGGCCCGCACCGCTGGCCCTCGTCGCCCCGGTCTACCTCGCCGGCCCCGGCCACGACCGCACCACCGCGGCCAAGCCCCTGACCGATCGAGGCTGGACCACCGAGAAGCAGGGCACCACCACGGTGTACACCAGCCCGTGCCGGCGGCTGCGCGCCCAGTCGACCACCGACGACACGGGGACGAGCTGGACCGCGTCCTTCAACTACCTGCTGAGCGGCGAGGAGGTCTGGCGGGTCACTGCAGACCCCCGCACCCCGCCGGAGATCGTGACCGCCCTGCACACCGCGCTCGCCGCCAACCCGAGCGAGCTGATCCGGACCGCCGCGAACGCCGAGGACGGTCTCGTGCCGATCATCGCCGCAGGCTGGCACGACAACAGCACCCGTGAACACCTGATGTGGGACGCACCGGACGGCGAGATGGCCAGCGTCTACCGCTGCACCGCCCCCGCCGGGCAGATGTTCGTCGGGGAGAGCCGCGCCTGGCAGATCAACGGCGGCAAGCTCGGTCCGGGCGAAGTCGAGGGCTGGAACATCGAGATGTCGGAGAACATCCCGGCCCCGCTCCTGGAAGCCGTCACGGCCGCGACGGCCGACCCGACGCCGGTGGCCCGCCTCGGCCGTGACCTCACCTTCGAGCACCTGCTGTACCTCGACGTCCGCCCCCTCGCCCCCAAGGCTGCATCTGGCCCCTCCGCGCGGGCCCTGGCGGCCCGCACCCGCGTCGTTCTCTCCCCACCGGCACCGGCCACCAGCCGCTCGACCACCGCCACGAGCCCGCCCGACCAGCCCCGGCAGCCGACCCGCTGACCACCGCGGGCGGCACACACCCCCTCTCGACAGGAGTGCCCATCGACACCGGCTTCGACGAGTTGCTCGACCTCGACGGTCTGACCCCGGCCACCGCGGAGGACGCGGCAGCGGAGTACAACGGCACCATGAACGCGGCCAGCTACACCGTGATCTCCCAGCACCACGCCTACGGGCAGCCGTTGGCCGACGGCGTGAGCAGCAGCTACCTCGTGGTACGCGACGACTCGGCCACCGCAGGCACGCCCGATGATCCGCACTACGCGGCCATCCACATCCGGCGGGACCGGGCCGCCGGGCTGTTCCACTTCGACAGCTCGCCCCACCCGCTGCCCGTCCTCGCCCAGCACTGGCTCATCCAGCGCGGCGCCGACATCACCGCCATCGCCGCCCTGTCCAGCCACCACAGCGTTCCGGCGAACGCGGAGACCACCGCGCTGGAGCACCGGATCCGCTCCGCCGGCAACGCGCTCAGGAGCGACGCCTCGTACACCAGGAACCTGACCTGGGATCCGGGCTGGAAGCCGGGGGAGGCGTGGCGAGGAGACGAGCACCTCGTGCACGACTGGTACACCTGGGTGATCCTCGACGACCCCCTGGCCCCGCCGGGCAGCCCCGTCCGGGTGCTGTTCGAGGACGTCGACTACACGGCCGGCACCCACACCCTCACCGAAGGCGCCTTCCCCGATCACGAGTCCGCTGAGGAGTGGACCCGCGATCCCCGGCAGCCCCTGCCGCCCGCTCCCGCGGTCATACCTCCCCCGGCTCGGCCCGCAGCCGCCGCCGCCAAGGAGTCCGAACGCAGCAGCTCCACCAGCCGAGTCGACGCAGCCAGCCGCACCTCCGCGAACTCCCCGGGCAGCACGGCAGTCGCGACTCCGCCGCCCACCCAGCCCCATTCGGCCGGCACCCGCCGGACCCGCTGAACCCACCATCCCCGACCACGGAACAGACTCCACAAGGACACGGCCTGACCACCGCCACCGCCACCACCGCCCTCGACACCATCGAACGGATCGCCCGCGCCGCCGCCTACCCGCCCACCCAGCGCATCATGATCCGCGGACTGCTCGACACCCCCGGCTCGTACGCCGCCCTGGCCGCCGCCGTCCACCGCGAAGACCTCCGCCCGACCGCACTGGCCGCCATCCGCACCCTCATCGAACACGACATCGACGCGGGCCGACCCTGGCCCTCCGAAGCCGCTCGCTGGCTCAGCCGCGCCAACGCGGACTGGCAGACGAGCGCGGCGCTGGTCAACCACCTCACCTGGTACGCCCGCAGCCGGCGCAACAGCGCCCTCGCCCACCTCGCCGGCACCGACCACCTCACCCAGCCCGGCACCGACCGCACCCACGCCCAGGCGCTCCGGCACATCCACCTCGCCGCCCTCCGCTTCGACTTCCGGTGCCGCAGTATCCAACAGCTGCTCGAACAGGTCCCGGGGAGCGAGCGAATTCGCTGGGATCCGTACACCCGCGCCCTCGCCGCGTTCGCCCTCCTCGGAAGCTCCGTTCCCGGTGCCCTCGATGCCCTGGACCGCAGCCTCGCCGAGGCCGGCGACAACCCCCAGGTTTGCCACGCCCTGCTCCACGGCCTGTGGCTCGGAGACGGACTACCAGATCAGGCCGAGCGGATCCTCAAGCTGGCCGCCTGGCCCACCTTCGACGACACCGACCCGATCATGCTCTTCCGCACCGCCACCGCCTGGCGGAGCCTCGGGCGCCGATCCGAAGCCCTCGACGCGATCGACAGCGCCATCGAAGCCCTCGCCCCAGACCAGCCCGACGTCCACGCCGACCTGGTCCGTGAACGAGCTCTGATCACCGCGATGGCCCGAGAACCGCAGCACCACCGCGGACACTGACCGCTCGACTCCCGGTACCGGGAGTCGCCATCCCCTGACGCAGAGGACCAATACATCGAACAGCCGAACCCCCAGGACCGTCAGCCCGCAGCCCCTCACCCGAGTCTTGCCGGAGGGGAGGAAGCCCGGACCTACCAGCGCGACCTGAGCCGCTGGGCCGCCCGTCGCGCCCACATCCAGCAGGCCATCAAGTCGGCCTCCGCCCCGCGGGCAAGCGAACCGACCGCCACCGCAGCACCCCCGCTTTCTCGGCCCCGCCGGCGGTAACCGCCGCCCCGGCCAACCCGGTAGCGCTGAAGGTTACGGTCCGCCCCGCGGGCCCGGCCCTTGGACGACCGGGCCGACCTACGGCGATGGGCCGCACCCCTCGAAGGGGTGCGGCCCATCGCCGAAGACGAGCTACGCGGCAGCCGCGTAGCTCGTGCGCAGCAGCTCCATCGACCGATCGAGGTCCTCCACCGACCCGATGCGGACCTCCAGCTCGCCCGTCCCGAGGTGCCCGATTCTCCGGACGTCCCGGGTCCAGCCCGGGACCAGCTGGATCGTCGTCGGGTCGACGCGCAGGAAGACGACCAGAGCCTGCGCCTGCGCCAGCACCCGGACGCAGGCGAAGTTGCGCCGGCGGCGGTAGGCAACGTAGTGCTGCAGCGGCACCGCGTGGCCCTCGCCCAGGTCGAGCAGACGGGCGTCGAGTTCCTCGTACAGCCCGCGGATCTCGCCGCTGGCCTGCGCGAGGACGTCGGTGACCGTCCGGCGGGTGGGCGCGACCGGGCGGGCAAGTTCCGTCCGCCGGCCCGGGAGGGTGCCGCACCCGCCGGCGACCGACGCCGCCAGCTCCAGCGTCACCAAGTCGTCCCCGTAGCGCCGGTAGACCACCATGTCGATCCGGTGGTGGGACATCCCGGCCGCCACCAGGTCGTACCGGGTGAAGTCCGCCGCGATGCACACCACCCGCGGGTTGCTCCAGTCCACCTGCTCGGCGACCTCGGCGCCGAGCCGCTGCTCGACGAGCGCCTCGAACTCGGCGTGGTTCTCCACCAGCCACGAGAGGTAGAACAGGCCCTGCGCGAGGACCGACTCGCTGCTCGTGCGCTTGTACTCGATCAGCACCGGGCTGCCGTCCTCGTCCAGACCGAGGCTGTCGATCCGGCCCCGGTGCACCGGACCGGTGGAGTACTCGCTCGCCAGGAAGCGGACACCGCCCAGCATCTCCTCCATGTTCGCCTCGACGAGAGCCTGGAGGTGACGCTCCAGCTCCACGGTGTCGCCCTCGACACGACGAACATCCCCATCAGAAACGCGGAACACCTGCAGACCCGCCACGTACCCCCCAGCACACCATCCGCCGGACCACCCGGGGATGAGCCGGACACCATACATGCCGGAAGCAGGGCAATCTAGGTCTTGTTGCGTTAATCGCACTTTGCGTCAGCTGGGAATAGAGGGAAACGCCGGTGGGGCTGTTCTCGATGTGCTGGCTCTATTGGGACGGTTGCGGCATCGGCATCCCGGTAGCTGCCCCGATTCCGGTGAGGACCATGTTCTGTGCCACCGGGTTCGTCGCGACCTCACGCGCTGCAGGAGCGTTCGGACACGGCCCTGGTTGGAGTTTCCCGTCGCCACCTGTGCCTCGAGAGCCGTGACGTCGTCCGCACGAGTTGCCTGCGGCTCCTCCGGAAGTCCGAGCATCGGGATGCTGAAGCGGATCATGCAGACGAGGTTGGCAAGGTCCTCGCCGCCGACGCCGGTGGCGGAGGAGTTGCTGGACTGGCGGTTGCTGTTATCGTTACCCGCTCTCCGCCTTGCCCCGCGCGGAGGGCTTGCGGACTCATCGAAGCCGTTGAACTGGTTGCTTTGCGTGATGAACGGGCCGGGCGGACGTGTTGTGCAGAGGGCGGGAGGCCGGCGCGGTCCTCGGTAGGCTCACGGCACTTGAGGAGGCGCAGGTGCGGCGGATCGGTGAAGTCACGACATACCGGTACTGGTCGGAGCGGCGGATCCGCGTCATCGCGCGCGACAACGGCCTGCGGCTGGAGGCTCCATGGCGGCTCTCCACTGCGAGTAGCCCGACGTCCGTGCTCGGCCTCGGCCTCCCGGTCTTCGCCTTCCAGCGGCCGGAGGGCTACGAGCGGAGCAGGCGCAAGACGGCAGACCGGCTGGCGAAGGCCCTGCGGGGCAGCATCGCCGTCACCTATGACGAGCCGGGGGCGCGGTTCGCCGGCGGCCTGGGCAGGGTCGCGTTCTCCGCTTTCACCGTCGGTCCCCAGCGGGACAAGGGTGTGGTGCTCCACGCCCGGACCCGGAACGGCTCCGGCCGGCGGGTCGATCTGTGCCTGTTCGGCAGCGTCGACAACGCGGCCGACTTCCGCACGGGCGAAGCCGTCGAAGGTGGGACCTCCTCGGCCTGGTACGCGGTCAGCGAGCTGCTCGAGAGCCGAGGCACCCGCAGCACCTGCGGCTGGGACGAACAAGAGCTCGCGTTCGAGGCGTTGAAGATCGCCACCGGCGACCGCGACCGTTCCGAGAGCGAAGCGGAGGAGCCATGGACGCTCCCGTGGGCCCTCGGACACGCTGACGAGGCGGAGTGGCTGGCAGTGGTCTACAGCGACGTCACGCTCGATCCCGAGCGCTGGCACCTCGGCGGTACCGACTTCGAAGGCACCCACCGGATCATCGTCGGAGCCCCGATCTGGGTCCGCACGGCAACCCCGCAGGCGGTGGTGCGCTACTCGCAACTGCGTGCCCCCGCGTCCGCCCGGCCGACCTGGTGGCGCCGCCTGCTGCCGGGCAGAAGCCCGGCGGGTCCGCCCGCAGCTCTGGCGGCGGGCACCCCGCACCTCGACGCGGAGGACGTCACCGATCGGTCCGCGGCGCTGTAGCCGGTCCACGCTCCACGCGGCTTCTGCTCGGTCGACGCGATCGTCGCGGAGCGTCCGCCGGGTGGGTTCCCGCCTTTCAAGTCCGCAACTTGCTTCCTGCGGAAGCTAGTTGGGGGGAAGTTCACCCGATCGAGTGGACGACTCGGTTGATGCTCGCTGTCGTGCCCAGGGCGCTGGCACAGTCGGTGCCACACGTCGGTGGTTCATCACCGCCGCTTGCCTCGTGCCGCCGTCGGCGGAGTAGGAGAACAGACGCGACATCCCGGACACCCGACCCGTGGGTGTCGTCAGGTGTGATCGCCCTGCGGGCGCCGGCCGTTGGATCGTACGTAGCGGGCCGCCCAGGACGCCTTCCAAACCCTGGAGCTGGTCTCCCGCTGGCACGAGGCTGAGTCCTCGGGCGCGTGTCGCGCCCCCGAGAGACGGAGGCGTGCCCTGCTGCCCGGCTCGGCCGGGAGAAGGACAGACCTCATGGCCAGCACCAAGCGACCTGCCGGCATCTACCCATACATCGGGCTTCCGTCGTGGGGTGAGCGCCTAGCGGATGCCATCAAGAACACCTGCGAGGACCAGGGGCTGGTGCCCCCGCCGCGCGCCGCGATCACGGAGGGCCTCGCAACTGCCCTCGGTGAGACCGAGATCAAGAAGCTCATCAGTACCCTGCGGAACAGGAAGGTCCTCAACCCCACGGCGTCACGGGTGGTGCAGTCGGGCAACGACCGCGTCCTCCTGCTCATTGCCGACGTCCATGGCGCGTCCGTGTCCCCGTGGGACCTCAACGACCGCACCGTCGGCATCTGGTCCCCTCCAAGCCCCGAAGCCGCCCAGCGCGTCGCCGAGCTGATCGCCGCCGAGACCGCGCTCGACGCTGCCAAGAAGGCGCACAAGGCTGCGGAGAAGGAGCGCGAGACCCGCCGCCGCGCCCCGAGCGAAGACGCCCACTACGCCACCGCCCTTGCCGCGGCGGAGAGCAAGCTGGCGGACGCCACCGAGCAGGTGCGCGAAGCCGAGCGCCGGAAGACCGCTCTACTCACCTCGCTCGGCAACCGCCTTCCGCGCCCCGTGGTGCGGGCGGCCGAGGAGGACGGCGAGCCGATGGCCGCGCTCGTCCTCGCCGAGCAGACCTATGAACAGGCCGTCCACGTCCAGCGCTACGCCGCCGGTCACCTGGAGCGCTTTGGCAGGACCCGCGGATACGACCTCGCCGAGTCGCTGGTCGCCGCAGGCCAGCTCTCGCGCGGCATGAGCGTCCTGCAGCAGTGGCGCATCAAGAACGCTGACGGAACCCTGTCCGAGCTGTGGCGCATGGTTGCGGTCACCGCCAACAACCGGGCATTGGCCCGCCTGAACGTCTTCGGCCTGCGCCCCGAGCACATCGTCACCGGAATGCCGCAGACCCTGGTGAAACCGCCCTCGAACAAGGCCGACCCCGGGGTGCGGCTGCTGAACCAGAGGGAGGTCCTCAACCAGTTCTCGCAGCGCCTCAACGAGGCCGATGCCAAAGAGGACACGGGCCCGGAGGACCCCGCTCGGCGCGCCGCGAAGATCGCCACGGTGCCGATGGAGATCGTCGTCGGCTGCAGCAAGCCGGCCGCGCTGGAGCACGTGCTGCGGGGCCTGAACGTCAACGACCACCTCCGCGGCATCCAGCCCTATGACGAGGAAGCCCGGCTGGTCGCCCTGTTCGCGACCCTCGTCGACGCCTACGCCCAGGACGGCAAGCTCGTCGAGCTGCTCGACGAGACGTTCCCCATGGCCCAGGGCACTGACCTCCTCGACCTGGACGGGGTACGCAACGCCGTGACGGCGAACGGCCCGCTCGACCCCTTGGCCGCCCTGCTGCCCGCCGACGAGAAGGTCACGCCGGCCGCCCTGCGGGACATCGCTGTCCGTGCGATCACCGCGCTGGTCTTCCCGGAGATCCCCTCGGCCGGTCCCGGCAACGGCAAGCGCCAGGTGCGCGACACCGGGGCGTTCTGGCCGATCGTCCGGGCGAGCATGCAGGAGCCGGCGTGGAGCCAGACCAGGGCCCCGAACGCCGAGAACCGTACGCGGCTGTGGTCGGCTGCCATTGCCCAGCTTTTCCTTCACCGGGCCAACATCCTCGCGGCCCTCGGCCTGTTCACGGTGACGGACGCGAAGGAGGGCGCCAGCCAGGACCCAGGGTCACTCAAGGAGCTGTTCCTGCGGGCCGAGGCCGGCGAACCGGCGGCCTGGGCCGCGCTGGTGCGGCGCATGGTGCCTGCACTGATCCACGCCCCCCAGCCCCTCATCACGCCTGGTCAGGGCAGCGAGGCCGGAGCCGGGCGCAAGGGTGTGCGCCGCAGCCCGGCCAACGCCGTCGCGGCGCTCATCCTGGCCTACACGGCGAAGGCGGAGAACATCAGCCGCGTCCTTCTGCTCGCCTTCGCGCGATCCGTCCTCGAGCACCCCGACGCCGTCCTGGCGCCCCAAGCCCCCGGCGGCGGCAAGCCGGTCTGCTATGGCGAGCGCGCGGAGAAGGACGAGACCCAGCGCAGCCCGATCGTGCCCGGCATGATCCTCGTCCCGGACCTCGCCGGTGAGCCCACCGGCATCGTCGTAGACAAGGCATGGTTCGACGAGACCTTCCCGCCGGACCTCGCTCAGAACGCGAACCACGGAAGCAGCACGGCCGCCACGGCCGCGAGCACTGGGGCCGAGGACAACGCCACCAGCGCCACGGCGGCCACCGCGAACGGTCACGCACCGCAGGACCCCCGGGACCGGCTCGCCATCCTGCGTCAGGAGATGGCCGCGCGCATCGAACTGGTAGAGGGCAGCTATCAGTTGGCCGCCGCCGCTGCCCGAGAACTCATGGGCAGGTTCGGCGAAGCGATCGACCTGCGAGCCGAGTTGGAGGAAGAGCCACTCCCGGCCGACCAGCGGATCCAGTGGATGGAGAAGCTGACGGCGCTCCGCGACGCCGCGAAGGCCGGTGCCGCGGAGCTGGAGAATGTCGAGACGCTGATCCTGAAGCTGTAGGCACAGCGCCTGGTTGATCCGGCAACCCGATCGGGCCGCTTCGGCGAGAACACCTCCTGAAGCGGCCCGGCCGTAGGGCGTCGTGCGACCAGCGTGGTCGTGCGTCGAGCATCTGTCCTTCGAAGCAAGCGGTTGGTAGCGACGGCGAGTCCTCTACGGGACCTAGGCTGGTGTGCGTGAGGAACACGAAGGCATTCAAGGAAGCAGCGGCCGAGACCCTGGCAGCGCTGGCCCGCCGCGGAGTGACCGTCCGCCCGGGGACGGTGGAGGACATCATCGAGGAGCGGATGAGGGGGGTCGCCCAGATGATGGGTGTCCAGGTGCGCTCCGCCTGGAGGTACTTCAACGCCGACACACTCGCCGACGCCATCGCCAAGCAGTACCAGGAGCTGCAGGAAAGCGCCAAGGAGGACGAAGCCGAGGGCGCGCAGGCGCCGATGCCTCCGCTCGACAACCCCGAACTGGCCCTGATCCTCGCGGGCGTGCCCGACTCGCTCGTCGAGTCGGGCGGCGACCTCTACAGCGTGATCGTCAACGTCGCGGTGAACGCCTGGATGGCCGGCCACATCCACGGAGAGGACGGCTGCGCGGGATGTGAAGGCGCCCGCGGTGACGCCGGCCACGACTGGGAAGCCCGGATGGCCAGCATCACCACGCTCGCGCCGGACATCACCAAGTGGTTCGACCGGGCGGTGTGGACCGCCGCTCTCCACGACAGCGGGTTCAGCGTCGAACGCCGCTGAACGGAACATTGGCTGCTCAACCGATACGGCGTGGCAACGGGTTCAGTCCGGCAGGATCAGCTGCCGTCATCTGTTCGAGGAGAACCATCGCCGACAGGGCGAGGGGACGGACATGGTCTGTCCGTCCGGCAGGGTCTTAGTGAAGGTATCGGCGCCGGTGGGCGTTCCCGGGGTGCTGGGCGGGTGGGGGCGGCGGAGGTGCCAGCCGCGACCCGCTCGCACGCGGCGGTCAAGGTTCTGCGGACCGCGCGGTCCTCGTCGGCTGATCACGGGTTGTTGAACTTAAACAACCCGCCGCACGCGCGGGGCGGTGGTGCCCAGCTCTGGACCGGTCCCCGGAGCGCGCCACCGCGAGCGTGGACAAGTTCGGTGAGACCGAAGGGCGTGGATGGGTCGGAATTTGCGGCGATCATTTTCTGGCCGACGTTCGACTCGGGTCGGATTGATTTCACTCCGAAATTCTGTTCCCTTTCGCGGTGAATTCATCGGCGGTCCTCGGGAATCGCTGGATTTCGGTCGGAGTGGGCGCTACCCTGGGGGGCGTGAACGCTATCCGGACCCCGACCAAGCCCCTGACCTGGGGACCAGCTGGGGACCACACGTCATGCGCGCCGCCGCACGAGGTGCGCGAGGCGCACTCATCTGCACACGCACGACGTGCGGGTGGGTGCATTTCGAGAGCTAATGTGATAGCCCTACTAAACTGGGGGTCAAGGGGTCGCAGGTTCAAATCCTGTCGTCCCGACAGTAATGTCGGAAGGCCGTTGATCGGGAGAAATCCCAGATCAGCGGCCTTTTTGCTGATGGCCCGACAGGTGGTGGGCGGCTGCGATGCCACCGCTCCGTGATCTTGCCGGGGACCAGCTGGGGACCGGAGCCATGGGCCGAAGGCCCGCCGCAACCCTGTGCGGCGGGCGCGCGTTCGGCTTCACACGAGGTCGGCGGCCTGCCAGCCCGGGGGGACCTTGGGCAGCCCGATCAGGGCGTCGATGTTCAGGTGTTCGGCGAGCAGGGCTTTGAGGTTGCGGCCGTCGATGAGGCGGAGGCGGCCGTTGCGATGGGCGAAGTCGTAGCTGTCCTTGCCGAACCACGAGGTGGTGACGACGATGCCGTAGCCGGTGTCCTTGTCGTGCATGACGCCCGACATGGCGCGGACGGTGTTCACCGGGACCACGTTCTTGGAGCGTTTGGCCTGGATGGCGAAGATGGTGGATCCGGTCGGGTCGGTCAAGGTCGCGACGGCGTCCACGCCGTCGTCGCGGGAGCCCTGGGTGCGCCAGGTCTCGTAGCCCATGGCTTCGAAGAGTTCGCGGACCAGGCGTTCGAAGTCGTAGGGGTTCATCTGGAGCAGGTCGGGCCGGCTGTCGAGGGTGGCCACCACGGCGGTTTCGGTGATGATGCGGTAGCGGGACAGGTCTGCTTCGACGACGGGTGTGACCGGTTCCAGGTCGTGGGGGTGTTTGGAGACGGTGGCGCCGAGGCGGTGGAGGCACTGTTGGGGGTCGAGTCTCGGTTCGTCCAGGACCAGTTCGGCGAAGTCCTTGCGTAGGGCGACGAGGCTGACGACGCAGGCCCGGATCGCTTGGCCGGTGGCGCGGTCGGTGGCGTTGACGCGTCCGTTGAGGATGATGCTCTCCACGAAGGCGGCCGGTGTGACGGAGAACGCCTCGTCCAGGGCCCGCAGGGCGAGGCGGGCCACCAGGCGGGCGTAGGCGTCTGCACTTCGGCCTGCTTGAGCGGCTGGGGAACGATCTCGGAGCGCTGGACGATGTAGCGGTAGGAGGCGACGGTGGGGACGATCTCGTGGTTCGGGAGGTCGACCTCGATGAGGAGTTGCTGGGCCTCCGGGACGTAGATGGCGTGGGCCGCGGTGCGGCAGCCGTCGGGGACGGGGGAGCGCCGCAGCAGGTCTTCGACGACATTCGAGACGCCCTGAGGGCCGTCGTGGGTGAAGGCCTGTTTCACGTGCGGGTGCCACAGTTCGAGGCCGTCGGGCCGGAGGAGCAGGACCGTCTCCAGTTCCTCGCGGTGCCGTTGGCAGTCGGCGGTGTCCTGCTCCGCCTGGGACTTGAGGCGATCGGTCTCCGCCTGCCGGGCCTGCCGCTCGGCTGCTTTCTCGGCCTGCGCCTCCTCGCGCCTCCGTGTCTCCTCCGCGCGGCGGCGGGCCGTCTGGCGTTTGGCCAACTCGGCCTCCACGCGCGCGGCTTCCTTGGAGTGGGTGGCCTCCTCGCGTTGGAGGTGCTTCTCGCCGGCGGCCAGGAGACGGGCGTGTTCGACGGCGGGGTTGACCTTCCGCTTCCGGGGGCGGGGCCGGGGCGGGGGTGGGAAGGCGGGGCGGCGGCCCGCTGGGCTTCCACGGCTCGTGCCTGCTGCTTCAAGCGGTACGCCTCGGCGAGGATTTCCGCCACGGTCTTTCGGCGCGCCACCCGTCCACCCCCTGGTCCGTGGCAGTGCGGACCGGTGCGGGAGCCCGTGCTGCCTGAGCGATACGTCGGCAGCCCTACCCGGCTGGGGCTGCCGGGAATCCGGCGGGCTGTGCTGAGGGCGCGCTCGCGCGCGGGGGAGTGGGAGCGTCCGGTTCCGGAGTTCTGGCAGGAGCGCTGCAGTGGTCGAGGACCGTTGCCAGCGGCACGGTGAACCCGGAGGCTCTGAGGCTGCCGTGGATGTTGCGTGCCAGCTGCTCGCGGCGCAGCAGCCGTGCCCAGGGTGGCGTGTCGAGTTCTTCCTCTGCTGTCACAAATCCACTTGTACAGCACGATGGTTGCTCACTGGACGAGACGCAGGTGGCGTACTGGCGCCTCTGCGGATGCCGGGTGGGCGGAGGCTGGTGTCTGCGGGGTGTGGCGGTCGGTGGACAGGTGCTTGCTGAGAGTACGGCCGGCGTTCTCGATGGAGCTCTTGTCCGGGTGCAGGTAGCGCTGGGTGGTGGTGATGTGGCCGTGTCCGGCGATTTTCTGGAGGACGTGGATGGGGACGCCGGCGTCGGCGAACCAGGTGAGGTCGGTGTGCCGCAGGTCGTGGCGGCGCAGGTACTCGTAGCCGAGGCTGACGACGACTTCGTCCCAGTGGGTGGCGTCGCGGAGGATGGCGGTGGTGATGCGGCCGCCGCGTGGTCCGGTGAACAGGCGGGCCATGGGGTCGTTGCCGACGACGTTCATGCGCCAGTTCACGAGGTCGCGGATCTCTTCGATGACGGGGACGGTGCGGCGTCGCTTGCCTTTTGTTCCTTTGTCGATGAGGCCGCCGGGGCCAGTTGTGGTCTGACGGCACAGGTCCCAGGTCCAGTCGAAGCGGTTGATGTCCTTGACGCGGACGCCGGAGACTTCGCCGACGCGGGCGGCGGTGCAGGCGGCGAAGCGGAAGGAAGGACCCAGAGGCCTTCTCATGGCTGTCAGGCATGGATGCGGAGCGTACGGGGCCCGCTCACCGTCTGCGGAGCCAGGCACGCGCTTGGCGACACCCGCGGTCGATGAGCCAGACCGTGTCCTCTGCCGATCGGTCCTCGTGTGCTGCGCAACGGTGGGCGCCGAATCCCGCCGGGCCTGGTGATCTGATGCCGACCTGGAGGTTCTGACCGTGAGCCCTCGGCCTTGGCGAGCTGCCGCTCGATGCACCCAGGTCGACTACATCTCGCTTCCGAGACGTGCTTCTGCTTGAGCGAGACGGAGCTGCGGTTCGGGACCCGCAGTGTCGCCCACACCTGGGCGCGGTGCCCTGCTTCGAGGACGCCTGGGGCTTCGGGATGTTCCGTGACCTGGGCTGGGTAGCTGACCCCTGCTGGATGGCTAGCAGTGCGACCCTCCGCAGGCCGTCTTTGGGCGACGTGCCGGGGCAGATTTCGCTGCCTCCATCACCCTCGGCAGTGGCTGGTTCCCAGTGGGCAGAAGGGAGCTTCGGAGGCCAACTGCTGATGCCCGGTGCTGTGGCACCACCTCAAGACCTCAGGAAGATCACCGCAGCGAGTCTCCTGAATCTGCCGGATGATAGCCCAACTCTAATGCCAGAAAAAAGTTCTGACGACTAGTCACTCAAATGAGTGAGGGCTGTCAGTGGGGGCTGCTTCGATGCGAGCTGTCCGAGAGGTTCTACCCAAGGAGGGTTTCATGGAAGCGTTGTACGAGCGGCTGGCCGGGGCGGCGAGCGGGCTGTCGGCGGACGGTGCGATCCGGATCGTGGCTCAGTACGAGCCGGTGGCCGGCGTGGGGGCGCCGGTGGCGCCGCCGACGGTGAAGCTCAAGGAGACCGACGGCCCGGGCCAGTTGGTCGAGGACCGGTGGGTCGGCGGCCAGCGCACGAGGGTGGTGCTGCTGGACCAGCGGCAGTCGCAGGCGAACCGCTGCGAGACGGCCCTGCTGGAGGCCATCGATCTGGGGGATGCGGTGGTGCCGCATCTGGCGCTGCACGTGACCGCGGAAGGCCGGCAGCTTCGCATGACGAACCTGGACGCGCCGCACCGCTCCCGCGACGCGTACTTCCGGGACGCGCTGGACGAGTCCGGTGCGAAGTTCGACGACACGAACACGGGCCGGGCGCTGCGTGACACGGGAACGGCGGACGTGCGGCCATTCCTGGAGTCAGCGCCGTCGGACCTGGTGTTCGGCCTCTGGGACTCGCACCGCAAGCGCCGCGTGCAGCTGAAGGTGCCGCGCACCTACACCTCCGAGATGGTGGGCCTGCATCCGCTGTCCGGGAAGCGGGCGGCAGGGCGCTTCGACAAGTGGAACTTCCCCGGAGACAACGTGGAGCTGACCGCCGACGGCTGGAGGCCGGTCGAGGGCACCGGCAAGAAGAGCGGCAAGGGGAAGACGCTCAAGGCGTCGGCGGTCGGGCACGGCATGATCCCGCCGGTCGAGGGCATGGGCGGGGTGACGGTGCAGGCGATCGAGCGGAACGCGACGCTGGCGATGGCGGGCCTGAGGGCTTTGCGCTTCGGTGATGCGCCGAAGGAGTACGTGCGGGCAGGCAGGGCCCTGCTGGCGGCGCTGGCGCTGCTGGGGGACCGGCTGGCGTTCGCGGCGCCGGCGGTGCGGCTGCGCTCGGGCTGCGACCTGCTGCTGGTGTCGGAGCGGATCGAGTGGGTCGGCCGCGGGCGTGAGGGCGTGGCGGTGACGGAACTGCTGGAGCTGGACACCGCGGGGCAGGCCCTGGAGCTGTTCGAGTTCGCGCGCATCCGGGCCGAGGAGGTAGGCCTGGTGTGGTCGAAGGAGCCGGTGCGGCTGCGGCCGAACGCGCAGGTGCAGCAGGCGATCGAGCGCTCCTTCCGCCTGGAGGGCATCGGCGAGGCGGAAGGCGAGTAGAGCGTCATGCCTTTCCACATCTCGGTGGAGCTGCTGGAGCCGCTCTACCAGGCAACCGCCATGGACGGCGAGAAGGCCGAGTGGCCGCCCCACCCGGCCCGCCTGTTCTGCGCGCTGGTCGCGCACGCCGACCTCGACGACGCCGCGCAGCGGATGGCGCTGACCTGGCTGGAGGCCCAGGAGCCGCCGGTGATCACGGTGCCGGCCAGGCCGCTGGAGGGGGAGCACCCACGTGGGGCGTGGGTGGTCACCAACACCGTGGACCCGAAGAAGGTCACCCACGGCTCGCTGCCGGGGCGCACCGCCGGCGGTGTGCCGCGAGCGTGGGCGCAGAAGACGCTGTCCGGGACGCGGATGGTGTTCAGCTGGGCCGCGGAGCCGGGGGAGGAGCTCGCCCCGACGCTGAAGGAACTGGTGTTTCGGGTGCCGTACTTCGGTCGCTCGACCGGGTCCGGGCTGCTCGATGCCTGGTGCGGGCCCGACGAGCCCGGTGACGAGGACGGGTGGCGGCAGCGATGGAGGCCGGCTGCCAATGGGGAGTACCCGAAGGGCTCGCGGCCGATCCGAATCCCCTACCGCGGCTACCTGGCGTGGCTGGAGGAGGCGTTCGAGGAGCAGCGGCCGGCCTGGAGCCAGTCGCTCACCCACCACTACCTCGACCCCGAGCACGATGACCGGGCCGAACCGCCGGTAGCGGATGGTCCGTTCGGTGACCTGCTGGCGTTCTCGTTCGCCCCGGGCGTGGCGTTGGATCCGCGGTGGACGCTGGAGCTGACCGGCCGGCTGCGGAGCATGGTGATGGGCACGCTGGAGGCGATGGGCCACGACGTCGAGGCGATGACCACAGTCCACGGCCACAAGAACAGCCCGGACGGCCCGCGCCCGGTCGCCTACCTCGCGCTCCCGTTCACCGGCCACCACCACGCCGACGGGATGCTGCGCGGCCTCGGCATCGCCCTACCCCGCGAGATGCCCAGGCAGGACCGCAAGGCACTGCTCGCCGCCCTCCTTCGCCACGACGGCGGCCTGCGCTGGATCCGGTTCACGGACGGGGAACCGCTGGACCTGGCACGGGTCAGCCCCGCCGACCAGGACTCATGGCCGCAGACCGTCCAGCCCTGGACATGGCAGAGGCCCTCGACCGTGTGGACCACCGTGCTGCCGATGGTCCTCGACCGCTTCCCCAAGAAGTACGAGGAACCCGCGTGGGCGGACTCGGTCACGGCCAGCTGCGCCGCGGCCGGCCTGCCCGAACCTGCGCAGGTGCAGGTGAGCCCGCGCGGCGCGCTCGTGCCCGGTGCGCGGGGCGTGGATGGGTTCCCGGTGCGCCGCAAGGACGGAGAGCGACCGCTGCCGAGCTGCCACGTGCGCCTGACCTTCCCGGTCCCGGTGACGGGGCCGGTGGTGCTGGGCAGCAAGAAGAACTTCGGCCTGGGCCTGTGCCGCCCGGAGCCCGGCTTTCAGGAGGACGACCAGTGACGGGCACCGAGCGGCTGCCGGCGATCGAGGCAGCCGAGTTCCCGGCCTTCTTCCGGGAGGTCCACCACCACACCCACTGCCCCGACGGGGCCGCGACCGCGGTGTGCGACGGGTGCGAGGGCTGGGCGCCGTTCCCGTGGCAGAGCGCCTACCTGGACGCCGTGGCCGACGGCGCCGACTGGCCCGACCTCGACGTCCCCACCGCCCTGGGCAAGACCACGTTCATCGACATCTGGCTCTTCCTCCTGGCCTGGGAACACGCCCGCGGACTGGGCCGCGAGCACCGGAAGGTGCCGCTGCGATTGTTCTTCTGCGTCGACCGGCGCCTGGTGGTCGACCAGGCCCACCAGCACTCCACGGAACTGGCCGCAGCGCTCGCCGGGGCGCCAGCCGGTTCGGTGCGGGCGAAGGTGGCCGCATCGCTTCGTGACCTCGGCGGAGGCGAGTCGCCGCTGGAGGTGGTGCGGATGCGGGGCGGCACCCGCTGGGAGTCGAACTGGGTGAGCAGCCCGGCCCAGCCGCTGGTGGTGACGTCGACCGCGGACCAGTACGGCAGTCGCCTGCTGTTCCGCGGCTATCACACCTCCCCCCAGCGTGCTCCGATCGATGCTGCCCTGACCGGGCACGATGCCCTGCTCGCGCTGGACGAGGCCCACCTGTCGAAGGCCCTGCTGGCGACCGCTGCCGACACCGCGCTCTACCAGCAGACCGCGGCGCGCGAGGGACTGGCGGCGCGCGCGCTTCGGGTGGTGAGCCTGTCGGCGACCAGCGCCAACAGCGGCCGTCCCCGCCTGGGCATCGGTGAAGACGACCGCGCCCACCCGATCGCCGGGCGCCGGATCGCGGCCGAGCGCCACGTGACGCTGCTAGACGCCAGCGGCTGGTCGAAGAAGCCTGCCGAGGCGTTCGCCCTCGCTGCCGAGACCGGCCTGGACGCCGTCCTGCCCATCCTGCGGCTGCCCGCGGTCGCGGTGATCGCCAACACCATCACCCACGCCCGCGCCGCCCACGAAGCGCTCTCCCGGCGTACCGACGTGGACGTGCTGCTGCTGACCGGCCGCTGTCGGCCCGCAGAGCGCGACCTGCTCGTCACCGGCCCGCTGGCCGAACTCCTCGACGGCATCGACCCGCACCGCGAACGCCCCCTCGTCGTTGTCAGCACCCAGACCCTCGAAGTGGGAATCGACTGCACCTTCGGCGCGATGGTCAGCGAATGCGGCGACTGGGCCTCCGCCCTGCAGCGCCTCGGACGCCTCGACCGCAGAGGCGAACTCGGCTCCGCGCCCGCGATCCTCGTACGCACCCACAACCCCGAAGACCCCGACCGCATCCCCGTCTACGGCCCGGCCGCAGCCCACACCTGGCAGTGGCTCACCCAACACACCCCCACCCACGACACTCAGGACCCCGCCGAACTGACCCCCCACCTCCTCGACGGCCTGATCCTCAACCCCGCCACCCTGCCCGACCTGCTGGACGGCACCGACACCACACCGCTCACCCACGCCGGCGAACACATCCCCCCAGTCGAGCAGACACGCCTGGCCGCCTTCGCCCGCACCAGCCCCATCCCCGTCCCCGACGAATCCCCCGCCCCCTTCCTCCACGGACTCGACACCGGCCAGCCCGAAGTCCAACTCCTCTGGCGCGCCGACCTCCCCACCGACACCACCGACCCCGAGACCCTCGCCGAACACATCCGCACCACCCCCGTCCACACCGCCGAAACCCTCGCCCTGCCCCTCGCCGCGGTGCGCCGCTTCCTCACCCAACCCCGCGCGACCCCCGACACCAGCGACCTCGAAGGCACCAACGCCGACACCACACCCCAACCCCGCAACCCACCCACCCGCCTACGCACCACCGTCCTCCAACGCGGGACCGACGGCACCTGGACCACCCCACGCCTCATCCAAGACCTGAAGCCCGGCGCCACCCTCGTCCTGCCCACCACCGCCGGTGGCCACGACGCCTACGGCTGGACCGCCGACCCCGACACCCCCGTCCCCGACCTCGGCGACCACCCCACCGACCACACCCGCACCCCACTACGCCTCGACGCCATCGTCCTGGCCAGCACCACCGGCACCGCCCCCGAACAGTTCACCCCGATCATCAAACAGGTACTCACCGACCTCACCGCAGACCCCGACGACCCGGACGCCGCGAGCACGACCGACGCGGTCCGCGCCGCGATCACCCGGCTCCTCGACGTCCTGCCCACCGACACTGCACAGGACAGCGCCACCCGACACACGCCCTTGCTCCGCCGGCGCCTGGAGACCCTGCTGGAGGTCGCCGAATGGCGCACCGGGCGTGCGGCTGCGGCCGGAGTGGTGCTGCTCGACCAGGGTGGTCCGGGCCGGATCGTCCTCGTCCCGCCCCGGCTCACTGACGTCGACCGCTATCGGATCGCCGTCGATGACGAGGACTCGGACAGCAGCAGCCTCACTCGCACCGTCACCCTCAAGTACCACCACCAGGCCGTCGGCGAACGCGCCCGCGACTTCGCCCAAGCCGTCGGACTGCCCGACGACCTGGTCGACGCCATCGTGCTGGCGGCCAGAGCCCACGACTGCGGGAAGGGCCACCCGCGGTTCCTGTGCATGCTTTGCTCAGGTGACCGCCTGCTTGCCGAGTCCCTGCCCGAGCCCCTTGCCAAGTCCGGCATGGACCCCGCCGACCGCGCCGCCCGCCGACGCGCCGCCCGGCTGGCCAACTGGTCCAAGGACCTGCGGCACGAAGCCCTCAGTGCCGCCGCCGTCCAGGCCTGGCTCGCCACCAACCCCCTCACCGCCCGAGGCGTCGACCACGACCTCGTCACCCACCTCGTCGCTGCCCATCACGGCTACGGCCGCCCGATGCTGCCCGCGTTCGCCGACCCCGAGCCGGTCCTCGTCGAGTGCACCATGCCCGACGACACCACCGTCACCGTCTCCAGCACCGTGATCGGCACCGACTGGAACGGCCCACGCCGCTTCCGTGACCTCAACCGGCGCTACGGCTTCTGGGGCCTGGCCCTCCTCGAGACGGTCCTGCGCCTCGCCGACATCGCCTGCTCCGAGGAAGGCAGCTGACCATGCACCAGCTCGAACTCCCCGCACTCCGCTCCGACGACCCGCTCGGCTTCCTCGCCGCCCTCGGCATCCTCGAACTCACCACAGCCACCCTGCCCACCGATCCCCTACTCCACTGGAAGGGCCCGGCCGGCGGAGCCGTCCTCACGACCGACCAACCCTTCACGCTCGACACCCTCACCGAGCTCCTCACCAGCCACCTCCCGCCCAAGCCCGTTAAGGCGGCCCGCCGAACCGGGGAGCCCACGGACGCCGCCGAGACGGAGGACGGGGAGGGCGAGGACGCCGACGCGGCCGGCGCGGAGGGTGAAGTCTGGGACTCCTTCCCGCACGTTCCCGGACTCCTGACCCGACCACGCGAGGACGCCACTGCCCCCAACGAAGCCCTGCGCATGCGCGTCGACACCGCGCACCAGACGCTGCGCGAACTCGCCCAGTGCGAACGCGAGACGGGCGACCGTCAAGCCCGCTGGTTCGCCTCCCTGGCCAACGTCATGTGCTTCGAAGACACCAAACCCAAGACCGGCAAGAACGACCCGGAGCCCACGGAGGAGCCGGGACCCGCCACGGTGCGGCGCACCTCCGTCACCCCGCTGATCGCCGCCGCCGGCCAGATGACCATCACCGGCCTGATGCAGAAAGCCGTCCTCGGTTGCCGCAATGACCCGCGGCAGATCCGCTCGGCCCTGGACGGCTGGCGCCGCATCTCCGACTACGCCTCCGCCAACTTCGACCACCGCTCCCTCGGCGATGCCCACACCAACTCCGAAGGCAAGGCCTACCAACGCGGCGCCCCCGGCCCCACCTGGCTCGCCCTCCACGCCCTCGCCACCTTCCGCCTCACCGCCACCGGCCGCACCCAAGCCGCCACCAGCTGGGACACCACTGACAGCCGCGGTGCCCTACGCTGGCCCGCCTGGGCACCACCACTCACCACCACCGACGTGACCGTCCTGCTCGAACACCCCGCCGTTCGCGCCACCGACCCCAGCACGAACCGCAATGCCAGAATGCTGACCAACCTCGGCGTCACCGCCCTCTACACTGCACCCCGAACCGGCCTCAAACAATCCAACGGACCCCTGGCCGCCAGCCGCCACCTTTGGTCCTGAACCTCGCTGCTGGCCACCCCTCCAACACCCGGTCCTTGACAACTCCACAGCGCCAACACACAGCATGAGGCCCCGGCCGGACACGGCTTCGGAACCACAAGCAAACATGAAAACACCCCACCACACCGAAGCAACGATGTGCCCCGAAGAAGGCCCCCGCAGACGCAGCAACGGGCTCCCCGAGCCGCTAAACCAGCAGCCCAAGCGCGTCGCTCCGCACTATCCTGGTGCGGCACCATCGCAGCAGGTACGCTTCCCAGCTGAACGGGAACCGTGCGCCAGCCGCTCCGTACAATTCCGGTGCGGCACCATCGCAGCAGCAGCACGCTCTTGCCCGAGCCGAGATCCCCCGAGTCTCTCCGGCACCGTTCCAGTGCGGCATCATCGCAGCCAGGCCGCGACCGTGGCGTTCCTGATGGTGTCCCAGTTCGCTCCGTACCATCCCGGTGCGGCACCATCGCAGCCCGGCGTTGGCCCGGTACTCGTTGGCGAAGATCACGGGTCGCTCCGCACCGCCCCGGTGCGGCACCATCGCAGCAAGATCGCGGACACCTACGGCCCTTCGCAGGGCGTCGTTCCTCCCACCATTCGGTGCGGCACCACCGCAGTCTCGGTATCATCCTGGGCGACGTACGCGGCCTGTCCCGCGGCTCCACACCTCTTCGGTGCGGTTACATCGCAGCAGCACCACGGCCTTGGCGCGACGCTTGTGCAGCCCCTGTGCCTCCGCACCAATTCGGTGCGGCACCATCGCAGCATCATGTGGCAGACGCATTCGGGGCAGTCCTCGCGTGGGTCGCTCCGCACCTCACCAGTGCGGCACCATTTCAGCTCGCTCCTCGCCTCCGCGACCGCAGGCTCCCTCAACGTCCCTCCGCACCCTCTCGCTCCCAGGTGCGGCATCATCGCAGCTACGCGACCAGCGCCTCGACCGCCTTCGTGAGAAGTCGTGCTTCCGAACCTCAGGGCACCGCCGCAGCGGCCGGGCTAGCGTTGACCTGCACACGGTCGGCGCCATCACTCCGCACAATTCCGGTGCAGCACCATCGCAGCGGCGCGCACACGCTTGACGACGCCGAGCGCCTCCGCGCCGCTCCCGCGCAGCGCGAAGATGCCGCGCAGGGTGATGCCAGCTGTCTGGCGCCCCTCTGGACTCACCTGGTGCGACAACATCGCGGCCCGATCGCCCTTGCTGGCAGGGCCCTCCATGACCATCGCTCCGCACCCTCCCAGTGCGGCCTTATCGCGGCCTGTTCGTTGTCGCCGAGGTGATCTCGGGGAAGATTGCGCCTCCGCACGCCGGTGGTGCGGCTCATCTCAGCCGGGGGACTCGTAGGGCGGTTATGAAGCCCGGAATATCGCCCCACTCCCGGTGCGGCACCATCGCGGCACCGCGTCCTGCATGGCTACCACGCCGGCGACGTCCGGTCGCTCCGCACCGTCCCGGTGCGGCACCGCGTGGCTCGTCAACGACCCGCTCGGCCTGGACGTCACTCCGCACCACCCCAGTGCGGCGCCGTCACGGCCTCGCCCTCACCGACGACGCACCCGACCCCGACGGGTCGCTCCGCACCATGCAGGTGCGGCAACATCACAGTCGCTCGTCGCCCGTGGTTACCCTCACCAGGTCCTCGCCGCTCCGCACCCGAATGGTGCGGCACCATCGCAGCCCGGCCGTCCATCCGTCCAACTCGGCAATGCCGCAGGTCGCTCCGCACCATTCCGGGTGCAGCACTATCGCAGCTGCTGGATCGTCGCCGCCGCAGTGGTGTGTTCCGACGTCGGTCCGCACCGTCTCGGTGCGGCACCGTCGCAGTGAGGCGTGGATTCCAGCTCGGGACGACGCCCCGAAGGTCGCTCCGCACTATCCCGGTGGGGCACCATCGCAGCTTTTCCACCGCCCCGTTCCGCAACCGGCTCCTGGGCTCCACTCCGCACGATCTCGGTGCGGCACCAGTGCAGCTACGACACTGGCAATGACTCTGCGGACGGTCGGCGGTGTCGCTCCGCACTGTTTTGGCGCGGCACCATCGCAGCAGCGCGGCCTTGATGCGCTCCAGCCGAGGTACCGTGTCGCTCCGCACCGTCTCGGTGTGGCATCATCGCAGCGCTTCGCCGCCGGTTTCGTTTTCCGCTCAGACGCGCCAGTCGCTCCGTACTGCCCCCCCCGGTGCGGCACCATCGCAGCCAGCTGACGACGCCGGTGCAGCAGGATGCCTTTGCCCGCGGTTTCGGCCCAGCAACTCAACCGCTTTTGCTCTGCACCGTCCTGGTGCGGCGCCATCGTAGCGCCACCACCAACCCCGACAGCCCGGCCCATTGGGTTGTCACTCTGCACCGTTCCGGTGCGGCACCATTGGAGCATCTCATCCCACGCGACGTTGAGCAGCGGACAGGGGCCGGGGCCTCTCTGCACCTTTCCAGTGCGGCAGCATTGCCGCAGGCCGAACGAGTTGGCGCCCCTTCGCCTTGTCCTGGGCTGCAGCACCATCACGGCTCCAGCGTCGCCTCGGCTAGGTACGTCTCCATGGCGGGCCTTTGCGCAAGTTCGGTGCGCACCATCGCAGCTGCACCATCAACCCGGACTCGCCGGCTCACTGGGCGTCGCTCCACACCTTTCCGATGCGGCACCATCGCAGCCTCGCGTGTGTCGGCAAGTCGAAGGCCTGATTCAGCGGTCGCTTCATATCATCCCGGCGCGGCGCCATAGCAGCATCGGGCCCGCCGAACCGTTCCACTGGTCGAGCGGAGGTCGTTCCGTACCGTCCCGGTGCGGCACCATCGCAGCACATCCTGCGCCTTGTCGAAGAAGATCACGCCGGAGGTCGCTCCACACCATCCCGGTGCCGCACACCGCAGCTGGATCACCTGTCAGCAGTGGTCCCCACATCGCATCGGCGTGGCTCCATCGCAGTGCGGACGTCCAGATGACCGAGGACCTGAGCCTGCCCACTCGCTCCGCACCGTCCCGGTGCGGCACCGTCGCAGCTTGTTGCCATCACCGGCCGTGTAGACCTTCTCGGCGTCCCTCCGCACCTCATGGTGCGGCACCGTAGCAGCGGGTCGCCCGTGTGGAGTCGGTACAGCGGGCCGAGTCCTCCGCACCTTGCCGGTGTGGCATCATCGCAGCAGTCGGATCGACCTGGTGCACCTGCGGGTGTGGGAGTCCCTCCGCACCATCCCGGTGCGGCACACGCCTCGCGGGCACGGCGCCATTTCAGACCGATCGCCTGTCCGGGCACGAGGCCAACTTCCTCCGCATCAATCCCGGCGCGGCACCATCGCAGGACGTCCGTGGACACCTCGCCGCCATCGAACAGACCGACGGCGTCGCAGCCTCCCGGTACGCCGCACCATGCCGATGCGGCAGCATCTCAGCCCCAGACTAGACCGGATCCGTTCGGAGGCGAGCGTCGCTTCTCGGCGCCTCACCGGTGCAGCACCATCGCAGCGCCTTGGCCAGATTGGTCCGCAGCGACATCAGCACGTTGCTCCGCACTCGCGGTGCGGCAGCATCGCAGCACGTTGCATGGCAGCGTTGGCTTGAACTCGGGGATGTCGCTCCGAACCACCCTGACGAGGCACCATCACAGTGGGGTCCCGCAGGACTACCTTCTCGGCGGCACTACCTTCGCTCCGCACCATCCCGCTGTGGCGCCATCGCAGGTCGGTTGGTCCGGCACCACCATTGTTATGCCCGGCCTGCCGGTGCGGCACCATCGCAGCTCCTTCGCGTATCCCTTCGTCTGGTCCTCGCAGTAGGTCACTCCGAACCATCCCTGTGCGGCACCATCGCAGGTAGTTCAGCCAGCTCCAGGCATCCAGCATGAGTTGGCCGCTCCGCACCGCCCCGATGCGGCATCATCACAGCCAGCGGTGGATGCCGTGCTGCAGATGCCCGCTCCTTTGTCTCTGCTTTGAACTGGTGGATCATCAGGAGCGCTGCTTCGTACCTGGTCGGCGCGGCACCGTTGTAGCCAAGAGAATCTGGTGCTGCTGTTGTGTGAGGCTTACATGCCTCCGTACGCGGCCGATGCGCCACCGCGGCTTCTCGACCTCGACCGAGAGCTCGGCCTTCTTGGTGTCCCTCCGTACTCTGCCGGCGCGACACCATCGCAGTTGGGTCACCCGCCAGCAGTGGTCGCCGGACTTCGACCATCCCTCCGCACCCCTCGGTGCGGCACCATCGAAGCGGGTGCAGCTCGTGCTCGATCCGGTCCAGCCGCTCGTCCCTCTGCACCTTGCCAGTACAGCACCATTGCCGCACGTTGCCTCCGGCCATGTCTTTCATGGGCTTTGAGGCTCTCTGTACCAACCTGGTGTGGCACCATCGAGGTCGGATCATCCAACGCGTCGACGGTCGGTCGTGGCTGTCTCTCCGCGCTCTTCCGGTGCGGGACCATCGCAGGGACTGTCCAAACCTGGTTCAGAACGCCTGGTGGCCGGTTCCTCCGCACCTTGCTGGAACGACTCCGTTGCAGCTCGATGACTGCCTGCGGGACGCTGGCCGCCGTCAGGATCCCTCCACACTTTGTTGGTGCGGCTGATCGTCCGGTGGTCGAAGTCCCCCCGCATCTGGCCGGTGTGGCACCATCGCAGCAGCGCGTCGCCGCTGACGTTGACGACCTGACCAAGCAGTCGCTCCGCACCCTCCCAGTGCGGCACCATCGCAGTTTCGTCCACCGGGCGACGTCCAGCAGCGACAGGCAGGTCGCTCCGCACTATTTCGGTGCGGCACCATCGCAGCGACTGCTTCGCCTGACGGACACCCGGGCGCACGGCCATCACTCCGTACCATCCCGCGCGGCACCATCGCAGCTCCATGGCGCGGTCCGAGTCGAGCTTCGCAATCCGGGTCGCTCCGCACCGTCCGGTGCGGCACCATCGCATCCCGCGGCCGGAGCGGCCGAGGTAGGCAGTCGTCCTCGCCCCGCACCGTCCCGGTGCGGGGCACCATCGCAGCGCCTTCAGTCCGGTCTGTTTGTCCTTGGTGTAGGCCTCGCTCCGCACCATCTCGGTACGGCAGCATCGCAGCCACTCGGCCGCGGAAGCAGTTGAGGGGTCAGGCCGGCTGTCGCCCCGCCCCGTCCCAGCTTCGCGTGTACGCGCCGCAAGAGTTGTAGCTCCGTACTGTCCTGGTGCGGCACCATCGCAGCTGCCGCCACAGTGGCGGGCACTGCTCCGTCTTGGTTGTCGCTCCGCACTGTCCCGGTGCGGCACAATCGCAGGCTCAACTTCACGCTGGTCGGGCTGTTGATCAAGCAGTCGTTCTGCATAGTTCCGGTGCGGCACCATCGCAGCCACGTGAGTGTGGCGGTCAGCTTGTCGTCGTAGGGGGCCACTCCGCACCGTCCCGGTGCGGCACCATAGCAGGACCGACTGGCGACAACTGCCCGCCACCACCGACGCCCATGGTGCCGCACCGTCCCGGTGCGGCACCATCCGAGCTGGGGACGTGCTGGTGGCCGGCCCATTTCTGGAAGGTCCCTCCGCGCATCTGGGTGCGGCACCTTCACAGCCAGCCATGGATGCCGTGCTGGATATGCCCGCTCATTCGTCTCCGCGTTGAACTGGTGCGTCATCAGGAGCGCCGCTCCGTACCTGGTCGGCGCGGCGCCGTTGCAGCCAAGAGAATCTGGTGCTGCTGCTGTGTGGGGCTTGCATGGCTCCGTAACCGGTCGCTCCGCGCGGGTTCCGATGTGACACCATCGCAGCTGCAGCTCTGCGGCTTACCCGGCCTTGGCGTTCCTCCGCATGTAGGTGCGGCAGCATCACAGCAAGCTGACTAAGAAGTTCAGCGCCCCCGGGGACAAAGTCCTTCCGAACCCTGCTGGTGTGGCAGCATCGCAGTGCGCGGTATATAGCGGTGAACGCGTATTTTCCGGTTGTCGCTCCGCACTGTTCCGGTGCGGCACCATCGCAGCATCTCTCGGGGACGTTCAAGAGTCAGCTGAACCGGCGTCGCTTCGCACCATTGCAGAGCTTGATCCTTCTCGCCCGACCTTTACTACGCTTCAGCGAGCGCTCCGCACCCCCATACGGCACCACCGCGGCCCGATACGGCTGCGTATGGAGCCGGAGTCACTCCGCGCTGTCCCAGTTCGGCATCATCGCAGCTTGTACTCGTGCGCTTCATCCGTAAAGACGTAGTCGCATTCCTCCGTACTATCCGGGTGCGGCACCATCGCAGGTTCTCCTCTTCCATCTTGAGAGCCCCGCCGTCAGTAGGTACCTCCGCATCCTGCTGGTACGGCACCATCACAGCATGATGTTCTGCGCGCTGCAGCCGCGCTCGTGCTCGGGTCACTCCGCACCGTCCTGGCGCGGCACCATCGCAGCGGCAAGGTGATCTGGTCGGAGCAGTGGGGCCGATACGTCGCTCCGCACCATCCCGGCGCAGCACCATCGCTGCCAGGTCGCCACCGGGGGCCCCACATGGCTCTCCAGCCGCTCAGCACCACCCCGGTGCGGCACCATCGCAGCAAGGAGATCCGCGACGCCATCGAGGCGGCGCTGACCAGTCGCTCCGCACCCTCAGCGGCACCGGCTGATCAATCGTCACCGGCGCGTCCCGCGGGTTTCTGCGCGCCATCCCGGTGCGGCACCATCACAGCATCCACGAGGCGGGCAGCGACAAGGCCAAGGCCAACTCCCTCCGCACTGTCCCGCTGCGGCACCATCGCAGCGGGTCATTACTCCAGCGCCTGCGGAATGCCATAACGTCTCGCTCCGCATCACTCCGGTGCGACATCATCACAGCTCGCCGATGCCGACGCACGCCGAACCGGTAAGTTCGCTGGTCGCTCCGCACCGTCTCGGTACGGCACCATCACAGCTTCGGCAACTGGATTGCCGCTGGTACCGGCGCATGGGTCGCTCCGCACTGTTCTGGTGCGGCACCATCGCGTGTGTTTCATGGTCTCGATTGCGGCGATAGCCCGCCGTCACTCCGCATCTCACCGGTGTGGCACCCCGCAGCTCCTCCTCTGGGCCGGGCTCGGTACGCTTGGCGTGGTCGCCCCATACCATCCCGGTGCGGCACCATTGCAGCAGGATGGCCTACTTGGTAGGGACTTGCCGGGGACCGCGCGTCGTTCACCGCCGTCTCCGAGGTGTCTTTCGGTGAACGAACAACGCGGGTTGTCTACCGTCTGACGTGCAGCGTCAGTCATCGCCGGGCGACTGGGGGTCAAGGGGTCGCAGGTTCAAATCCTGTCGTCCCGACTGTGAAGTCGGTTGTGAGAGCGGGCACTTGGGAAACCAAAGGCTCGCTCTTGCTGGTTTTCGGGGCCCGTTTTTTGGTCCCGGATGGTCCCAAATGGCCCCCAGGTGTGGCCACAGGTCCGTCGCCACCCGTTGCTCCAGCGGCGTGTGTGTGGATTATTCTTTGACCTCAAGGTGAAGTGCGAGACCTCCTTGCCGTTTTGCTGGAGCGAGGTGTGGTGGCGGCCGTTGAACGGGGGGGAGTGGGGCCGCCCCCGGGGGAAAGGGGGGAGGGGGGTGATAAAAGGGGTAAATTAAATGCAATGATGGAACAGAAGCTATAA